>NZ_CAWNZA010000031.1:0-358 GCF_963878885.1 Pseudomonas sp. R9.37 | reverse complement strand
TCGAAGACTACGACGTTGATAGGTTGGGTGTGTAAGCGCTGTGAGGCGTTGAGCTAACCAATACTAATTGCCCGTGAGGCTTGACCATATAACACCCAAGCAATTTGCATGCTCTGCGCTGAAAAGCGAAGAGACCAGATTGCGGTGTGTGAAGACGAAATGAACCGAAAGTTCGAATCTCACAAAACACCGAAAGCTGTCACATACCCAATTTGCTGAAGCGAGGCCATCTGGTCACGACTCAGTACCCGAATTTCTTGACGACCATAGAGCATTGGAACCACCTGATCCCATCCCGAACTCAGCAGTGAAACGATGCATCGCCGATGGTAGTGTGGGGTTTCCCCATGTGAGAGTA
>NZ_CAWNZA010000030.1:0-404 GCF_963878885.1 Pseudomonas sp. R9.37 | reverse complement strand
CTCCACAAGCACCCACACGAATTGCTTGATTCAGTTGTTAAAGAGCGGTTGGTTAAGATCTTTCGTCTCAACCGAGGCGCGCATTCTACAGCAGCCTCATTTGCTGTCAAGTGATTATTTTCAGAAGTTTTCGAAGATTTCTTCAACAACTTCAACCACTTGCGCTTCCGATCTCTCGTTAGCGGGAGGCGAATTCTACAGCGTTACACGCTGCTGTCAACACCTCTTTTTCTCCGCTTTCGACCGAGAAGATCGAAACGTTAATAGAGCCAAACAACACTGCTCTACCAACTCCTTCTGGGCTTCGATGAACTGAAGCAACTCGCTGTCGAATTCTGCGTAACTCTTTGTTTACCAAGGAGTTTTCCGTTTCGACTGCGCCGGAAGTGGGGCGAATTATAGAC
>NZ_CAWNZA010000029.1:0-475 GCF_963878885.1 Pseudomonas sp. R9.37 | reverse complement strand
CAAGCCTGCGTTCGGCCAGCGTGGTTGACGGGGCCTGTCAGATCAAAAGCAAGATCAAAAGCAAAAGCACGGCGGCCTAGTAGCCGACCTGAGTGGTTGAAGCAAAAGCGGATCAAGAGCACAGCAACACACTTCTATCTGATGCACAGAGATCCAAATGTGGGAGCGGGCTTGCTCGCGAAGGCGGTGGGTCAGTTAGCTCATGTGTAGCTGACACACCGCCTTCGCGAGCAAGCCCGCTCCCACAAGTTGACCGAGTTCAGCCTCCACCACCGCACTGCTTGGCTTTTCTGTAGGAGCTGGCTTGCCTGCGATGCAGACAACTCGGTCTATCAGGCACAACCAGTCGATGCCATCGCAGGCAAGCCAGCTCCCACATTTGATTGAGTTCAGCTTCCAAGATCAGGTCGGCTGTCAGGCCGCCTCGCGTCCGCTTTTGATCTAACCACTCAGGTCGGCTACCAGGCCGCCGTGC
>NZ_CAWNZA010000028.1:0-576 GCF_963878885.1 Pseudomonas sp. R9.37 | reverse complement strand
CGGATTCAAGCCTGCGTTCGGCCAGCGTGGTTTAACGGGGCGCCTAAGATCAAAGTCAAAAGCAGATCAAGATCAAAAGCAGAGCACGGCGGCCTGGTAGCCGACCTGAGTGGTTAGATCAAAAGCGCAAGCGAGGCGGCCTGACAGCCGACCTGATCTTGAAGGCTGAACTCAATCAAAGGTGGGAGCTGGCTTGCCTGCGATGGCATCGACTGGGTGTGCCTGATGGACCGAGTTGTCTGCATCGCAGGCAAGCCAGCTCCCACAGAAAAGCAAAAGCAGTGCGGTGCAGTGCTGGCGGCTGAACTCGGTCAACTTGTGGGAGCGGGCTTGCTCGCGAAGGCGGTGTATCAGTCAACTCATGTGTAGCTGACACACCGCCTTCGCGAGCAAGCCCGCTCCCACATTTAGAACTCTGTGCATCAGATAGAAGTGTGTTGCTGTGCTGGTGTGCTTCTGCCCTGCTTTTGCTTCAACCACTCAGGTCGGCTACCAGGCCGCCGTGCTCTGCTCTTGATCTTGCTTTTGACTTTGATCTGACAGGCCCCGTCAACCACGCTGGCCGAACGCAGGCTT
>NZ_CAWNZA010000027.1:0-586 GCF_963878885.1 Pseudomonas sp. R9.37 | reverse complement strand
AACGCTGATGGCAGTCAGGAAGTGTATGTCCATGACCAGCGCGCGCGGCTGGTGCAGCGGGTTGATCCGGATGGCGCTGAGCACTTCAAATCCTACGACGACAAGGGCCGGCTGACGGTTGAGCAGGATCCGCTGGGCGCGGTGACGGCGTATCAGTACGACGACGCTGGGCGTTTGGTGGCGTTGTTTCCGGGGGAGGATGAGCCGACGTCCTACGAGCACGATAACGGGTTCGTACGGGTTGTGCGGCGCGGTGAAGCGGTTTGGAAGTATGAGCGCAATGAACAGGGCGACGTTACGCGTCAGACAGATCCTGACGGCAACGTTACGGATTACACCTACAACAAACACGGGCAACTGATTGGGGTTTGGTATCCGGATAACGGTTGTCATCGGCTGGTCTGGAATGAGCGTGGACAGCTTGTTGAAGAGCAACTGCCGAATGGCGGGGTTAAGCGGTATCGCTATGACGATGTTGGGCGACAGGTTGCGCGTGAGGATGAGCATGGGGCGCTGACCCAGTATCAGTGGGACAGCGTCGGCCGGTTGATTCTTGTCGTACTTCCTGGCGGCGCAACGCGGGAAT
>NZ_CAWNZA010000026.1:0-639 GCF_963878885.1 Pseudomonas sp. R9.37 | reverse complement strand
CGTGACGGGCCATCCATGGCCCAACACGGCTAACCCGGCGTCCTGCCGGGTTACCCACGGATTCAAGCCTGCGTTCGGCCAGCGTGGTTGACGGGGCCTGTCAGATCAAAGTCAAAAGCAAGATCAAGAACAGAGCACGGCGGCCTAGTAGCCGACCTGAGTGGTTGAAGCAAAAGCAGGGCAACAGCACAGCAGCACATTTCTATCTGATGCACTGCGATCCAAATGTGGGAGCGGGCTTGCCCGCGAATGCGGTGTGTCAGTCAACTCATGTGTCACTGACCCACCGCCTTCGCGAGCAAGCCCGCTCCCACAAGTTGACCGCGTTCAGCCTTCAGCACCGCACTGCTTGGCTTTTCTGTGGGAGCTGGCTTGCCTGCGATGCAGGCAACTCGGTCTATCAGGCACACCCAGTAGATGCCATCGCAGGCAAGCCAGCTCCCACCTTTGATTGAGTTCAGCCTCCAAGATCAGGTCGGCTGTCAGGCCGCCTCGGCTTTGCTTTTGCTTCTACCACTCAGGTCGGCTACTAGGCCGCCGTGCTCTGCTTTTGATCTTGATCTGCTTTTGACTTTGATCTTAGGCGCCCCGTTAAACCACGCTGGCCGAACGCAGGCTTGAATCCGTGGGTAACCCGGC
>NZ_CAWNZA010000025.1:0-744 GCF_963878885.1 Pseudomonas sp. R9.37 | reverse complement strand
GCCGGGTTACCCACGGATTCAAGCCTGCGTTCGGCCAGCGTGGTTGACGGGGCCTGTCAGATCAAGATCAAAAGCAGAGCACGGCGGCCTAGTAGCCGACCTGAGTGGTTGAAGCAAAAGCAGGGCAGAAGCACAGCAACACATCTCTATCTGATGCACAGAGATCCAAATGTGGGAGCGGGCTTGCTCGCGAATGCGGTGTTTCAGTCAGCTCATGTGTCACTGACCCACCGCCTTCGCGAGCAAGCCCGCTCCCACAAGTTGACCGAGTTCAGCCGCCAGTACCGCAGTGCTTTGCTTTTTTGTGGGAGCTGGCTTGCCTGCGATGCAGGCACCTCGGTCTATCAGGCAAACCCAGTCGATGCCATCGCAGGCAAGCCAGCTCCCACATTCGATTGAGTTCAGCATCCAACATCAGGTCGGCTGTCAGGCCGCCTCGCCTTCGCTTTTGATCTAACCACTCAGGTCGGCTACCAGGCCGCCGTGCTCTGCTTTTGATCTTGATCTGTTTTTGACTTTGATCTTAGGCGCCCCGTTAAACCACGCTGGCCGAACGCAGGCTTGAATCCGTGGGTAACCCGGCAGGACGCCGGGTTAGCCGTGTTGGGCCATGGATAGCCCGTCACGGCGGCCCACGGATTCAAGCCGGAGTGAGGGCACACCGAAGCGTGAGCGAGGTGCCGAGTGGTGGGGCAAGAGCCCTTTGGTTACTTTGGGGCTTTTCCAAAGTGACCCGCCGTAAGG
>NZ_CAWNZA010000024.1:0-1755 GCF_963878885.1 Pseudomonas sp. R9.37 | reverse complement strand
GCAACATTACTTACACCGCCACGTTGACCAACCCGGCGCAAACTCCGGTCACCGTAACGCTGAGCAATGGCCAGACCATCGTTATCGAAGCGGGTAAATCTGCGGGCTCGGTGGTGTTTGAAACGCCGGCTAATGATGTCTACAACAACGGTTCGACCGTTAACACGACGATCACCAACGCCACTGGCGGTAACTTCGAGAACCTGGTGCCGAGCACTACACCTGCGGTCACCACGATCACCGACTCGATTGATACCACTACCGTCACTCTGACTGCTGATAACTCGGTCGTTGAAGGCGGCAACATCACTTACACCGCCACGCTGACCAACCCGGCGCAAACTCCGGTAACCGTGACGCTGAGCAATGGCCAGACCATCGTTATCGAAGCGGGTAAATCTGCGGGCTCGGTGGTGTTTGAAACGCCGGCTAATGATGTCTACAACAACGGTTCGACCGTTAACACGACGATCACCAACGCCACTGGCGGTAACTTCGAGAACCTGGTGCCGAGCACTACACCTGCGGTCACCACGATCACCGACTCGATTGATACCACTACCGTTACCCTGACTGCCGATAACTCGGTTGTTGAGGGCGGCAATATCACTTACACCGCCACGTTGACCAACCCGGCGCAAACTCCGGTCACCGTGACGCTGAGCAATGGCCAGACCATCGTTATCGAAGCGGGTAAATCTGCGGGCTCGGTGGTGTTTGAAACGCCGGCTAACGACGTTTACAGCAATGGTTCGACTGTCAGCACCACTATTACCAATGCAACTGGCGGTAACTTTGAGAACTTGGTTCCAGGTACTGCCCCAGCCGTCACCACGATCACTGATTCGATCGACACCACTACCGTTACCCTGACGGCGGATCCATCGGTCGTTGAAGGCGGCAACATCACCTACACCGCGACGCTGACCAATCCGGCGCAAACCGCCGTGACCGTCACTTTGAGCAACGGCCAGACGATCAACATCGAAGCGGGCAAGTCCAGCGGAACTGTAGTTTTCGAAACTCCAGCTAACGACGTTTACAACAATGGTTCGACTGTCAGCACCACTATTACCGGTGCAACTGGCGGTAACTTTGAGAACCTGGCAACCAACCCAGCGCCAGCAACCACTACCATCACCGACTCGATCGATACCACTACCGTCACTTTGACGGCGGATCCATCGGTCGTTGAAGGCGGCAATATCACTTACACCGCCACGCTGACCAATCCAGCACAAACTGCTGTGACGGTTACCTTGAGCAACGGCCAGACGATCAATATCGAAGCGGGCAAGTCCAGCGGCACTGTAGTTTTCGAAACTCCGGCCAACGACGTCTACAACAACGGTTCGACCGTTAACACGACGATCACCAACGCCACCGGCGGTAACTTCGAAAACCTGGCGACCAACCCAGCTCCAGCGGTGACCACCATCACCGACTCGATCGACACCACTACCGTTACCCTGACTGCCGATAACTCGGTTGTTGAGGGCGGCAACATCACTTACACCGCCACGCTGACCAATCCGGCGCAAACTCCGGTCACCGTGACGCTGAGCAATGGCCAGACCATCGTTATCGAAGCGGGTAAATCTGCCGGCTCGGTGGTTTTCGAAACCCCAGCTAACGACGTCTACAACAACGGTTCGACCGTCAACACGACGATCACCAGCGCCACCGGTGGTAACTTCGAGAACCTGGCGACCAACCCAGCGCCAGCCACCACCACGATCACCGACTCGATCGATA
>NZ_CAWNZA010000023.1:4031-5306 GCF_963878885.1 Pseudomonas sp. R9.37 | reverse complement strand
CTTCTGAAAATAATCACTTGACAGCAAATGAGGCTGCTGTAGAATGCGCGCCTCGGTTGAGACGAAAGATCTTAACCAACCGCTCTTTAACAACTGAATCAAGCAATTCGTGTGGGTGCTTGTGGAGTCAGACTGATAGTCAACAAGATTATCAGCATCACAAGTTACTCCGCGAGAAATCAAAGATGTAACCAACGATTGCTGAGCCAAGTTTAGGGTTTCTTAAAAACCCAAAGATGTTTGAACTGAAGAGTTTGATCATGGCTCAGATTGAACGCTGGCGGCAGGCCTAACACATGCAAGTCGAGCGGTAGAGAGAAGCTTGCTTCTCTTGAGAGCGGCGGACGGGTGAGTAATGCCTAGGAATCTGCCTGGTAGTGGGGGATAACGTTCGGAAACGGACGCTAATACCGCATACGTCCTACGGGAGAAAGCAGGGGACCTTCGGGCCTTGCGCTATCAGATGAGCCTAGGTCGGATTAGCTAGTTGGTGAGGTAATGGCTCACCAAGGCGACGATCCGTAACTGGTCTGAGAGGATGATCAGTCACACTGGAACTGAGACACGGTCCAGACTCCTACGGGAGGCAGCAGTGGGGAATATTGGACAATGGGCGAAAGCCTGATCCAGCCATGCCGCGTGTGTGAAGAAGGTCTTCGGATTGTAAAGCACTTTAAGTTGGGAGGAAGGGCATTAACCTAATACGTTAGTGTTTTGACGTTACCGACAGAATAAGCACCGGCTAACTCTGTGCCAGCAGCCGCGGTAATACAGAGGGTGCAAGCGTTAATCGGAATTACTGGGCGTAAAGCGCGCGTAGGTGGTTTGTTAAGTTGGATGTGAAATCCCCGGGCTCAACCTGGGAACTGCATTCAAAACTGACTGACTAGAGTATGGTAGAGGGTGGTGGAATTTCCTGTGTAGCGGTGAAATGCGTAGATATAGGAAGGAACACCAGTGGCGAAGGCGACCACCTGGACTAATACTGACACTGAGGTGCGAAAGCGTGGGGAGCAAACAGGATTAGATACCCTGGTAGTCCACGCCGTAAACGATGTCAACTAGCCGTTGGAAGCCTTGAGCTTTTAGTGGCGCAGCTAACGCATTAAGTTGACCGCCTGGGGAGTACGGCCGCAAGGTTAAAACTCAAATGAATTGACGGGGGCCCGCACAAGCGGTGGAGCATGTGGTTTAATTCGAAGCAACGCGAAGAACCTTACCAGGCCTTGACATCCAATGAACTTTCTAGAGATAGATTGGTGCCTTCGGGAGCCA
>NZ_CAWNZA010000023.1:0-3936 GCF_963878885.1 Pseudomonas sp. R9.37 | reverse complement strand
ACATTGAGACAGGTGCTGCATGGCTGTCGTCAGCTCGTGTCGTGAGATGTTGGGTTAAGTCCCGTAACGAGCGCAACCCTTGTCCTTAGTTACCAGCACGTAATGGTGGGCACTCTAAGGAGACTGCCGGTGACAAACCGGAGGAAGGTGGGGATGACGTCAAGTCATCATGGCCCTTACGGCCTGGGCTACACACGTGCTACAATGGTCGGTACAGAGGGTTGCCAAGCCGCGAGGTGGAGCTAATCCCACAAAACCGATCGTAGTCCGGATCGCAGTCTGCAACTCGACTGCGTGAAGTCGGAATCGCTAGTAATCGCGAATCAGAATGTCGCGGTGAATACGTTCCCGGGCCTTGTACACACCGCCCGTCACACCATGGGAGTGGGTTGCACCAGAAGTAGCTAGTCTAACCTTCGGGAGGACGGTTACCACGGTGTGATTCATGACTGGGGTGAAGTCGTAACAAGGTAGCCGTAGGGGAACCTGCGGCTGGATCACCTCCTTAATCGACGACATCAGCTGCTCCATAAGTTCCCACACGAATTGCTTGATTCATTGAAGAAGACGATAAAGAAGCAGCCCGAAATTGGGTCTGTAGCTCAGTTGGTTAGAGCGCACCCCTGATAAGGGTGAGGTCGGCAGTTCGAATCTGCCCAGACCCACCAATTTTGTGTGGGAAACGCCTGTAGAAATACGGGGCCATAGCTCAGCTGGGAGAGCGCCTGCCTTGCACGCAGGAGGTCAACGGTTCGATCCCGTTTGGCTCCACCACTACTGCTTCTGAAAGTTTTGAAAGCTTAGAAATGAGCATTCCATCAAGGTGATGGTGAATGTTGATTTCTAGTCTTTGATTAGATCGTTCTTTAAAAATTTGGGTATGTGATAGAAAGATAGACTGAACGTTACTTTCACTGGTAACGGATCAGGCTAAGGTAAAATTTGTGAGTTACTCGTAATTGAGTATTATCGAATTTTCGGCGAATGTTGTCTTCACAGTATAACCAGATTGCTTGGGGTTATATGGTCAAGTGAAGAAGCGCATACGGTGGATGCCTTGGCAGTCAGAGGCGATGAAAGACGTGGTAGCCTGCGAAAAGCTTCGGGGAGTCGGCAAACAGACTTTGATCCGGAGATGTCTGAATGGGGGAACCCAGCCATCATAAGATGGTTACCTTACACTGAATACATAGGTGTAAGGGGCGAACCAGGGGAACTGAAACATCTAAGTACCCTGAGGAAAAGAAATCAACCGAGATTCCCTTAGTAGTGGCGAGCGAACGGGGACTAGCCCTTAAGTGGCTTTGAGATTAGCGGAACGCTCTGGAAAGTGCGGCCATAGTGGGTGATAGCCCTGTACGCGAAAATCTCTTAGTCATGAAATCGAGTAGGACGGAGCACGAGAAACTTTGTCTGAATATGGGGGGACCATCCTCCAAGGCTAAATACTACTGACTGACCGATAGTGAACTAGTACCGTGAGGGAAAGGCGAAAAGAACCCCGGAGAGGGGAGTGAAATAGATCCTGAAACCGTATGCGTACAAGCAGTGGGAGCAGACTTTGTTCTGTGACTGCGTACCTTTTGTATAATGGGTCAGCGACTTATTTTCAGTGGCGAGCTTAACCGAATAGGGGAGGCGTAGCGAAAGCGAGTCTTAATAGGGCGTCTAGTCGCTGGGAATAGACCCGAAACCGGGCGATCTATCCATGGGCAGGTTGAAGGTTGGGTAACACTAACTGGAGGACCGAACCGACTACCGTTGAAAAGTTAGCGGATGACCTGTGGATCGGAGTGAAAGGCTAATCAAGCTCGGAGATAGCTGGTTCTCCTCGAAAGCTATTTAGGTAGCGCCTCATGTATCACTGTAGGGGGTAGAGCACTGTTTCGGCTAGGGGGTCATCCCGACTTACCAAACCGATGCAAACTCCGAATACCTACAAGTGCCGAGCATGGGAGACACACGGCGGGTGCTAACGTCCGTCGTGAAAAGGGAAACAACCCAGACCGTCAGCTAAGGTCCCAAAGTTATGGTTAAGTGGGAAACGATGTGGGAAGGCTTAGACAGCTAGGAGGTTGGCTTAGAAGCAGCCACCCTTTAAAGAAAGCGTAATAGCTCACTAGTCGAGTCGGCCTGCGCGGAAGATGTAACGGGGCTCAAACCATACACCGAAGCTACGGGTATCACGTAAGTGATGCGGTAGAGGAGCGTTCTGTAAGCCTGTGAAGGTGAGTTGAGAAGCTTGCTGGAGGTATCAGAAGTGCGAATGCTGACATGAGTAACGACAATGGGTGTGAAAAACACCCACGCCGAAAGACCAAGGTTTCCTGCGCAACGTTAATCGACGCAGGGTTAGTCGGTCCCTAAGGCGAGGCTGAAAAGCGTAGTCGATGGAAAACAGGTTAATATTCCTGTACTTCTGGTTATTGCGATGGAGGGACGGAGAAGGCTAGGCCAGCTTGGCGTTGGTTGTCCAAGTTTAAGGTGGTAGGCTGGAATCTTAGGTAAATCCGGGATTCTAAGGCCGAGAGCTGATGACGAGTTAACTTTTAGTTAACGAAGTGGTTGATGCCATGCTTCCAAGAAAAGCTTCTAAGCTTCAGGTAACCAGGAACCGTACCCCAAACCGACACAGGTGGTTGGGTAGAGAATACCAAGGCGCTTGAGAGAACTCGGGTGAAGGAACTAGGCAAAATGGCACCGTAACTTCGGGAGAAGGTGCGCCGGTGAGGGTGAAGGACTTGCTCCGTAAGCTCATGCCGGTCGAAGATACCAGGCCGCTGCGACTGTTTATTAAAAACACAGCACTCTGCAAACACGAAAGTGGACGTATAGGGTGTGACGCCTGCCCGGTGCCGGAAGGTTAATTGATGGGGTTAGCTAACGCGAAGCTCTTGATCGAAGCCCCGGTAAACGGCGGCCGTAACTATAACGGTCCTAAGGTAGCGAAATTCCTTGTCGGGTAAGTTCCGACCTGCACGAATGGCGTAACGATGGCGGCGCTGTCTCCACCCGAGACTCAGTGAAATTGAAATCGCTGTGAAGATGCAGTGTATCCGCGGCTAGACGGAAAGACCCCGTGAACCTTTACTATAGCTTTGCACTGGACTTTGAATTTGCTTGTGTAGGATAGGTGGGAGGCTTTGAAGCGTGGACGCCAGTCTGCGTGGAGCCAACCTTGAAATACCACCCTGGCAACTTTGAGGTTCTAACTCAGGTCCGTTATCCGGATCGAGGACAGTGTATGGTGGGTAGTTTGACTGGGGCGGTCTCCTCCTAAAGAGTAACGGAGGAGTACGAAGGTGCGCTCAGACCGGTCGGAAATCGGTCGTAGAGTATAAAGGCAAAAGCGCGCTTGACTGCGAGACAGACACGTCGAGCAGGTACGAAAGTAGGTCTTAGTGATCCGGTGGTTCTGTATGGAAGGGCCATCGCTCAACGGATAAAAGGTACTCCGGGGATAACAGGCTGATACCGCCCAAGAGTTCATATCGACGGCGGTGTTTGGCACCTCGATGTCGGCTCATCACATCCTGGGGCTGAAGCCGGTCCCAAGGGTATGGCTGTTCGCCATTTAAAGTGGTACGCGAGCTGGGTTTAGAACGTCGTGAGACAGTTCGGTCCCTATCTGCCGTGGACGTTTGAGATTTGAGAGGGGCTGCTCCTAGTACGAGAGGACCGGAGTGGACGAACCTCTGGTGTTCCGGTTGTCACGCCAGTGGCATTGCCGGGTAGCTATGTTCGGAATAGATAACCGCTGAAAGCATCTAAGCGGGAAACTAGCCTCAAGATGAGATCTCACTGGAACCTTGAGTTCCCTGAAGGGCCGTCGAAGACTACGACGTTGATAGGTTGGGTGTGTAAGCGCTGTGAGGCGTTGAGCTAACCAATACTAATTGCCCGTGAGGCTTGACCATATAACACCCAAGCAATTTG
>NZ_CAWNZA010000022.1:0-752410 GCF_963878885.1 Pseudomonas sp. R9.37 | reverse complement strand
TGCGCACTTCGCCCACGATGCGCCACTGTGGGGCGCCTTGAGCATGGCGATGGACGCCGCCGGGCTGAACGCCCTTGCGCAGCAACTGATCGCGGCCGGCAAGACCCTCGACGCGCCAGGAGTTTAATCATGTCATTGATGTTGAGTGAGACCTTGTCCACCCCGGCGATCGTGCAGCGCATGCTCGAGGATGACAGCGCGATCCATGCGCTGACCCGGCAATGGGCGCAGACGCTGCCCGAGTTGATGATCACCGTCGCGCGCGGCAGCTCCGACCATGCCGCCGCGTATTTCAGCTATGCACTGATGAGTCAGGTCGGCATCCCCAGCGTGTCGATTCCCCTGTCACTGGTCAGCTTGCAACAACCGCCGCTGCGCTTGAAGAACAGCTGGGTCGCGGCATTTTCCCAGTCCGGCAAAAGCCCCGACCTGATTGACAGCGTGCATTACCTGCATCAGCGCGGCGCGCATTCGGTGGCGCTGGTCAACACCGCCGGCTCACCGCTGGCGGCCATGAGCGAGCATGAAATCCTGCTGCCTGCCGGCCTGGAACAGAGTGTGGCCGCCACCAAAAGCTACGTGGCGATGTTAATGGCCGGCGCCCTGGCGGTCGCCAGCCTGGCAGATGCGCTGGCCATCGACACCGGGCTGAGCGAGGCTCTGCAACACTTGCCGGGCCACCTGCATAACGCTGCTGCCGAGGACTGGTCGCCACTGCTTGGCATGCTCACAAACGCCGACAAAATGATTGTGATCGGTCGCGGCGCGGCGTTGCCGATAGCCCAGGAGGCTGCGCTGAAACTCAAGGAAACTTCCGGCATCCAGGCTGAAGCTTTTTCCAGCGCGGAAGTGCGCCATGGCCCGATGGAGATCATCGAAGAGGGCTACCCGGTGCTGGTCTTCGCGCCCAGCGGCCCGGAGCAACCGGGCACCCTGGCTTTTGCCGCGGAAATGCGCGCCCGCGGTGCCCGCGTGTTGGTGGTGGCGCCGCGCGGTACGGTTTGCGAAGGCCTGTTGCCCAGCGTGCCGACCGCACATGCGCTACTGGAGCCCTTCACGATGATTCAAGGGTTCTATCTGAGCGCAGCGCAGCTGGCTGAGGCGCGCGGGCGCAATCCGGATCAGCCGCGGTATTTGAAGAAGGTGACGCAGACGCGGTAATTCGAGCGTGCGGGCCCAGGGCTGACCCGGTATTGTCGAGTGCGATCGACCTTCACTGAAAAAGGCCAACGCCGGTGACTTCATCCGTTACACCTGTTTCAAGCGTACAGACCCGTTTGATCGCCCTGGTGGTCGCCGTGACCTTTTTCATGGAGAACCTCGATGCCACCGTCATCGCCACCGCCTTGCCCACCATGGCGTCGGCGTTCGGGGTCACGGCGGTCGACATGAATATCGGCATCACCGCGTACATTCTTGCCGTGGCGATCTTCATCCCGCTGTCCAGTTGGATCGCCGACCGCTTTGGCGCACGTCGGGTGTTCGCCGCTGCGATCATCATCTTCACCCTGGCTTCGCTGCTTTGCGGGTTGAGCCAGAGCCTTGAGATGTTCGTGATCGCCCGCGTGCTGCAAGGCGTGGGCGGTGCGCTGATGGTGCCGGTGGGGCGCCTGGCGGTGCTGCGCAATACCGACAAAAAAGACTTGGTGAACATGATTGCGGTGATCACCTGGCCTGGGCTGGTCGCGCCGATTCTAGGGCCGGTGGTGGGTGGTTTGATCGTGACCCACGCAACGTGGCCGTGGATTTTTTACGTGAATCTGCCTCTGGGGATACTGGCCCTGGTTGCCGCCTTGTGGCTGGTCCCCAAGGGGCGCGAGGCCAGCGTACGGCGGTTCGACGCCAAAGGCTTTGTGCTGCTGGCCGGTGCGTGTGTGGCAGTGCTTGGCGGGCTGGAATGGCTGGGCAACCAAACCAGCGAAACGCTGATCCCGGGTTTTGTACTGGTGGCCACGGGCACGTTGCTCGCAGCATGGGCCGTGCGTCATTGCCGCCAGCATGCTGAACCGTTATTACCGCTTCAGGCACTGTCCATCGGCACCTTTCGCGTGAGTATTCTTGGCGGGTCGCTGTTCCGTCTCGCCATCAGCGCCCTGCCCTTTCTGCTGCCCTTGTTGTTTCAAGTGGGTTTCGGCCTTTCTCCGGTGGATGCCGGCTTGCTGGTGCTGGCGGTGTTTGCCGGCAACCTGGCAATGAAACCCTTCACGACGCCAATCATGCAACGCTTCGGGTTTCGCCCGGTGCTGCTGGTCAATGGCGCCATTGGCGTCGCATTGGTTGCCGCCTGCGCCTTGTTCACGGTGCAAACGCCGTTGCCGCTGATGGCGGCCGTGCTGTTCGTGGGTGGGCTGTCACGGTCGATGCAGTTTACTTGCTACAACTCGATCGGCTTCGCCGACGTCCCCAAGGCGCGGATGAGCGAGGCGTCGGCGCTGTTCAGCATGGCGTTCCAGCTAGCGATGGGTCTGGGGGTTTCCATGGCGGCGCTGTTGCTACGGGCGTCGATGGCCGTGCAAGGGCACGCCGTGCACGCGGCCGTCGGGGACTTTCGGGTGGCCTTCGTGGGCGTGGCGCTGCTTGGGCTCGTGGGATTGATTGACGTGTATCGTTTACCGGTGGGCGCCGGGGAAAGCGTGCTGAATCGCGCCAAAACGACGGGACCGTGAAGAATCCTGTTCCAGACCTATACTCCATTGAGCGGTGGCGCGTTTTGCGCACCGCTCACGGCAGTATTGCCGACCAAGAGGTAGCCGCTATGTACGCCGGACAAATGAATATGACGACAACAAATGGTGAAATACGCTGCCAGATGGTTGTTCAAATCATCTGCCTGTTGTCGGTTGCCACGCTGTTCTGCTGACCCATCAGTAATGCCTTTCAACCTCCGCTGCGCATAACCGCGCGGGGGCCGCATTCGCGCTGAGAATCTTAAATAATATGCCTCAAGGGCGTGAACAGCCGCGCAATGAATATCGGCACAAGTGTGATGAGGAAGAGAGAGAAGACCAGCGCGGGAATTATCCAGAGCATCGAATGCCCTTCGATCAAAGGCCCATAGACGATGCTCAGTCTATTCATCACAAAGATATGCAAGCAGTACACACCCAGGGTTGAGCCCGCCAGAACATTCAAGACCTTGGCATGTCGGGCCAGGCGCGCGCCTAGTTCAACAAACAGGCGAAAGCCGAAAATAGAGCCGACCACGACAAAAGGCGAAAGGTAAGAGAAAAACAGTTGATTGGGCACGCCGTCGCGCAACGACAACCCATACGTGGCCAACGCTGTGCACACCGCACAAATCAGAAATCCTGCGGCATCAACAAGCACGGTGGGCGCTTGCTGCGTCTGTATTCGATCAAACACGTAAGCCCCGAGAAACACGAACCCGCTTAACCCTGCAAAGGACGACAGCCCGTATACAGAGGCCAGATCGCCAACACCCGGATAAAAATAAGTCACCAACGGAATAACGCTGGCAACAACAAACCAGATGGATAAATAGATGAGTTTTTCCGCGTCGGTGGAATGTCGGTAGATCTTGGCCATGAACGGAATAAACAGGTAGATCCCGACCAGCGCATATAAGTACCACAGGTGAAAATAAGCAGGGCCCTTGAACACCGAAACCATCGAGGCACTTAACCCGCTGTAATCACCCGTCAACCGCGTCTTCCACAGCACATAGAACACCGACCAGAAGATCAGCGGCGGGAATATCCTGATAAAGCGCTTTGTATAAAACGCCTTTACCCCTTCCTCTCTGCCAAGCAGCAGCGCACCCGACAACATCAAGAAGAGCGGCACACACGACCGGACGAGGGAGTCGTACGCATTGAAATAAGCCCAGTCATGGCCGAACGCTGCAACCCCGGTGGCGGAAACATGAAGAACAACGACCATGAAGCAAGCGATGATGCGGGTGAAATCCAGTCCAGCACTCAGTTCTTTTCTCATTGTTCTTTTCGCGCCCCTGTCACGCCACATTCGCTGGCAGCGTGATCAAATCCGTCTGTTTTTGTGCGCGCGAGAATAGCACGACGCCGCTCACTCGAACGCGCCCACACCGGTATAGGCTATTTTGAGTAAACCTCAACCACGTCCACGCAGCATGTGATCAGTACCGATGCACTCAGGGCAATTTGAACAAGAAGGCGGGCACCGGACGGGGCATTGGTAAATCGCAGGCAACAAAAAAGGGCCCACCTTTCGGTGAGCCCTTCTAGACCGCCCAGCAGAGCGGATTTTGTTTGGTAGGCGCGATTGGACTCGAACCAACGACCCCCACCATGTCAAGAGCCACCCTGCTAAGCGCTAGGCCACGTAGCCTATAGCCCTAAGGAAACGCCCATTCACATTATGAGGCGTCAACCATGGCTAACATTCGCTCCCTTCCCTCTGGCAACTGGAACGCTCAGGTTCGATTGAGAGGAAGCCCCCCGCAATCCAAAACATTCCCCACTCAGGCACTGGCCCAAGCATGGGCAGATCAACTAGAGGCTGTCACCAAGACGCATCAGACACACACCCTGTACACCCTTGGCATGACCTATTGCGAAACCATGCTCAAGGGCAAGGGGAGCTATGACCACGCTCTCAAGATTGTTGATCAGCTCTTTGCAGCCTTCCCCCAGTCAATCCACGACATCACCCCTCAGCTAGTCAATGACTTCAAGCTGAAGCGTCTACAGACGGTCAAGCCTGCTACCTGTCGCATACAGCTAGCGTTCATGTCTCGTTTCTTCAGGTTCGCTAAGCGCGGCCTGCTCATTGATATTCACAACCCCGTAAGTGACATAGCGCTACCCAAGCCAGACAAGTCGAGCGACAAGGTAATCAGTGCTGGCGAGCTTAGACAGTTGCTCAACAAGCTCTCCCCCACCATGGCCCTAATCGTGGAGCTGGCCTATGAGACAGCCATGAGACGCTCAGAAATGCTCAAGCTCACAACTCAATGCCTTCACCTGGATGAACGTATAGCGGACGTAGTTGATGGTAAGAACGGCACTAGGTCTGTGCCCCTGACCATGCGTGCCATAGAACTACTGAAAGAAGCACAGAGGCTAGCTCTAGCAAGCAAGGCACACAGAGGACGACTGTTTATCGTGACGCCTCATGCAGTGTCTCAGGCGGTTAGGTTGGCAAGGAACAAGGCGGGTCTTGATGATAGCGTCAGGCTTCACCAGTTAAGGCACACCCGCATCACCAACGTTGCCAAGAAGGGATTCAACAACGCTCAGATAATGATTGTGTCGGGCCACAGGGACACTAGGTCTGTAGCTAGATACTCCCACCTGAACGCTAAGGATGTACTTCACCTTATTGATTAAACGCCCTGTAGTGCGGCAGGGACGACGATGGGAGACGCAGTGCCACCAGTATAGCCAACTGCTGCTGTAAGCCCTCACAGAAGCTTACAGTGGCATTGAGATAGTGGAGAGTAATGGGATGGGCATGACTCAGAGTTACAGATAGAAACTTATTTGCAAGGTGCTTGTAGACCTTTACCCCCAAAAATCAGTATAGGTAGTATCGGCAATGATTTCTTGATGCCTGTAATTTCCATATCACAGGGAATGCAGGTTAGCGGTCCCGCTCACATCAACTGAAAATCATTGAGTCCTACCAGCACCAGATGAGAAAAACAAATGACTACCACAATAGAAGATATTGCGGCGTTGCATCATGCTCGCCTAAAAACCCTTACGCGCAAATTAATCTACCTAATGATTAAAAATGGATACAAGGAGGAAGGATGGACAACATTATCTGTTAGCGAATTCGGCAAGGCGACAGCACTTACACGAAGGGCTGTAGATTACATCCTCAAAGATCTTATAGCGGGCGGAGTAATTGAGCGTAGAAAATCAGGCCCACTATACACCGCCCCCTACCAATACAGAGTCATCGAACTCTAAGGAACCATATGAACACCGTCACAATGACTGAAATTAAAGAGCTTGCACGTCAGACAGGTAACACCCCAATGGCAGTGCTGACAGACCTTATTGAGCGTGGCTATCAGCTAGTTGAGGACGCACCCATTCCTAAAGGTAATCCGCTCACTTCTTCCAAGGATGCTACAGCTCTGTGGAAAGCTACTAAACAGAAAGTGGCAGAAGACCTTTATCAAGCAGACCCACTCGTTCGACAACTGATTGATGTGGACAACGCATACAGAGGGTTTGCGCAACAGCCGAAGCAGAGCGTGGTTAAGCGTGATGAGTTTGGCAACGTAACAGGCACTACTAAATCAATGCTTACTGGCGCAAGCCAGAAAGAGCAAGCCGTACTGATGGCCGCTATCCGCGCTAACTACAACCAAGGGCAATAACAATGAAAGCAGTAGACCTCACCCCAGCAGAAATTAAAGCACTAGAACAACGCCGCTCTTCCCTCAATGCAATTGATTGTTCCATCGCAGAGAAAAACAAACTCATCCATGGCGTTAAGAATTACAAAGGCGTTGACTACGGCATGAGTCAGTACGGCCTGTATCAAGTGACGTATGTAGTGGACGCCAGCTTCTTCCCGACAGAACTAACTGGCACGTTCACTGATCCTCGACAAATCACTAGAACTGTAGACAGCTTAATCGGAGAGGGAAAACTGGTTGATTCCGAATAAGAACAAAACCATTTTCGTAGCTGAAGCTACACCCGGCACAGGCAAGACGGAACAATTTATCAAAGAGCTAGACTCTGATCCCTACAAGCGGTACGTGTATGCTGTGCCTACCAAGGTCCTGTCAAAGGATGTAGTTAAACGCATCCAAGCAAAAGGTATCAATCACGTATGCGTAATCAACAGTGACACGCATAAGAATGTCACTGACACAGTAGAATGCACGCTGCTTGAAGATGACCCCAAGGTGCTTGTCATTACGCATAAGACACTACTAGACCTTGACCCTTGCTACCTGCAAGATTGGATTGTGGTGATTGATGAAGTACCCTCTGTCGCTAACAACCTAACCAAGGATATTGGCGACCACGCTTATACAAATTTCCTAGAGAAATTCATTGAGATTGATAGCGTCTCCACCAGAGCGTTTATCAAGCAGGGTATGACAAAGGAAGCCAGAGCCACCTACTCTGATGTAGTAAACGATAAGGGTATGTCAACCATCTGCACTTGTCTCGGTGCTCTCCTTAGGGGTAAGGCTGATGTGTTCATCAAAGAATACGAAGACAAGAAAGACAGCAGATGGAAGTGGCAAATCAGGGTAATTGATTACTTTGACTTAAGCGGAATCTATGAAGCTGCCCAAGAAACTCACATCCTAGGTGCCAATGTCACTGGTACGTTAGCCTATCAGCATGCTCTGACCAAGGGATATAAGCTTGAAGTCTCCAAGTTCACACCAGAACACAGGAGCTACAAGTTCCCAAGTTACATATACCCACTAATTGGGGGAAGCAAGGTAAGCAAGACCATGCTACTGACGCTCCCCAATGGTGATGTAGCAGAGGAATGGAATGAACAAGTGTACGGGCATGCTCTACTACGTGATGCTATCCAGTTCGTTCAAGGTGAGCCCATCCTTGCTCAGGTGCATGACTGGTGCAAGTTCCCCTTTGAAGACTATCCCAACGTAATACGTATGCCCTTTGATGCAAGGGGATTGAATGGATACTCAGGCGTACACCATACGCTCTCCTTGATCCATGGCAATCCTAATCCTGTCGATGATCGGAACAACTCTGAGATGCTAGCAAAGATGGCCGTAGATATTTCTGTAGGCAAGCAGGCATTACGCAATGAACGCTACAGAGAATACATATTCCAAGCAGCAACACGAAGCAGTATCAGGACTTTTAATAATGACAGACCTACTATTCACTTCGTGCCTACAGAAGAATCAGGGCGACACCTAGCGTTCGACTTAACAGGGTGCCACTACATTCTCAAAGACTTAACCAGACTCGCTCCAACTAGCAATGCCAAAGGTAAGACTGAAAGTAATATCCTCACCGCCAAGACGCTATCATCTGAAGGCTTATCAGCTAGGAAGATCGCTCAAGTTATGGGAGTAAGTAATTTCACTGTATCCAAATGGCTGAAATCATAAGCCATTAACTGTGAGGTTTTCCTTAGAGAGTCTTAAGAGAAATCTCACACTTTGACCTTCAATATTTAAGATCAAGAGCAACGTCAGCAAGCTGACAAAGAGCACGCATTAAAGAGAGAATCAAAAACAGAGCACCTACCAGTACATCGCTCTTGATCCTTCTTTATGCGTATGCCACTCCGTGGCGTGCTCTTGCTCTTGCTTCTGTCACACCGTGACGTTAAGAATCAATCAATAAAGGAAAATCAAATGACAGACAATGACATGATAAAAATTCCAGACTTAACCTCGATAGTAATTCATAGCCGTTTCATCCAAAGGGGCTTAGCAAGGGAGATCATTAGTAAGCGAGGAGACTACAAAGCCTTGTACAAAATCTCGCTCGATCACAATTTAACCTTGCAAGCAGTAGGTTATATCTCAAGGCTAGATCTAAGAGAAATTGAGATTGCAAGAGCCAACTAGATAGTGACACTACTCCTAACCCTACTACTTTGCCTACAGTACACCCAGCTAGTAATCTTTCAGATCAAACAAGATTACAGCATGACCGCTATAGCGCTTAACACCATGAGCTATTCACTCTCCCTATTTATAATGATCCGACACAGAGCCAGACTATGAAATTCACACAAGAAGACAAGACAGAATACATTGAGACAAACTCCCATTGCGTATTAGCTAAGCGCTTGGGGATTAGTATGCTCACCCTGGATACCTATGCGGATGATCAGGGATGGAAAGAAGAACACCGCATCTATTGGCACGACAAGTCGATTGAGATATTGAAACAAGAGCTAGTCAACGGAAATATAAGTGCTGTAAAAGAGATGCTCAAGGTTACGGGTAGCGTAAGACCAGTAGGACGACCACGTAAATTGGAAGTTGAGCGTGAGGTTGCCATTAGCAAGCGCATCGATGAGGAATACGCAGCAGACATTCGACGAATGAAGCTTGTAGACACCAAAACAAGATAATTATTTATTAAGACTGGAGGGGTGCATTGCCCCTGGAGACCGGCGTTCAAATCATTTAACTTGAATCGCGCAGGTTCCGGAGCTGCTGACTTGAGTATGACCCAAGGTCGCAAGATATTCGACGCACGCATAGTACTTACGATTATAAACACGGTCAAAGCACACAAAGAAAACCAATAATAATACAAGAACAACAACACACTTTACTGTTTGACTCAAGCCAAATCCGATCATGCTGCCCTCCATGCAGATAAAGCTGACTAAACCAGGAGATTCAGCCGGGCCAATATCAAAACTCTTCTTCAGAAAAGCCAAACTCTACAACAGAATACTTAAGCGACCTAACGCACAACCTACTTTACAAAATTGGCACTCACACCTAGCTCGCGCAATCGAGCCTGAAATCCTTCTAACGCCAACTCATTGGTATGCTTTATCTTCTTAGCTCGCATACGATACCCCTTCAGTTTTTTCAAAGAGACCCTATCGCTATCACTTACAGCAAGATAAAACTCTTCAGCACTTTGCAAAGCTGGCCTGACAATCTCATGCTCAACCTTAGCCAAGTATACAGAAACTGAAAATCCATTACGATTATAAAACATACCACTTTCAGATTTTACACGCATTTCCGAAATAAGATTGAAAGCCTTGCTAAGCATCGCCCTGCTCTCATGAGCATCCTGTACCAACTCCTCACGGATTCGATCCTTTAGATCCTTCCTATCACTAAAGTATTTGTATATCTTATAAACATGAGGAATACCACCTACTATAGCGCCACTTAAAAAAGAAATAACGCCTTTGTTTTCAGAATACAAAGAGACTGTAAAATTAACAAAAGCTTGGAAAGTCGATGCTCCGTCAACCATGTAAAAGATACCTCGTTCAATTTTCACGATACTATTGGAACCATGGGAATTTGGCTAGAAATTCAGAAGACCCATTGCATACATAAGCACCCCACCCCACACCCCCTGCCCCACCCCTAGAGAGACGTCCCTCCACCCCTACAGCAGCACACACAGCGTTCAGGATTCACCACAGAGCGTAGGGTGTTGAGCGTGGCCGACAGGCGTATCCGCCTCACAGCAGGCACGTAGCTCAGTTGGTTAGACAGCCTGCCCTTGTGAGGTACGAACAACGGGCAAGGGAGTGAGCCTGCGAACGTACCACCACCTAGACAAGATAGTGAACGAGCCATGCATATCAATGGGTTAGGTAGAGTCGTTCACAAATATGAGTGTGAACAGGGGAGGTAAAGATCTACGTTCACATTGCCTTGTGTGAACGAAGCCTATAATTTGTGAACGTTTTCTTAGGCAACAAAAAAGGGCCCACCTTTCGGTGAGCCCTTCTAGACCGCCCAGCAGAGCGGATTTTGTTTGGTAGGCGCGATTGGACTCGAACCAACGACCCCCACCATGTCAAGGTGGTGCTCTAACCAACTGAGCTACGTGCCTGCTGTGAGGCGGCATTCTACGGAATTCCGGAGGGGTGTCAACATCTTTTTTGCAGCTAACCCTATGAATATGCGAATTATTTATTTGCGCCGGGTGCACCGGTGATTTTCGGGTGGCTGGCAGGCAATTTTCAACTCAGGTAGGATCGGCGCACTCGTAAAAAATATAAAACAGAGGTTCCAGGATGGCGAACACCCCCTACCCCCAGTCGTATTACGCCGCGTCCGCGAATGCGGTTCCGCCTCGCCCGGTACTGCAAGGTGACGTCGAAACCGATGTGTGTGTGATTGGCGCCGGCTACACCGGCCTTTCCAGCGCGCTGTTTCTGCTGGAAAACGGTTTTCGCGTCACCGTGCTGGAAGCCGCCAAGGTGGGGTTTGGTGCGTCGGGCCGTAACGGCGGGCAAATCGTCAACAGCTACAGCCGCGACATCGATGTGATCGAGCGCAGCGTCGGCCCCAAGCAAGCGCAGCTGCTGGGGCAGATGGCGTTTGAGGGCGGCAGGATCATTCGCGAGCGCGTGGCCAAATATCAGATCCAGTGCGACCTGAAGGATGGCGGCGTGTTCGCCGCCCTCAACAGCAAGCACATGGGCCACCTGGAATCGCAGAAACGCTTGTGGGAACGCTACGGGCATACGCAACTTGAGTTGCTGGACGAACGCCGTATCCGCGAAGTAGTGGCCTGTGATAACTACGTCGGCGGCCTGCTCGACATGAGCGGCGGGCACATTCACCCACTCAACCTCGCGCTGGGCGAAGCGGCGGCTGTTGAATCCCTGGGCGGCACGATCTACGAGCAGTCGGCTGCGGTGCGCATCGAGCGCGGCGCGAACCCGGTGGTGCACACCGCCGAAGGCAAGGTCAGGGCCAAGTTCATCATCGTCGCGGGCAACGCCTACCTGGGGAACCTGGTGCCGGAGCTGGCGGCCAAATCGATGCCTTGCGGCACACAGGTCATCACCACCGCCCCACTGGGTGATGAACTGGCCAAGACGCTGCTGCCTCAGGATTATTGCGTCGAAGACTGCAACTACCTGCTCGACTACTACCGCCTCACCCGCGACAAGCGCCTGATCTTCGGCGGCGGCGTGGTGTATGGCGCACGTGACCCGGCCAACATCGAAGCGATCATCCGCCCGAAGATGCTCAAGGCCTTCCCGCAGCTCAAGGACGTGAAAATTGATTACGCCTGGACCGGCAATTTCCTGCTGACCTTGTCGCGCTTGCCGCAGGTGGGTCGCCTGGGCGACAACATCTATTACTCACAAGGCTGCAGCGGCCATGGCGTGACGTACACGCACCTGGCAGGCAAGGTGCTGGCGGAGGCACTGAGAGGTCAGGCGGAGCGATTTGATGCGTTTGCCGACCTGCCGCACTACCCGTTCCCGGGCGGGCAACTGTTGCGCACGCCATTTGCGGCGCTGGGCGCCTGGTATTACGGGTTGCGGGACAAACTGGGGTTCTGACCACGCAGCGGGAGCCGGCTTGCCGGCTCTTGCAGCCGAAAGCCAAATCGCAGAAACAAAAAACCCCGGTCTCTCAACCAGGGTCTTTGCTATCGGATCAAAGTCAGCCAAGGGCTTTCTTTGTGCTTCAAGGCGTTCAGTGGACCTTGAGGCAGATATGGCGCAGCGGACGGGACTCGAACCCGCGACCCCCGGCGTGACAGGCCGGTATTCTAACCGACTGAACTACCGCTGCGTATCGCTTGACCGGCTGAGCGTAAACCCTCAACCGTCTTTAAACATCTGATCGATCAGCCTGGGCTGTTCAATCTCAAGCTCGACATGTCGAACCTGGAAAATATGGCGCAGCGGACGGGACTCGAACCCGCGACCCCCGGCGTGACAGGCCGGTATTCTAACCGACTGAACTACCGCTGCGCGTCGGTGTAACCTTTAACGTTGCGTCTTGCCCTAAGGCAAAACTCTCAAGAAGTGGTGGGTGATGACGGGATCGAACCGCCGACCCTCTGCTTGTAAGGCAGATGCTCTCCCAGCTGAGCTAATCACCCTTTGCTTCGTTGAGGCCGCGAAATTTACGCAGGTAGCGGACCTAAGTCAATAGCCTGCTTGAAGTTTTTCTGAAAAAGACAAAATTGCTTCAAGACGGCTATCTGCCCTACTCGCTGTAAATCATCTTCTTGCTCATGCCACCGTCCACCACAAACTCTTGCCCGGTGACAAACCCCGCCTGGCGCGACAGTAACCACGCCACCATCGCCGCCACGTCTTCCACCGTACCCACCCTGCCCGCCGGATGCTGGGCATGGTCGGCATCCGTCAACGGCTCGGCACGCCGGGCCGCCGGATCACGCGCATCGATCCAGCCGGGGCTGACGGCATTGACCCGCACCTCCGGCCCCAGGCTCATGGCCAAGGCATGCGTCAGGGCCAGCAGGCCGCCTTTGCTCGCCGCATAGGCCTCGGTGTCCGGCTCCGACTGACGCGCCCGGGTCGATGCCAGGTTGACGATGGCACCGCCATGGGCACGCAGGTACGGCGCGCAGTGCTTGGCCAACAGCATCGGCCCACTGAGGTTCACCGCAAGCACGCGGTTCCAATACGCCAGGTCGAGGCTTTCCAGGGTGATATTGCGCGGGTCGGCCACCGCCGCGTTGCACACCAACGCGTCCAGCCGCCCGAACTGCCCCAGTACTTCTGCGACACCCTGGGCCACTTGTTTTTCGTCGGCGACGTCCATGGTAATAAACCAGGCATTGTCGCCCAGCACCTTGGACACCTTGGAGCCACGCTCGCGGTCCAGGTCGGTCAACACCACTTGCCAGCCTTCGCTAATCAGCCACGCCGCGATCCCGAGACCAATGCCCCGCGCCGCGCCGGTCACCAGTGCGACGCGGCCGTTACCGACCGCCGCAGCATCCATGGACCACTCGATCACAAGGCCGCCAGCCCGCGGGCCAGGTCAGCCTGCAAGTCGGCCACATCTTCCAGGCCCACCGCGATGCGGATCAGGCTGTCGCGGATGCCGGCCGCTTCGCGCTCTTGCGGCGCCAGGCGACCATGGGAGGTGGTGCTCGGGTGCGTGATCGTGGTCTTGCTGTCGCCCAGGTTGGCGGTGATGGAAATCAAGCGAGTGGCGTCGATGAAGCGCCAGGCGCCCTCTTTGCCGCCCTTCACTTCGAAGCTGACCACGGCGCCGAAACCACGCTGCTGGCGTTGAGCCAATTCGTGTTGCGGGTGGCTCTTGAGGCCGGCGTAATGCACTTTCTCGATGCCATCCTGCTGCTCCAGCCACTCGGCCAGGGCCTGGGCATTGGCGCAATGGGCCTTCATGCGCAGACTGAGGGTTTCCAGGCCCTTGAGGAAGATCCAGGCGTTGAACGGGCTCAGGGTCGGGCCGGCGGTGCGCAAGAAACCCACCACTTCTTTCATCTGCTCGCCACGCCCAGCCACCACGCCGCCCATGCAACGGCCCTGGCCGTCGATGAACTTGGTGGCCGAGTGCACGACGATGTCTGCGCCCAGCTTCAACGGCTGCTGCAATGCAGGCGTGCAGAAGCAGTTGTCGACCACCAGCATCGCGCCTTTGGCGTGCGCCACTTCGGACAATGCGGCGATGTCGACCAACTCGGCCAGCGGGTTGGACGGCGACTCGACGAACAGTAATTTGGTGTTGGCCTTGATCGCCGCGTCCCAACCGGACAGGTCTGCCAGCGGTACGTAGTCCACTTCAATACCGAAGCGCTTGAAGTACTTCTCGAACAGGCTGATGGTCGAACCGAACACACTGCGTGATACCAATACATGGTCGCCAGCGCTGCACAAGCTCATCACCACGGCGAGGATGGCCGCCATGCCGGTCGCCGTGGCCACCGCCTGCTCAGCGCCTTCGAGGGCCGCAATACGCTCCTCGAACGCACGGACGGTCGGGTTGGTGTAGCGCGAGTAGACGTTGCCCGGCACTTCACCGGCAAACCGCGCGGCAGCGTCGGCGGCGGTGCGGAACACATAGCTGGAAGTGAAGAACATCGGGTCACCGTGCTCACCTTCCGGGGTGCGGTGCTGGCCGGCGCGCACAGCCAGGGTATCGAAAGCTACGCCATCGAGGTCGCTGTCCAACCGACCGGCATCCCATTCCTGACTCATGCTGCGACTCCTTACTCAATTCTTTATTTAAGATACAAAACCGGCCCCTCAGGGCCGGTGTTTACTCAATTGTTGTACAGATCGATGATCGCGCTGACCGCCTGGGTCTTGATCTTCGACGAGTCGTTGCGCGCCTGCTCGATCTTGTTCAGGTAGGCCTCGTCGACATCGCCGGTCACGTACTTGCCGTCGAACACGGCGCAATCGAACTGCTCGATCTTGATCTTGCCGCCGCCAACCGCTTCGATCAGGTCCGGCAGGTCCTGGTAGATCAGCCAGTCGGCGCCGATCAGGTCGGCCACGTCCTGGGTCGAACGGTTGTGGGCAATCAGCTCGTGGGCGCTCGGCATGTCGATACCGTACACGTTCGGGTACCGCACAGCAGGCGCAGCGGAGCAGAAGTACACGTTCTTGGCGCCCGCTTCACGGGCCATCTGAATAATCTGCTTGCAGGTGGTGCCACGTACGATGGAGTCGTCCACCAGCATCACGTTCTTGCCGCGAAACTCCAGCTCGATGGCGTTGAGCTTCTGGCGGACCGACTTCTTGCGCGCCGCCTGGCCCGGCATGATGAAGGTACGGCCGATGTAGCGGTTCTTGACGAAGCCTTCGCGGAACTTGACGCCCAAATGGTTGGCCAGCTCCAGCGCAGCGGTACGGCTGGTGTCCGGAATCGGGATCACCACGTCGATGTCGTGCTCAGGACGCTCGCGCAGGATTTTCTCGGCCAGCTTCTCGCCCATGCGCAGACGCGCCTTGTACACCGAAACGCCGTCGATGATCGAATCCGGACGCGCCAGGTAGACGTGTTCGAAGATGCACGGGGTGAGTTTCGGCGCCACGGCGCACTGGCGGGTGTGCAGCTTGCCGTCTTCGGTGATGTAAACCGCTTCGCCCGGGGCCAGGTCGCGGATCAGGGTAAAGCCGAGCACGTCCAGGGACACGCTTTCGGAGGCGATCATGTACTCGACGCCTTCGTCGGTGTGGCGCTGGCCGAACACGATCGGGCGGATGCCGTGCGGGTCGCGGAAACCGACGATGCCGTAACCGGTGACCATGGCCACGACCGCGTAACCACCAACGCAACGGTTGTGCACGTCAGTCACGGCGGCGAACACGTCTTCTTCGGTTGGCTGCAGCTTGCCGCGCTGGGCCAGCTCGTGGGCGAACACGTTGAGCAGCACTTCCGAATCGGAACTGGTGTTGACGTGGCGCAGGTCAGATTCGTAAATCTCCTTGGCCAGTTGCTCAACGTTGGTCAGGTTACCGTTGTGCGCCAGGGTAATGCCGTAAGGCGAGTTGACGTAAAACGGTTGAGCTTCGGCCGAGGTCGAGCTGCCCGCAGTCGGGTAGCGCACATGGCCAATGCCCATGTGCCCGACGAGGCGCTGCATGTGACGTTGATGGAACACGTCACGCACCAGGCCATTGTCCTTGCGCAGGAATAACCGGCCGTCGTGGCTGGTCACAATACCGGCAGCGTCCTGGCCGCGGTGCTGGAGGACGGTTAGCGCGTCATACAGCGCCTGATTCACGTTCGACTTACCGACGATACCGACGATGCCACACATGCGACGCAACCCCTACTTAATGAATCTTGACTGAACACTGCTTACTGAGGCGTTTTGGCCGGCAAGAGGTGTTCCTTGAACGGAAGATCAGCGGGTACGCTGATTCCGCTGGCCAGCCACTGACTGCTCCACCCCAGAATGAGGTTCTTGGACCAATCTGCAACCAATAGAAATTTTGGCACGAGTACCGACTCCTGCCACCACGAATCCTGCTGTACCGGCCCCAGGCTCAACAGCCCGACCGCCACGACCACCAGCAACGCGCCACGCGCAGCGCCGAAGGCCATGCCGAGAAATCGATCGGTCCCGGAGAGGCCGGTGACACGTATCAACTCGCCAATAAGATAATTGACCATTGCCCCCACCAGCAGCGTGGCGATGAACATGATGGCGCAGCCCGCGATGACGCGAGCCGAAGGTGTCTCGATGTAACCGGCCAGATAAACCGACAATGAACCACCGAACATCCAGGCTACGACTCCTGCGATGATCCAGGTCAGCAACGACAGTGCTTCTTTTACGAAGCCGCGGCTTAGACTGATCAAAGCGGAGATGGCGACGATTGCAACGATCGCCCAATCAACCCAGGTAAATGGCACAGTGCAGCCTACGTACGGATAAGGCGGCGCATTTTAGCAGAGCGCCGGGCTGTCGGTAAGCTGTGATTGCGGGTGCTTTGCAAATCAATGGGTTGAGTAGGGCGAAGGCCCCCTCAGGACCACCCAATACAATGTGGGAGGGGGCTTGCCCCCGATAACGATGGGTCATTATCAGAGAGGCTGACTGACCTACCGCCATCGGGGGCAAGCCCCCTCCCACATTGAGTGCATTCCAAGCTGAAACGGGGGTGAAATCAGCCGCGCTCAGGCTGAAAACGCACCACAAAACCATTCAGGTTCTGCTGGCGACCCAGCAGATCACGCAGGCGATCGGCCTCGGCGCGCTCGATCAGCGGCCCGATAAACACGCGATTCTTGCCATCGGCACTGCGGATATAAGCGTTGTAGCCCTGAGTGCGCAGCTTTTTCTGCAAGGCTTCGGCGCTCTCGCGATTGGCCAGGCTGGCGAGCTGGATCGACCAAGTGATCGGCAGACCATTGGGATCGATACGGCTTTGACCAACGTCTGGCTTGCCCGGCGCGGCAGGTTGCGGCGCAACCGGCTTGGGCGCTGGTGCCGGCGCGGCCGGTTTGGCGGCAACCACAGGCGCTGCCGGCGCGGGCGCAGGTGCAGGTGCAGGCTTGACCACCGGCACACTCGGCTGCACCGGTATGCTCGGCGCCTGCTGCGCAGCCACATCCGCATCACTCGGCACAGGCTCCTCAGGCAACGCCTGCGGCTCGGGCACCACCACCGGCTCGACCTGAACTTGCGGTACCGTCGGCGCCTGGGGCGCAGCCGGCGCCTCAACGACTACCTGGCGCTGCTCGTCCTGACGCGAAAACAGCATCGGCAGAAAAATCACCGCCAACGCCACCAACACCAGGGCTCCAACCATTCGCTGCTTGTATGCGCTATCCAGTAATGCCATGTGCAGCTTCCTCCGTGGAGCGCCGGGCCAACCACTCTAGCGCCTCGGCAACACAATAAAATGATCCGAACAACAGAATCTCGTCCTCGGCCGTGGCCACCGCACACTGCGCTTCAAGCGCGGCGGTGACGCTTGCATACGACGCCACTGGCGCACCAAGGTTCTGCAAGGCCGTTTCCAATTCGGCGGCCGGCCGACTGCGCGGCGTATCCAGCGGCGCCACCGCCCAAGCCTGCACATCGCCCAGCAACGGCGCAACCACGCCGCCCAGGTCTTTGTCAGCCAACAGCCCGAATACCGCCAGGCGGCGACCCACCGGTGGCGTACGCGACAGGCGTTGCGCCAGGTACTCGGCGGCATGCGGGTTATGCCCCACATCCAGCAGCAGGTTCAGGCGCTTGCCCTCCCACTCGAATGTGCGACGATCCAGACGCCCGACCACCCGAGTGGCCAGCAATGTCGCGGCAATTTGCTCCGCATGCCACGGCAGATCCAGCAGCAGGTAGGCCTGCAGCGCCAGCGCAGCGTTTTCCATCGGCAGGTTCAGCAGCGGCAGATCATGCAGCTCTACCGCCTGCCCGCGCGCATCACGCCCACGCCATTGCCAATGTTGAGCACCGATGTCGAGATTGAATTCGCGGCCGCGCAGGTAAAACGGACAATCCAACTCGCGCACCTTGTCGAGCAAGGGTTGCGGCGGGTCCAGATCACCACACAGCGCAGGCTTGCCCTGGCGGAAGATCCCGGCCTTTTCATAGGCCACCGACTCGCGGGTATTGCCCAGGTAGTCGGCATGGTCCACGCCAATGCTGGTGACCAGCGCCATGTCCGCATCCACCACGTTGACGGTGTCCAGACGCCCACCCAGGCCGACTTCGAGAACAACCACATCCAATTGCGCGCGCTCAAACAGCCAGAACGCCGCCAGGGTGCCCATTTCGAAGTAGGTCAGGGAAATTTCGCCGCGCCCGGCATCCAGTGCGGCAAAGGCTTCACAGAGCTGCTCATCAGTGGCTTCGACGCCATTGAGCTGCACCCGCTCGTTGTAACGCAGCAGGTGCGGGGAATTGTACACGCCAACTTTAAGCCCTTGGGCTTGCAGCAGCGCCGCGACAAAGGCACAGGTTGAGCCTTTGCCGTTGGTGCCGGTCACCGTGATCACGCGCGGTGCCGGCCGGCCCAACCCGAGGCGGGCCGCTACCTGTTGCGAGCGCTCCAGGCCCATGTCGATGGCTGACGGATGCAACTGCTCAAGGTAGGCGAGCCATTCGCCAAGGGTACGTTGGGTCATAGGTTTGCAGGCACCGGCGGTACAACGATCGGTTCGACTTTAGGCGCGACGTACACAGGCGTCGGCAGGCCCATCATTTGCGCCAGCAGGTTACCCAAGCGTGGACGCAGCTCGCCACGGGCGATGATCATGTCAATCGCGCCGTGCTCCAGCAGGAACTCGCTGCGCTGGAAACCTTCCGGCAGTTTTTCACGAACGGTCTGCTCGATTACGCGCGGGCCGGCAAAGCCGATCAGGGCCTTGGGTTCGCCGACAATCACGTCACCCAGCATCGCCAGGCTGGCAGAAACGCCGCCATAGACCGGGTCAGTCAGCACGGAGATGAACGGAATGCCTTCTTCACGCAGACGCGCCAGTACCGCAGAGGTCTTGGCCATTTGCATCAGGGAAATCAGCGCTTCCTGCATGCGCGCGCCACCGGAGGCGGCGAAGCAGATCATCGGGCAACGGTTTTCCAGCGCGTAGTTGGCGGCACGTACGAAACGCTCACCGACGATGGCACCCATGGAACCGCCCATGAAGGAAAACTCAAACGCCGACACCACCACGGGCATGCCCAGCAACTTGCCGCTGACGGAAATCAGCGCGTCCTTTTCACCGGTCTGCTTTTGCGCGGCGGTGAGGCGATCCTTGTACTTCTTGCCATCGCGGAACTTGAGACGGTCAACCGGCTCCAGGTCAGCGCCCAGCTCGGCACGGCCATCGGCGTCGAGGAAAATGTCGATGCGGGCGCGGGCGCCGATACGCATGTGGTGGTTGCACTTGGGGCAAACGTCCAGGGTCTTTTCCAGCTCCGGGCGATACAGCACCGCGTCGCAGGATGGGCACTTGTGCCACAGACCTTCAGGAACCGAGCTTTTCTTCACCTCGGAACGCATGATCGAAGGGATCAGTTTGTCTACTAACCAGTTGCTCATGCTTTCTTTCTCCAGTACCGGTGGCTTGAACACAGCCCCGCGTATGCCCTTGAGCTAAATTCATATGTGGCGATGACACAGGCGGGACGGGGTCAGACGTTCGACCAGCCATTTCCTGCCTGTATCCTCAGCCTTCCAGACAACCCGCAGCGCGGGTTGCCACTACGTTTCCGGGCCTCCCGCAGGCGGCGCCGATGCTGTTTTACACAGTGGTAGTTATGGACGGCGGCAGACTGCGAGCCGTCACATCACACCATTGCTGTTGCGCACCGCTTGCATGAATGCGCGAATCTTGTGGTGATCCTTGATGCCCTTGCCCTGCTCCACCCCACCGCTGACGTCCACGGCGTACGGCCGAACCTGCTCGATGGCGGCTCCGACATTCGCGGGGTTGAGCCCGCCGGCCAGGATAATCGGCTTGCTCAGCCCCTCGGGAATCAGCGTCCAGTCGAATGCTTCGCCCGTGCCGCCCGGCACGCCTTCGACATAGGTATCCAACAGAATGCCACGAGCGCCAGTATAGGCAGCACACGCGGCGGCGATGTCATCCCCGGCCTTGACGCGCAGCGCCTTGATATACGGGCGTTGGTAGCTTTCACACTCGTCGGGGCTTTCATCGCCGTGAAACTGCAGCATGTCCAGCTGCACGGCATCCAGGGTTTCGTTGAGCTCGCAGCGGCTGGCGTTGACGAACAAGCCGACGGTGGTCACGAACGGCGGTAACGCGGCGATGATTGCACGCGCCTGCAGCACATTCACCGCCCGTGGGCTCTTGGCATAAAACACAAAACCGATGGCATCCGCCCCCGCCTCGACTGCCGCCAGCGCGTCTTCTATGCGGGTGATCCCGCAAATCTTGCTGCGAACGGCTGACATGTCGTAGAAACCTCAGGGGTTGAACCGAGAAAGTCCCGGATGGTAACAAAAGCTATTCCGGGCGTCAGCCGCCAAGTTCGCTGAAACCTGTGAGGAAGTGTGGCCCGATGAAGCGATCCGGCAATTCGAACTCGTCGCGGTACTCCACGTCCACCAGATACAGGCCAAAGGGATGCGCCGTCACCCCACCTGTGCGGCGGATGCGACTTTCCAACACCTCTTTGGCCCACTCCACCGGGCGCTCGCCGGTGCCGATGGTCATCAACACGCCTGCAATATTGCGCACCATATGGTGCAGGAAGGCGCCAGCGCGGATATCCAGCACGATCATCTTGCCGTGACGGGTCACGCGCAAGTGATGGACTTCCTTGATTGGCGACTTGGCCTGGCACTGGCCGGCACGGAACGCGCTGAAATCATGCACACCGACCAAATGCTGCGCAGCCTCGGCCATGCGCTCGGCGTCCAGCGGGCGATGGTTCCAGGTGATTTCCTGGTTGAGGTGCGCCGGACGGATCTGGTCGTTATAGATCACGTAGCGATACCGCCGGGCAATGGCCTTGAAGCGCGCATGAAAATGCGCAGGCATGACCTTGGCCCAAGTGACGCTGACGTCATGGGGCAAGTTGATATTGGCGCCCATCACCCACGCTTTCATCGTGCGCTCGGCCTGGGTGTCAAAGTGCACCACCTGGCCACAGGCATGCACACCGGCGTCGGTTCGCCCGGCGCACATCAGCGACACCGGCGAGTCGGCGACCTTCGACAAGGCGTTTTCGAGGGTTTCCTGCACTGTCAGCACACCCGAGGCCTGGCGCTGCCAGCCGCGATAGCGTGAGCCTTTGTATTCCACGCCCAGGGCGATGCGGTTAAAGCCTGCGGCCGCCATTTCGGCGGCCGCGTTATCTAGATTTGCCAAGAACTGAGAGCCCGATGAGTTGCGCAAAGGCGGCCATTATAAAGGCGGAGCACGCATGAGGGGCGCTTTTGTTGCGAGGCCACGCGCCAAACCGACTGTGGGAGCGGGCCTGTTCGCGAATGCAACGTGCCAGGCGCTCAATCCGCTAACCGACACGTCACGCTCGCGAGCAAGCCCGCTCCCACATTGGCGTTACACCCCTGTTCAGATTTTGCCGAGCATTTCCTTGGCTTCACCGCGCTGGGCTTCATCGCCCTCAGTCAGCACTTCGGACAGAATGTCGCGCGCGCCGTCGGCATCGCCCATGTCGATGTAGGCCTGGGCCAGGTCGAGCTTGGTGGCCACCTCATCGGTGCCAGAGAGGAAATCAAACTCCGGCTCATCAGCGCCCAACGCCGCATCTTCGGCGGTAAAGGAAGGCTCGATGGGCGGATGCTCGAGGCTCTGGGACAGGCGATCGAGCTCAGCGTTGACGTCGTCCAGCTCGGAAGTGAAGGCATCCGGCTTGGCGGCCGGCGGCGCTTGAGGTTCGTCAGCCAGGGACAGGTCGAAGTCTTCCGGCAGGTCGAAATCATCCAGTGCGGCAGGGGTAAGGGTCGGCGGCTCAACGGCCGGCACATCCTTCATCTGATCTTCAAGGCCCGAGAGGAAGTCATCGTCCGATTGCGTGGACGACGGCGCGTCCAGCTGCAGGTCCAGATCGAAGTCCGACACATCATCCGGCGCAGGCTTGGCTTGCGTCTGGCGCTGCAGGACAGACTCGAAACTCGACTCATCCTTGGGGCTGACCACGGCCGGCGAAGCGGCTTCCAGATCGTCCAGGCTCAAGTCGAAATCCGTGTCGAACGCGTCGGGTTCCGGCGCCGGCGCTGCCGGTTTGTCTTCGAGCAAGTTCTTCACGTATTGAGCGTCCAGCGCCGCCGCGGCCACCGCAGCACTGACGCCCGCGGCCAACACGGCCATGGCCGGGAAGCGACTCTTGAGCTGCTCGACCTGGGCGTGGTTTTCGCCCGTGGCCACCAGTTGACGCTCTTGCGTGACGAAGCCGTCCTTATCGCTTTGCAGACCGTAGACTTCCATCAGCTTCAAGCGCAGGTCACTGCGCTTGGGCTCGCGCTTGATCGCCTGCTCCAACACATCGGCGGCCTGATTCAGGTGACCACGGTCGATATGGGATTGGGCTTGTGCGAGCGCATCGCTGGAATTTTCCGGGGCCACGGCGACGGCCAACGGCGCCAGCACGGAAGCCACGCTCGGCACCACGACAGGCTCAACCACCGGGGCAGGTGCAGGCGCGGCCGCCAGCTTGACGTTCGGCGGCGGCACTTCCAGGCCTTCGAAGCTGTCCGGTGGCAGGTCGTGATCCACATTAGGCGAAAACTGTGGTTCTTCAGCCAGCGCCCGCGCCATACGCAGGTGCTTTTCCTCTTCGAGGCGGGCATTGCGGTGACGGGCCCACAGCAGCAGGAGCAACAACACCAGCAAGCCGGCAGCACCGCCGATGACCCCGAGAACAATCGGGTTGGTCAGCAGATCGTTGAATTTACCTTCGGTGCTGCTGGCAGGCGCGGCATCCGGCTTGATCGGCTCGGGCGTAGCTACCACGGCAGCCGGCGTCGCATCGGGCGCCGGCGCAGTCGCTGCAGTCGCCGCGGGCTCACCTGGCAGCTGCGCCGGGATGGCTGCCGTCGCCGGCGCAGTGCCCGGCACTGCCGGGTTACCGCCCTGAGCCTGCAACTTGGCCAGTTGATCGTTTTTCAATTGAATCAGCTTTTGCAGCTTGTCCAACTGGCTTTGCAGGTCGGCCGCGCGGCTTTTCAGCTCGGCATTGTCGCGGCGCGTGGTGTCCAGCTCTTCCTGGGTCATCGCCAGCTTGTCGCTCAATGCACGCCCGTCAGCGGCCCTGCCCTTGGCACCTTTCTTGGCGGACTCGGCCGACACCAGGCTCAAGTTGTCCTTGGCATTGGTGCTCGAGGGCGCATCGCCTGCCTGGGTGCGCCGAGTGGCGTCCAGTTGCTGCTTGCCGGCGGCCTGATTATTGGCCGTGCGACGGCCCTCGCGCCAGGCGGCATTTTGCGCAGTGACTTCGGCAATCGCCTCCGGCTGCGGCAGGCTGGTGGCTTGCTGTCGATCCGGAAGACGCAGCACCTGGCCGGTTTTCAGGCGGTTGATATTGCCGTCGATAAAGGCATCAGGGTTGAGCGCCTGGATCGCCAGCATCGTCTGCTGGACCGACGCGCCGTTGCGGTTCTTCGCGGCAATTTCCCACAAGGTATCGCGAGACGTCGTGGTGTGCTGCGCAGCTTTGCTGACCGTGGGCGCCGTGCTGGCAGGTGCCGACTGGGTCGGCGCACTCAAGCGCGGTGCAGGTGCGCTGGCGGTCGGTGCCGGCTGCTCGAACTTGGCCGGGTCGAGCAGCACACTGTAGTCGCGCATCAGGCGGCCGTTGGGCCATTGCACTTGAAGCAGAAAACGTACGTAGGAATCAGGCAGCGGCTTGCTGGAGGTGACGCGCACCACACTGCGTCCATTGGGGTTGATTACCGGGGTAAACGTCAGGTCATTCAGAAACGCCTGGCGATCCACGCCGGCGTCCACAAACGCCTGGTCAGACGCCAGGCTCGGGGTGATCTCGGAGGCAGTGAGGCCGCCGACATCGAGCAATTCGATTTCCACCGCCAACGGCTGGTTCAACTTCGACTTGAGGGTCATCTCCCCAAGCTGCAGCGCCTGCGCCATACCGGAAGACAGCGCCGAGGCGGCCGCTATTGCTAACACCAGTTTGCGAACTTGAACCATAGCCTCATCCTTTGTTTGAACACTCCCCGGCCTGCGAGAAGGTTGGTAACCGCTGCCATAAGGCATGGCGAGCCGATAGGTTACCGACGCGCTTCTGTTTCGCTTGGGGCCAAGCATAGCGCTTGGCTAGAATCAATCTACAAATTGCCGCCAAGTATCTTTTACACAAGGCCTTTTATCAACAACTGCGCCAGCTGCACGGCGTTCAATGCCGCGCCTTTGCGTACGTTATCTGACGTCAGCCACAGATTTAGTTCCGCCGGGTCGTCCACGCCCGCACGCACTCGGCCAACGTAGACCACATCCTGGCCGACCGCATCCCCAACGGCCGTGGGGTAGTCGCCCTCTTCCACCAACTCGATCCCCGGCGCTGCCTCCAGTGCACGGTTGACAGCGGCCAGGTCGACCGGCGCGCCCAACTGCAATGACACTGTCAGGCTATCGCCAAAAAACACCGGGGCTTGAACGCAGGTTGCGGAAATCTTTAGCAGAGGTGTTTCCAGCACTGCACGCAACTCGTGTACGAGGCGCTTCTCCAGGGCTGTATGACCCTGGGCGTCAGGCGTGCCGACTTGCGCCAGCAGGTTGAAGGCCATCTGCCGATCGAAGAACTTCGGCTCCAGCGGGCGCACGTTCAGCAACTCGGCGGTCTGCCGGGCCAGCTCGCTGACGGCCTCGCGGCCCTGGGCCGAAACGGCCAGGTTGGCAGTGACGCTGACGCGCTGGATCTCCAGCAGGCCGCGCAACGGCGCCAGAACCACCGCCAGGTTGGTGGCCGACGGACTCGGGCTGCCGAGCTGGAAGGGCTTTTTCAGGCCCTTGAGAATATGCGCGTTGGCTTCCGGCACGACCTGAGGTGCCTGATCGGCCGGCAAGGCGCCGGAGAGGTCGATCACCGAGCAACCGGCCGCCGTGGCGCGTGGCGCGAAACTCAGGGTCACCGCCGGGCCTGCCGCGAAGAAGGCCAACTGGGCTTTTTTGAAGTCGAACTCATCAACTTCCTTGACCCGCACGTTCTTGCCGCGAAACGGCACCGAGGCGCCGGCCGAGTTGCTGCCCGCCAGCAGATACAGGGTGCCTACCGGAAAATCCAGCTCTTCGAGAATCTGCACCAGGGTTTCACCCACGGTGCCGGTTGCACCGATCACGGCGATTTCAAAGGTCTGGGTCATGGTGGCTGCCTCGGGCATTGCGGGGGGAGCGGCACTTTACCGGGTGGTGGGGAGTGAGGCAATTGACCTTGGGATCGTGGTATGGCTGCTGGCCTCATCGCGGGCAAGCCCGGCTCCCACATTTTGATATGTGAACACATTCAGAATGTGGGAGCTGGCTTGCCTGCGATGAGGCCCTGAAGGGCAACAAAAAACCCGCGCCTGTCACCAGTCGCGGGTTTTTCGTACAGCTCTATGCGATCAACGCTCCAGCAAAATCCGCAGCATGCGACGCAGCGGTTCAGCCGCGCCCCACAGCAGTTGGTCGCCGACGGTGAACGCGCCCAGGTACTGAGTGCCCATGTTCAGCTTGCGCAGACGGCCAACCGGCACATTCAGGGTACCGGTGACCTTGGTCGGGCTCAGCTCCTGCATGCTGATGTCGCGGTTGTTCGGCACCAGCTTGACCCATGGGTTGTGCTGGCTGATCAGCCCTTCGATATCGGCGATCGGCACATCTTTGTTCAGCTTGATGGTCAGCGCCTGGCTGTGGCAGCGCATGGCGCCGATGCGCACGCAGATGCCGTCCACCGGGATCGGGTTCTTGAAGCGACCGAGGATCTTGTTGGTCTCAGCCTGGGCCTTCCACTCTTCGCGGCTCTGGCCGTTCGGCAATTCCTTGTCGATCCACGGGATCAGGCTACCGGCCAAAGGCACGCCGAAGTTTTCGGTCGGGTAGGCATCGCTGCGCATGGCTTCGGCCACACGACGGTCGATGTCGAGGATCGCGCTGGCAGGGTCAGCCAGTTGATCGGCAACGGCCGCGTGGGTGGCACCCATTTGCTTGATCAGCTCGCGCATGTTCTGCGCGCCGGCGCCGGAGGCCGCCTGATAGGTCATGGCGCTCATCCACTCGACCAGGCCAGCTTCGAAAAGGCCACCCAGGCCCATCAGCATCAGGCTGACGGTGCAGTTGCCGCCCACATAGTTCTTGGTGCCAGCGTCCAACTGCTGGTCAATAACCTTGCGGTTCACCGGGTCGAGGATGATCACGGCGTCGTCCTGCATGCGCAGGCTCGAGGCGGCGTCGATCCAGTAACCCTGCCAGCCGGCTTCGCGCAGTTTGGGGAAGACTTCGCTGGTGTAGTCGCCACCCTGGCAGGTCAAAATCACGTCGAGGGTTTTGAGCTCTTCAATGCTGTAGGCGTCTTTGAGCGGAGCAATATCCTTGCCCACGGACGGCCCTTGGCCACCCACGTTCGACGTGGTGAAAAACACCGGCTCAATAAGATCGAAATCCTGCTCTTCCAGCATCCGCTGCATGAGCACGGAACCGACCATACCGCGCCAACCGATCAGACCTACACGTTTCATCGCAACTACACCTTGTTAAAAAGTGGGCCGCCTTGCAGCAACAACTGCAAGCGGGCCCGAGAGATTACAGATTCCGCAGCGCGGCGACTACTGCGTCGCCCATTTCTTGCGTCCCAACCTTGGTGCAACCCTGCGACCAGATGTCGCCGGTGCGCAAACCCTGGTCCAGTACCAGGCTCACAGCCTTCTCGATTGCATCCGCCGCTTCACTCAGGTTGAAGCTGTAACGCAGCATCATCGACACCGACAAGATGGTCGCCAACGGGTTGGCAATGCCTTGGCCTGCAATGTCCGGTGCCGAACCGTGGCACGGCTCGTACATGCCCTTGTTGTGGGTGTCCAGCGACGCCGACGGCAGCATGCCGATGGAACCGGTCAGCATCGACGCCTGGTCGGACAGGATGTCGCCGAACAGGTTGTCGGTGACGATCACGTCAAACTGCTTGGGTGCACGCACCAGCTGCATGGCGGCGTTGTCGACGTACATGTGGCTCAGTTCGACGTCCGGGTAATCCTTGGCCACTTCTTCGACGATTTCGCGCCACAGTTGGCTGGAGGCCAGTACGTTGGCCTTGTCGACCGAGCAGACCCTCTTGCCACGCACGCGGGCCATGTCGAAACCGACACGGGCGATACGGCGGATCTCGCTCTCGCTGTACGGCAGCGTGTCGTAGGCCTGACGCTCGCCATTTTCAAGGGTGCGCACGCCGCGTGGCGAGCCGAAGTAAATACCGCCGGTCAGCTCACGCACGATCAGGATGTCCAGGCCCGCCACCACTTCCGGCTTGAGGCTCGACGCGTCGGCCAGTTGCGGGTAGAGAATCGCCGGGCGCAGGTTGCCGAACAGGCCCAGTTGCGCGCGAATTTTCAGCAGGCCGCGCTCCGGGCGGATGTCACGCTCGATCTTGTCCCACTTCGGGCCGCCCACGGCGCCGAGCAGTACGGCGTCGGCTGCACGGGCGCGGTCCAGGGTTTCGTCGGCCAGGGGCACGCCGTGCTTGTCGATGGCGGCGCCGCCGATCACGTCGTGGCTCAATTCGAAGCCCAGGCTGTACTTGCTGTTGGCCAATTCCAGGACTTTGACCGCTTCGGCCATGATTTCCGGACCAATACCGTCGCCAGGAAGAATCAGAATCTGCTTGCTCATGCGTTCCTCATTTCATCAAGCGACCCGCCCGTGGGCAGGTCGGGAAAATTAATCAGCGTTCGGCAAAGACCACCAGTACGTCGGTGCTGAAGGTGCCGTCGGCTTGAATCTCGTAGTAATCGCGTACTTCCTGGCCCATCGCCTGCTGCAACTCAAGGATCGCGGCGCGCAATACCTCTGGGGTGCGCATGCGCTCCACCCACGAGGTGTATTCCAGGCGCAGGCGCTGACGGCTGCTGTTGCGTACGTGCAGGCCGGCCTCGCTGAGCTGGCGCATCCATTCGGCGGCGGAGTAATCGCGCACGTGGCTGGTATCGCGCAGCACTTCGACGGTTTGCAGGTAAGTGTCCAACAGCGGGCTGCCCGGTGACAAGACATCGACAAATGCCGCGATACCGCCAGGCTTGAGCACCCGACGAACTTCGCGAAAAGCCAGGCCAAGGTCGCTCCAGTGGTGGGCCGAGTAGCGGCTGAACACGAAGTCGAACTCGCCATCGGCGAATGGCAGGCGCTCAGCGGCGCCATGCACGGTGCGGATGTTGTTCAGGCCACGCTCTGTTGCGGCGGCTGCCACCACGTCGAGCATCTGCTGGGACAGGTCGTAGGCCACCACTTCTTCAACCAGCGGCGCAACGTGGAAGCTCACATGCCCGGCACCGCAACCCAGGTCCAGCAGCCGCGCAGCGCCCTGCCCGGCCAGTTCGGCCTGGAGCAGCGCGAATTCGGTGCCTTGAGCGTGAACTGCGCTGCTCAGGTAGGCCGAGGCCTGTTCGCCGAATTGTTTTTGCACAACTTGGGTGTGGGCGGTGCTGGTCATGGTGGTTTTCCTTGGGTTTTGTGGTGTTGGTACGGCCGCTATCGCAGGCAAGCCAGCTCCCACACTCGACCGTGTTCACAGGTCAACATGTGGGAGCGGGCTTGCCCGCGATGGGGCCCGCACGGCCTACCTCAAATCAAGCGTCACGAAACAACCACGGCTGGCTGGCCCGGTGTTTGGTTTCAAACGCGGCAATCGCATCGCCGTCCTGCAAGGTCAGGCCGATATCGTCCAGGCCATTGATCAGGCAGTGCTTACGGAACGCATCGACTTCAAAGTGATACACCTTGCCGTCCGGGCGGGTCACGGTCTGCGCAGCCAAGTCAACGGTCAGTTGGTAGCCGACATTGGCTTCGACCTGCTTGAACAGCTCGTCCACTTCGGCGTCGCTCAAGATGATGGGCAACAAGCCGTTCTTGAAGCTGTTGTTGAAGAAGATGTCGGCGTAGCTCGGCGCGATGATGCTGCGAAAGCCATATTCTTCCAGGGCCCACGGCGCGTGTTCACGGCTGGAGCCGCAGCCGAAGTTCTCGCGGGCCAGCAATACGCTGGCGCCTTGGTAACGCTCGGCGTTGAGCACGAAGTCCTTGTTCAACGGGCGCTTGGAGTTGTCCTGGTAGGCGTAGCCCACGTCCAGGTAGCGCCACTCATCGAACAGGTTCGGGCCAAAGCCGGTGCGCTTGATCGACTTCAAGAACTGCTTGGGGATGATCTGGTCAGTGTCGACGTTGGCACGGTCCAACGGCGCGACAAGACCGGTGTGTTGGGTAAAAGCTCTCATCGGGTTTTCCTCAGATCAATTCGCGAACGTCGATGAAACGACCGTTGACGGCAGCGGCGGCGGCCATGGCCGGGCTGACCAGGTGGGTACGCCCACCGGCGCCCTGACGCCCCTCGAAGTTACGGTTGGAGGTGGACGCGCAATGCTCGCCCGACTCCAAACGGTCCGGGTTCATCGCCAGGCACATGGAGCAGCCCGGCTCGCGCCATTCAAAACCGGCCTCAAGGAAGATCTTGTCCAGGCCCTCGGCTTCGGCTTGCGCTTTGACCAGGCCCGAACCTGGCACCACGATGGCTTGCTTGATGGTCGAGGCCACTTTGCGGCCCTTGGCGATCACCGCCGCGGCGCGCAGGTCTTCGATCCGCGAGTTGGTGCAGGAACCGATAAACACGCGATCCAACTGGATGTCGGTGATCGCCTGGTTGGCCTTCAAGCCCATGTACTTCAAGGCGCGCTCGATGGAGCCACGCTTGACCAGGTCGGTTTCCTTGGCCGGGTCCGGCACGTTCTGGTCGACGGCCAGGACCATTTCCGGCGAGGTGCCCCAGCTGACTTGCGGCTTGATCTGCGCGGCGTCGAGCTCAACCACGGTGTCGAAGACAGCGTCGGCGTCGGACACCAGGTCTTTCCAGGCTTCTACGGCAGCCTCCCAATCGGCGCCTTGCGGAGCGAAAGGACGGCCTTTGACGTATTCAACGGTTTTTTCGTCCGCCGCGACCATGCCGACACGGGCACCGGCTTCGATGGACATGTTGCAGATGGTCATGCGGCCTTCGATGGACAGGTCGCGGATGGCGCTGCCGGCGAACTCGATGGCATGGCCGTTACCGCCGGCGGTGCCGATCTTGCCAATCACGGCAAGCACGATGTCCTTGGCGGTCACGCCAAATGGCAATGTGCCTTCGACTTTGACCAACATGTTCTTCATCTTTTTGGCGACCAGGCACTGGGTGGCGAACACATGTTCCACCTCGGAGGTGCCGATGCCATGGGCCAGGGCGCCGAATGCGCCGTGGGTGGAGGTGTGAGAGTCACCGCAGACCACGGTCATGCCCGGCAAGGTGGCGCCCTGCTCCGGGCCGATCACGTGCACGATGCCCTGACGCACGTCATTCATCTTGAATTCGGTGATGCCATATTCATCGCAATAGTCGTCGAGGGTTTGCACCTGCAAACGCGACACCTGGTCGGCAATGGCCTCGATGCCGCCTTTGCGCTCCGGGGTGGTCGGTACGTTGTGGTCCGGGGTGGCGATGATCGAGTCGACGCGCCAGGGCTTGCGCCCGGCCAGCCGCAGGCCTTCAAACGCTTGGGGCGAGGTCACTTCATGGATGATGTGACGGTCGATATAGATCAGCGACGAGCCATCGTCGCGCCGTTTCACTTCATGGGAATCCCAAAGCTTGTCGTAAAGCGTTTTGCCGGCCATCAGTCGGTCCTCATCATCGGTCTTTCTATGCCCCGGGCTTTTGAGACATTCAATAACCCTTTGGCTTGTGAGGCTGATGGTATGGCGCTACATTAAATAACTCAAATTCATATTTTTTATGCTTTGGATTACCAACTGGAATACTACAATGGACCTGGCCAACCTTAATGCCTTTATTGCCATCGCCGAGACCGGCAGCTTCTCCGGCGCCGGCGAACGCCTGCACCTGACCCAACCAGCCATCAGCAAGCGCATTGCCGGGCTGGAACAACAATTAAAGGTACGTTTATTCGACCGCCTGGGCCGTGAAGTCGGCCTGACCGAGGCCGGGCGCGCCCTGCTGCCACGTGCGTACCAGATTCTCAATGTGCTGGACGACACCCGCCGCGCGCTCACCAACCTGACCGGCGAAGTCAGCGGCCGCCTGACATTGGCCACCAGCCACCACATCGGCCTGCACCGCCTGCCACCGATTTTGCGCACCTTTACCCGCGAGTACCCGAACGTGGCGCTGGATATTCAGTTCCTCGATTCGGAAGTGGCCTACGAGGAAATCCTCCATGGTCGCGCTGAAGTGGCCGTTATCACCCTGGCGCCCGACCCGCACAACCTGGTACGCGCCACCCCGGTGTGGGACGACCCGTTGGATTTCGTGGTGGCGCCCGAGCACAGCCTGACCGCCAATGGCACGGTCAACCTGGCCGATATCGCCAAACACCCGGCGGTATTCCCCGGTGGCAACACCTTTACCCACCATATTGTCAGCCGCTTGTTTGAAGCCCAGGGCCTGACGCCGAACATCGCCATGAGCACCAACTACCTGGAAACCATCAAGATGATGGTGTCCATCGGCCTGGCCTGGAGCGTGTTGCCGCGCACCATGCTCGATGAACAGGTGGCAAGTATCGCTTTGCCGGGCATACAGCTCAGTCGCCAGCTAGGCTATATCGTGCACACCGAAAGGACGCTGTCGAACGCTGCGCGGGCTTTCATGAGCCTATTGGATGCACAGGTCGATCTGCCAGGGACACCGGCATGAAGCTGTGCGGCCTCAAGGTCTGAATAAACCGCGCCGAACGCCCATTGAGCCAAGGCCCTTTGATAATGCGCAACCCCGTCGATTCCGTGCCACCCCTGCCCCGCATTTACGCCCTTGACCCTCAAGAGGCGGAACAAAGCTGGGACAGCGCCCCGCAGTTGCTGGCAGCCCTCAACGCTGCCCGCCTGGGCGCGTGGTGCTGGGAAATCGACACCGGCCGGATCAGCTGGTCACGCGGCACCCAGGCGCTGTTCGGCTACGATCCGCGCCAGCCGCTACCCAAAGACCTGGATTACCTGGATCTGCTCGCGCCTTCGGATCGCGCGCGTGTGGTGCGGGCCTTTCACGCCGTGCTGGCGGGCGAGCCGTTTGAACAGGCCATGCACCACCACATCCAGTGGCCCGATGGCAGCCACCACTGGCTGGAAATCAACGGCAGCCTGGCACCGGACAAGACCGGCCGGCGCCGCATGATCGGCGTGATTCGCGAAACCACTCGCCAGCGCGAGCGCGAACACGCCCTTATCCACTCGGAAAAACGCTTCGCCACACTGTTTCATCTGTGCCCGAATATGGTCCTGCTGACCCGCCAGGCCGACGGCCTGATCAGCGAAGCCAACCAGTATTTCGAGATGCTTTTCGGCTGGCCCGTGGCCCAGGCCATCGGCCGCACCACGCTGGACCTGGGCCTGTGGCGTGACCCGCAACAGCGCGCCCTGCTGGTCAGGGCCACCCAACGCAAGGGCGAACCCATCAGCATGGAAGTGCAGTTCTGCGCCAGCAACGGCCAGATCCACGACGGCACCTTGAGCGCACAAAAAGTCGAGTTGGAGGGCGAGGCCTACCTGATCAGCACGTTTGTCGACACCACCGAGCGCAAAAACGCCGAGCAGGCGCTCAAGGACAGCCAGGAGCGCCTCGACCTGGCCCTGGATTCGGCACAGCTGGGCACCTGGGACTGGCATATCCCCAGCGGCATGCTGTATGGCTCGGCCCGCGCGGCGCAACTGCACGGCCTGGAGGCGTTGCCGTTTCACGAACCTTTCGATGCGTTTTTTGAAGGCATGTCCGATGAAGAACGCGAGGGCATGCGCAACGCCTATCGCAGCCTGCGTGAAGGCCCGGACGGCAACTACCAGCTGACCTATCGCGTACAGATGGAGGACGGCAGCGCTCGTTACCTGGAAAGCCGCGCGCGGCTGTATCGCGACGAATCGGGCAAACCGTTGCGCATGGCCGGCACCTTGCTGGATATCACCGACCAGGTGGAACGCGAGCAGCGCATCACCGCCTCCGAAGAAAAATTCGCCAGCCTGTTCCAGGCCAGCCCCGACCCAATCTGCGTGACCTACCTGGACAGCGGCGCCTTTATCGAAATCAACCCCGCGTTCACTCAGACCTTTGGCTGGACCGCCGCCGAGGTGATCGACAAAAGCGCCGACCAGATCGGGCTGTGGGATGACTCGAGCAAGCGCCTGCAACGTATCGAACGGGTCATTCGCGAGCAGTCGTTAAACAATGTCGCCATTGTGGTGCATCACAAAAATGGCCAAAGCCTGACCTGCGTGATTTCCAGCCGCCTGATCAAGGTCGGCGATCAACCCTGCATTGTCACGACCCTGCGCGATATCACCCAGCAACAACGCTCCGAGGCCGCCCTTAAGGCCAGCGAGGAAAAATTCGCTAAGGCCTTCCATTCAAGCCCCGATGCCATCTCCATTACCGAACGTGACACCGGCCGTTATGTGGAGGTCAATGACGGCTTCTGCCGCCTCACCGGTTACCGCGCCGAGGAGGCCATCGGGCTGACGCTGTATCAGATCGGCATCTGGGCCGATGAGAATCAGCGCGCGGCGCTGCTGGCCGAACTGCAGATCAAGGGCCGTATTCATCACCTGGAAATGCTGTGGCACAACAAACGTGGCGAATTGTTGGCCGTGGAGGTATCGGTCGAACCGATCACCCTCAATGAAACGCCGTGCCTGCTGCTGACGGCGCGGGACGTGAGCCTGCTGAAAAACGCCCAGGCGCAGATCCGCCACCTGGCCTATCACGACCCGCTGACCAACCTGCCCAATCGTGCGCTGCTGATGGACCGCCTGAGCCAGCAGATCGCCCTGCTCAAACGCCATAACCTGCGGGGCGCCCTGCTGTTTCTCGACCTCGACCATTTCAAGCACATCAACGATTCCCTCGGCCATCCGGTGGGCGACACCGTGCTGAAAATCGTCACCGCACGCCTAGAAGCCAGCGTGCGCATGGAAGATACGGTGGCGCGTCTGGGCGGCGATGAGTTCGTGGTGCTGCTCAGCGGCCTGGAAGGTACACGCGTGGAAGTCAGCGCTCAGGTACAGGAACTGGCAGACACCCTGCGCGAATTGCTCTCGGAACCGATGTTCCTCGATGGCCATCGCCTGCAGGTCACGCCGAGCATTGGCGTGGCGCTGATCCCCGACCATGGCTCGACACCCGCAGACCTGCTCAAGCGTGCCGACATTGCGCTGTATCGGGCCAAGGATTCAGGACGCAACACCACGCAGATGTTTCATAACAGCATGCAGAAAACCGCCAGTGAACGCCTGCGCATGGAGACCGACCTGCGTCTGGCGCTGTCACGCGGTGAGTTCAGCGTGCATTACCAGCCTCAAGTCGATGCGCGCGGCAATCGCATCATCGGTGCCGAAGCGCTGGTGCGCTGGCAGCACCCGCAACTGGGGGCGCAGTCACCCACCGAATTTATCAAAGTGCTGGAAGACAGCGGCCTGATCCTGGAAGTCGGCACCTGGATTCTTGATGAAGCCTGCGGCGCATTTGCCCAATTGATCGCCGATGGCCTGGTGGACCCGTTGAATTTCAGCCTGTGCGTGAATATAAGCCCGCGCCAGTTCCGCCAGAACGACTTCGTGGAGCGGGTGGAGCGCAGCCTCAAGCAGCATCACCTGCCGTATAGCCTGCTGAAACTGGAAATTACCGAAGGCATCGTGATCCAGAATCTGGATGACACTGTGGCCAAGATGCGCCGCCTGAAAAAACTCGGCGTGAGCTTTGCCATGGACGACTTCGGCACCGGCTATTCGTCGCTGACCTACCTCAAGCGCCTGCCGGTGGATGCGTTGAAGATCGATCAGTCCTTTGTGCGCGACGCCACCCACGACCCCAACGATGCCGAAATCATCCGCGCCATCGTCGCCATGGCGCGCAGCTTGAACCTGGATGTGATCGCCGAGGGCGTGGAAACCCCGGAACAACTGGCATTCCTGCAAAAGCTGGGCTGCCATTTGTTCCAGGGGTATTTACACAGCCGGCCTCTGCCCATCGAGGCGTTCAGGAAGCTACTGGGCTGACCCTTACACGAGCTTCAATGCGCGAAACCCGGTGTTCATCCATCGCGATGACGCCAGGTCCTGCTTTTGCCCATAGAAGTCCAGCGCGCCATTGATGACCGCGACCGAGTGGCCCGTGTCCGCCAGCGTGCCGACCGCGCCCCGGGCCAGTTCTTCAACCGTGCTTTCACGCATATAGGCGTACAACCCAAGCCGCCGCAGCGCCTCCCCCGGGTACTCGCCGTCGTTGAGGGTGTGCAGGGCCGCTGCATAGCTCTGTCCGGCGCGCATGTCGTTATTCTCCATGTGCGCGCGCTTGGCGCTGACCGCGTACAAGAAGTTGGCGTAATTGATCAGCTGCGTATGACTGCCGTGGAAGTTTGACGCGACGATGGCCTGGCGCAGTTCATCATGGGTCACCGTCAGCGTGAAGGAGTCCCTCATGACCACCTCAAAACCGTCGGCGGTGACTTGGATGCGCTTATAGATCCCCTGAGGGTCCTGCCAGAACCGGATGATCGCCGCCTTGATCGCCGACACCGTGACGCAATTGCCTTCCACGCCCTGATAAAAACCACCCCAGATCTGTTCGGGCGTCATGCCGGACACCACATCGGACACCTGCCTGGCGTTGTCGGGGGCCGCCGGTTTGTCGTCGAACAACACGTACCCGTAACCCTGCTTGACCGTGCGCCGCTCGTGGTAATGATGGCTTACGCCCTCCATCACCAGCGCCGAGCCAAAGTTGTGGGTCCCCATGACCCCCACCACGCCCTTTGCCTGCATGGCACTTGACGGCACGTACTGGCACAGGCCGAACAGGCCCATGCCCTGCAAACACCGCTGGACGGTCTCGCCCTCCAGTGTTTTTGCCAGCGCGGCTTCAAACGTCGGGTAATTCCCGGTCAGTTGCTTGCGCTTTACGAACGCCGCGAACACAAAATTGGCATCCTTGACTGCCCCGCTATCGTCGCCGCTGAACCTTGAGGCCTGCGTCGCCTGCGCCAACTCGTGGCGAGACAACTGAACCTTGAACTCGTCCTTCATGGTGATGTGGTACCCATCGCCCGTGGCAGTCAGCGCATTGAACATGCCAGCCGGGTGTTGCCCGAAGGTTGTCATCATCAGTTTGATGACGGCTGCGTGGGTGCTGGTGTCAAAGTGCTCGCCAAACTGGCCGTGCGCCGCATTGAATGCACGGATGATCTGCGCAGGTTTTTCTCCCGCACGTTTTGACGAAAACACCGAAGCCGCGTCGTCGTACCCGTTGGCCGGCGAGCCTGGGCCATTACTTGCTGTGATATTCATTCACTGATTCCTGAGACTTACCGAAGCAATAACCTGCAAAACACAATCGGGGCGGCGTTGCGATGGGGTGAGCCGCCCGCATCGCCTGTGCTCGCCCTCTAGAAAAGTGCTATCGCCTGACCGCGGGCAGGCGTGGCGCCCCTGCGTCCCCACAACTCTTCGCGGCCGTTGATCACCGCCACCGAATGCCCGGTGCGATTGCACATGCCCAATTGCCCACGGGCGAGCTCGCGCACAGAGACCGTTTTCATGTGCTTGCGCAGCCCCAGGCGCATGAACCCCTCCCCCGGCCCATGCTCATCCTCACCGTTGTTCAGGCTGCGAATCGCAGCCTGATAACTTCTGCCCGCCGTGTAATCGTTGTTTTCCATCTGTGCACGCTTGGCACTGACCGCAAACAGAAATTGCGCATCCTTGAGCATGCCCTTGTCCTGCCCTCTGAACTTCGCGCCTCGCGCACCTTCGGCCAATTCACGGTCAGTCAGGGTGAGCTGAAAATCATCGCGCATGACTACTCGATAACCGCCGCTGAGGCGGGTGACGTGCTGGTAGATATCCGTGGGGCTCTGGCCAAATCGGTGCATCGCCGCCTTGATCGCCGACACCGTTACGCAATTGCCATCGGGGCCTTGGCGAAACCCACCCCAGATGTTGTCCGGCTTCGCACCGCCGCGCTTGTTTGAAAGGCACGGGATCGCGGCTTCGGAATTGGGCCTGGGGGTGATCGGCTCATGCACCACCGACGGATTGACCGGTGGCGTGGGTATAACGGGGACGGACTTATCTTCATCGGCCGACAAGATTCTCAGTATCTGAGTCAATAAAGAACTCAACAGCGCAGCAAACGATTGAACAGCATCGCGTACATTATCGCCGCGCCCCCGGCGCTCTGAATGACTGACAGAGGGACGACAAATAGTCGCCGCAGTCTTTTGTTCAATCAGGTTCAAGTGAACATCCGCTGGATGATTGGCACTTCTTAAATCACTATTAATCGCCTGCCTGACATCGATGACACGCGCAATATTATTAATTAAACAGTTAGACATATGCCCCCCATGGGCAGGCGCCTCTTTGCAACTTACAGCCAAAGAGGCGCCTGCTTGCTTCAAGAAGTTAAAACGGGTTTGGGACGATCAGGCCTTGAACACTGGCCTGGTATTTAACCGCCAGTTTCTTGGATCAAAATGATCTTCAACCGGGCCTGGGCTGGTTAAGTCCGGAACCGGCGTATCAGGCAAGGGCTTTGGAGTGATGTCCGGCACCACCGAGGGCGTTGGCTCTGGCGTTGGCTCTGGCGTGACCACCGGCGTGACGCTGCCTGGCACCGCCGGTGTGTGGTCTGGCTTGATCTCGGTCTTTGGCGCTGGCGGCACGCCAGGCTTGATACCCGACTCGACCTCAGGCGTGACCGTGCCGGGCACCTCAGGGGCAGGTTCTGGCGTGATGTCAGCCTTCACGTCCGGTGTCACACCCGGCTTGATCCCCGGCTGCGGGGCGGTTTCAGGCAATGGCGACAGATCCAGCACACGCTTTAGTTGGGGCACGTTGTTCACAACCGCCTGCGCATCCGTGCAATGGCAATGACCGGCATTCACATTGACGTGTACGTTGGTCTTGCCGTCATTCGTCACGGTAATCGCCGGCTCGGACGCGGGCTGATGTGGCAGCGCCACTGGCGCCTTGAGTGCCGTGGGCACTAGCACCGCAGCGTCCATCAGCTGCCGCTTTGCTTGCGGCTGCGGCGCCTGCGGTTCGGCCGGCAAGTTGCCCACCTCCGGCGTACTCGGCTGCTTGGCGACATCGGAATTCACCGGCAACGTGCGCGCCTCAGGCTTTGCGTCTGGCACAACGCCTGGGCCGGACAGCAGCGCGGGCGTCAAATCCTTTCCGGAAACCATTTCACGTATAGCCTTGAAAACCTGTTCGAGCATGTCAAATAACCGCGTGAGCGCAGCACCCGGAATCATCAGTTCGTTGGGCGAGAACCGGACGTTGTCAGTGCTCAGTGGCGTGGTGGCAACACGCACTCCGGAAACCTGCACGTCTGTTGTTTCAGCCAACTTAGCGGATGAAATACTGTTGCGATCCAGCACAGACGCATTAACTTTCATGAACGATGGATTATTAACCGACAGAGACATTTAGCAATTCCTTATTTAACAGTGCCTGGCCGATCAGCGGGCCAGAGAAGTGAGCGTGTCAACAGCTGAGAACAACAACGTTGCTTCACAGTCCTTACTTACGTGGAAAGTTAGGCTATCGAGTTCCGCTAATCGCAGCTCATATAAGGAAACCAATGCGCGTTATCAGACTTTGCCGCATGAACTATCGCGACAGGGCCTTGGCGCAAGCCCCTCGCGACGCTAAAGAATCGTCACACCCGTTAATACACTGCGGGCATGCAACTCACCGACAAGATTAAACCGCCTGTTCGCCACTCTTTTGTGCTAGCCCACACACGAAAAAAGGGCGCCAATGGCACCCTTTTTTAGTGAACGTGAACAATCAGGCTGCAACGGGGTGCTGCATGCCCAGCAGGTGGCTGACGTGTTTCAGATCCGTCTCGCGCCGCAATGCGGTAAACAGCGCCACCGCCTCGGGATAATTGCGCGTCAGCATCGCCAGCCATTGCTTCAACCGTCCCGGCGCCTGCTTTTCAGTCAGTTGCGCCACTGATTGGCTCCAGAACGCCTGAAGCATCGGCTGCATCTGCGCCCAGGTCATTTCCACCACCTCTTCGCCCGCCTTGGCTGCCACAATTTGGCGCGCCAGGTCAGGCCGTGCCACCAGGCCACGGCCGAGCATGATGTCTTCGGCGCCGCTGATTTCACGGCAACGCTTCCAGTCTTCGACGCTCCAAATATCCCCATTGGCGAACACCGGCACGTTGACCACCTCCTGCACCCGCGGGATCCACTCCCAGTGGGCCGGCGGCTTGTAGCCGTCGGTCTTGGTACGCGCATGCACCACGATATGTGCCGCGCCGCCTTCAGCCAGCGCCGTGGCGCACACCAGCGCACCGTCCGGACTGTCGAAGCCAAGGCGCATCTTGGCGGTCACGGGGATATGCGCGGGCACGGCACGGCGCACATGTTCAACAATCTGGTTGAGCAGCTCCGGCTCCTTGAGCAGCACGGCGCCGCCGCGCGACTTGTTGACCGTCTTGGCCGGGCAGCCGAAGTTAAGGTCAATCACCTGGGAGCCCAGCTCGCACGCCAGCGCGGCGTTTTCGGCCAGGCACACCGGGTCCGAACCCAGCAACTGCACACGCAGCGGCACGCCCGCTGCGGTGTGGGCACCGTGCAGCAGTTCCGGGGCGAGCTTGTGGAAATAGGCGGGAGTCAGCAGGCGGTCGTTGACGCGGATGAACTCGGTCACGCACCAGTCAATACCGCCCACGCGGGTCAGCACATCACGCAAGATGTTGTCGACCAACCCCTCCATGGGCGCCAAAGCAATTTGCATGGAAAACACTCAACAAAAATCGTGGCGCAGTTTACTGGGTTTCCTGCAAGAAACGTTAACCCCCTGTCAGCGCGGGACCGTAGCCGTCGAGAAATTCGGCCGGCATACGCTTGGGCTTGCCCGTGGAGAGTTCGATGCAGACAAACGTGGTGTGGGCGCGCAGCAAGGTCGCGCCGTCGCGAGGACGGACCAGCTGGAAACGGCGGGTCATTTTCAGGCGCTGGTCCCAGTCGACGATCCAGGTCGCCAGCTGCAGCTCATCACCCTCGTAGCCGGCCGCCAGGTAGTCGATCTCATGGCGCACCACGGCCATGGCGCGGTCGAGTCGGCGGTATTCGGTAAGGTCCAGCCCCAGGCGCTGGGAATGGCGCCAGGCGCAGCGCTCCAGCCAGGACACGTACACCGCATTGTTGGCGTGCCCGAGGCCGTCGATGTCTTCAGCGCCAACCTGCAGATCGATGATGAATGGCGTTGCCAAATCCCAGCCCATGCCTTGCTCCAGTCGATTGATGTCGGCGGGGCAGTGTATCAGGCAGTTTGCCGCGCCTGTAGACGACGGCAGGCCAACAGAGCAAGCACACCCTCGATCACCCGCGGGTCGGCCAGCACTTTCTGGTGCCCGCCTTGTTCCAGTCGCAGCAGGCGGCTGTCGAACCAGGCCTCGTGAATGGCTTGCGCGGCTTTGACCGGCACAAAGGTGTCGTCTTCGGCGTGCACGATCAAACCGGGGATATTCATCTGGTAGTGAGCCACGTCCAGGTGTTTGAGCGGCATGCCGAAGGTCAATTCGACTTCCTGGATAAACGCCGAGCGCGCCCGTGGCGGCAACCCGACCATGCCGGCGAAACCGCGCAGCACATCGAGAAAGCGCGAAGGCGCCGCAATGCTCACCAGCGCCTCGGTGCGCAGGCCCAGTTGCACCGCCAGCATCGCGCTGGCACCGCCCATGGAATGCCCCACCACCGCGTGCAACGGCGGCAACTCAGCGGCGGCGTCGAGCATGGCGCGGGCGAACAGCAGCACATGCGCCTCGCGCCCCGGTGAACGGCCATGGGCCGGGCCGTCCAGGGCAATCACCGAATAACCGTCATCCACCAACGCCGTGATCAGGCTGGCGAACTGCGTGGGGCGCCCTTCCCAGCCGTGCATCAGCAGCACGGCGGGGCCCTGGCCCCAACGCAACGCCGACAAGCCGAAACGCAAGGTGATGCGCTCCGACTGCGCCAACAGCGGCAACTCCCAGTCGCGCGGCGGCAGATTGCGTGGCGTCATGAAGGTACGGCGCAACTTGCTGGCCACCAGGTGCGGCGCCACGCGGCCGACGGTGCCATTAAAGCCTCGAATCCAGGTCAACGCGCCCATCAGGCGACTCCTTTTTCAGCGCACCGCCGATTTGGCCGCGCGCAACACGCGGTCCGACAACTCGCCCGGCCCGAGCGCGCGGGCCAAGGCCAGGCCGCCAATCATCAAGGCCATATCCGCCAGGGCTTTGTCGGTGTCCTCCGGGCTGGCGGCCAACTGCGCGGCCATCAGCTCCGTGTGCTCGTTGAGCGCCTGGCGAAACTCATCCGGCAAGCGGCTCATCTCGCCCACGGTGGCTGGTATCGGGCAGGCCTGGTCCGTGGAGTCACGGTGCTTGCGCGACAAATAAAACGCCGCCACCAGGCCTCTGCGCTCTTCACCGGTGAGTTGCGCGTCCATGTCGTCAATCGACGCGCGTCGCCGGGCGAGCAACTGGGTGAAGGCCTCCAGCATCAACGCGTCCTTGCTTTCAAAGTGCGCGTAGAAACCGCCGACCGTAAGCCCCGCCGCGCCCATGACTTCGCCGACACTCGGTTCGGCCGGGCCGCGCTGGATCAACGCCGCGCTGGCAGCCTGCAAAATGCGTTCGCGGGTTTGCGCTTTTTTATCGCTCATCGTTGCCTCCGTCTCTCATGGGTTGAATATTATTACCATAATAATATTTCGCAAGCCACCCGCATGACCGCTCGTCCGAGCAGCACAGATCACATCAAGGGAATAAACCGCTCGCCCCAGCCGTTCTCATTGCAATGAACTGCACATCGGAGAGAACGACATGGCCTGGCGGCAGCAAAACCAGAACTGCGCGTGGGTAGCCGGAGAAGCCCCCTACGTGTTCGCCAACGAGTACACCGCGAACTTCATCAGCGGCTTTCGCACGGTGCTGATCGCCAAGGTTGAAGGCGAAGGCGTGGGCAACCAGCCGTTTGGCAAATTCTTCAACGACGCCGACGGGCATGCCGAGGCCAACTTCCTGGAGGCCCTGCGCGCCAATGACTGGGTATTCGATGCGGGGTATCAGGAGATCGTGGTGAGCATCAACAACTCACCGTGTCGGCAATGCTGCGTGCTGTTCAAGCAGTTCATGGAAGACATCCTGCTGCGCTTTCCAAACACCCGGCTGGTGATTGAAACCGCGAATATCTACCACCCCAACGACGAAATAGACCAGGGCTGCCTGCGTGCGATTTCACGCTTGCCCGGCATTCGCGTCGAAATGTGGAACGTCGCGCTGGAGAATGCCCAGAACAGAGGCCCACAGGTTGATCAGCAAAAAGAGCTGGCGCGCATCAACAAATCCCTGCGCACCGCCAACGTGGTACGCAGGATGCCGTAAACGGCTGCGTGAAAACCCAAACGCCAGACAAACAAAAGGGCCATTCAATAATTGAATGACCCTTAAAAATCCCGCAGAGCGGGTAATCGTGGCGTCCCCTAGGGGACTCGAACCCCTGTTACCGCCGTGAAAGGGCGGTGTCCTAGGCCACTAGACGAAGGGGACACAAACCTTCTATACAACTGACCAGCGCTGAGAGCTGATCGATTCAAGGACGGTGTGGCCAGACCTTGAACCTGTAAATTGGTGGAGCTAAACGGGATCGAACCGTTGACCTCTTGCATGCCATGCAAGCGCTCTCCCAGCTGAGCTATAGCCCCGGATTTTTCGTCTCGCGACGCAGCAGACCTTTCGAGCTGCTTGTTGAAACTGGCGTCCCCTAGGGGACTCGAACCCCTGTTACCGCCGTGAAAGGGCGGTGTCCTAGGCCACTAGACGAAGGGGACAAAACCTTCTGTACATCTGATCAGCGCTGAGAGCTGATCAATTCAAGGACGGTGTGGCCAGACCTTGAACCTGTAAATTGGTGGAGCTAAACGGGATCGAACCGTTGACCTCTTGCATGCCATGCAAGCGCTCTCCCAGCTGAGCTATAGCCCCTCATCGGTGAGGACGGGGCGAATCTTAATGGCGGTTTGGAAACGTGTCAAATTTATTTTCAACTATTTCCAAAATTTTTTGCCGGGATAACAATCACTTACCGACGAAACCCCGGAAAACCGGGGTTTCGTCGTAACAACAGCCGACTTAAGCGATAGCGCCCAGCAGCTTTTCCCACTCTTTGTTTTCTTTCTTCGACACACCACCAAGCAAATCAAGGGCTTGGCGCAGACGGAAACGCGTCAGGTCCGGGCCGAGAATTTCCATCGCATCCAGTACCGACACCGAACTGGCCTGCCCGGTGATCGCTGCAAACATCAGTGGCATGGCATCGCGCAGTTTCAGCTCAAGGGACTCGACCACCGCCTGAATCGTCGCAGTGATTGCATCCTTCTCCCACTGACGCAGGCTTTCGAGCTTCCACAGGATCAATTGCATCAGTTGGCGAACCTGATCGCCCGAGAGCTTCTTGGACTCAAACAACGTGGCATCCGGGTTCACGCCACCGGCAAAGAAGAAGCTGGCCAACGGAGCAACCTGGCTGAACGTCTCCACCCTGCCCTGCACCAACGGCGCGATCTTCATCATGTACTCGGGGTTCAACGCCCACTGCTGCACACGGCTGGCGAATTCTTCTACCGGCAGGTCACGCAGCCACTGGCCGTTGAGCCACGACAGCTTCTCGATGTCGAAGATCGGCCCGCCCAGGGACACGCGGGACAAGTCGAAGTTGTCGACCATTTCCTGCAGCGAGAACTTCTCGCGCTCGTCCGGCATCGACCAGCCCATGCGGCCCAGGTAGTTGAGCATCGCTTCGGGCATGAAGCCCATGCGCTCGTAGAACGTCACCGAGGTCGGGTTCTTGCGCTTGGACAGCTTGCTCTTGTCCGGGTTACGCAGCAGCGGCATGTAGCACAGTTGCGGCTGTTCCCAGCCGAAGTATTCGTAGAGCAGGATCAGTTTCGGCGCCGACGGCAGCCATTCTTCGCCGCGCAGCACGTGGGTGATGCCCATCAGGTGGTCGTCGACCACGTTGGCCAGAAAGTACGTCGGCAGCCCGTCGGTCTTCATCAGCACCTGCATGTCCATGCGGTCCCACGGAATCTCGACGTCACCGCGCAGCATGTCCGGCACCACGCACACGCCTTCGCTCGGCACTTTCATGCGAATCACGTGAGGCTCACCGGCAGCCAGGCGCTGGGCCACTTCTTCTTTGGACAGCAGCAGCGCACGGCCGTCGTAACGCGGGGTTTCGCCACGGGCCTGTTGCTCGGCACGCATCTGGTCGAGTTCTTCGGCGGTGCAGAAGCACGGGAACGCATGGCCCATGTCGACCAATTGCTGGGTGTACCGCTTGTAGATGTCGCTGCGCTCGCTCTGACGATACGGGCCGTGCGGGCCGCCGACGTCCGGGCCTTCGGCCCAGGTGATGCCCAGCCAGCGCAAGGCATCGAAAATCTGCTGTTCCGACTCACGGGTCGAACGCAGTTGATCGGTGTCTTCGATCCGCAGGATGAATTCACCGCCGTGCTGCTTGGCAAAGCAGTAGTTGAACAGGGCGATGTAAGCAGTGCCGACGTGGGGATCCCCAGTAGGCGATGGCGCAATGCGCGTGCGGACGGTGGTCATGGCAGGTCTCGAATGGGCGATATAACTGAAAATTGAAACAAGGGGCGAATGGTAACAGCCTGGGGGATTTCTGGAAAACCGAGGCGCGGTCATCGGGGGCAAGCCCCCTCCCACATTTGCCGGCGTTCACACGCCAACGTGTGGGAGGGGGCTTGCCCCCGATGAGGCCCGCCCATTCACCGCAAATCAAACAGCCAGCAACCGCTCGCGCAACTTACCGATCTCATCGCGCATCTGCGCCGCCGCTTCAAACTCAAGGTCGCGCGCCAGCTGGTACATCTTCTCTTCCAACTGCCGGATACGCTTGGTGATCTCACTCGGCGAGCGCAATTCGTTCTCGTACTTGGCGCTTTCTTCAGCGGCCTTGGCCATGCCCTTGCGCTTCTTACTGCGCGAGCCGGGTACGGTGGCGCCTTCCATGATGTCGGCGACGTCCTTGAACACGCCTTTGGGGATGATGCCGTTCTCCAGGTTGAACGCGATCTGCTTGTCACGGCGGCGTTCGGTCTCGCCAATCGCGCGCTCCATGGAGCCGGTGATACGGTCCGCGTACAGAATCGCCCGGCCATTGAGGTTACGCGCCGCCCGGCCGATGGTCTGGATCAGCGAGCGCTCGGAGCGCAGGAAGCCTTCCTTGTCGGCGTCCAGAATCGCCACCAGCGACACCTCCGGCATATCCAACCCTTCACGCAACAGGTTGATGCCCACCAGCACATCAAAGGTGCCCAGGCGCAGGTCGCGGATAATCTCGACGCGCTCCACAGTGTCGATGTCCGAGTGCAAATAGCGCACGCGCACGCCATGGTCGGCCAGGTAATCGGTCAAATCTTCGGACATGCGCTTGGTCAGCGTGGTCACCAGCACCCGCTCTTCCAGGGCCACGCGCTTGGTGATTTCCGACAGCAAGTCATCGACCTGGGTCAGCGCCGGGCGGATTTCGATTTGTGGGTCCACAAGGCCTGTCGGGCGCACCAGTTGCTCAATCACGCGGCCCGCGTGTTCGGCCTCGTAGTTACCTGGCGTGGCCGAGACGAAGATCGTCTGCGGGCTGATGCTTTCAAACTCGTCGAAACGCATCGGGCGGTTGTCCAGTGCCGACGGCAGGCGGAAACCGTATTCCACCAGGGTTTCCTTACGCGAGCGGTCACCTTTGTACATCGCGCCCACCTGCGGCACGCTGACGTGGGATTCGTCGATCACCAGCAAGGCGTCATCCGGCAGGTAATCGAACAAGGTGGGCGGCGCCTGCCCGGATTCGCGACCCGAGAGGTAGCGCGAGTAGTTTTCGATGCCGTTGCAGTAACCCAGCTCCAGGATCATTTCCAGGTCGAACCGCGTGCGCTGCTCCAGGCGCTGGGCTTCCACCAGCTTGTTGTTGGCGCGCAGGTAATCCAGGCGCTCCGCCAGTTCGGCCTTGATGCCCTCAATGGCGCCCATCAGCGTTTCGCGCGGCGTTACGTAGTGGCTTTTGGGGTAGAAGGTGAAGCGCGGCAGCTTGCGAATCACCTCACCGGTCAACGGGTCGAAGGCCGACAGGCTTTCGACTTCATCGTCGAACAGCTCGATGCGAATCGCTTCCAGGTCGGATTCGGCCGGGTAGATGTCGATCACATCGCCGCGCACACGGAAGGTGGCGCGGGCAAAGTCCATGTCATTGCGGGTGTACTGCAAGCTCGTCAGGCGCCGCAGCAGCTCGCGCTGGTCGAGTTTGTCGCCGCGATCGACGTGCAACACCATCTTCAAATAGGTTTCCGGGCTGCCCAGGCCGTAGATGCACGACACCGTGGTGACGATGATCGCGTCCTTGCGTTCCAGCAGCGCCTTGGTCGCCGACAACCGCATCTGCTCGATGTGGTCGTTGATCGACGCGTCCTTCTCGATGAAGGTGTCAGAGGATGGCACGTAGGCTTCGGGCTGGTAGTAGTCGTAGTAGGAAACGAAGTACTCCACCGCGTTGTTCGGGAAAAACGCCTTGAACTCGCCATACAGCTGGGCGGCCAGGGTTTTGTTCGGCGCCAGCACCAGGGTCGGGCGATTGGTCTGCGCAATCACATTGGCAATGCTGAAGGTCTTGCCTGAACCGGTCACCCCAAGCAGCGTCTGGTGCGCCAGGCCGGCTTCAATGCCTTCAACCATCAGGCGAATAGCTTCGGGTTGATCGCCGGCGGGTTCAAAGCGGGTGACGAGCTGGAAATCCGACATAACGTACCTCGTGTAGTCACCCCAGACTCGAAACCGCCAGGGACGAAAAAGCTCAGCAACCCGCGAATAGTCAACGCAGGTTGCAGGAAAAAACCATGATAGCTGTAGAAGTGGAGGCGAATGTGACGGGTTTCAAGGCAATCGTCCTACCTGCCGTCGCCGCCCCATGTTGCAATAAGACTAACGGTCGGCAAATAAACCGAAAAACTTGGCCGAAAAGCCGTTTCGGTTGTCGCCCTGAGCCTGGATGGCCTCTATACTAGCTCCCCGTTTGTGCACCGCTCTAGTGCATTCGGCTGGAGCGCGACACGTCCCTCCATTCCCCCATAGAGCTGCCGCAAAAATGAGCCTGTTCTCCGCTGTCGAAATGGCACCACGCGATCCAATCCTGGGCCTCAACGAAGCATTCAACGCCGACACACGAACCACCAAGGTCAACCTTGGCGTGGGCGTTTACTGCAACGAGGAGGGGAAGATTCCACTCTTGCGTGCCGTTGCCGAAGCGGAAGCCATTCGCGTGGCGCAACACGCCGCCCGTGGCTACTTGCCGATCGACGGCATCGTTGCCTACGACCAGGCCGTGCAAAAGCTGCTGTTCGGCGCCGACTCGCCCCTGCTCAGCGCTGGCCGTGTGATCACCGCGCAAGCCGTCGGCGGCACCGGCGCGCTGAAGATCGGCGCCGACTTCCTCAAGCAACTGCTGCCCAACGCCGTGGTTGCCATCAGCGACCCGAGCTGGGAAAACCACCAGGCGCTGTTCGAAAAAGCCGGCTTCCCGGTGCAAACCTACCGCTACTACGACGCCGCCACCCACGACGTCAACCGTGCCGGCCTGCTCGAAGACCTCAACGCCCTGCCGCCACAGTCCATCGTGGTGCTGCACGCCTGCTGCCACAACCCGACCGGCGTCGACCTGAGCCCGGCCGACTGGCAAAACGTGCTGGACGTGGTCAAGGCCAGGAACCTGGTGCCGTTCCTCGACATGGCCTACCAGGGCTTTGGCGATGGCATCCACGAAGACGCCGCAGCCGTGCGCCTGTTTGCTGAGTCGGGCCTGACCTTCTTTGTGTCCAGCTCGTTCTCCAAGTCGTTCTCGCTGTACGGCGAACGCGTAGGTGCGCTGTCGATCGTCAGCGAATCCAAGGAAGAAAGCGCGCGCATCCTGTCCCAGGTCAAGCGCGTGATCCGCACCAACTACTCCAACCCGCCGACCCACGGCGCGGCGATTGTGGCGGCGGTGCTGAACAACCCTGAGCTGCGCGCCCAGTGGGAAGCGGAACTGGCCGAAATGCGCCTGCGCATCCGTGGCATGCGTGAGCAGATGGTGGCTGAACTGGCCAAGGCTGCCCCAGGTCACGACTTCAGCTTCGTTGGCCGCCAGCGTGGGATGTTCTCCTACTCCGGCCTGACCGTGGAGCAAGTCACCCGCCTGCGTACCGAGTTTGGTATCTACGCGCTCGACACCGGCCGCATCTGCGTAGCGGCGCTGAACCAGTCGAACATTGGTGCAGTGACCAAAGCGATTGTTCAGGTGCTGTAAGCCTGCAACGGTTGTGACAAAGGGGAAGTCCTTCAATGGCTTCCCCTTTTTTGTCGCCAGCAGGCTTCCCGTGGCAAACAGGCTTCCTGTGGCGAGCGGGCTTGCCCCGCGTTGGGCTGCGAAGCAGCTCCATAAAGCCCCCCCGTGAACTTACTGAAAGAACCCGGTGCCTGAACAAGGGGCCGCTGCGCAGCCCAACGCGGGGCAAGCCCGCTCGCCACAAGAGGAAAACCTCGCTGCTTGCCGCGACCAGCCCTAGACTGAACCCCAACTGCCCCTTTGCTGTGAGAGCCTTATGAGAAACGACGACCTGGACCTGCGTGCCGACCGCGACGAACTGCATGACTTCACCCCGCGCGCGCCGCACGCCAAGCGCCAGAAAAGCCTGGTGCTGCAAGTGGCACTGGGTGTGTTCCTCGGTGGCCTGGCCCTTTGGTTGGTACAACTGGGCGCCACGGCCATCATGGCAAAACTCGCCATGGGCACCCTGCAATTTGGCGGCTGAAAACACGATCAACCGGTGGGAGCTGGCTGGCCTGCGATGGCGTCAGCCCAGCCTGCACGGCCTTGGCTGATACACCGCCATCGCAGGCAAGCCAGCTCCCACATCAGATCTAAGTGGCTACCAGACCACGTTCCTCCAACAGCTTCACAAAACTGTTCAAGCTCTGCGACACCGTGCCCCGGCGCCAGATCAGCCAGGTATTGAGGATTCGGAACGCGTCGCTCAGCGGCCACACACTCACCGCCGTAAACCCTGGCATGCTCTCCAGCATGCTGCGCGGCATCAGCGCCAGGCCGGCCCCGGCACTGACGCAGGCGAGCATGCCGTGATAAGACTCCATTTCAAAGATCTTGCCCGGCACCGCGCCATCCTGTGAGAACCAGCGCTCGAAGTGATGGCGATACGAGCAGTTCGAGCGAAACGTATAGATGCTCTCCCCCGCCACATCCTGCCCGCGCGTGATCGGCGCATGGTGCAGCGGCGCAATGACCACCATCTCCTCCTCAAACACCGGCACGCCTTCCAGCGTGGCATGCAGCACCGGCCCGTCGACAAACGCGGCCGCCAGGCGTCCCGACAACACGCCCTCGATCATCGTGCCGGACGGCCCGGTGCTCAGGTCCAGCTCGACCTTGGCGTGCTTCTGGTTATACGCCGCGAGCAACGCCGGAATGCGCACCGCCGCCGTGCTCTCCAGCGAACCCAGCGCAAACGCGCCCTGGGGCTCCTCCCCCGCCACCGTGGCGCGGGCTTCCTGCACCAGATCAAGAATGCGCCGCGTGTAGCCGAGGAAATTCCATCCGGCCGGCGACAGGCGCAGGCGGCTCTTCTCACGGATAAACAACTCAACGCCCAGGTCCTGCTCCAGTTGCTTGATGCGCGTGGTCAGGTTCGACGGCACGCGATGAATCAACTGCGCGGCGGCGCTGATGCTGCCTTGCTCGGCAACGGCCTTGAAGATTTCCAGCTGCACCAGGTCCAAGTCATTCTCCAATCGTGAATGTATTGCTTAATATTATTCAGTTTCCAGAAAACATGCAGCCCCGTAGGCTGAACCCATCCACTCATTCAGCCGGACGGTGCCATGAACGCTATCACTCACCAAACTCACGCCTTGTCGATCAACCCCGCCACTGGCGAAACAGTTGGCAGCTACCCTTACGAAACCGAGGCGCAGTTGGACGCGGCGCTTAATCGCGCCACTGAGGCCTTCCGCACCTGGCGCCGCCAACCAGTAAGCCAGCGCGCCGAGTTGTTGCTGGCCCTGGCCGCTGCGTTGCGTGAGCAAGCCGAAGACATGGCGCAGATGATCACCCTGGAAATGGGCAAACCCATCGCCCAGGCCCGCGCCGAAATCGAAAAATGCGCGCAACTCAGCGAATGGTATGCCGCCCACGGCCCGGCCATGCTCGCCCCGGAGCCGACGCTGGTAGACAACGGCAGCGCCCAGATCGAATACCGCCCACTGGGCCCGATCCTCGCCGTCATGCCGTGGAACTTCCCGGTCTGGCAAGTGCTGCGCGGCGCCGTGCCGACCCTGCTCGCCGGCAACACCTACGTGCTCAAACATGCACCCAACGTGATGGGCAGTGCCTACCTGATGAAGGCGGCGTTTCAAAAAGCCGGCTTCGCCGATGGCCTGTTTGAAGTGGCCAACGTGACCAACGACGGCGTGTCCAAGGCCATCGCCGACCCACGCATCGCCGCGGTCACCCTCACCGGCAGCGTGCGCGCCGGCGCCGCCATCGGCTCTCAGGCCGGCGCCGCGCTGAAGAAATGCGTGCTGGAACTGGGCGGCTCCGACCCGTTCATCGTGCTCAACGACGCCGACCTCGACGCCGCCGTCCAGGCCGCCGTGATCGGGCGTTTCCAGAACAGCGGCCAAGTCTGCGCTGCCGCCAAGCGCCTGATCATCGAAGAAGGTGTGGTGCAAGCCTTTACCGCTAAATTCCTCGCCGCCAGCCGCGCCCTGGTGATGGGCGACCCGACCGACACCAGCACCTACGTCGGCCCAATGGCCCGCTTCGACCTGCGCGACGAGCTGCACGGCCAGGTGCAGGCCACGTTGGAAGAAGGCGCAACCCTGCTGCTGGGCGGCAACAAAGTCGCCGGTGCCGGCAACTACTACGAACCGACCGTGCTGGCCGACGTCACCGACCAGATGACCTCGTTCAAACAGGAACTGTTCGGCCCGGTGGCCTCGATCATCACCGCCCGCGATGCCGACCACGCCGTGGCCCTGGCCAACGACAGCGAGTTCGGCCTCACAGCAAGCATCTTCACCACCGACGCGGCGAAGGCACGGGATATCACCAACCAGCTGGATACTGGCGCAGTATTCGTCAACTCGTTCAGCGTGTCCGACCCGCGCGTAGCGTTTGGCGGAGTGAAAAAGAGTGGGTTCGGGCGCGAACTGTCCCACTTTGGCGTACGTGAATTCTGCAACGCGCAGACCGTATGGCTGGATCGCAAATAAAACAGGCAACATCCTTCAACTGTGGGAGCTGGCTTGCCTGCGATAGCGGTGCTTCAGTTGGCAAATTTGTCGACTGACAGACTGCATTCGCGAGCAAGCCAGCTCCCACTCAAGCCAGCTCCCACCTTTGATTTGCGGTGTAGGTGGGTGGGCGTGAATTCTGCAACGCACAAACTGTGTGGCTGGATCGCAAATAAAACAGGCAACCCCCCATCAACTGTGGGAGCTGGCTTGCCTGCGATAGCGGTGGATCAGTGACAACTCTTTGGCTGACACACTGCAATCGCAGGCAAGCCAGCTCCCACCTTTGATCTGCGGAGTGTGTGGCCGTGCGTGAATTCTGCAACGCGCAGACTGTGTGGCTGGATCGCAAATAAAACAGGCAACACCCTTCAACTGTGGGAGCTGGCTTGCTCGCGAAGGCGGTGTATCCGTTGGCAAATTTGTCGACTGACAGACTGCATTCGCGAGCAAGCCCGCTCCCACATTTGATTTGCGGTGTAGATGGGTGGGCATGAATTCTGCAACGCGCAGACTGTGTGGCTGGATCGCAAATAAAACAGGCAACCCTCTTCAACTGTGGGAGCTGGCTTGCCTGCGATAGCGGTGCATCAGTGACAACTCTTTGGCTGACACACTGCAATCGCAGGCAAGCCAGCTCCCACCTTTGATTTGCGGAGTGTGTGGCCGTGCGTAATTCTGCAACGCGCAGACCGTGTGGCTGGATCGCAAATAAAACAGGCAACACCCTCCAACTGTGGGAGCGGGCTTGCTCGCGAAGGCGGTGCTTCAGTTGGCAAATTTGTCGACTGACAGACTGCATTCACGAGCAAGCCCGCTCCCACTCAAACCCGCTCCCACCTTTGATCTGCGGTGTTTGTGGATTAGTCCACAGTGACCTTTCCGGTTGAAAACTCGACCTTCAAGTTAAGCCTCCCTTCATTCACCAACCACGGCCGAATCGAAAACCTGCGCGCACCGCACTGATGCATCGGGTCTTGCGTGGCAATGGCCTTGGCATGCTCAAGCGACGTTGCACGAATCACAAACATGCCGTCGCCGTCCCAATACTGCTCATCCTCACTCCAATGCGGCCCGGCGGCGACGAGGATACCGTCGCGCTCGATCTGGCATTGATGCTCAAGGTGAATCGGCAGGTTCTGCATCACCGGGCCAAGCCCGTCGGTTGGCGTTGAAAACACCACATAGAACTGCTTTTGCAGCATGCCCTTACTCGCTTCCAGCACTTGCTGGCGCGTTACCCGGTTTGTTTGCATGGGTTTACCTGTAGGAATATCGACGTAGTAGCGCAGGCGTGTTGTCACCGCGTGTCGTGGAGCATTCCCTATCCGTCAGGGCAAGCAGTAGGCCGGTCGCAGGCATAAACCTTATGGCGGGCAGGAATACACGAGTCAGCCGTTCAACAACGGCAGCGTCACCACAAACTCACTGCCCTTGCCCTTGCCCGCGCTTTTGGCGGTGACCTTGCCGCCATGTGCTTCAACCAGCTCGCGCACCACCGTAAGCCCGATCCCCAAGCCCGAGCCGTTGAAGCCGATGGCGTGTTCATCCTGCACGTAAGGGTCAAAGATCAGCGGCAGTGCCTTGGCTGAAACGCCGATGCCGTTGTCACAAATGCTGATCCTCAGCGCGTCCGTCGCGGTCACAGACAGCACAATCGAGCCACCCACCGGCGTGTACTTGGCCGCGTTGGCCAGCAGGTTGTGCAGAATCTGCGCAAGGCGCCCGGGGTCTGCGCTCACCATCAGTTGGCCGTCAGGCAGGTGGGCATCAAATTGCTGTCTTTTCGCCCGCATCACCGGTCCGCAGGCATCAATGGCACTTCTGAGGATCTGCAGCATGTCAACATCGCGTCGATCGATGCGCAGCTTGCCGGTGCTGACGCGGGACACGTCCAGCAAGTCGTCGACCAACTGTGAAATATGCTGCACCTGACCTTCAATCAGCGCACGCATGCGCGGCAGCTGGTCGCTGGGCATGCGAACCATGCGCTCGGCGATCATGCTGATCGGCGTCAATGGGTTGCGCAGCTCATGCGCCACCATCGCCAGGATGCTTTTCTGCTGACTCAACGCACGCTCGGCCGTGGCTTGCAGGTCTTGCGCACTGAGGGCCGCGATCACCAGTTGCGCATTCGCCTCGCGAAGCTCCTGGTACAGGCGTTGTTCCTCCATGGGCGGCGGGCTGGCGGCGTCCGACTGCGCAAGGAGGATCGCCAGCACCAACTGCTGGTTAGCTTCAATCACCTGCTCGACGTGCTGGGTATCCACCAGACGGCTGCTGGCGTCAGTCAGTTGCTGCTGCAGCGCCGCGAGCGCCGCACGCGCCTCAACGGTTTTTTGGCCAATGAGGAACAGCTCGTGAGCCGCCGTGGTCAGCTCACTTTCATGCTTGCCGTCGCCGCCACTCATGAGTCGGGCTCACACATGTTTGGTTTTCGCCGAAACCTGCCGGGTCGGGTGCCCACCCAGCAACCCTTCCTGCTCCGGCAGCATGTCGCGAATCTGCAGGCCGTTATCGTCGATGTGGTACTGGCGCAGTTGGTCGGAGTGGGCGCTGGCGCGCACCTTGACCACGGCCATGATGCGCAGTAACCGGCTCTGCACCTCGATATAGCGCTGCACGATGATCGCGTCGGTCAGAAACGCCGTGCCATAAGGGCTGAAGCGCAGGTCGGTGTAACGGTCTTCGAGCTCCGAGGTCATCAACACGCTGACCCCAACGGCAGTCAGCGCCGTCACCATGCGTGACAGCGACTCGCGAAAATCCGCACGGAAGGTAGGCGCCAACGCCAGTTCAAAGCCTGACAGCGAGTCAATCACTACACGGGTGGCGTTCAACCGGCTGATTTCACCGAGCAGCAGCTGCACGATTTCGTCGATGGACAGGTCCGGCGCGCGGCTGTCCACCAGGCCCACTTTCCCGCTCTTGATCAACTCGGCCAATTGCGGGTTCTGCGAATGGTTGGGCCGTTGCTCGAACGCCGCAATCACCCCGGTTTCGCCGTTGCGCGCGCCTTCAGCGAGGAAGGTCGCCGCCAGGATGCTCTTGCCCGAGCCGGACGGGCCGGCCACCAATAGCGAATAACCCCGAGGCAGGCCGCCGCCGAGCATCTCATCGAGCGCCGGCACGCCCATTTTCAGACGGGTGATCGGGAACGTCGACGGCGCTTCAACCAGACGGTTGACGGCGGCCGGCGGGAACACCTTGACCCCCGAGGTGGCAATACGAAAGGTGTGCAGCCCCGGCAACGTCGGTTGGCCGCGCATCTTCATGATTTCCATCTTGCGCACCATCGAATTGCGCTCAACGCTCTGGCGCAGCCAGATCAGGCCATCGGCCACGGTGAAAATCGGGTTGGTGTCGGTCTCGGTGAAGTATTCGCCGATCAGGAAGGTGGTCGCCTGCCACGTGGTCATCAACATGCCCAACTGCTGGATGAACTGCGGCAGGTTGTTGTTCGGGTTGTGCTGCGTCTGGCTGGCCAGCACCACGGAGCGGAACGAATCGACAAACACCAGCGACGGCGAATGCGCCTCGACCTCGCTGACAATGCGCCGCAATACCTCGTCCAGGTCGCCCGCCAGGGTGTCGTCGGCCAGGTTGATATAACGAATCGACCGGTTGATGGCGGCGTCGTCGAAAAAATCGAATTGCTGCTGATAGCGCAGCATCTTCAGCGGCGGCTCACCGAGCACGGTAAAGAACAGGGCCGGGCGCTCCGGCGTGGCCAGGGCGAACATCATCTGGTGTGCGAGGGTGGTTTTGCCGCAGCCTGGCGGGCCGGCGATCAGGTTGAACGAAAACTCCGGCAGGCCACCGCCCAGGACCTCGTCCAGTCCTGGCACACCCGTGGCCAGACGGTTGATAGTCACTTTGGTGCTCATGGCGAAATTTCCTGCGAAGAGGTGTCGCTCGAAGAGGGCTGCCACACGCCAACCAGCAGACGTGCGGTGAGTGAAGGCCCGATCAGCGTGGTCAGAAGCTCGTAGAGGGTAGTCAGCAACACCTCACCGAAAAACAGCGCATCGGTTTCGTTCTGCTCGACGAGTACGGATTTGAGGGCAATCAAGTCCATCGCGGCCGGCACCCTGTCATAGGTGGCGGCCAGGCGTGGATGGGTCGAGACGCACAGATGGAAGCTGCGACGGTACAGCGCGGCAACGCCTTGCTGGCCGATGATGGGCGCCAGTGCTGCGCCCACATCCTGCAAAATCGAAACAACCGCCGCGGCGATGCTTGCAGTGTCAGCCTGCGGACCAACACGGTGCGCCAGAGAAGCTACGATCCGGCGGCTCTCTTCGCTAAGCGTGGGCATGTCTGACTAATATCTGATGAACAGAGACCGATGGTACACCCTATATCCGGAGATAGAGACCCCGGCGGCCTGCCAATTGCGCATGGACAGGCTCCCCCTTGCGGACATGATCGACTACCATAACGCGCCGGTTCCCACACGGGACTAATAGGGAATCCGAAGCGCGTTCATTGCGCCAATCGGAACTGCCCCCGCAACTGTAGGTGCTGAGCCTGCTCCACATCGCCACTGGGCATTGCCCGGGAAGGCCGGAGCGTGGCGACGACGCATCAGTCAGGAGACCTGCCGGCCCAGCAAAATCACTAACCGGCGGGGTGTCCGGGAAGTACCTCCGCGCCCTGCGATGCCCGCAGCGCTACAGGGTGTATTTCCGAGCCGTACCTCCCCAGTTCCACGTACGGTTTACCCGGAGATTGCCCGATGCTGCCACGCGTTACTGCCCTGATCACCGCCCTGGGCTTTTGTGCCCTAGCCCAAGCGGCGCCCACTCACTACCCGCTGACGGTGCAGAACTGCGGCAGCACCCTGACCTTTGAGCAGGCGCCTGCGCGCACGGTGACCATCGGCCAGGCCGCCACCGAAATGCTCTACGCCCTGGGCGTCGGCGACAAAGTGGTCGGCACCTCGCTGTGGTTCAACAACGTATTGCCACAATACAAGGCGCAGAACGACGCCATTGAGCGCCTGGCCAACAACGAACCCAGCTTCGAAGCGGTGATCGCCAAGCGCCCGCAGCTGGTGGCCGCCGAGCTGGAATGGGTGGTGGGCCCGCAAGGTGTGGTCGGCACCCGCGAGCAGTTTCACGAGCTGAAAATCCCCACCTACCTGCTGCCCTCCGACTGCGAAGCCAAGGACAACCTGGTGGGCGCCGACGGCACGCGGCTGGAGCCGTTTCGCGTCGAGACCGTCTATAAAAGCATCAGCCAACTGGCCGAGATTTTCGACGTACAGGCGCGCGGCCAACAATTGAACGACGAACTCAAGGCGCGCTTGGCCAAATCCATCGCCACCGCCCACAGCAAAGGCCTCAAGCAGGCCAGCGCATTGGTGTGGTTCTCCAGCTCGGAAATGGCCAGCGACCCGTACGTGGCCGGCCACAAGGGCGTGCCCGAATTCATGCTCCAAACCCTGGGCCTGCACAATGTGGTGCAGTCCGATGAGGAGTGGCCCGCCGTCGGCTGGGAGACCATCGCCAAGGCCAACCCGACCTTCCTGGTGATTGCGCGCATGGACCGCCGCCGCTACCCGGCCGACGACCATGAAAAGAAACTCGCCTTCCTGCGCAGCGACCCGGTGACCCGCAACATGGACGCGGTGAAAAACAACCGCATCATCATCCTCGACGCTCTGGCATTGCAGGCCAGCGTGCGCACGTTCGATGGCCTGGAACAGCTGGCCGCCGCCATCGACGGCTACGACCTGCGCAAATGACCCGTACCCTACTCGCCCTCGCCGTGTTGCTGATGGCCGTGCTCGCCGGTACTGCCATCGGCGAAACCGCGATCGAACCGCAAGTGGTCCTACAGGTGCTCGCCAATAAACTGTGGGCCGCCGGTTACGTGCTCGACCCGATCGACGAAGGCGTGGTGTGGAACTACCGCCTGACGCGTGCGCTGGTCGCCGCCGCGTGTGGTGCCGGGCTGGCGACCTGCGGGGTGATCCTGCAGTCGCTGCTGCGCAACCCGTTGGCCGATCCATACCTGCTGGGCATCAGCGCAGGCGCCTCGACCGGCGCAGTGTTAGTAGCGTTGATGGGCGTGGGCGGCGGGCTGATTTCGCTGTCGGCGGGCGCGTTTGTCGGTGCCATGGCGGCATTTGCTTTGGTGATTCTATTGGCACGGGCCAGCGGCTCAGTCAGCGGCACGGGCCAGATCATCCTCGCCGGCATCGCCGGCTCGCAGCTGTTCAATGCCCTCACCGCGTTCCTGATCACCAAGTCCGCCAGTTCCGAACAGGCACGCGGCATCATGTTCTGGCTGCTGGGCAATCTCAGCGGCGTGCGCTGGCCCTCGGTGTGGCTGGCAGTGCCGGTGGCGGTCGCAGGCTTGGCGGTGTGTTTGTGGCATCGGCGTGCGCTGGATGCGTTTACCTTCGGCACCGACTCGGCGGCTTCACTGGGTATTCCGGTGCGCCGTGTGCAGTTCGTGCTGGTCGGTTGCGCGGCGTTGGTGACGGCAGTGATGGTGTCGATTGTCGGCTCCATCGGTTTTGTCGGGCTGGTGATTCCCCACGCTGTGCGCCTGCTGCTGGGCACCGGGCATTCGCGGTTGCTGCCCGCCAGTGCGCTGGGCGGCGCGTTGTTTCTGATCGCCGCTGATGTGCTCTCGCGCACCTTGATCAAGGGCCAGGTGATTCCGGTCGGCGTGGTCACGGCGCTGGTCGGCGCGCCGGTCTTTGCGCTGATCCTGATTGGCCGGAGGAATGCGCGATGACGGTACTCAGTTGCACCGGCCTGGGCTTCAAGGTGCGCGACGCCGAGTTACTGCGCGATATTCACCTTGAAGTTCAGTTGGGTGAAACCTTGGGGATTGTCGGGCCGAATGGCTCGGGTAAATCCACCCTGCTCAAATTACTCGCCGGTTTGCGTGTGCCTGGGTCCGGCGAAGTGCTGTTGGGCGGCCAGCGCCTGGGCAGCCTGTCGCGCCGCGCCATCGCGCAGCAATTGGCCGTGGTGGAACAGCAGGCCGACACCGACGACGCCATCCGCGTCTTCGACGCCGTGGCCCTGGGCCGCACGCCCTGGCTGTCGGCGCTGAGCCCGTGGTCTGACGAAGACGACGCCATTGTGGGTCAGGCGCTGCACGACGTAGACGCCACCCATCTGAGCAAACGCGCGTGGCGCAGCCTCTCCGGCGGCGAACGCCAACGCGTGCACATCGCCCGCGCCCTGGCGCAACGGCCGCAGATTCTGTTGCTGGATGAGCCGACCAATCACCTGGATATCCAGCATCAACTGGCGATCTTGAAGGGCGTGCAGGCCCTGCCGGTGACCACCTTGATTGCGCTGCATGACCTCAACCAGGCACTGACCTGCGATCGCCTGGCCGTGCTGGACCGCGGGCGGCTGGTGGCGCTGGGCCCGCCACTGGAGGTGCTGACGCCGCAGCGATTGCAAGAGACATTCGGGGTACAGGCGCACTACCTGACAGACCCGTTTGACGGCGCGCAGATCCTGCGGTTGCGCTCGAACTGATGAGCTGACCGCGGCCCTTAACAACACCACCAATCAACTGGGGGAACTGGCTTGCCTGCGAGGGCGGTGTGTCAGTGGCATGTCAGTCGGCAGACCCGCCGCCTTCGCGGGCAAGCCCGCTCCCACAGTTTGACCGAGTACAGACCGCCACCACCGCACTGCTTTGCTTTTCTGTGGGAGCTGGCTTGCCTGCGATGGCGGTGTGTCAGTGGCATGTCAATCGCCTGACCTGCCGCCTTCGCGGGCAAGCCCGCTCCCACAGTTTGACCGCGTTCATCTGCCAGTGCCGCACTGCTTTGCCTTTCTGTGGGAGCTGGCTTGCCTGCGATGCAGGCGCCTGGGTGTGTCAGGTACACCGGGTTGATGCCATCGCAGGCAAGCCAGCTCCCACCTTTGATTGAGTTCAGCCTTCAAGATCAGGTCGGCTGTCAGGTGTCCTCGAAGCAGCAGAGCACAAGCACATCTGCTTTTCTGTGCGAGCTGGCTTGCCTGCGATGGCGGTGTGTCAGTGACATGTCAGTCGGCTGACCTGCCGCCTTCGCGGGCAAGCCCGCTCCCACAGTTTGACCGCGTTCATCTGCCAGTGCAGCACTGCTTTGCTTTTCTGTGGGAGCTGGCTTGCCTGCGATGCAGGCGCCTGGGTGTGTCAGGTACACCGGGTTGATGCCATCGCAGGCAAGCCAGCTCCCACCTTTGATTGAGTTCAGCGTCCAACATCAAGTCGGCTTTCAGGCCGCCTCGCTTGCGCTTTTGATCTAACCACTCAGGTCGGCTACTAGGCCGCCGTGCTCTGCTTTTGATCTTGATCTGCTTTTGATTTTGATCTTAGGCGCCCCGTTAAACCACGCTGGCCGAACGCAGGTTTTGGAGCGTGGGTAAACCGGCAGGACGCCGGTTTAGCCGTGTTGGGCCATGGATGGCCCATCGCGGCGGCCCACGGTCCAAAGCCTGCGTGAGGGCACACCGAGCCTAAGCGAGGTGCCGAGTGGTGGGGCAAGAGCCCTTTGGTTACTTTGGGGCTTTTCCAAAGTGACCCGCCGTAAGGGCGGAACCCCTCTCAGCCACCCCCCAATCACGGATATCCACTCACCCCCCCCAAAAAAACCCAGCCGCCAGCGCTACAGCGACCGCTGCATATGCGTCGTCCGCCAAACCGGATCCGCCTCGACATCAACAATCTCAAACCCCTGCCGAAGCCAAAAATCAATCGCCCCAGCAAGAAACGGATGAGTATGCAGGTAAACCATCTCCACCCCCTCCCCCCGCGCCTTCGCCTCCAGCGCGCCGTACAACTCACCCGCCAACCCGAATCGGCGCGACGCCGGCGCCACAAACAGGCGTACCACCTCCACCGTCTTGAGGCCCTGGTAATTCAACTGGGAGAAGCGCCCGTTGTAGGGCACATAGCCGATGGCCGCAACAATCCGGCCATCGACGCGGGCGATCAAAAACTGGCCGTCGCCATGAACATACACCGCTTCAAATCGCGCCAGATCATCCGGCATGCCGGCTGCGCTGAGCTTGGGGAAAAGCTCGCTGCGAGCCTCAAGGACAAAGTCCAGCACTGCTGGAATGTCGTCGCAGGTCACATCCTGAATGACCGGTCGCTCGTTCATACAACCCTGATCTGACTGATCCCTACCACCTGCGCCTGCTCCAGAATCTCCTCGGGCGTCGCATCCGCAGGCGGCAGGATCAACCCATTCTCCGCATCGCCAAAATGCAATTGCAGTAAATGCATCGCCGCCTCGTGCAGGGGCAGTTCAGGCTGTTTGAGTTCAAACACGTGGGTGCGGGGCTCATCGTTGAACAGGTAGTTCAGGGTGTATTCGCGCATGGTGAAGTCCTGATGACGGGAAAGGAGCAACTGATTAACCTGACTTATCGATCAGCTTTTAAGTTCCCAACCCACACGCTCAATGTCATTTGGTCTGCACGTAGCACAAAGCAGAGCCCTTCACGCCCGAGGCATGGACGCTGACATGGCGAGTGGAAAAACCTGGCTTCTCGACGAACTGCTTCTCTTGCCAACTCGCATAGACGCCGTACTGATAACCGATGGCGCCATTGGCATACCACGACACGGCGAGCTTATACACGCCCTTCTCATCGGGGGCCTGCCACAGCGTCTTGTCAATGACCGGCTTCGCCTGATTGAACGTGCGCAGGTGGAACGTGCGAGGCCCGCCGTTTGGCTCGGTAGAACTGGACAGAAACAGCGTGTCGTCCTCGGCATCGTCTTCGGCAGCCGCCAGAATCACTGCCGGCACCCACTTCTCGCCCCGGTATTCTTTTTCGATGAACACCGTGCAGTTCAACGTGCCGTCACCTGGGGTCTTCATTTTGAATTGCCGCTCGTACTGCCCATAGGGCACATCAAACGAGAAGTTGTATTCGGCGGCTTGAACACCCGCCACCAGCAAAAATGCCGATAGCCCTACGACTGCATGGGAAATGGTCACGTGTGCGTCCTTGCGAGAGTCTGAAAATCGGGGCGTCAGAGGTTACGCGGTCTGTAGGAGAATCGGAAAGATATCCCCACTCCGTCTTCACTTTTCAGGACTTCACGCTGGAAGGCGTCGTGAGTGAAGACGAGTGTTCATGACCGCAGATCCAGATGTTGACGTCGGAAGATGAAGCGAGCGCCGTGTGGCTTGAATGGCTAATGGCTGTAATCCAATACCGCCTGGATCCTCGCCGATATCCACCCCCGACTGTAAGCAAGTACGCCATCTGCGATCGCCACCGGAAAATGAATAAACCCATGGGCTGATTCCGGCAACAGGTGTGCCTCAACCTGCGCAGCCGCGCCCCAGCGTTCGGCCATCTGCAGCGTGTCGTCCAGCAACGGGTCGAGTTCGCCGACAAACATCAACGCTGGCGGCAACCCAGTAAGGTCGCCATACATCGGCGACAACGGTGGCTGGCGCCGCGCCTCATCACTCAACCCCGGCGTGAGCATGCGCAGCGCCTCAACCATTCCCGGCCCGTCCAGCAACAATGTCTGCGGCCCCGCCGTGCGCACGCTCGGTGTGCCGGTCAAGTCGTACACGCCGTAGTACAACACCGCACCGCTCACACGCTTGAGCAAATCCGGCCATTGCTTAAGTGCCAGCAAGGTCGCCGCCGCTAAATGCCCACCGGCTGACTCACCCACGACAAACACCGGCAAGTCGGCAAACTCGTCACTGCTGAGCAGCCAACGCGCAGCATTCAGACAGTCCTCCATCAGCCCCTCAACCGGCGTGTCGATCGCCAGCCGATAGTCCACCGACACCACCGCCACGCCACACGCCTGCACCATGCCCAGGTTCAGGTCGTCGTCCATCTGCGCATTGCCGATCACCCAGCCGCCGCCGTGAATATCCAGTACCACGCCTTTGGCTTTGCCTGCCGGCCGCAGAATACGCACGGGCACTGCGCCCAACGTGCGGGTTTCTGCCGGCGGCGCTTTCTTGAGCGTTTGGCTGACCCGCAACAGCGCCTGAATCACACGCGGCGTGACGCGGTTGCGGATTTTAAAGCGCGGCATCCAGGCAAGCTTCTTGTTGAAGTCGCGCATCTGCGCCAGCTCTGGCTCGCTGGCAGGCCACGGTGTGTAGGCCATCAGCGGTTATTTCGCAAAATCGAGAAATTCAACGCCGCCGCCACGCTCAGCCACGCCAGGTAGGGGAACAGAATCAACCCGGTGATCAAGTCCAACCGCAACGCCATCACCACCAACGCCGCCACCACCAGCCACAGCAGCACAATCACCACCATCCCGGCGAAGAGGTTATGTGCGCCGAAAAACACCGGCGTCCACAGCGTGTTCAGCGCAATCTGCGCCGCCCACAAGCCCAGGGCCAATTGGCTGCCGGGGATCATCGTCAGGCGATAGCCCGCCCAGGCGAGCAGCAGATAGATGACCGTCCAGGCCACCGGAAACAGCCAGTTGGGTGGGGTGAAGCTGGGTTTTACCAGGCTTTCGTACCACTGGCCGGGCTTGAAAATAACACCGGTACTGGCGGCCGCGCCGCAGGCGATGAGGAAAATCAGGAAGATCATGGGCTATCCACTCTCAGGGTTCATTTGAAGATAGGACGTATGGGGAGTCGGTAAAAGTTCACAAATCATCCGGCGCAACGATCTTCAGCCAAGGCCAGCGCGCCTGATAACTGCGGGCCTTGGCGGCGAACAGTTCAGGCTCGCGGTGCAGCGGGTTAATCCGCAACACGCCCTGCTCCACATCCGCTAAGCCATAGGGCGCATACACTTCGCCCGTGTCGATCTCCAGCCCGATGCAGGTGCCGGCCACCAGGTAACGGTCCACGCCCTGTTTAGCCGAGTGCAACTGTGGATAAGGCCGACCAAAGCGCTCGCCGTACCAAAGGTGCACCCGCGCCTGGTTCTTGACCTCGACGTTAACGCCCAAATCCTCAAATAAACGTTCGGCGGCGCGGATCACTTTGTCCTCAGCTTCGTAGGACAGATCCGTGTCGAAGTAAAAGACGTCGTAGTCCTTTACGCCCTGAGCCGCAGGCAAGTTTGACTGATGGTTCCATACGGCCTGGAACAGGCAGCCCGCCGTGAGCATGCACTGCTCCACACCGAGGTCGGGCAGGCGCGCGGTGATCTGGGTGTTGATGGGGTTGGCCATGGCCAGTTCGAGCAGGGTATTGACGGTCAATGTCATGGTTAATCCTTGGCTGTTCAGTGCGGCTCAAGCCACCGACCCTACACGACTGGCGGGAGGGTTTCGTGACAGCAATATTTCTATACACTTTGCCCGCCCGCTACCAATCGTCAAGGATAAAACGATGCGAATCAGAGAAATGGCCCTCATCACCGCCGCCGCGTTGCTGCTCACCGCGTGCAGCGACAGCCCATCGGACGCCGACATTCAAGCCGCGCTGCAACCCAGGCTGGAAGGGGCTTCCTGCGTAAAGGCGGCGATGTTCAACAGCTTCCCGGTGACCTTGAGTGACAGCGTCATGAGCGGCACCTCCAGCGCCAACCAGCCGGCCTTCGATGCATTGACCAACGCCGGCCTGCTGGCCAAAAGCGACAAAACCTACACCCTCACCGAGGCCGGCCGCGCCGCCTACGTGCAGCAGGAATCCGGGTTCTGCTACGCCCAGGGCTATGAAATTGCCAAAGTCCAGAACATTGCGGCCAACACCAACCCCATGGGCGCCGCCGTGGACAAATCCTGGGTGGTGACCGTCGACATCCGCCAGAAAACCATCGCCGACTGGGCCAACACCCCGGCGATTGAAAAACTGGCCCGCAACCCGGAAAACCTCTCCGAAGTGCCAAAGACCTACCACGTGGTAGTCGGGCGCTTGAAGGGCGAGCAAACGCTGAAGCTGATCGACCCACGGTTTGCGATCATGCGTGGGGTTGGGGTGAACCAGGCGTTCTAACCCGGCGCGGCGGTGGCAAGCAGGCTTGTTATGGGTTGAAGGCCTTTTGTGGCTTGAAGACTTCTTGTGGCTTGAAGGCCTGTTATGGCTTGAAGACTTGTTGTGGCTTGAAAGCCTGTTGTGGATTAAAGACTTGCTGTGGCTGAAGGCCTGTTGTGGCTTGAAAACCTGTTGTGGATTGAAGACTTACTGTGGCTGAAGGCCTGTTGTGGCTTGAAGACCTGTTGTGGCTTGAAGACTTCCTGTGGCGAGCAGGCTTGCCCTGCGTTGGAGTGCGCAGCGCTCCCAACCCAGCCGCCGCTGGTCCAACAGTAAAACTCGGTCGCCTGTTTGGAGGGGCCGCTTCGCACCCCAACGCAGGGCAAGCCTGCTCGCCACAAAGCAGTTTCCTCAGCCTGGAGAGTTGCGAACCGCCCGCAGCACCTTGCCCCATTGCCTACGCGTGCGTCAGAATCCGCCGGCTTGTGCGCTGGGGTGGCCGTCTCTAAGGTGGCTCGGTCGCTGAATGTTCAGTGATCGGGTTTAGTAGCCCACGGTTTAACCTAACAAGTGCACAAGCTTCATCTGTCAGGCGTTCTCGTCTGTGCTTGATGGTGGCTGTGCGTAGGGCACCCTCGGGTGCGCCGGTTTTGTTAGGTTCCACCGGTCTACTAACCTGCGTACAGCCACCGCCTTTTCGTTTAGTAGCGATGAGGTTGTAGCCCAAGCAAGGAACTTAACAATGGCTAATGTCACAACAGACTCAACCACCCTCTTCACCGTCGTCCCCGACGCCAGCACCGAAACCCTCATCACCAACAGCTACGAAACCTTCACCAGCGTCAGCACCCTGCTGCTCGACCTGTCCGAAGACCTGTGCGGCAAACACCGCGACATCGCCCTGGCCATTCACCAACTGAGCGAACTGGGCGTGCTGCTCACCGCCAAATTGCTCGACCGCGAAGCGCCTTGCCCTGGCTGACCAACAGCCCACGGCAGCGCCGCTGAGGGCGCTGCCTTCAATTAACCCCAGGGAACGAATCAACGTACTGAATGGTGAAGTCTGGAAAGGAGTCAACAATCTGGATCTTGTAGTCGGGGAAACTCTCGACTGTTTTCCACTTGCCGGCCGAATCGGGAAAACTGCTTACCTGTTTTACCTTAAGGTCAGGGAAACTGTTTACCACCTTGACCTTATAGTCCGGGAAGCTACTGACAAACTTGATGTTGCCGTAAATCTTTGACACATCAACAGTCGTATCCGCTTGAGCGCCGAAGGCACACGCCAGCAGCAGTGACGCAAGAGCAACTTTGAACATGACAGCCTCATCCTGAGAAATAAAAAGGCGCCCAGTTTAACGACCTGCGCGCGCAACGTCCTGCATTGCCGGTTGTTAACCCTTCAACTCACCCGCGCGGTTACTCGCCGCATCGTCGTAAGCCACATACAACGACTCGGCGATCTGGCTTTTGATGGCTTTGGTGGCTTCCAGCCCCAACACAAACCCTTCAGCCTTGCCGCCAGCGCGGTTGAGTTCTTCGTGGGTGGAAGCGCCGGTGATGGCATCGAGCAGCTTGATGGCGTGAGGGCCAACGCCTTTGGGGAGGGAGATTTGGTCGATGGACATGACGATACCTTGAGAAAAAATGATCGGGAGCGCATGGACCACTGCCGGGGGATGCCATGGTAGACCGGTTAGCGTGGAAAGGGGCTGCTTTCGGCCAAAAGCGGACGTTGTCACTGCACCCAGCGTCTAGTAAAAAGGTCATCTCCAGTTCCGGGCACTGAAACGAATTTATGAGTACTGACTATGGTCAACGTGTTTGTAATCGATGCGGCGAATCAATTACTGCTTACTGTCCATCAATTGAAACGCTAGCGATCATCGGGGTTTTCCACGAGAAGGGTGATCAGGCAGTAGTAGATGAGATAGTCCGCCGAGAAAATATTGATCCGAATGTTGTCTGGGAATATTTCCGCCATCGGATGAGGCCTCTGTGCGAGCAAAAAATTACCCGTTGCTCATTCTGCGGAGGGCTGTTGAGGACTTGGCGTGCGCGTCAATGCATGCACTGTTTTAGGGAGTGGCACTGATGCACAGTGATTATCGAGCTGAATTTTCAGATTCTGAACTGCATTCTTAAGACTTCTGACTGACCGCTTTTGGCCGAAAACTGCCCTTTCCAACAACCCGCTACCGAACAAACGTAGATAAATACATCATTTCCCCACCCTCCCCACCAACACCCCAAACAACTCCCCCCGCGGCATCTCACTCAACTCAATCCCCGCATTCTCAAACCACGCCTTCCCCGCCTCCGGATGCGGCCCGCTCAGCACCACTACGCCCTTCTCATACCGATACCGCGCCGCCGCCACATCCCCATTGCGATAAGTCGCAATCACCGTATACGGCGCGTGCCCATCAACCTCGGGAAAATACGGCCCGTCCTGATAGAACACACTGTCCGGCTTGCCATCCCACATCACCCGCACCGCCGCATCCTCAATGCCCGCCACTTCAAACCCCGGCCGCCCGGCTTCGGAGTCGAGGTCCTGGGGTATCAACCCAAAGTTGCTGTTGTCCGCCAGATAAGCCCCCATGCATAACCCCAGATAGCGCCCGCCCTTGGCCACGTATTCACGAATGGCGTCCACGCGTGCGTCACCAAAGCTGTCGAGCGCAGCGGGAATGTCCTGTCCGCCGCCCGGCTGAACATAGAGGTCGTAACGCGCAAGGTTTTGCGGGGTGATGTCGATGGCTTCGTCCGCACCCACAAAGTCGATCTGGTAGTTGGGGCTGAGCCGCGCCAAGGCGTTTTTGACGTTCTCGGAACAGTCATCACACCCCGCCGGGCCACGGTAGAGGGCGACATGGGTGATGGGCGTCGCGCCTTGCGCCCATGGCGAGTGCACGGTGGCGAGGGCAAAAAACGTGACAGCGATGGCAGGCAGTTGCATGGCGGCAGGCTCAGCGAACAGTGGGTCGGGGCTGTTCAAAGCCTATATCGAACGTTTCTGTGAATACGTAAACAGTTGTAAATCGGCTAGTGTCGCCTGAACCCACATCCGCTAGAGGGCATGCAATGGAGCTGACATTCAGCCACGTCGATGTATTGGTCGAGGACCTCGAACAGGCGTGCGCGTATTACGCCAAGATTTTCAACGCCAACCTCTCCACCACTCAAGTGTGGAATCGCGGCGGCTTTCATGTGCGGTATGCGGTTGTGCTGATGGGCCAGGAGCGTTTCATGCTGGTGCAGCCGCTGACGGGTAATTTGCGCGAGCTGTTGGACGCACACGGCGAAGGGATGATTTACCGGCACTGCTACACCACGCCGGACATCGAGGTGGCCTATGCCGAGTTGGTCGCCAAGGGCGTGCAACCGGAGGATGAGAACGGCCGGCCATTGGCCCTGGAGGATCTGCAGTCGCCATCCGGCACGCGCATCATTTGGTTGCCCAAGCGATTTGGGCATTTCTCCATCGAGATTCTGGAAGAAAAAGGCTTGCAGGCATTTATGCAGGCGGCGTTTGCTTGAGCGGCGTTGCATTACCCCTCTACATGAGGATTACTGTAGGCCGTGCCTGACTCAGAGATCGCCGCCATGTTTGAACTCGCCTCCCTCGTCACCTACGTCGCCGTGGTGATCGGTCTTTTCCTGATCCCCGGCCCTTCGGTGCTGTTGGTGCTCACGCGCACGATTCAAGGCGGGCGTAAGGTGGGCATCGCCACCGGGCTGGGGGTGGCTTGCGGTGACTTGATTCACACACTGTGCGCGGCCTTGGGGTTGTCGGCGATCTTGATGACCTCGGCGGCGGCGTTTAATGCGGTGAAGTGGGCCGGTGCGGCGTATCTGATCTACCTGGGCGTGCGGGCCTTCATGGCTAAAACCGGCACGCATGCGCGCCTTGAGTTACCGGCGGTGACGCCGCGCCAGGCGTTTTTCCAGGCGATCGGGGCCGAGGTGCTGAACCCGAAAACCGCGATCTTTTTCCTGGCCTTTTTGCCGCAATTTGTTCATCCAGAATCCGGCTCGTCGCTGGTGCAGTTTGCGGTGCTGGGTTTGATTTTCTCGGTGCTCAGCGCGATTTACACGAGCTTGCTGGCGATCTCGATTCGCCCGTTGAGTCGCGGGATAAAGGGGCTGTCAAAGTTGCGGCGCTGGGAAGGCAAAATCATCGGCACGCTGTTTATGGGGCTGGGGCTCAAGGTGGCCTTTCAGCAGCGATAGGCGGGCGCGATGAAATTTCACGGTTTTGTACTCGGGCATATAGAGGTTGAGGTCGAAGGACGCGCCTGTGACCTGCACAATTTCTATGTCGCCAGCGACATCCATTACGCGCTGTCTGAGCGCACGCTGTCGCTCAGGTTTACACGACGGACCAAGGACTGGGTGCCGCCCGAAGAGCCACGGGAAATTACCATCACCTTCCATGGCGTGAGTCATTTTTCGGCCGAAGGGCGCCATGACAGCCCGATTGAGGACGACACGGTGCTTCACGCCATCGGCATTGTGGCGGCCGACGCCGAGACAGAAACGTTCTACCTCTGCGACACCTTCCCCGCCGACCATCACGTGGTTGTGTGCTTCGCATCGGGGCTGACCTTGCGGCTGCACGCCGTTGAGGCGTGGTGTGACATTCAGGTCTAAGGCCTTTCACTTTGAGCTGATGGAAACACCTGCTAACCCGTGAATACGGGCCGGATGATGTGATGACTTTTTTTGAATCTCAGGACCTTTGATGCCCCTAACCAAACGCGACACCGCCCGCCTCGAACGCCGCCTGGTCGCCACGCTGACCGAAGCCTGCGAAACCGCCAAGGCTGAAATCCCGGGCTTCGAGTGGCTGACTCACACAGTTGATTACGCCGCGTTCCCGCAAAGCCTGCGGGTGATTTGGGTGTTCGATACGCGGGCCAATAAGGAGCTGGCCCTGGCAAACGGCGCGGGCCAACGTATGCGCGAACTGACGGCTGCTGCGTTGCACGACGCCGAAGTGGCCCCCGTGAAAATCGAGCGCTGCGTGCGCTTTGATTGCGAAGAAGCCTGCAACCTCCAGCATGGCGGTGATTGGCGGGCACGCCTGGCCTGACGCGGCTCTACTGTGGGCGCTGGCTTGCCTGCGATAGCCCTGGATATCTACACAAGTTTGGAAGGTAGCCCATTTCTCCCAGTGGCGAGCAGGCTTGCCCTGCGTTGGGCTGCGAAGCAGCCCCAGTAAAGGCACTGCAATTTTCCTGAAAGAACTCAGCGTCTGGATTTGGGGCCGCTTCACAGCCCAACGCAGGGCAAGCCTGCTCGCCACAACAGCCCACTCTATGCTGCGATAGCGGTAGATCAGTGGCATAGGCTTACGCTGATACACCGTCATCGCAGGCACGCCAGCTCCCACAGTTGATCGTTGTTGCCCGCCGAAGCGCTGGGGGCGCTGATCATTCCAGTGGCCGCAATGCCGAGGCCACCAGCAAATCCCGCGTATACGCATGCTGCGGCGCCTCAAACAGCTGCTGCGTACTCCCCGCCTCCACCACCACGCCGTCCTTGACCACCATCAAGTCGTGCGCCAACGCGCGTACCACGGCCAGGTCATGGCTGATAAACAGGTAAGTCAGGCCGTGCTCCTCCTGCAACCGACGCAACAGGCTCACCACTTGTTTTTGTACGGTGCGGTCCAGCGCCGAGGTGGGTTCGTCGAGCAGGATCAGGTCGGGTTTGATCACCAGCGCGCGGGCGATGGCGATGCGTTGGCGTTGCCCGCCGGAAAACTCGTGGGGGAAACGGTGACGGGTGTCGGGGTCTAGGCCGACGTCGCGCAGTGCGCTGATGACGTCGGCTTCACGCTGGGCGGCAGTGAGGTCGGTGTGCACGCGCAGGCCTTCTTCAATGATTTGCTGCACGCTCATGCGTGGGCTGAGGCTGCCGAACGGGTCCTGGAACACCACTTGCAGCTTGCGCCGCCATGGGCGCAGCGCCTTGCCTTTAAGGGCGTCGAGGGCCTGGCCCTCAAAGCGGATACTGCCCTGGGCGTCCACCAGGCGCAGGATCGCCTGGCCCAGCGTGGACTTGCCCGAGCCCGACTCGCCGACAATGCCCAGGGTTTTGCCGCGCTGCAAACGCAGGTTGATGCCGTCCACCGCCTTGATCGGCGGCTTACGCCGCAGCAGGCCGCCTTGGGCGAACCAGACTCTCAGGCCGTCCACTTCCAGCAGGTTGCCGGCCGGCGCGCGTTCAAGCGCACGCCCGTCCGGCTCGGCTTCCAGCAACTGGCGAGTGTAGGCGTGCTGCGGCGCAGCAAACAGGGTCTGGCACTCGGCCTGTTCAACGATCTGCCCCGCGCGCATTACCGCCACGCGCTGGGCAATGCTGCGCACCACGTTGAGGTCGTGGCTGATCAACAACAGCGCCATGCCCAGGCGGTGTTGCAGGTCTTTGAGCAGCATGAGAATGCGCCGCTGCACGGTCACATCGAGCGCGGTGGTAGGCTCATCGGCGATCAAAAGAAGCGGCTCACACGCCAGCGCCATGGCAATCATCACTCGTTGACGCTGGCCGCCGGAGAGTTGATGCGGGTAGGCATTCAGGCGCTGGCGCGGCTGCTGGATGCCCACCAGTTCGAGCAATTCCAGGACGCGCGCGCGTGCGGCCGCACCGCCCAGGCCTTTGTGCAGCAGCAGGGTTTCGGATAGTTGTCGCTCGATGCTGTACAGCGGGTTGAGCGAGGTCATCGGCTCTTGAAAGATCATGGCGATGCGGTCGCCACGAATCTGGCGCAGGCGCGCAGGCGGCGCGCCGAGCAGTTCTTCGCCCAGGTAGCGAATGCTGCCCTGGGTGCGCGTGGTGTGCGCGGGCAGCAATTGCAGGATCGAATGCGCGGTCACCGACTTGCCGGAGCCCGACTCGCCCACCAGCGCCAGGCATTCGCCGGCGCGAATATCCAGGTCAATACCGCGCACCGCCTTGTGCCCCTCGAACGCCACCTGCAGGTCACGAATTTCAATCAACGCATCAGTCACGGCACGGCTCGCATATCAGGATCGAGGGTCAAAGGCATCGCGGCAGGCTTCGCCGATAAACACCAACAGGGACAGGATCAGCGCCAGCGCAAAAAAAGCCGTCAGCGCCAGCCACGGGGCTTGCAGGTTGTTTTTACCCTGCCCGATCAACTCACCCAGCGAGGCGCTGCCGGTGGGCATGCCGAAGCCGAGAAAATCCAGCGCGGTGAGCGTGGATATCGCGCCGGTGAGGATGAACGGCAGGTAGGTCAAAGTCGCCGTCACGGCATTGGGCAGGATGTGCCGCAGCATCACCGCAAAATCGCCCACACCGAGGGCGCGGGCGGCCTTCACGTATTCCAGGTTGCGCCCGCGCAGGAACTCGGCGCGCACCACGTCTACCAGGGTCAGCCAGGAAAACAGCGCCATGATCCCCAGCAACCACCAGAAGCTCGGCTCGACAAACCCGGACAGGATGATCAGCAGATACAGCACCGGCAGCCCGGACCAAATCTCGATCAAGCGCTGCCCCAACAGGTCGACCCAGCCGGCGTAATAGCCTTGCAGCGCGCCGGCGGCGATACCGATCAAGGCGCTCACCACGGTCAACGCCAACGCAAACAACAGCGACACCCGCGTGCCGAAAATCACCCGCGCCAGCACGTCCCGCGCCTGGTCGTCGGTGCCCAGCCAGTTCTGCGCGCTGGGCGGCGTGGGCGATGGCGCGGTGAGGTCGTAATTGACCGTGTCGTAGCTGAACGGCACCGGCGCGAACAGCATCCAGCCGCCCTGCCCTTCGATCAGCTCGCGCACGTAAGGGTCGCGGTAGTCCGGTTGAAACGGCAGCGTGCCGCCGAAGTCCTGTTCGGTGTAGCGCTCGAATGCCGGGAAATACAACGCGCCCTGGTAAGACACCAGCAAAGGTTTGTCATTGGCCAGCAGCTCACCGCCCAGGCAAGCGACAAACAACGCCACAAACAGCCACAGCGACCACCAGCCCCGGCGATTACGTTTGAAGTGCAGCCAACGGCGGCGTGTGGTCGGGGAAAAAGCCTGCATCAATGCGCCCTCGCAGAAAAATCCAGACGCGGGTCCAGCAGCCGGTAACACACATCACCCAGCAATTTGATCACCAGCCCCACCAAGGTGAAGATAAACAGCGTGCCGAACACCACGGGATAATCCCGCGCCACCGCCGCTTCGTAGCTCAGGCGGCCGAGGCCGTCGAGGGAAAAAATCACTTCAATCAGCAGCGAGCCACCGAACAGCATGGCCGTAAGCGCCTGGGGCAGCCCGACCACGATCAGCAGCATGGCGTTGCGAAACACGTGCTTGTACAACACCTGCTTTTCGCTGAAGCCCTTGGCCCGTGCGGTCACCACGTACTGGCGGCTGATTTCATCGAGAAAGCTGTTTTTGGTGAGGATGGTCAGGGTGGCAAAGCCGCCGATCACCAGCGCCGACACCGGCAGTACCAGGTGCCAGAAGTAGTCGACCACCTTGCCCGCCCAGGACAGCTCGGCGAAGTTTTCCGAGACCAGGCCGCGCACCGGAAACCAGTTCAACAAGCTGCCGCCGCCGAACACCACGATCAGCAGCAATGCAAACAGAAACGCCGGCATGGCATGGCCGATGATCACCGCCGCACTGCTCCACACATCAAAGCGGCTGCCATGACGCACGGCCTTGCGAATGCCCAGCGGGATCGACACCAGGTAACTGATCAGCGTGGCCCAAAAGCCCAGCGATAAGGTCACCGGCAGTTTTTGCAGGATCAGGTCGGTGACCTTGGCGCCGCGAAAGAAGCTGTCGCCAAAATCCAGCCGCGCGTAGCTGCTGAGCATCAGCCACAGGCGTGCGCCCAAGGGTTTGTCAAAGCCGTATTGGCGCTCGATATCGGCCACCAGCGCCGGGTCCAGGCCACGGGTGGTGCGTGATTCAGTGCTGCCCGTTTCCACGCGGGTGCCCGCCGCGGAGGCCTGGGTGCCGATGCCTTGCAGGCGCGCGATGGCTTGCTCCACCGGGCCACCGGGGGCGGCCTGCACGATAAAAAAATTCACCAGCAAAATGCACAGCAGGGTCGGCACGATCAGCAACAAACGGCGCGCGCTATAGGCCAGCATGTTGGCTCACCTCGGTCAGTTCACGCATTTGCGCGGTGGTCAGCGGCGTCGGGCTCAGCTCCCACCAGGTGTCGATGCCCACTTCATTGAGCGGCGCCGTGCGCGGTCGGCCGAAACGGTTCCACCACAGCGACGACGAGCCTGGCGGGTAGTAGTTGGGAATCCAATAGAAGCCCCACTGCAAAACACGATCGAGCGCGTGGGCGTAGCGCACCATGCTCGGACGGTCGTTGGCGCGCACCAGGCCATCGATCAATGCGTCTACTGCGGGGTTGCGCAGCGCCATGTAGTTGTTGGAGCCCGGGTCGTCGGCGCTTTCGGAGCCAAAATAGTTGATCAATTCGCGGCCCGGCGATGGGCTGACCGGGTAGCCCACAACAATCATGTCGTAGTCCCGGGCGCGCACGCGGTTGGTGTACTGGGCCGAGTCGATCATGCGAATGTTGAAGCCGATGCCGATCTGCGCCAGGTTGCGTTTGTACGGCAGCAGCAAACGCTCGAAACCTTTCTGGCTGTTGAGGAAGGTGAATTGCAACGGCGTGCCTTCGGCATTCACCAGTTGGTCGCCCTTGGGTGTCCAGCCCGCCGCCTCAAGCAACTTCAAGGCTTGCGCCTGCTGGGGCCGAATGCGGCCGCTGCCGTCGGTGTGCGGCGGTTGATACACCGCATCGAACACCGCATCCGGCACCTGGCCGCGCCAGGGTTCGAGGATCGCACGCTCCTGGGCGTCGGGCAGCTCACTGGCCGCCAGCGGGCTGCGCGAAAAAAAGCTGCGCTGGCGCAGGTACATGCCGTGCATGATCTGGCGGTTGCTCCAGTCGAAATCCCACAGCAAGCTCAGCGCCTCACGCACGCGGCGGTCCTGGAACTGCGGTTTTTGCAGGTTGAACACAAACCCCTGGGTGCCCTGCACCGCATTCGGGGCCAGTTGTTCGCGCTGCAGGCGCCCGTCGCGCAGGGCTTCACCGTCGTAGCCCACCGAGTAACTGGTGGCAGAAAACTCGCGGTTGAAGTCATAGCCTTGGGCTTGCAGGATCTGGCGCGACACGTCGGTGTCGGCGAAAAATTCCAGGCGCAGGCTGTCGAAGTTGTACTGCCCTTGGGTCACCGGCAGGTCTTGCCCCCACCAGTCCTTGACCCGCTCGAAGGTGACGCTGCGGCCGTTGTCCACTGCGCTGATGCGGTACGGGCCGCTGCCCAGCGGCGGTTCAAAGCCGCCGCCGTTGGCAAAGTTACGCCCGCGCCACCAATGCTCCGGCAGCACCGGCAACGAGGCGATGTCCAGCGGCAAGGTGCGGTTGTCGGCGCTTTTGAAGGTGAAGCGCACCTGAGTCGGTGATTCCACCTGCACCTCATCCACGTCGGCAAAGGTTTGGCGGTACGCGAGGCTGCCCTGGGTGGTGAACAGCTTGAAGGTGTAGGCCACGTCTTGGGCGGTGATGGGCGTGCCATCGGCAAAACGCGCCTTGGGGTTGAGGTAGAAACGTATCCACGAATGGTCGTCGGCCAGCTCCAGGGTCTGCGCCACCAATCCATACACGGTGTAGGGCTCATCCTGTGAGCGGTACGCCAGCGGGCTGTACAGCCAGCCCTGGATCTGCGTGATGCCGGTGCCTTTGTCGACATACGGGATCAGGTGATCGAACGCGCCGCCTTCCATGGACGAGCGGCGAAAACTGCCGCCCTTGGGGGCGTTCGGGTTGACGTAGTCCAGGTGCTTGAAGTTTGCCGGGTACTTGGGGGCTTCGCCGTAAACCGTTAATGCATGCACCGGTTGCGCCAGCAGTGACGGCACCCAAAGCCCCAGCAGCAGCGCTGCCAGGATGAAACGACACAGGATCACAAACGCGGCTCCTTTTTTGAAAACACTGAAGATCACGTGTGGGCGCTGGCTTGCCTGCGATGAGGCCCTGTCAGTCAGTATTTCATCGACTGATCCACCGCTATCGCCGGCAAGCCAGCGCCCACCGTTGACGTGCTTTGTTCCTGAGGCAGTACCTCACCCTCAGAAGTTGTAGGAAACCCGGCTATACAACGTGCGGCCAAACGGGTCGGAGTAACGCGGGTCGTAGCCACTCTGAAAGGTCGAGGTCTGGTTGCTGAACGGTGGTTCGCGGTCAAACACGTTCTGCACGCCCACCGTGACCTGCGCGGTGTCACGCCAGGTGTAGGTGCCGGCCAGGTCCCACACGCTCCAGGCGCCGACCTTGTCGTGGAAGGCGCGGTTGTAGTCGTTGTAGCCACTGGTGTAGCGGTTGGTCAGCGAGGCGCCGAGCGGGCCTTTGTTCCAGGTGCCGGTCAGGCTGTGACGCCAGCGGGCGACGGCGCCGGCCGAGGCAAAATCGCCGCCGCGAAAGTCGCCGGCCTTGTCGATGTAATCGCCCTTGAGCTGCTGCTGGTACACGTAGCGATCCACGTAAGTGCCTTGCAGGTTGGTGCCGAACTGGCCCAGCCGGGACTCGGGAAAGCGGTAGTCGAGGCTGACGTCGACGCCGTTGGTCTTGACCTTGCCCAGGTTGGCGAGCCCGGTGACGATGTGGTCGATGGAGCCATCGGCCTTGCGCACGATGCGGTCCGAGTACAGGTCAGGCTGTTCGAAGACCGCCGACTCCGGGAACTCGGCGATCTGATTGGCGATCTTGATCCACCAGAAATCCAGGCCCACCGACAAGTTGGTGATCGGCTGATAGACAAAGCCCAAGGTCACGTTGCGCGCGGTTTCGGGGCTCAGGCTGGTGTTACCGCCACTGCGGCTGAAAAACTGCTGCGCACAATCGCGGTTAGCCAGGCCACCGTTGCTCGGCGAGCCGCCAGCGCACAGGCGCGGGTCGTTGTAGTTGGCCACGGTAAAGCTGGTGAAGTTGGGGTTGTAGAGTTCATACAGAGACGGCGCACGGAAGCCTTCGCTGTAGGCGCCACGCACCACCAGTTCGCGGAACGGCTGGAAGCGGAACGAGTATTTGGGGTTGGTGGTGTTGCCAAAGTCACTGTATTTGTCGTGACGCAGCGCTGCCGACAGCTCGAGGCTGTCGATCACCGGCACGTTGACCTCGGCGTATTGCGCCGACACCGTGCGATCCCCCGCCACCGTCGCGGCCGGGTCGACGCCCAGGCTTTGCACGTTGGCGGCAAAGTCGGCGAAGTCCTGGTGGAAGTCTTCCTTGCGGTACTCACCGCCCAGCGCCAGGGCCGACGGGCCTGCGCCGAACCAGTCGCCGATGTCGCGGCTGATACGGCCATCGATGCTTTTGACACGGCCGACGGCAGAGCCGTAGTCGCCGTCTACCCCGCTGGCGCCGAGCAACGCACTGCCGGCCGCCGTCTGCGGACCGAACGGGTTGATCACGCCGGTGTTGATGCCGCTGGCAACCACACGGTCGTCCACATAACCGCTTTTGATCGTGTTGGTGACTTTGTTCTGGTTGTAGGCCGCGCCGACGTTGTAATCCCAGCCCGCCAGCGTGCCTTCGAAGGTCAGCAGCAGGCGCTGGCCGACGTTATCGTCTTCATGCTTGCGTGGGCCCACTTCACTTTCGCGCCAGTTCACATCGACCGGCTGCGTCGGGTCGAGGGCAAACTGGGTCGGGCCCGGTGTGATGCCGTTGCCTGGGTAGAACGGCGTGCCCGGTTGCACTTGCAGCCCTTGCAGCAAGCCGGGGCCGATCTGGGTACGGTTGAGGTTGCGTGCCCAGAAGTACTCGAGGCTGACGGTATGCTCGTCCGCCAACTTGCCGCTGGCTTTGCCGAAGAACGAAGTCTTTTCGGTTTCTGGCACCAGGTCCAGGTAGCTCCACAGCGATTGGCGGCAGATGCCGCTGCGGGAAATCAGCCCCGGTGCATTACAGCCGGACGCCGCCAACGGGTTGCTCGCGTTCGCGCCCTGGCTGTAGTTGGCCGGTGAGGCGATGCCCGATGAATAATCCAGGCCACGGCCCGGCTGGTAGTTGTAGGTGTAGTCGCGGTCTTTGGCCTTGAGGCTTTGCTGTTTGTCGTGGCTGACCACGCCGAACACGTTGAAGCGGTCTTCTTCCAGGTCGCCAAAACCCCAGCTGCCACTGAAGTTATTGGTTTCACCGCCACCGGAGCGGGTTGGCGTGCTGCCGCCCAGGGTCAGTTGGCCGTCGGTCACGCTTTTTTTGGTGATGAAGTTGATCACCCCGCCGATGGCGTCCGTGCCATACAACGCCGACGCGCCGTCGCGCAGCACTTCCACGCGGTCGATGGCGGCAAACGGGATGGTATTAAGGTCTACACCCGAGCCGTTGATTGCACTGGTGGCGTTGTTGGCCAGGCGCCTGCCGTTGAGCAGCACGAGGGTTTTGTTCGGGCCGATGCCACGCAAGTCGGCATAGGCCGCCCCCCCGCTGCTGGAACCGATCGAGCGGCCGGAGCCTACCGAGGACTGGTTGGCGGAAATACGGCTGATCAATTGCTCGGTGGTGGTGACGCCCTGTTTTTTCAGCTCTTCGGTGCGCAGGATGGTCACCGGCACGGCGGTTTCCGCATCAACCCGGCGGATCGCACTGCCGGTGACTTCGATGCGCTGCAATTGCGGGATCACCGACGGGCTTTCTACCCCGGCGGTGACCGGCGCAATCGTTGCCTCGCGCGGTGCGGCGCTCAGCACAATGCCGCTGGCGCTTTCGCTGTCTTGCAGGTCGGTGCCCTGCAGGGCGATTTGCAGGGCTTCACCGGCGCTGAGGTCACCCTTGATCGCCGGTGCATTCAGGCCACTGACCAGGCGTTGTTCGAACGCGATCGGCTTGCCGCTTTGCTGGGAAATACTCAGCAGCGTTTTGTCGAGCGACCCGGCGGGAATGTCCAACGGGCTGGCCGCCGCGCTACCGGCGACCAGCGTGGCGGCGAGGCTGAGTAAAAAACGTGTGGGGTTTGGCGTAAGCATGCGTCGAGGGCTCCCTGTCCTTTGTCTGGGTATGCAGGGTTGTGCGTCGATGCCGGTTTTTTTATAGAGCGCCGTTTAGACCGTTAACGCATGTCCTTATGCGTTAGCGACACCTCACTTGCCGAAGTGATAACTCACGTCCAGCCAGACTTGCCGACCATAGGGGTCGTAGTTGCCCACCGGGTAATACGGCCAGGCGGAATCATCATGCTTGTAGGTGTTGAGCAGGTTGTTGACGGTCAGGCCAACGCTGGCCTGGTCATTGACCTGATAACGCGCGCTGGCGTTGAAGGTGGCCCAGGGCGACAGGCGCCCGTCGCCGGCGCCATTGGTCACGCTGCCGTACCGGATGCCGGTCAGGGTGGTGGTAAAGCGTTGGTAATCCCAGGTCAGGCTGGCGTTGACCTTGCTGCGCCAGTCGTAGTTGTTGGTGCTGCTGCGCAGGTTCTGGGTTTGCGCCTCATCCGATTCCTTGAGGTAGTGGGACAGCACCAGGCTGTAGCCAATCACCGAACTGAACGCGCCGTACTCGCCTGCGCCCCAGCGGATATTGCTCTTGAGGTCCAGGCCGCTGGCGCGTTCGCTGGCGGCGTTGATGGCATTGACATACACCTGTTGCAACTTGTTCGGATCGACCGCCGCGTTGCCGGCATTACGCTGCACACGCGCCAGCACATCGGCGCAGGTGGCGGCGTCGAGCAGGCCATTGCGGCACTGGTCTTCCTGTTGCAGCAGGCGGTTGATGTCAACGGTGGTCAGCAGGTCCTTGATCTGCACGCGCCAGAAGTCAGCGGACACATCGAACTGATGCGAGGGCGACCAGACAACCCCATAAGTCCAGGATTTACCGCGCTCCGACTCAAGGTTCGGCGTGCCGCTCTGGGTGTAGTCAACGCGCCCGCGATCACAGGCGCCTTCAAGGCCTTTGCTGCAACCGTAGTAGTCGATCTGGTCCGGTTTGTAGCCTTTGCTGTCGGCCTGATAGAGGTAATTAAGGTCCGGCGCGCGAAAGCTGGTGCCGTAGCTGCCGCGAAACAGCAGGCTGGTGATCGGCCGCCACTCAAGGCCCAGGTTGTAGGTTTTCTGTTGCTCGGAACGGCCACTGAATGTGTATTGGTCCCAGCGCCCGGCGGCCGAGGCCAGCAGCGTGTCGGTGAGCGGAATGCTGAACTCGCCGCCGGCGGCATAACGGTCACGCGAGCCGCCGGAATTGGCCGCCGGCGTGGTGTTGTAGAAGGTGCCGTCATTGAGCTGGTCATCGACATGTACGCTGTAGGACTGGCGCCCGACTTCAGTCACACCGGCAAAGCCGACCGGTCCGGCCGGCAATTCGAACAGGTCACCGTTGATGTTGGCGCTGAAGGTTTGGGACACCGACTTGCTCTTCTGCACCAGGTTGCCGCGAAACTGCCGCCATTGCGCTTCAGTCAAGGGCTGGTCGAGCCGCGACGGGTCCGGGGCAAATACCGGGTGGCCGTCCTGGGTGCCCAGTTGCGGCCCCAGGTAGTAATCGCGGATGCCGCTCAACGGCGTGTAGCGGGTGTTGCGGTCGCTGGTGTACTCGGAGCGGTTGGCGGCGATCTGGTAACCCCAGTCACTGTTGGCGAACTTGTCTTCCAGGCCCAGGGTGCCGGTCCAGGACAGCTCGCGCCATTTGCTGTTGTTGGAGGTCTTGCCGCCAATTTCCTCACTGGCGAAGTTACGCGACCAGCGCTCCAGGTTGCCGGTGTTCTGGTTGATGAAGTCCGGCGAGGTAAAGCTCGGGCCGCGCGTGTTGTTCTGGGTGTGATCAAAGCCAAACATCAGGTCGGCAAATACTTTGCCGCTGTCGCTGAAATGCCAGGTGCCACGGGTGTAGCCGTCGTAGTTCTCCTTCTCGGCCTGGAGGGTCGAGTAATCGTTGTAGTACTGGTTGGTGGTGCAGCGGTTGCCGGTGTTGCCCAGTTTGCCGTTGTAGATGCCGCCATAGGCTGCGCAGCCGGGCCCCAGGTACGCGCCGCTGTCGAGGTTACGCCGGTAGCCGACGTTGACCGCCGGGCCGTCGGTCATGAAGCCGCGCTGGTTGCTCCAGATCGGCTGGCGGTTGGTCAGTTCAAGGCCGAACACACCGTCGAAATCGCCCCAACTGTCGCCGCCGCTGATCTGCAGTCGCTGGTTGTCGCCACCGCCGCGCTCGGCGTAACCGCCGCGCAGGTTAACGTCTACGCCGCTGATTTTGTCCTTGAGGATGATGTTCACCACCCCGGCAATGGCGTCGGAGCCGTACACGGCCGACGCGCCACTGCTGAGGATTTCGATGCGCTCGATCATCACCGCCGGGATATTCGCCAGGTTAGTGAAGTTGACCGCGCCGTCGTACGCCGTGGGGTAGTCGGCCACGCGCCGGCCGTTGATCAGCACCAGTGTGTGGTTGGGCCCCAACCCGCGCAGGTTGAGGGCGCTGGCGGCGGGCTGGAAGGTGTTGCCGTAGTCTTCGCCCTGGGTCATGCCGGTGTTCTGGGTTTGCGAAGCGATGGCGTCGTAGACGTTCTTGTAGCCACGGCTGGTGATTTCTTCGCCGCTGATTACCGTGACCGGCGACGGCCCTTCGACCTGGGCGCGGGCAATGCGCGAGCCGGTGACCACGACTTTTTCCAGGGCCACATCGCCAGGCACTGGTGCGAGGGCGACGGCCGCAGCAGGTGCCGCCTTGATGCTGGCGGCAGGCGCCTTGGCCGCGCGGCGCAGCACCCAGCCGCCGTCGCCGCTTGGCACCGCGTCCAGGGCCGAACCGCGCAGCGCCTGTTGCAGCGCTTGCTCGGTGGTCAGGCGCCCCCGCACCGCGGCACTGGTAAGGCCTTGCACCAGGTCTTGCTGGAAGGCGATGGTCTGCCCGCTGTTGCGCGACAGGTTCAGCAATGCCTGGTCGAGGGGACCGCTGGCGATATCGAAGTCATAGGTCTGGGCGTGCGTGGCCGCTGCCGGCGACGGCGACTGGCCGAACGCCAGGGCGCCATGCCCGGCCAGGGTCACGCCAAGGGCCAAAGACAGCGCCGCCAGCGATGAGCGATTGCGGTGTTTGAAGTGCATGGTTGAGCTTCCCCATCAGTGTTATGCAGTTGATGGGTTGAACAACCAATCAGCGGTTTTTATAGACGGGCGTTAGGCTAAAAAGGCATGGGTTTATAACAGCAAAAACGGCTGTACGCGGGCTGATAAACCTCTGCCTGCACTGGGTTGTGCAACTGCCATGGGATTTTTATAGGGCGCCGTGCAATGATTTATCGGCGCTCGATACTGACCCAGTACGGGCTGTGGTAGTCGACCTGCACCGGCAACGACTGAGCCAGCAATTGCAGGGCACGCTGGCTGTCGTCCAGCGGGAAAATCCCGCTCAAGCGCAGGCTGGCTGCCTCGGGGCTGATGCGGATAATGCCGCGCCGGTAGTCGCGCAATGCGTCCACCACTTCACCCAGTGAGCGGTCCCGCACTTCCAGCAGGCCTTGCGTCCACGCGGCCTCGCCACCGCTGGCGGCTTCCAGTTTCAAAATGCCCTGCGCGTTGAACGTGGCTTTCTGGCCGGCGTTGATCACCTGCACGGCGCCGCTGCGCGTGGTGATTTCCACTTGGGAATGCAGCATCGTGATTTGTGTCTGGCCGTCGCCCTGCTGCACCTGAAAACGCGTGCCCAAAGCGCGCATGCGGCCGTGCTCGGTCTCGACAATAAACGGGCGCAGCGGGTCCTTGACCACGTCCACCAACAGTTTGCCGTCGAGCAACGCCAGCAGCCGTTGCCGAGCGTCGAAATGCGTGATCACCTTGCTGCGCGCATCCAGGCTCAAGGCGCTGCCGTCTTCCAACGTCAGGTTCAAGCGCTCGCCCGTGCCGGTGCGCAGGCCGTCGGACGGCAGCCAGGTGTCGGACAGCCGCGTGACCAGGCTCGCACAGGAAACGAAGCCCACCAACGCCAGGGTATTGCGCAAAAAGCGGCGACGGCCCGAGGGCGCATTCAAGGTGTGCAACAGGCTCTCGCGCGGCATGCGCCGCAGGTCGTCGTTGCCCAGCGCCGACACGCCACTGCCCATCATATTGATGACCTCGGCCCGCCGTGGGTCGCCCTCGCGCCAACGGCGGAACGCGTGGTGCTCCTGGGCACTGGCATGCCCCGATTGCAGCAACGCCATCCATTGCGCCGCCTCATCGATCATCGCCTCATCGGGCGGGTTGGTGCTCATGGCTGCGCCATCGCCAGGTAGCAACGCTTGAATGCATCGGCCATGTACTGCTGCACCCGGCTCACCGACACCTGCAGCCGTTCGGCAATTTGCGCATAGGTCAGCCCATCCAGTTGGTGATACAAAAACGCTGCCTTGGCCTTGGCCGACAAGCCGTTGAGCAAGCGGTCGACTTCAAGCAATGTCTCGATCAGCAACAAGCGCTCTTCAGGCGACGGATGCACCAACTCCGGCGCCAGGGCCAGTGCTTCCAGATACGCCCGTTCCAGGTCCTGGCGGCGCCAGCCCTCATACATCAGGCGCCGCGCAATGGTGGTCAACAATGCGCGTGGTTCTCGAATGGCCGCCGGGTCCGGCAACGCCAGCACCCGCAAAAAGGTTTCCGAGGCAATATCCTGCGCCCCGTGCGGGCATCCCATCGCCCGGCCAACGCGCGCGCACAGCCAGCTGTAATCGCTCTTGAACATCTGACCAATCAGACCGAAATGCAGGTTCTGATTAACACCCATTGCATGCTCCGTGCGGATAACGGCCATTCAGCCTTGCTGTCGAGGAACGATGGAGATCCATCGCTGGAAAGGCGGACTTTGCATGAAGGCGGTATAGGTTAGGAAAGAATAAAAAATTGCAAAGGGCTTTGTAATTGGCATATGCAGAACGCGTGGCCCAACGCCGCAAGGCGAGGCCCCCGTGCCTGATGCCCATTGTTTTTTCTGCCGTCTTGGCCTCAACTACTGCCCTGCCCTCAGACGCGAGTATCAACCTTGGAACGCTATGAATCGCTGGTCATCGGCCTCGGCGCCATGGGTGCCGCCACGGTGTACCAACTGGCCAAAGCCGGTGTAAACGTTGCCGGTATCGATCGCCATCACCCGCCCCACTCGTTCGGCTCAAGCCACGGCGATACGCGTATCACGCGGCTGTCGGTGGGTGAAGGCGCGCAGTACGTGCCCATTGTGCGCAACTCGCACCGTATCTGGCGTGAGCTGGAGGCGTTGTCCGGGGAGGCGTTGTTCGAGCAGTCGGGGCTGTTGGTGCTGACCTCCCGCGATGACTTCGACCCCAGCGATGAAACCGACTTCACCCGGCGCACCATTGGCCTGGCGCAAACCTATGGCATCGAACACGAGTTGCTGGATGCGACGCAGATTCGCCAGCGCTTCGCGCAATTTTCCCAGGTGTCGGACAGCGCCATTGGCTACTACGAACCCGGCGGCGGCTTTGTGCGCCCGGAGCGGTGTATCGCTGTGCAGCTCAAGCTGGCCGAGCGGCACGGCGCCACGCTGTACAAGGGCGAGACCGTCACCCAGATCAGTTCGGACGCGCACGGCGTGACGGTGACCACCGACAAACGCACGTTGCAGGCCGACAAGCTGGTGGTGAGCGCGGGCAATTGGGCGGGCGGTTTGCTCGGGGCGCCGTTTGATCGGTTGCTCAGCGTTTACCGCCAGCAACTGTTCTGGTTCGCGCTTGAACCGGGTGCCGATCTGGTCGGCAAATCGCCCACGTATATCCTCACGCATGGCCAGGACCAGACCCACTATGGGTTCCCGGCGTTGCCCGGCGAAGGCAGTTTGAAGCTGGCCACGGCGCAATATCACACCACCTGCACGCCGCAGACGCTGGACCGCACGGTCTCGGCGGCGCAAGCGCGCGCGATGTATGAGCAGCAGGTGCAGGGCCGTATCGCCGGGGTGACGGCCGAGGTGGTGAAGTCAGCGGTGTGTGCCTACACGGTGACGCCGGACCACCATTTCATCATCGACGAGCACCCATCGCTGCAGCACACACTGGTGGTGTCGCCGTGTTCGGGGCATGGCTTCAAGCACTCGGCGGCACTGGGTGAAGCGTTCGCGCAGTGGTGCATACGGGGGTCGAGTGACCTGGATTTGTCGTCGTTTTCGTTGAAGCGCTTTGCGAACAGCTGAGAAGCCGTTCTTGGTGGGCTGTAGGGGCTAAGGCGTTGTGAAGCGCGGGCCTGATGTGGCGAGCGGGCTTGCCCCGCGTTGGGCTGCGCAGCGGCCCCAATGGAGCAGAACGCGGTGTGTCAGGCGGTACTCGGCGGCTGGTTTGGGGCTGCTTCGCAGCCCAACGCGGGGCAAGCCCGCTCGCCACATCAAGCCCGTTTGCCACACCAGGCCCGCTCGTCACACCAAGCCCGTTTGCCACACCAGGCCCGCTCGTCACACCAAGCCCGTTTGCCACACCAGGCCCGCTCGTCACACCAAGCCCGTTTGCCACACCAGGCCCGCTCGTCACACCAAGCCCGTTTGCCGCACCAGGCCCGCTCGTCACAGGGGTAACGCCTGCGCTTTTATTGGGCGAAGGCGTACTCGCCGCCCTGCTCCACTGCCTTGCGGTAGGCCGGGCGCGCCTGGAAGCGTTGCACCCACGCGGCCAGGTTCGGGTAGGCCTGCAACTTGCCTTGGGCCTTGGCGATTTCGCCGATGAAGCTCATCTGGATATCCGCGCCGCTCAGCGCGTCACCCACCAGGTATGGCGTATCCGCCAGCACGTCGTTCAGGTAGCCCAGGTAGTTGGCCAACTCCGACTCGATGCGCGGATGCAACGGTGCGCCCGCTTCACCCAGGCGGCCGACGTAGAGGTTGAGCATCAGCGGCAGCATTGCCGAGCCTTCGGCGAAGTGCAGCCATTGCACGTACTTGTCGTAGGTGGCCGTGGCCGGATCGGGCTGCAGGCGGCCTTGGCCATGACGGCGGATCAGGTAGTCGATGATCGCGGCGGACTCGATCAGCACAAGGTCGCCGTCTTCGATCACCGGGGATTTGCCCAGCGGGTTGATCGCCTTGAGTTCGGGCGGAGCTAGGTTGGTTTTCGGGTCGCGCTGGTAGCGCTTGATCTGGTAAGGCAGGCCGAGTTCTTCGAGCAGCCACAGAATGCGTTGCGAACGCGAGTTGTTGAGGTGGTGGACAGTGATCATAAGGGCTCCGCTGAACGAGAGTGGGTATCCAGGTAAGAGACTACGCTGTCGCGGGGGAGTGCCATGGATTAATTCGCAACCATCGCCCACAACGACGCGCCGACCCCGGTGATGCTCTCCCCGGCGATCAATCCGGCCGCCGCGGTAATCGCAAAACGTTCGGTGAGACTCGGCCAGCGGCAGCTCGCCAACCACGTCAGCACCGCGCCGAGGGCCATCATCAGCGACACCGAAGCCGGCAGCACGAAGGCCAGGCCCAAGGCCGCGGCGCTGGGCAGATACCGGGCGCGTCGGGCCGACAAAGTGCTGTCGAGAACGCCCAGCAACACGCCAACCGCACCCGCCAGGCCAATCGCCCAACGAATGCTCACCGACAATGAATCCAGGCCATGGGTCAGGGTTTGCGCCACGGCCTTCCAGGTGGCGACCGCAGGTGCCGGCCACTCTTCGGTGAGCAGCATGCTTTGCGGGTCGGGGATCAATGCCAGGTAGGCAAATACGCCGACGATGCTGCCCACAAAAATCCCCAGAATCTGCGCGATCACTTGCTTGCGCGGCGTGGCGCCAATCGCCTTGCCAACCTTGAAATCGTTCATCAAGTCCGTGCATTGCCCGGCCGAGCCGCCGGCGGTGTTGGCACTCATCAAGTTGATCGGCACTTGCCCCGGCGCAACGATGCCGAAGCTCAGCTGGGACAATTGCCCGATGGCGCCAATCGGCGGAATGCCAGTGGCACCCACCACGCGCGCCGCCACGGCGGCCAGGCAAATCGCCAGGGGAATGGTCAGCAAGGCCATCCACAGGTTGATGCCGAACAACAGCGCCTGCAGGCTCACCACCAGCACAATCGCCAGTGCAAAACCGGCGGCAGGCCCAACCTTGGGCACCGCCCAGGGCGTGCCGCCGCCGGCTTTGGTGGACGTGTGCAAGGCCCACAGACGGATCGCCAGCGAGGCCAGCGTCGAACACACCATCAGGCTCACGCCGGGCCACAGCAACCATTCCACCAACGCGGCAAATTGGGGGCCGCTGCTGTCTGCCGGCAGGCTGACCAGGCCTTGCGCCAACAGCCACGGCCCCAACCCGCCCCAGGCGAGCAAGGCGCCAAGCAGCAGAGTCAGGCCTACGCGAATCCCGATGATGCCGCCAAAGCCCAGCAACAGCAGCGAAGGGTCGGCGGTAAACGTCAGGCGCTCAAACGCCGCGCTGGGCGACCAGCGCGGCAAGGCCCACATAAACGTATCCACCCACTTGACCAGCCCGGACAGCAACGCGGCGCCGAGCAGCACCTTCAAGCGCGTGGCGGCTTCGCGGCCGTGGTTGTAGATGTGCAGCAGGGTTTCCAGGGTGGCCATGCCCTCGGGGAATTTCAGCGCGTTGTCGTTGAGCAGCGAGGGCCGCAGGTACCAGGCAATCCAGATCCCTAGAAAGCTCACCGAGAACACCCAGGCGATCATCGGCAAGGCGTCCAGCGTGTGGCCGGTCAGCAAGGTGTAGGCCGGGATCGGCGCCACCAGCCCGCCGGAGATAATCGAGGCGGCGGCCGAGGCAACGGTCTGGTTGATGTTGCTTTCGTGCAGTGTCCACGGCAGTTGCCCGGGGCTGCGCCTGGCCAGGCCCTGCCAGATGGCGTAGCCGACCAGCAAGGCGATGATCGACATGTTGAACGACCAGCCGATCTTGAGCCCCGCGTACACATTCGAGGGCGTGAGCAGGATGCCCAGCACGACCCCGGTAATCACCGCGCGCAGGCTGAGTTCGCGTTCCACGGGGGCGGTCAGGTCGGGTGATGGCGGGGTTGAAGGCATGCAGATTCCTTTCGGCAACGGAACAGGGTGTCTTGATAAGTGAGCCCTGTTGGCGCTGAAGGTTCATCTAACGCGCGGTGCTTTCATTCAGAGCGCACCGCGTTGAGGGGGCGCAGCAGGCTCAATTAGAGCGATGGGGTTTTTCTGATAGTCCTCGTTGTCTGGGTTTGGGGCCGCTTCGCGGCCCGACGCGGGGCAAGCCCGCTCGCCACAGGGGGGATGGTCAGTCCAGGCGAAAGCGCGCGGTGTTTTCACTCAGGGCGCGGCTGCCTTTGCTTAAGGTGTCGGCCGCCTGGTTCACCGCGCGCGCGCCGTCGAGCAAGCGCCCTGCGGCCTGATCGACCTGCTGGATATTGCCGCTGACTTCATCCGCCGTCGTCGCCTGTTCTTCCACCGCCGCCGCGATCTGCGCCAGGGTGTCGGTGACGTTTTGCACCGCGCCGGCAATTTCGCCCAGGCGTGTGCCCAGGCCGGTGACGGACTCGGCGTCAGTCAGCGCCTGGTCGCAGGCGGCGCCCATCAGCGTGACCGCCTGGCTCACCGTCGCGCGCAGGCTGTCCACCGTGCCGGCGATCTGCGCCGTCGAAGCCTGGGTGCGTTGCGACAGGCTGCGCACCTCATCCGCCACCACGGCAAACCCGCGGCCTTGCTCGCCTGCGCGGGCGGCTTCGATGGCGGCGTTGAGTGCGAGCAGGTTGGTCTGTTCGGCAATGCCGCGAATGGTGTCGACCACCGACTGAATCTGCTGGCCCTGCTGGCTGACTTGTTCCAGCGCATTCGCCGTGTCGGTCAGGCGCTGGTTGAGTTGCTGGATACTCGCCGTGGTGCGCTGGCTGTCGCGGCTGCTGTCTTCGGCGATACGCCGGGTTTGCTGGGCGCTGCCGGAAGCCTGTTCGCAGCTTTTGGCGACGCCCATCGAGGTGGCCGCCAGTTGCGTGGCGGCGGCGGCGATCTGGCTGATCTGGTGTTGCTGGTCTTCGACTTCGGTCAGGGTGCTGCCCGATTGCGCGTTGAGGGTGAGCACCGCCGAGCCCAGTTGCTGGGTCTCGTGGTTGACGCCCAGCAGGCTGGTGCGCAGCTGCACCACGGCGACGTTGAGCGCGGTGCTGATTGCCGCCAGTTCATCGCGACCTTCCACCGCCACTTCGACGCACAGGTTGCCGTCACGCAGGGACTCGGCGAGCGTGGTGATGCCACTGGCACTGCGACGAATCGAAGCCTGCAGGCAAATAAACAGGTACAACGCCGCCAACGCCAGCAGGCTGAACGTGGCCACCACCGGAATGAACTCCCTGAGCGAGCGGTCACGGTAATAACTCAAACGTTCATCCAGCGAGTGCAGCGACTGGCTGCGCAGTGCGCCCAACGCGCCGAGGATGCTGTCGACACTGCGATCAAAGCCTGCGGTGTCGAGCTTGATGGTGCCGCCAAACACGCCGTCGTCCAGGCCTTTGAGTTCGTTATCGAGCAATTGCAGGCTGGTGTCGTATTGCGCCGTCCACGGTTCCATCCCGGCGTATTGCTTGGCTTTGAGCGACGCGGCGGCCTTGACCAACTGGTCACGTGCATCGCCGATTCGGCCGCGCAGGTCGCGCATCTGCAAGCGGCTTTGCAAGGTGAATTGCCCGGAGGCAATCGAGGACTGGCCGACGCTCGCGGTGCGGCCGATACGCTCGATCAGGTCCGGCGTGTGCTGGGTGGAAATCTGCATCAGCAAGTAGGTTTCCAGCCACGGGTCGAGGATCAGGCCGGCGTCCAGGGTGATCTGCTCGCGCAAGGTTTGCATCGCAGTCAGGGCGGCGGTGAAGCGGTCATAGCCGTCCGGCCACCAGCCCACGGTGCGCAGCGATTGGGTATCCATGCCCTTGACCGTCGCCTGCAACGCCTCAAAACGGGCCAGGGTGTCGGCGCTGGCGTTGTGGGTCTTGAGCGCATCGCCCAAGGCTTGCAGGCTTTGCACAATGGCCGGGTTGCCGGCATCGACGTTGTCCATCGCCGCCTGCGCGGCGGGGGTTGGGGTGTGCAGAATATCCAGCGCTTTCCAGCGGGCAGCCAGGTTGCGTTGTGCGGTCAACTGCCCATCCAGGGTGTCCAGGGCCAGCAGTTGGCGCACGCCGGACTGCTCGCTGGAAATCACCGCTAATTTGTCGCGATAGTCCTGGCCGATCAGCCACAGGCTTCCGGCCAGGGGCAGCATGAACAGGAAAAACAGGATCTGGAACTTGCGCGCAAAACCGAAACGGCCAAGCAGGCGGATACCCGGTGATAAAAGACTGTGCATGGCCGACCCACTCCCCCAAACAACCTGGATATGACTAGAAGCAAAATGCCATGTCATTGATTGGGAAGGTACTAGCAAGATACGGGCCGTTGGTGGCGGGTCGCGAAATAGGCGGCTTGGCGAGGTGACGGCGCTGTGGCATGCGCGAAAATGGGGCAAAAGCACTCAGTGTGCAGAGTGGAACGGTAACCCGGCTTTCCAGGGAGGCTGGCTTGCCCTGGAGGGCTCTGGGCACTGACCTGCCCGACCTGGCGTGCAAGGGCATCTGAAACAGCCATGGATATCCATCGGCTGCTGAAGAAAGGGCAACTCAACGTACAAGAGCAAGTGGAATCGGTGCCGACGAGCTATTTGACCAACATGTACTGACTGAAATTATTGATGTGATCATCCAGATTGTCCTCAAGCATCATCCGGTACTGGTCACAGAAATACTTCAGCATCGCTTCCCGCGCATCGGCCATTTCGGCGCCGGACTTGAAATTGCGTGCACTGGCCCAGGCGTTGAAGCGCGTGGTGCCGAACATCATCGAGGCGCTGACCTCGCCGAGGTTTTCACAGGTTTTGAGTTGTTCGTTCGACAGTTCGATGTGTGCGTCTGCACGGTCGTAGAAGGCTTGATCGGTGGTGTCGGCCATGGCGGGGTTCCCGGGGTGAGCAAAGGGTGGCGGCTATTGGAGCATATCCGGCGGCCGGATAGGAGACGCCTCCGGGTGGAGGCGTCCTTGCACATCACGCCAACGCAAGCACCAGACGCTCAAGCCCGATGCCGAACCCGGCGCCTTCGCGGTATGCACCGCCGCCCACCACTTGTTGCTGAGCACCCAACGCGGGGCAACGCACCTCGAAGCCATTGCCTTGCAGGTAGTAACTCAACCCGCGTTTGACGGCCAGATTAAGCTCATAGTCAAGGTCCAGCGTGTCGAGAAAACCGGTGCACAGCGCTTGGCTGCGCTGCAACGCCAGCGCGGGCTCAGGGCTGAGAATTTCCAGCCCCAACTGAGTGAACTCCCGGTAGCGCCCAGCTTGCGGCCGCTCATACCGGTAACACCGCGCCACGTAGAAAAACATCGCCTCCGCGCGCGCGCCAAGCAATTGCGTGTTGCGCTCCTGGAACAGCGCGGTGGCTTCCGGGATCAGGCAACACTGACGTCCGGCCTTGTCATCGAAGGCCCACATCTGCCCGATGATTTCACTGCCGCCGGCTTTTTCGATAAACGTGTCCTGGCCCCACAGGGCCGGCACGATGACTTCTTCAGCGCCCGCGTCGATGAAGATAGCTCCGAAAACGCGCCTCGATCTCACGCATTGTCGCGGCTTCTTTGCCCGTCACTATTCGGGTACCCCGTAGCATTGTCATCTGTTGAATCTCCCTTTTTACAAGCAATAAAAAAGGCGCCATCGGCGCCTTGGGTGGTGGTTCATCGAGTGATCAGAGGTTCTGGTCAATCAGTGAGCGCAAGCAACCGCGGCACCTTGGGCAAGCTCCGTGGGGGTGATGGCGGTTGCTTTGCGAAAATTCGGTCATGGGCGATCCTTGCACAGGTGGGCGACGCGTGACAAGCCGGCGTTAAACCAGCGGCGTCAACTGACTCAATTGCTCAGGCGTTGGAAAACCCAGCGTGCGATAGCGCGCCGGGTACAGGCTCGCCGGCGCCAGCAGGTCGCCCAACTTGGCCTCAAGCTCAGCCCATTCGACCACTTGGGTCTGGGCGGTGCCATCGGGCTGGATCTGCACCAGCGCCACGCGGTCGGTCTTGGGCAGCAAGGTGTCGACGGTTTCCGTCCAGCTACAGAGCGAGAAGGTCTTGCCGTGACTGTCCTTTAACTCGAACAACGTGTAGGTCGCGACAAACACGTCGATCTTCTGCTCATCGTGAAGGATGTCGAGCTGCTCTTTCTGCGTGTGGTAGTTGCCCTGCAGCAGCATGTGTTCGAGGCTCGCCATGCGCGCCTTGAGCGCTTCATCCTGGCTGATGAAAGGCACGATCCGTTGATCGTCATAGGTGTAGACCTGGCTGGACACCGCGCGCCCGCTTTCCATGGCCTTGAAGCTGATCTCGACCATGTGCCGAATGCCCGCTTCATCCTTGTCACCGGTCACCATCAGGATGTCGCGGGTCGGGATCATGAACACGGGGCGGCCCTTGATGGCCGCACGCTGCAGGACATCCGGCAGCAGCACGCGGCTGGTGTCATAGCCGTCATTCCAGCGGCCGAGGTAGAGGCCGGGCACGATTTCGTCAAACGCGTCCTGGGTCGCTTCACGCAGATTGCTCACCGCCACCGCCAATGCCTCGTCCAGGCTCACGCCCCACTGTGGATCAGGCCCCTCGGTCAGGGTGGACGTAGTCTCGGGGTAGTCCACCGCCAGCAGGGTCACGCAGTCGGTGCCCAGCGCCTGGTGGACGGCGGTGTACGGCGCATCCCAGCCCTTGTTGCGGACGTGATGAAGGCGCACTTCTTCGAGCATCGCCAGGTTACGAATCACCGGCCGCAACAGCGGCCTGACGCCTTCGAAGGTTGGCGGGGCTGGCTTTTTGTAGCCGAGCAGGGTCGATACATACCCTTTCAATACGTCAGATTTGTGCGCTTTTTCGGCGCTCTGATAGTCATTGAATGCGTTATGCAGGTTGAAGTAGCTACCGTCGCCATGCTTGAGGCGGAACTCTTTGGGCACGTACTCAAGAGGTTCGCTGAAACCCGCTTCGCGAGCCGCCTTGATGACTTTCTCGGCGAACGCGTCTTCAGTCAGCGGGCGATTGAAAAGTTTGTCGAGCAGGGAGCCAAACATACGCAGCGTCCTCCATGGGTGCGAGCCGTCCATCATGGGCGGCGCAAGAGACCGGGTAAAGCGCCGGTCTGGGATGTGTGACCCTGTTCACTGTTGCCAGTTCAAGCCAGCAGCTGGGTGATCCAGCGCGCCTGCTGTTCAATCTCCTGCACCTTGTGCTGGGGCACCGCCTGCCGGGCCTGCTCGAAGCTGGCCAGGGTCTTGTGTTTCTGACGCAACATGCGTTGCCACTTGCCCAGGAACTGCGGGCTGCGCGCCTGCATCTGCAGCGGACCGAAGTACAGTTGTTGCGCCGTGTAGACCAGCGGCTCAGCGCGTTCGGCGACGATGATTTCGTAGTAAAACCGGTTCTCCTGCAACAGCTCCTCGCGCACGATCCGGTAGCCGTTGTCCATCAGCCATTGGCGCAAGGGTTGTTCGCCGCCATTGGGTTGCAGGATCAGGCGTTCCTGACCGCTCAAGTGCGCCCTGCCGCTGTCGAGGATGTCGCGGATGGTTTCGCCGCCCATGCCGCACAGGCTGATCGCGGTGATTGCGTCCGCCGGTTCAATGGCCGCCAAGCCATCAGCCAGCCGCACGCTGATGTGCTGCTCCAGAGCGTTGTCGCGTACCGTGCGTTCGGCCGCGTGAAAGGGCGTGGCCGCCACCTCACCCGCCACCGCCGCTGCGATCGCGCCGCGACGCATCAAGGCTACCGGCAGGTAGCCGTGGTCCGAGCCGATATCGGCCAGGCGCGCACCCGCCGGCACGTTTGCCGCCACGCGCTCCAGGCGCATGGACAATGTGTGTTCGTTCAACGGTTGTTCCTTATCAGCACAACATTACACACCCGAAAACCGATCCCGGCTGTTGGTCAGGTGCAGCACCATGGCCGCGCGCGCGGCGTCCGGGTCCTGGCGCTTGATGGCATTGAAGATCGCTTCGTGCTCCAGGTTTGCCAACTGACCGAGCTTGGCAAAATCGGCGCCGCCGCGCTCGGCGCCCTTGACCTGCGTGCGCGGGATCATCGCATTGCCCAGGTGCAGCATGATTTCAGTAAAGAAGGTGTTGCCGGTGGCCTCGGCGATCAGTTGGTGAAAGCGCTTGTCCTCCTCCACGCAACTGTCGTTGTTCGCCAGCGAAGCCTGGTAATCATCCAGCGCTTCGCGCATGCGCACGAGTTGCTCGTCACTTCTGCGCACAGCGGCCAGCGCCACCGCTTGTACCTCCAGGCCCAGGCGCAGCTCGAGCATATTGCGCACGCTGGCGACGGTGTCCACATGCAGTCGCAAGCCCTGTTGCGCAGGTTGCTCCAGTACAAAGGTGCCGATGCCGTGGCGAGTCTCTACCAGGCCTGACGCCTGCAACTTGGAAATCGCTTCGCGCACCACCGTGCGACTCACCCCATGCTCAAGCACGATGGTGGATTCGGACGGCAGTTTTTCACCGGGCTTGAGCTGGCCGAGCAGGATGCGCTGGGTCAGCGCATCAACCACGCCCTGGGCCAGGTTATTGGAACGTCTACGGACCAGGGTTGCGTTTTCAATGGGCATCGCTAGGGTCCACGGTTGGGCTGGACGGAGCTTAACACCCCGCTTGGCGGCAACGTTGAGTTGATTCAAAAAATGCCTAACTTGTATGACAACTAAACTCGCTATCCCTTAGCCCAAAGGGCGTCGGTGTCGCTTGGCGGGTGGCGCTCACACCGTCTCGACACACCCTAAACGGCGCAACAACCCAATAAACGCTGAGCAAATAACCAAAACACCTATTAAATTCTCTCGCTTATAAGAACAAATACACCCCACGCCGCATTGCGAAAAAAAGAAAGTAACTTGTATGATGTCTATCAACAAAACCCGCAAACCCGCATAAAAATAAATCAGGGGAGTTTTGAATTGTGACCAATTCAAACCATGCATCTGCCGCTTCACCCAGCGACTCAGTACTCACGCGCGCCGTGAGCAAAGTGAAGGGCCATGTGCTCCCACTGTTCGTGATCATGTTCATCCTCAACTACATCGACCGGGTCAATATCGGCTTCGTGCGCACGCACATGGAGCATGACCTGGGCATCGGCGCGGCCGCCTATGGCCTGGGCGCCGGGTTGTTCTTTATTGGCTATGCGCTGTTTGAAGTGCCCTCCAACATGCTGCTGCAAAAGGTCGGTGCGCGGATCTGGCTGACGCGCATCATGTTCACCTGGGGCATCGTTGCCACGCTGATGGCGTTCATCCAGAACGAAACACAGTTCTACATCCTGCGCTTTCTGCTGGGCGTGGCCGAAGCCGGGTTTTTCCCTGGGGTGATCTACTACTTCACTCGTTGGTTGCCGGGTGTGGAGCGCGGCAAAGCCATCGCAATCTTCCTCAGCGGTTCAGCGGTCGCCTCGCTGATTTCCGGCCCGTTGTCGGGCGCACTGTTGCAAATCGAAGGCTTTGGCTTTCACGGTTGGCAATGGATGTTCGCCATTGAAGGCCTGGCCTCGGTGGCGCTGGGGTTCTTCGTGTGGTTCTGGCTGGACTCCAAACCCCACGACGCCAAATGGCTGACCCGCGAAGAGCAGGACACACTGGTCGGCGCCATCGACCAGGAACAACGTGAGCGAGAAGCACTGACCACGGTCAAACCGACCATTGGCAAACTGCTCAAGGACCGCCAGATCCTGCTGTTCTGCGCCCTGTACTTCTGCATCCAGCTGACGATCTACGCGGCGACCTTCTGGCTGCCGAGCATCATCAAAAAAATGGGTGACCTGAGCGACATACAGGTCGGGTTCTTCAACTCGATCCCATGGCTGATCTCGATCATCGCCATGTACGCCTTCGCCTCGCTGTCGGGCAAGTTCAAGTTCCAGCAAGCCTGGGTCGCCGCCGCGCTGTTGATTGCCGCTGCGGGCATGTTCATGTCCACCACCGGCGGGCCCATCTTCGCCTTCGTGGCGATCTGCTTCGCGGCAATCGGGTTCAAGTCCGCCTCGTCGCTGTTCTGGCCCATTCCCCAGGGTTATCTGGATGTGCGCATCGCCGCGGCCGTGATCGCGTTGATCAACTCCATCGGCAACCTGGGCGGTTTCGTGGCCCCGACCACGTTTGGCTTCCTGGAACAAACCACCGGCTCGATCCAGGGCGGCCTCTACGGCCTGGCCGGCACCTCGGTGCTTGCCGCGATCCTGGTGTTTTTTGCCAAGACGTCACCCTCGGCCGTATTGACCTCTGCCAGCGCTGTGCCAACGGGCGCCGCCATCAGCAAACCTCTTTGAGCTTACTTAGGACATTGCCATGAACACTCCTGTAGTCACCCATTTGCAAGTCATCCCGGTGGCAGGCCACGACAGCATGCTGCTCAATCTGAGCGGCGCCCACGGGCCATTTTTTACCCGCAATATCGTGATTCTCAAGGACAGCGCCGGCAACACGGGCGTGGGCGAGGTGCCCGGTGGCGAGCGCATCCGTGAAACCCTTGAAGATGCGCGCAGCCTGGTGGTCGGCCAGCCGATTGGCCAATACCAACGCGTCCTTAACCAGATGCGCAGCACCTTTGCCGCTCGCGACGCCGCCGGTCGCGGCCTGCAGACCTTTGACCTGCGCATCACCATTCACGCCGTCACCGCCATGGAAGCTGCGCTGCTCGACCTGTTGGGTCAGTTCCTGGAAGTGCCGGTGGCGGCGCTGCTGGGTGAAGGGCAGCAACGTGATGCGGTAAAAATGCTCGGCTACCTGTTTTATGTCGGCGACCGCACGGCCACCTCTCTGGCCTACCGCAACGAGGCCGACGCCGATGATGATTGGTTGCGCCTGCGTCATGAGCAAGCCATGACCGCCGAGGCCGTGGTGCGCCTGGCCGAAGCCGCCAAGGCCAAATACGGTTTCAATGACTTCAAGCTCAAAGGCGGCGTGCTGAGTGGCGATGAAGAAATCGAAGCCGTCACTGCCCTGGCCGAACGCTTTCCAGATGCACGCATCACCCTTGACCCCAACGGTGCGTGGTCACTCAAAGAAGCCATCCGCCTGTGCCGTGACCAACACCACGTGCTCGCCTACGCCGAGGACCCCTGCGGTGCAGAAAACGGCTACTCGGGTCGCGAAGTCATGGCTGAATTCCGCCGTGCCACCGGGCTTAAAACCGCGACCAACATGATCGCCACCGACTGGCGCGAAATGGGCCACGCGATCCAGCTGCAATCGGTCGACATTCCGCTGGCCGACCCACACTTCTGGACGATGCAAGGCTCGGTGCGTGTGGCGCAGATGTGCAATGAATGGGGCCTGACCTGGGGTTCGCATTCCAACAACCACTTCGATATTTCCCTGGCGATGTTTACCCAGGTGGCCGCCGCCGCACCGGGAGACATCACCGCCATCGACACCCACTGGATCTGGCAGGACGGCCAGCACCTGACTAAGGCGCCACTGAAAATCGAAGGCGGCTACGTAAAAGTGCCCACCCAGCCTGGCCTGGGCGTGGAGATCGACATGGATGCAGTGGCCAAGGCCCATGAGCTGTACAAAGGCATGGGCCTTGGAGCGCGGGATGACAGTGTGGCGATGCAGTTCTTGATTCCGGGCTGGCGCTTTAATAACAAGCAGCCTTGCCTGGTGCGTTAAGACTTAAGGACAACGGCGATCGAGGTGGGAGCGGTCGAGCTTCAGCGAGGCTACGAAAGCTCGACCGCTCCCACATTTGATCGTCGTGATTCGATATCAGGGCTTACCGGCTGCCACCGGCTTAGCCCTTGTCGCCTGATTGACAGCAATCGGTTGCACAGTGAGCTCAACGCCTAACGCCAGCATCAGCTTCTGGATCGTCTCATAGCGAGTCTTCGAGCCGCCTTTGAGGGTTTTGTACAGACTCTCCCGGTTGACCCCTGCCGCCTCAGCCACCTTGTTTACGCCTTGGGCTTTGGCAACCTCGGCAAGCGCCTTCATGAATATTTGCGGATCTTGCGCCTTCATGCTTTGCGCGAGATAGGCACTGATAACTTCCGGGCTGTCGAGAAAGCGCGAAGCCTCATAAACACGGGTGCCGGACGTATCAAGATCGAGGATCGGCATGTCCTCGGGTTTGAATTTCGATTCGCTCATTTCATTAACCTCTGAGGGCATCGAGGATCTCTTTTGCCCGTGTGATTCCCCGCTTCTGGTCGGTTTTATCGCTGCCCCATAACATCAGGTAAGCGGTAATGCCCGTCCGTACAAAGTAAATTCTGTAGCCCGGCCCGACGAAAACACGCATTTCGCTCAGGCCTTCACCGACTGGCTCGCAATCGCCAAAATTGTGTTCTTCGGCGCGGTCCAGGCGCGTCAGAACAGCCGTTCTTCCCCAGACATCCTTCATGCCGTCGAGCCATGTATCGAACTGCGGCGTCCTGCCGATCAAGTTGGTCACAGATTCACATGTAGCCTACTGGCTACTCCTCGCTGATGCTAGTTAATTTTTTGTCCCGGTGCGCACCGGAATAAAAAACCTAGCCCAGCCCAGGCATAATCAGCTTGTCGATACCATTAGCGCTTATTCCCGTTACGTTTAAAGTGCCCGATCAAACAGTGGCGTCACGTCATACCGCTGCTTCAGCATCTGTGCATCCACCAGGAAATCCGCCGTGGCCTGGGCTTCGCTGACAATCGTCGGCGAGATCGGCAGTACCTTGATCGCATCACGCTTGAACCACACTTTGGCAATCTCCGGCGCCGACTGGTTGGCCTTCGACCACGCCTCGGCGTACTCATCGATATGGCTGTTGCTCCACACCCGTGCGCGGGTAAGGCGCGCGACAAAGTCTTTGATGATCGCGCCTTTCTGCGCCAGCGCCGGCTCATACGCAACGATGTAGGTCGGCGCGCTCATCAAGCCCTTGGCGTTGCGGATCAGGCGGCTGCCCTCTTTCTCCTGCAGCGACACGTAGGGTTCCCAGGTGCCGAACGCATCGATGTCGCCCTGTGTCAGCGCCAGGCTGGCCTCGGCCGGCAGCAGGTATTTGAAGGTCACGCTGTTGCGCGGCACGCCGGCTTCGTCGAGGGCTTTGTAGGCCAGTTGCTGGCTCCACGAACCGTTCCAGATCGCGATGGTTTTGCCTTTCAGATCGGCCACCGACTGGATGCCTTTGCGCGCTACGATGCCGACGCCGTCAAGGCTGGTCTGGGTGCTGGCGACCACTTTCACCGGCGCGCCATTGGCCGCCAGGCTGATCACCGGCGTGTCACCGACAATGCCCACGTCCAGCGCGCCGCTGGCGACCGCCGAAGCCACTGGGGAGCCAGTATTAAAGCGCTTGAAGTCGATTTTGTAGGGCAAGTCCTTCAACTCGCCTGACAGCTCCAGAACAATGCGATTGGAGAAAAACTGATCGCCCACGGTGAGCGTCAGCGGCTCTGCCGCCTCGACCGAAGGACCGTGCAGCGTAAGCGCGGCCAAGCCGAGCAGGGCAAGCAAGTGTCGACGATTGATCATGAATGCACTCCACACACGTGAGGGCTGACTCAACCATCTGTGGGCGTGCAGTCTGGTGATGAGAAAAGGGTTTGGAAGGTCGCCAAGAACGGCGCCCGTAGAAGCTAACGCAATAAAAGCACGGGGTTTAATACTGTTGCGCACTATCGATAGAACCGCCGCGCAGCTCCATAGCTATTTTTCGTATTAAAAACTTTGCGAACCGTGGGTTAGGGTGGCGGCACCAGACCACTGGACCCCAGCACCTGAGCCACTTTCTGCAAGGTCCATTGCATGTCGATTTGCGCGTTGAATATCTGGGGCGCTGCGCCCTCCTCCCGTTACGAACAACTGGCTGCTCCCTTTCGCCCGCTCTTTGCGCAGATCCTTGCGCAAGCCGCAGAGGCAGATCAGACACGCGCCAGCCTGGCACTTGTTATCCGCCAGCTCAACGAACTGGGACTGCCCCGCTGGCGCTTGCCTGTGAGCCACGGTGGCCAGGGCGCGACCTTTGCCGAACTGCTTGCGCTGCTCACCGAACTGTCCGCCGCCGACTCCAACATCACCCAGGCCCTGCGCGGGCATTTTGGTTTTTGCGAGGACGTCCTCTGTGCCAAAGACCTCGACTGGCGCGCCAAATGGCTGGACCGGCTCGGCCAGGGCGCGCTGCTCTCTCCCGGCAGCACCGAGGTCGGCAACCAGACCCGCGGCGACTTCGAAACCCGTCTGCACCGCGATGCCGACGGCACCCTGCGCATCAGCGGCAGAAAGTTCTACACCACCGGCGCGCTCTACAGCGACCTGATCAACACCGTCGCCACGGGTGAGGATGGCACGGTGTATTCGGTCGTCGTCGACCTCAAGGCCCCTGGCGTGCACATCGTCGATGACTGGAATGGCTTCGGCCAACGCCTCACCGCCAGCGGCACCTGTATTTTCGACAATGCCCCGGTGGAGGACGACCTGCGCCCTACCCATCAACGCTTCGGCTACGGCCAGTCGTTCTACCAGATCTACCACCTCAGCACCCTCGCCGGCATTGCTCGCCGCGCGGCGCTGAGCGGTGCGCAAGAACTCAGCCAGCGCGCCAGAACCTTCACCACCGGCAACGCCGACACCGCAGCGCAAGACGTGCAGTTGCTGCAAGTCATCGGCGAAGTTGCCAGCCAGGCCTACGCCGCGCACGCCATCACCCAGCAAGCGGCGCAGCGCCTGGAGCAGACGGCGCAGTCTGTGATCGCCCACAAGCAGGCGCTGCACGACGATGACCCGCACGTGGCATTGGCGGAGCTGGAAGTGTGCCTGGCAGTCAACCCGGTGGTGGACGCGACACTCGCGGCAACCACCGCACTGTTTGACGCGCTGGGCGCCAGTGCCACGGCCAGCAACAAAGCGCTGGACCGGCTGTGGCGCAATGCGCGCACGTTGGCCAATCATAATCCGCGGGTCTACAAGTCGCGCATTGTGGGCAACTACCTGGTGAACGGTGCGCTGCCGCCGGCGCAGTGGCGGGTGGGTGTGGCTAACGCCTGAGCAAACAACACAGAGCAAATGTGGGAGCGGGCTTGCGTGGGAGCTGGCTTGCCTGCGAAGGCATCACCTCGGTTTAACTGCAAGACCGGGGCGCCTGCATCGCGGGCAAGCCCGCTCCCACATTGGATAGGGGGTGGCCTTACTGGCTCACAAACGCCACCACCCGCTCTAACATCCGGTCACACGCCGCCAATTGTTCCAGGCTGATGAACTCGTCGGGCTTGTGGCCCTGCTCCATGCTCCCCGGTCCGCAGACCACGGTGGGAATCCCTGCCTGGTCAAACAGCCCGCCCTCAGTCCCGAAAGCCACAGTGCCGTAGTCGCGCGAGCCGCAAAATTGCGCAATCCACTCAGCCGCCTGGCTCTGCAGCGACGTCGCCAGGCCCGGGTAGCTGGATAACTCGCTGAAGCTGATCGCACACTGCGCGCTCACTGCCTGCATTGCCGGCAGCAGCGTGTGTTCGGCGTAGCGGCGTAACTGGTCCGCAACCTGCCAGGGGTTCTGATTCGGCAACGCGCGCACTTCAAAGTCAAAACTGCAATCCTGCGGCACGATGTTCAAGGCCTTCCCGCCGCTTATCACGCCGGTTTGTACGGTGGAAAATGGCGGGTCAAATCGCGCATCAAGGTGCTGCTCAGCCGTGAGCGTTTCACCGAGCCGCACCAGCTCACTGATCAACCGCGCAGCGTATTCGATAGCGTTTACGCCCGACGGCGCATAGGCCGAATGGCACGCCGCGCCGTGAATTTGGCAGCGCATGCCCAGCTTGCCCTTGTGGCCCAGCACCGGCTTGAGCTCGGTGGGCTCGCCAATCACGCACAGCAGCGGCTTGACCGGTTGCGCGTGAAACCTTTCGATCAACGAGCGCACACCCAGGCAGCCGATCTCCTCGTCATAGGACAGCGCGATATGCACCGGCATGCGCAGCGGCGCCTGCACCAGTGCCGGCACGCAGGCCAACACACAGGCGATGTAGCCCTTCATGTCCGCCGTGCCACGCCCGTACAACTTGCCGTCCTTTTCTGTCAGGTCAAACGGCGCCACCGTCCAGCGCTGACCGTCCACCGGCACCACATCGGTGTGCCCGGACAGCACAATCCCCGGCACGCCGGCCGGGCCAAGGGTTGCCAGCAGGTTGGCCTTGCTTTTTTGCGCGTTGAACACCAACTCGCAGGCCACGCCGTGGCCTTGCAAATACGTGCGCACGAAGTCGATCAAGGCCAGGTTGGATTCGCGGCTGGTGGTGTCGAAACGCACCAGTTGCGCCAGCAGGTCGCGGCTGTTGCTCATCGGTCATCTCCCGGTACCGCATAGCCCGGTGCATGTTGAGGGTTGATGGCGCGGTCAATGTAGTCCTGCAGTTGGCTGCGATAGGCCTGCCACAATTGGTCGAGGGCGCCGATCGGGTCGTCATCGGCCCAGTCCACGCGCAAATTGACGATGGGCCACAGCAGGTCATCGACCACCACGAGGGCAGCCGAATGCACCGGGCCGGCTTCACCGCCTTTAGCCTGGCCCGCCTGCATCGCGGCAAGCAATCGGTCGGCCAGGTGCCCGGAGGCATTTTCAAACGCCTGCACCATGGCCGCGATCACGCCGGGATGGGCGAGCATATTCCCCGCCGCCACGCATTGCTCACCACTCAGCGCCGCATGAAGGCCAAGGGTCTGCGCGCCGCTGAAATGCGCCGTGCGGCCTTGGTTATCGATCACCGTCACCTGGCGGTACTGGCTGTGATCCTGCCCGGCCAGCACCGTTTCCAGCGCCTCATTCGGCGCCAAGCCCTGCCCTAAGCTGTCCAGGATGTGCGGCCCCAAACTCGGCAAGGTGATGTTCTGCGACGCCACCGCGCCCACACCGGGGCGCAGCCACGGGCAGCGCGCACCGACGGCAATGCTTGAAGAGCTGATCGCAATGCCCAGCTGGCCGGTCTCGGCGCAGCGAGCGACAACGGAAAACGTCATAAAAAGCCCTCAGTCGAGTACCGAAGGGTCGGCGTCGATCATCAACTGCTTCATTTCTTCAAAGTGCTGCTGCGAAAAGTCCGCGATACCTTCCCAGCCGCGTGCGGTTTTCTCCGCCACCTCATCCGACAACACCCGCAGCGGCTGCCCGGTGGACCACGCCGTCACCAGGATCTGGCAGGCACGCTCCAGGGTCCAGATATCGTCAAAGGCCTCACCAATGGACGCGGCCGTGACCATCACGCCATGGTTGCCCATCAGCAGGCGGCTCTTGCCGTCGAGCAGCGCGGCCAGGCGCGCGCCTTCGGCTTCGGTGTCAGCCATGCCGCCGTACAGTTCGTCCACGGCCACGCGGTTGAAATAGCGCGCGGTGTTCTGGTCAATCGCCGGAATGTGCGGTGTGGCCAGGCACGCCACCGCCGTGGTGTAAACCGGGTGCAGGTGCAGCACGGCGCGGGTTTGCGGCAGCAGTCGGTGGATCTGCCCGTGGATCGACCAGGCGGTGGCGTCCACATGCGGATGGTCGGCGCAGGCCGGGTCGTCGGCGTTCAACAGCAACAGGTCGCTGGCGCGAATGCGCGAAAAATGCTTCCACTTCGGGTTAAGCAAAAACTGTTTGCCGTCGGCCGATACCGCCGCGCTGAAATGGTTGGCCACCGCCTCGTGCATGCCCAAGTGGGCAATGATGCGAAAGGTTGCCGCCAGGTCGATGCGCGCCTGTTCTTCAAGGGATAACGCCATGAATCTGTCTCCGCAAGGCGCGACCGCAGGGCTGCGGTCGCGCAATAGGCTTACTTGGGCATCAGCGCGGCGATGTCGGCATCGGTCGGCGCTTCAAAGTTGTACTTCTTGAGCAAGGCCGCGTATTCCGGGGTCGCGCGGTACTTGTCCAACCCGTCGAGCAGGGCTTTTTTCACCTCGTCGTTGCCCTTTTTCACGCCGAAGCCGTTGAGGACCGGGTAGATCAGCGTGTCGGACGAAATCACCACGCGGCTGCCGAGCTTGTCGACCACACCCCGCGCCACGGCGGCATCGGTGATCTGCGCTTCAACGGCGTGGGCCAGCAAGGCCTGGGTGGTTTGCGGGTCGGTGCTGTATTCACTGATCGCAATCGGTTTCAAGCCTTTGGCCACGCAGTACTCATCCGACAGTTTGTGCATCTGTGCCAGCCAGGACGTGGCGCCCATGGAGCCGATCTTGTGGCCGCAGAACTCTTCCGGTTTCTTGGGTTGGAACGCACTGTCCTTGAGGGTCAGGATCGACTCGCCGCTTTTCAGGTAAGGGATCATGTCGATGACTTTGACCCGCTCCGCCGTGATGTACATCGACGAGTTCGTCACATCGAACCGCCCGGCCTGCAGGCCGGTGATCAGGTTGGGGAAGCGCGTGTCGAGGGTTTCGACCTTGCGCCCCATGACCTTGCCCAGGCCGTCCATGAATTCGATATCAAAACCTGCCGGCGTGTTGTTATCCATGTACTCGTACGGGAAGAAGGTCACGTCGGAACCGGCGATGATCTTGCCTTCCTGCTGGAACGCCGAAGCCGCCAACGAGGTCAGTGCAACCGCGGCGCCCAACAGGCACACGGCAAGAGGTCGAAGACTTTTTTGAGACGCTGTCATGGTCATTACCTGCAAGGGTTTTAGGGGGGTTAGGCAGTCGCGGAGTCTTGGCCGGCCTGTTGCACAAAGAACGAGGCGCCACGGGGTTTCTGCGGCAAGCGCAGGTGGTTGTCGGTGGAACGCACCAAGCCACTTTCTTCACCGGCTACCAGCAGGCCGGCGTGTGCACTGGGCAGCGGGTTTTCGCCGAATGGCAGCGCGTCTTCAGCGGCGTAGACGCTGATGAACAGGGTGCGCGGCAGTTCGGTCTCGTTAGGGCTGGAAGCATGTAAAAGGCGCGTGTGCATAAAGCACACGGAGCCGGCCGGGCCGTAGCAGGCGACCGGTTGCCGGCAATGTTCTTGAACCACGGCATCGTCCACCGAACCGGTAAAACGCTGGTCCTGCCAGTGCGACCACAACGGGCCTTTGTGGCTGCCGGGGATCACATTCAGTGGGCCGTTTTGCGGGGTCACTTCGCTGACCATCAGCAAGGCAGTGACGATGTCGTCGTTGCTGTGCGGCGTGAACAGAAAGTCCTGGTGCCACTTCACCTGCGTCGCGGTGTGCGGCAGTTTCGAGTTGATCTTGCTGTGATGAAAACGCGCGCCGCCAGCGCCCACCAACTGCGCGGAAATCGCCGCCATCCGCGAGTGCAGTGCCACGCGCTCATACGCCGGGGAAATCTCGGTGGGCGAACTCACCCGCCGCAACGACGGGTGATCGGCGCGGTGGTCGCCTTCCAGGTCGAAACGCGCGCGGCCATCCACGGTGGCACCCCAGCCCTGGTCGTGGCTGCGGCTCTCCTCCACCCACTGGTCGAAGTCATGTTGCAACGCGGCCACTTCGTCCAGCGACAACACGCCCTCCACCACCAGGAAGCCGTCGCGCTGGAATTGTTCGATTTGAGCTTGCTCGATCATTTTTAGTGAGTCCTGAACATTGAAGAGATCACGCCAGCGAGACGTCCTTGAGGAACGCCTCCACGCGTGGGTTGTGGCCGCTGCGCAGGGCCTGGGGCGTGTCGTCGCAAACCACGCGGCCCTTTTCCATGAACACGATGCGGTCGGAGACCTTGAAGGCGAAGTTCATCTCGTGGGTAACAATCACCATGGTGATGCCCTCCCCGGCCAGGGCTTCGATGACCTGCAGCACTTCGTTGACTTTCTCGGGGTCGAGCGCCGAGGTGGGCTCGTCGAACAGCATGATCTGCGGGCGCATCATCAAGGCGCGGGCGATGGCCACACGTTGCTGCTGGCCGCCGGACAGCTGGTGCGGGTACTTCCAGGCGTGGTCGAGCATCCCAACCTTGTGCAGCAGCGCGTAAGCCTGTTGCTTGAGCTCATCGGTGCGCCCCAGGCGATGGTATTTCGGCGCCATCAGCAGGTTGTCGAGCACGCTCAAGTGCGGGAACAGGTTGAAGCTCTGGAACACCATGCCGATGTTCAGGCGGTGCTCGGCGTGCTCAATAAATTGAGGTTTCTGCGCGCCGACCTTATGCAAATGAATGAACGGCAGACCGTTGATATGAATCTCGCCGTTGTCCAGTTGCTCCAGGCCGTTGAGCAGGCGGATCAACGTGGTTTTACCCGACCCGGACGGCCCGATCACCGACACCACTTCACCCGGCTGCACCTGCAGGTTGACCGAGCCCAGCACTTCAATGTCGTTGTAAGCCTTATGCAACCGGGCAGCTTGCAGCGCGGCGACGCCGGTGTTGGCCGGGCGCGCCGGCGCCGTGCGTTGTTGGGTGGCCAGGGCCAGCACTGCGGCATCCGGTACGCGGGACACATTGCGTTGGTTGACGTCGAGAAAGCGCTCCAGGCGTTTGAGCAGAAAGTCGAACACGGTGACGATAAACACGTAGAAAAACGCCACCGCCGCCATGGTTTCGATCACCAGGAAGTTCTGCGAATACAGGCGTTGGCCGACCATCAAAATCTCGGTCAGCGAGATCACCGACACCAGCGAGGTGAGCTTGACGATGGAGATGTACTCGTTGGCCAGCGACGGCAGGGCCACACGCAACGCCTGGGGAATCACCACGCGCCACTGGGTGCCAAAGAACCTCAAGCCCAACGCCCGCGCCGCTTCCCCCTGGCCTTTGGGAATCGAGAGCAAACCACCACGGTGGATTTCGGCCACGTACGCCGTCTCGCAGATCACCAACGCCAGCAGGCCGGACCAGAACGGGTCGGCCAGCACGGCCGAGGTGCCGGGCAGCGCCTGGGGCAGGTTGTAGATAAAGATCAGCAGCACCAGCAGCGGCAGGCTGCGGAACAACCAGATATAGCCACGGGCCGGAACGCTGAGCAGCCCATGTTTGGATTGTTTGGCCAGCGCCAGCAGAAAGCCCAGGGCGATGCTCAGGACCCAGGTCAGGGTGCTGAGCTTGATTACCGTCCACGTCGCCCGCCAGAACTCGGGATCGGCGAGCAAACCAAACATGTAGTGCCAGTCGAATGTCATCGTCGCGGTGCCTTGCTGAAAAGAAATTGATCTGCATCGATGGGATGAGAGTCGTGGGGACGGGGGTTCAGGGTCAATTCGTAAAACCCGGCCCACTGGGTAGGCAGAACCTATGCAGTGATAACCGGCCAGGGGAAACCATGAAGATCAAATGTGGGGCCTTTAGTGTTTCCGGGATTGTTGGCTCCGGCCAAAAGGGTGCACCGCCGAGCAAGTGGCGCAGCCCGCGCCACCTTTTGGTGCAATCTCAGCTCACACCACTCAAGACCCGCACCGCATGCGGGTCAAAAAAGCTCGGCGGGGCCATGCCGGGGATGTACTGGTCGGACACAAACATGCGGCAGCGCTCGGCGAACGCCGACACCACTCGCGACAGCTGGGTGTTGCTCGCCGTGGCGTAGCCCAGCCGCATCGGTCGGTGCGAGCCGGCCAGGCGCAGGCGAATCACGCGTTTGCCATCCTGGGACACATTGGATTTGGGCCGCGCATTCGCGAAGGAATAGCCAATGCCATTGCCGACCATCGCGCGCACCGTTTCAAGGTTGGTGGAGCGCATGATGATGTTGGGCGTGGTGCCCGCCTGCATGAACAGGCTGAGGAAATAGTCGCGGCTCCAGGGCGTGTCGAGCAGCACCACCGGATAAGCTTCAAGGTCTTGCATGCTCACCGCAGGCGAGCTCGCCAGCGGGTGATACTCACCGACCATCACATACGGCGGCAGGTGCGCCAGGGCTTGGAAATCGATATCGGGGCTGGTCACCAGGTCGTAGGTCAGGGCGATATCCAGCTCGCCGCTGCGCAGTTTTTCCAGCAATTCCTCGTGGTTGCCTTCGGCCTGGGTCAGCCGCACGCCGGGGAATGCGCGGCCAAAACCAAACACCAGTTCGGGCGTGATCATCGGCGCCAGCGACTCCAGGCAACCCACTTGCAACGGCCCGCGCACAGAGTTCAACGACTCCGAGGCGATGGTGTAGAGGTTGGTCATCTGTTCCAGAATCAGCTTGGCTTCCTGCATCACCTGGCGCCCCACTGCCGTGAGCGAAATGCCCTGGGCGTGATGGCGGATAAACAGCTGGATGCCCAGCTCGGCTTCCATATGGGTGATGGCGGCCGAGATCGACGGCGATGACACATGAATGCGTTCAGCCGCAGCACTGATGCTGCCCGCCTCTCCCGACGCCACGAAATACTCCAGTTGACGCTGAGTAATACGACTGAGCATTACGCCTGCCCCTCAACAATGACTGTACGCGAGGTGTTGCAGGGTTCGTGCCGGGTCAGGCGCGAGCCGATGACCTGCAAGGGCTTCGGTTTTTCCTAAGCACTACCGCGCGCAAATGCTGGTTTCGCAGGCGTCTGGGCAATGTGAAGCTCAACCCATCCCGCTTCCGATGAGTTGCCCGCCATGCCCACCCACACCCGCATCCGCATGTTCAACACCAAACAGACCTACCCCAACCAGGCGCTGGACAACGACCTGTGCCAGGCCGTGCGCGCCGGCAACACCCTCTATGTGCGCGGCCAGGTCGGCACCGATTTCGACGGCAACCTGGTCGGCCTCGGCGACCCGCGTGCGCAAGCCGAGCAGGCGATGAAAAACGTCAAACAACTGCTTGAAGAGGCCGGCTCCGACCTGTCGCACATTGTGAAAACCACCACTTACCTGATCGACCCGCGTTACCGCGAGCCGGTGTATCAGGAGGTGGGCAAGTGGCTCAAAGGCGTGTTCCCGATCTCCACCGGGCTGGTGATTTCCGGCCTGGGCCAGCCGGAATGGCTGATGGAAATCGACGTAATCGCCGTTGTGCCGGATGACTGGACCGTATGAAGGCGGTGATTGCCCGTGAGCCGGGCGGGCCTGAGGTGCTGCACGGCGTGGAGCGCCCGGTGCCGACACCCGAGCCGGGCGAGGTGTTGATTCGCGTGGCGGCCGCAGGCGTCAATCGCCCGGATTTGATGCAACGCAGCGGCGCACCGATTGCGCCTGGCGTCACCGACGTGCTCGGCCTGGAAGCGGCGGGCATTGTGGTCGCCACAGGCCCTGGCGTAGACGAGTTTGCCCCTGGCGACCGCGTGATGGCGCTGCTCAACGGCGGCGGCTACGCCGAGTACTGCGTGGCCCAGGCCGCGCACTGCCTGCCGGTGCCGGCGGGGTTATCACTTCAGGAGGCCGCAGGCGTGCCGGAAGCGGCGTTTACCGTGTGGCACAACCTGTTTGAACTGGGCCGCCTGCGCAGCGGCGACAGCGTGCTGATCCACGGCGCCGCCAGTGGCGTCGGCAGCTTCGCCGTGCAGTGCGCGCACGCCGCCGGGGCGCGGGTAATCGCCACCGCCGGCGGCGCGCAGAAAGTCGCGATGCTGCAAGCGCTCGGCGTGTGGCGCGCGATGGATAGACACACTGAAGATTTTGTCGAGGTGGTGAACGACTGCACCGAAGGGCGCGGCGTGGACGTGGTACTGGATAACGTCGGCGGCCCTTATGTCGCATGCAACCTCGCAGCCATGGCAATGGGCGGGCGGCATGTGAGTTTGTCCTTCCTGCAAGGCGCAAAAATCGAGTTGGATTTACAGGTCTTGATGCGCAAAAACCTTAGCCTTACCTCTTCTACCTTGCGCCCCAAAAGCCACGCCGAAAAAGCCCGTTTGGCGGTGTGTATTCGCTCGCGTTTTTTACCCTGGCTCGCCTCCGGCCTGGTGCGTCCGCAAATCCACACGCAGTTGCCCCTGCTTCAAGCCGCCGAGGCCCATCGGCTGCTGGAGGCCAACGCCAACGTCGGCAAAGTCGTGCTGACCGTCGCGCAATAACTGGAGCGCAAGCCATGTCCCACCGCGTGTTTTTCCTCAATGGCCCTAACGCCAACCTTTACGGCCTCGACAAAGACGGCACCTATGGCAGCGAAAGCTTCGCCAGCATCGAAGCACGCTGCCAACGCCACGCCGCTGAGCTGGGCCTGAGCCTGGACTTTCGCCAGAGCAACCACGAAGGCGTGCTGGTGGACTGGATACAGGAAGCGCGACTGAACGCCGACGCCATAGTGATCAATGCCGCCGGGCTCACCTACAGCTCGGTACCGATCCTCGACGCGCTGCTGGCCTTCGACGGCCCGATCATCGAAGCGCACATGAGCAACATCTGGAAGCGTGAGAGCTTTCGGCATCACTCCTACGTGTCCAAGGCGGCTACCGGCGTCATCGCAGGGCTTGGGGCGCTGGGTTACGAGCTGGCGCTTACGGCGGTGGCCACGTTGTTGAAAACCCAATGAACCGCCTCACCGCAGATCAACGGTGGGAGCTGTCGAGCTTTAGCGAGGCTGCGAAGGGATACTGTTCAACCTGATGAACCAGCGCGGGCGGCGTATTTCTCGAAAAGATCATTAAAAAAAATAGTGCTTACGATGATCGGGTAGTCCGAACACACTTCTTTATCTACCAGTGGACGCACCGTCAGCTCGTCCTCTACAGACTCGTCCATGGGAAAGAACCACGCACCAAAATGACGAAAGTCATCCAGGGTCAGCTCATACACTTGCTTATCTAGAGTGCATCAGTGATGCATCGATAATGACGCGGCTGGCGACTGCCCCATGGGGTTTGGATTTTCCTAACCTCTGCCTTCAAAAAGCATAATTTCGCTCCTTCCACTGCGTGATCACACTGAGGCTGTCGATGCTTGCGCGTCGCCCAAACCGACCGAGGTCGTTCACTTTTAGGAAACGCACATGTCAGTGGAAACAATCAACACCCTGGTAGTGGGCGCAGGCCAGGCCGGCGTCGCCATGAGCGAGCACCTTTCCCTGATGGGTGTGCCGCACTTGGTGCTGGAGCGCAGCCGCATCGCCGAACGCTGGCGCTCGGAGCGCTGGGACTCGCTGGTCGCCAACGGCCCGGCCTGGCATGACCGCTTTCCCGGGCTGAAATTCGAGGGCATTTCCCCCGAAGCCTTCCCGCCGAAAGAGCGCATGGCCGACTACTTCGAAGCCTACGTCGAGAAGTTACAGGCCCCCGTGCGCACCGGCGTGGAAGTCCAACGCGTGGAACGCCACGTGGGCCGCCCCGGCTTCAAAGTCACCACCTCCGCGGGCATCATCGAAGCCGCGAATGTGGTGGCGGCCACCGGCCCGTTCCAGCGCCCATCGATCCCCACCATCGTCCCGGCCACCGCGCCCGTGCACCAACTGCACTCCTCCACCTACAAAAATCCCGCGCAATTGCCCGAAGGCGCCGTGCTGGTGGTAGGCGCCGGCGCGTCCGGCTCGCAAATTGCCGAAGAACTGCAAAAGGCCGGCAAAACCGTGTACCTCTCGGTGGGCGAACACTACCGCCCGCCCCGCGCCTACCGCGGCCGCGACTACTGCTGGTGGCTCGGCGCGCTGGGCCTGTGGGACGAAGTCAAAATTCAGCCGAAGAAAAAGCACGTGGCCTTTGCCGTCAGCGGCTATGAAGGCGGTAAGACCGTGGACTTCCGCCGCCTGGCGCACCAGGGCATCCACCTGGTCGGCGTCACCCGCGAGTGGAACGAGGGGGTCATGACTTTCGAACCGGGCCTGGCCGACAACGTGGCCGAAGGTGACCGCGCCTACTTTGATGTACTGCGCGACGCCGACGCCTACATCGAAGCCAACGGCTTGCCGTTCCCATTGGAGCCCGACGCCTGGAAATTGCTGCCCGACCCGGAATGCCTGGTTAACCCGACCCTCAGCCTGGACCTGGCCGAGGCCGGCGTAACCACTGTCCTTTGGGCGACTGGTTTTAAATTCGATTTCAGCTGGTTGAAAGTCGATGCGTTTGACGAAAAAGGCGAGCCATTCCACAAGCGCGGCATCTCGGCGCAGAGCGGGATTTACTTCCTGGGCCTGCCGAATCTGGTGAACCGCGCGTCGTCGTTTATCTACGGGGTTTGGCACGACGCGAAGTACGTGGCCGACCATATTGTTTTGCAGAATAAGTACATGTCCTACACCAAGCCCTGAAACAGCACAGTCCGAGGCGACGGCGCCTTGCTCCGTTGCCTACGCTTGCGTCAGAATCCGCCGGCTTGTGTGCTTGGGTGGGCGTCTCTAAGGTTGCTCGGTCGCTGAATACTCAGTGATCGGGTTTAGTAGCTCGGGGTTATTCCAGTCAGCGCACAAGCTTCATCTGTCGGACGGTCTAGTCCGTGCTCGATGGTGGCTGTGTGCAGGGCGTCCTCGGGCGCGCCGGCTTTCTTGGAATTCCCCGGTCTACTAACCTGCGCACAGCTGCCACCCCTTTGTTTAGTAGCTCAGAGGTGAAGGCCCTAAAGTGGGAAATTCCAAGATATGTTCAAAGTCACACCCAACCCTCCGAACGAGCCGGACCTGAAGCTGAATCAGACGGCGCATCGCGCGATTGATCGCTATCTCAACCCGGAAACTGACTCACCATCGCCGCCGGGCCTGTTCAGCGTTGCCGCCGACGCCAGCAACGAAGCCCTGATCACCAACAGCTATGAAACTTTTTCCTCGGTAACCGCCTTGCTGCTTGACCTGTCGGAGGACCTGACCGGGAAACAGCGCGACGTGGCGCTGGCGATTCACCAGTTGAGTGAGCTGGGGGTTTTGTTGATGGACAGGCTGATGGAGCGGGAGGCTGCTGTAGCGGGTCGCTGAGTTTTCAACTGCATGAGCCGAATAAACAACCGGGTTTACTCGCGAAGACGTCGGGCCGGCAATTATGAGATCGACTGACCCACCGCTTTCGCGGGCAAGCCCGCTCCCACAGGGGGCTCGGCGCTTCACTGATTGGTAGTGGGGAACAGGCCACCTTTAAAGGCGTGGCCTGCCGCCTGCTCTGTCTAACTCAACCGAATACACGGCAACCGATACCTCACCTCGACCAGCTGCACACCGCCCCTCTCAAGCGTGCGCTCACTGCCCGCCTCCTCAACACAGCCTGCCCGGCGATAAAAGCGGATAGCTCGTTCATTACGGGCCAACACCCACAGCGTTAACTGTTCAAACCCCTGTTCAGCCAAATACTGTAAGCCCGCGTTCCACAACGCCAGCCCGACACCCGTGTGCCAGTGCTCGGCGACAACGTAGATGGCCATCACTTCACCTACGTTCTGCGCAGCAGCATCCTCATCACGGCTGGCGCCGACGGACACCCAGCCGACTACCTGCTTGCTCACCTGCGCCACCCAGACTTTTGATTCGCCCGATTCAATCGAGGCCATCCAAAATGACTCGCGCCTGGCCAAGGTCGAGCTCAACGCACCCAAGTAGTCGGCGGGCATCAGCTCGCGATAGGCGTCCTGCCAACTGCTGATGTGCACCTGGGCAATCGCCCTGGCGTCTGCGGGTGAGGCGTGACGAATCATCGAAGCGTTCCTTGTTCGGATATCAAGTGGTCAGGGTAAGCCGGCCTCAATTACGATTTTGCGATGTTGTTGAATTTTCCATGTTCTGAGGTGCCAGGCACCTTATGAGTGCGGGGATATAAAGGAAGGACGTCATCGCCTGCATCCTCGACGGTTACTGGCGTAGCGATTCAGCCATTCGGGCCGACACTGAGGTTGGACCGCAAGTGAATGGCTATTCACTGATGTCTTCCATCCCCGGACTATTTAGGTAACCTCACGTATTTGCACGGCATACGGGGTCGCGAACATGGACATCAGCTGCCTCACGTTCCAACAAATGCTTCGCCCTGGAAGCGACTTAAAAGGTTGCACGGTGGCCGAGCGTTGTTCAATTGATTTTCTGATTAATCAGCGTTCGTTGCTCGATACGCTCGTCACCGCGGGCGGTGACCACGCAGACTATATGAGCTGTTTCGTCAAAGGCTTCTGCGTGGCAAACAGCCGGTCCTGCGCTCGCCTGCTGTTGCGCGAACCCGCCGGAACGGAAAGTGGACGTGTCCTCCTGTACGCGTGCCCCGAGTGCGGCGACATCAGTTGTGGCGGCTATTCAGTGCATGTCAGTCAAACCGATAACCGCTTTACGTGGCACGCCTTTGCTTACGAGAACGGGTATGAAGAGCCAGTCATCATCGATGGCGTTGGCCCCTATACCTTCGAGAAGCAGGCCTATGAAGCAACCCTGAACAAGGCCGAATGGCTGATGAAGGAGTAGTCGTGTGGCGCGCTTTTCTATTTAAAGCGGTCTGACTCTGGTGGCCACTCAGCACTTGAACATGGAGATCCGCCCAGGGCGATCGGTTGATTCAGCATGAGTGCCGCACAAATCACCGCGATCAGTCTGGTTTATGACTGTCTGCGCAAACGGAAGAAGGTGTAAAGACGGCGATTCGCGAGAAGCAATGCATAGGGCTCACATCATTTCACCCGACGGGCTAGGCACGCCGCGCGCCGTAAGGTGCTGACGGACATAATAATTGTCGAACTCACTGCTTTCGACGAATTGGAAACCATGGCGGGTATAAAACCGGTTCGAGGCGCTTTCTTTGAGAGCACCTACTTTGATCGGCAGTGCAGCGGCATCTGCTTCTTTGAAAATCTGAGCAAGCACCGCAGCACCTACCCCTGCCCCTTGCGCACTCGGCCTCACGTACAGGTGGTCGAGCACGAGTTGATCGGGCTCGTGCTTGACCACGACAAAGCCGACCCGGTCTCCAGCGACCTCAATGTAACGGGTGCTGTGGGCTTCGAAGCCGCTGACGAACCGCTCACGCGCCCGCACCGGATCAAATCGCCCGACACGCTCCAGACTGTCGCGCATCGCCTCGATTCGAATGGCAACCAAATCGTCCACGTCGCCGGGTTGAGCGAGGACTAACTTCACTGGGGTGGTTTGATCGCGTTTGATGGGCATGACGTTGCACTCTACTTAGGCGCAGGAGTAAGACCACGTTCATAGGTTTCCCGAAGCGTGGTCTACCTTGTTTTTCGAGCGCAGCTCAGGCTCAGGCGCGCTTGGGCAACTTCCAGTTCGGCCGGATGAAGTGGCAGGTGTAGCCATTGGGTATGCGCTCCAGATAATCCTGATGCTCCGGCTCCGCTTCCCAAAACGGCCCTGCGGGTTCTATTTCAGTCACCACACGGCCTGGCCACAACGTGGAGGCATCCACGTCGGCAGCAGTGTCTTCGGCGATGTCGCGTTGCTGTTCGCTCAGGAAGTAAATCGCTGAACGATAGCTGGGCCCAAGGTCATTGCCCTGGCGGTTAGGCGTGCTGGGGTCGTGGATCTGGAAAAAGAACTCGAGAATCTGCCGGTACGTGATCACAGCAGGATCAAACACGATCTCAATCGCTTCAGCATGATTGCCGTGGTTGCGATAGGTGGCGTTCGGCACATCGCCGCCGGTGTAGCCGACTCGCGTGCTGAGGACGCCGGGGTAGCGCCGCAACAGGTCCTGCATGCCCCAGAAGCAGCCGCCGGCGAGGATCGCGGTTTCGGTTTGGTTGGTCATGGTCTGCCCTTGTGCTGAATGAGTACTGGGATAGTTATGGGGCTGTGCTGGGCAATAGCAAGGGTGAACGTCGGGTTGCGCTCGCCTCACTGATAAAAATCCCCGGCCAGCAAAATGGCCGCACAGCGCTGCGCAGCCGTGAGGCAATGGTTCATACACCCCTGCGCGCTGACATCCGCATGACTTCAAAATGCCGCCATGGCGTCATATTTCTGCAATGAAACCATGCGATTTTTGTCGACGGAAATAGGACATAACAGTCAGTTTTAGCCCGCTAAACCGCTGTTTTTATTATGGAAAATGGATTTTAAGGAAAGTCGATGTCGATGTTTTGTCAGATTATGGATAAATCTGAGAGTGGTGGGTGCGGGTGCAAGATCCCATCCAGCGTGTTAACGAAGATTCTGTCGCAAACTGCAGCAGCCAATACGGTCTCGGATGACAAAGTGGTATTGGGCTTTGAGTCTTCTGACGATTGCGCCGTCTATGACGCAGGTGAAAAATACCTTTTATTCACCACCGATTTTTTCTCCCCGATAGTTAACGATCCTTATGTCTTCGGCCAACTGGCAGCCAGCAATGCTGTCAGCGATATCTTTGCTTCCGGCGGAAGTCCACTGATTGCCAACTCGATCATGGCATTCGACCCGGAACTGGTGTCGGCCGAGCAAGTAACGCAGATGATCCTGGGCGCCCAGTCGGTGATGAACAAGTTCAACGTCAGCATCGTCGGTGGCCACACGATCAAGAACAGCCAGCCCTTGTATGGCTTCTCGATCATTGGTGAGGTGGAAAAGCACCGCTTGAAGAAAAACAACACGGCCAAGGCCGGTGATTGGCTGGTCATGACGCGTCCGATTGGTGTCGGCATCCTCGCCAATGCCCTGAAGACCGGCGTGATTGAACACGAGGATATTGCTGCGTCGACGCTTGCCCAGATCACCGGCGACAACGCGTTTGGGCGCACGCTGAGCGAAAGCCCTGAAGTCAGCAGTTTGACTGATATCACCGGGTTCGGCCTGATCGGCCATATCAGTGAGATGGTCGGGCTGGGGCAACTGGATGTTGACCTCGATACAAGCGGTCTGGTTTTTTATGACGGTACAGAGTCATTGGCAGTGGCGGTGACGTCGGCTGACAGCGGTATTTTTTCTAACATTAAAAAGTACGCGCAGCACGTGGAGTACCTGGCTGATATTCCCTTGGCTAGAAAGTTTCTGTTGCATGACCCGCAAACGAATGGCGGGTTGCTGTTCACTGTGAGTGCCGAAGGGTTTGAAACGAACCGTCGGACGTGGCAGGCGCTTTGCCCTGATCTGATTGTTATCGGTCGGATGACGCAAGGGACCGGCAAGATCAAGGTCTGCTGAGATGGTAGCCATGACAATCTACCCGGTTATGGTCGGTGTGGGCGTGATGGCGGGTTTCATGTCAGGCCTGTTCGGTATCGGTGGGGGCATCATCGTGACGCCCCTGTTGGTGCTGGTTTACCCGATATTGTCCGGTCAGAAAATGCCAATTGAAGTCGTGACGGGGTTGTCTTCCGCGCAGGGCTTCTTTTCGTCCCTCGTGTCGTTCGCGCTGCACCGCATCAAGTTTCAGCCGGATTGGCGAGTGATCAGAAGCTTTGCCGTACCGATGGCTGTCGCCAACTTTTTTGCCTCGCTCCATGCCGATGCCTTCAGCGAAAACTTCATCCTGTTCGTCTTCGGCCTGCTGGGGTTGATGTCGTTGTTGGTCACGTACCTGTTCCGTAAACCGGTGGCCGTGTTGTGCAACCATCAATCGCTGTCGTTGCCACTGATAGGGCTGGTGCTTGGCGTACTGTGCGGGCTGGTTGGACAGGGCGGCGGGTTCATCTATCTGCCTGTACTGATCAGCTTGTTTGGTCTGCAGATAAAGCAGGCCATTTCGACCTCGGCGCTGATCGGTATCATCGGAGCAAGTGGGGCGTTATTCGGCAGAGTGGGCTCAACCATGGATTTTCTCGGCTACACCGGTGAGTTGGTACTGGGGATATTGGTGGGGGGTTTGCTCGGAGCCATGCTTTCTCATCGGCTGGATTCGAGGCATCTGAAGCAGGCGCTGAATGCTTTCGTTTTGCTGTGCTCGCTCCAGCTCATCCTGCGCGTGCTTATTTGACCTGTGAGCCTCTGTTCGCATCTGCGAGCAGCATCCTGAATGACATAAAAAGAAAACCTGGAAGTGTTTGATATGGATATTGCTGTGGATGCAGTTTATGCCGACGTCTGTGGGTCGGCTCCGGTTTCAATGGGTGTCAGCAACATGCTTCAGGCGTTGTTTTCGACCCGCCAATGCGCCAACCCCAATGCCAATCACGCCCTGGGCGTTCAGTTGCTCGAACGCGTCGAACGGGCGCGTGGCAGCATCGCCAGCCTTTTGAACGTGGACGCCGACTGCTTGATTTTCAACAGCGGCTCCAGTGAGGGCTGTGCTCAGGTGTTTCATGGTTTTTTCGAACGTTACAAACATGAGCAACCCTTGGTGTTGTACTCAGCGATCGAACACGCCTGCACCCTGCAGAACATAAACCGCTACGGCCTGGAAGGCCTGCAGGCCATAGCAATCGGGCATCAAATGAACGGACTGCTCGACACCGAACAATTGGAGCAGTTGCTGCGCGCCCATGCCGGTCGCCCGACGTTGGTTTGCGTTATGGCCGTGCATAACGAAACCGGCGTGATTCAACCGATCGAAGACATCGCCCGACACGTGAAGGCTGGAGGTGGTTGGCTGTTTTCGGACATGACCCAGGCCATCGGCAAAATCCCTGTAGACCTGCACGCATCCGGCGTTGATTTCGCCATTGCGTCAGGACACAAGTTCGGGGCGTTGCCCGGTGCAGGTTTTCTGTACGCCAGAAGCCGCTACGGGTTGTCGCCATTGATTGTTGGCGGCGGCCAGGAAGGTGGGTTGCGCGGTGGTACTCAGAACTATCCGGGCATTCTTTCGATTGAAACCGCGTTGCAGGAGAAACAACACACCTACGGCACCGGCAAAGTCGCGGTACAACAGAGCCGGGAAACGTTTGAACGTACGCTGCAAGCGATGCTGGGCGAAGTGGTCGTGATCGGTCAGCAAGCGCCGCGTGTGCCTTGTGTGAGTTTTGTTGCATTGCCAGGGGTCAATACAAAAAAACTGCAGTGGGCCTTGAACACGCAGTCGATCTACATCACCGGTGGGTCGGCGTGCTCGGACAAGCAACGGAGCCTGTCCAACACGGTTACACAACTGGGGTATTCCGACCGGATCGCCGGGGCCACGGTGCGCATTTCCATCGACGAAGCACAGTGTCAATTGGTGTATGAGCGGATTCTGGCGGGTATCGCCCAAGCGCTGAAGCTGTCTTCGACTGTCCCGGCAGCTTGCGCTGTGACCCACGTGTCATGAGGGTGGTGACCTCAGGCTCGGCGTACCTGGACATCGACGCGTATGCCTGTTGCATTGCGTACGCCGAGCTATTGAATCACCTGGGCATTGATGCTCGGGCCGTCAGTAGCGCCCCGCTCAATGTCAGCATCTCCAGGACCGTGCTCGGATGGCAATCATCGCTGGACGATTATCGGCCGAGAGCGGGTGATGAGTTCGTGTTGGTGGATGTCTCCGACTACCACCATTTCGACCCGCTGGTGGTGCTTGAACAGGTGGTGGAAGTCATTGACCATCACCCAGGCTTTGAAAACCATTGGGCGCAGAAGCTCGGACCCGCGGCAGACATCCTGCCGATCGGCGCAGCGGCAACGCTGATTTTTCAGCGCTGGGAAGCGGCAGAGTTGTTGCCGCTGATCAGCGAAACAAGTGCCGCGTTGCTGGCCACGGCCATTCTGGACAACACCCTGAATTTCACCGGGCAGTTGACCACCCACTCGGATATCCGGGCGTATGAAATCCTCGCAGAGCGGGCGAAACTGGAAGCCGATTGGCCCGAGCGGTATTTCTCCGAGTGTCAGGCCACTGTCGAATCAGACCTGATTGGCGCGTTGGCGGTTGATGTGAAGCGGCTGAAAGCCGAGAGCAACCTGCCGCAGGTTTTCGCGCAGCTGGCGGTATGGGATGCCAGTGCGCTCATCCGAACCCATCGTGCAACGATGGGACACTGGCTGGCGGCGCAGGGTGAAGACTGGCTGTTGAACGTCATCAGCATCCGCGAGTGCAAAAGCTACTTTCTGGCTGAGCCCTTGGTCAGCCAACAAAAGTTGAGCCATTTACTGTCGATCGAATGGCAGGCCGCAATGGCGGTGCTGGAGCCCGCACTGCTACGCAAGGAACTGTTGAAGTTGGGGTTGGCCGCGCCTGCGTTGTGAGTAAACCGTAGCTGGTTTTGTAGCCGCGTTGAAGGGCTGGTTTTGGCCGACTTCTGCCAGTCAGTGAGACCTCAACGTGCGCCAGCAAAATACTCGCTTTCCTCAGGGGCATTTTTCCAGGATTCAAGAGCATTGATCACGTCTTGGCTGACAAGGGTGCCATTGTCCGCGAGGCACAGCACTTCTGAAGCGACAGCCTTGTTTTGAGGGATAGTTCCGAGTTGGTAGCCTGGGAAGTAAGACCCTGCGCTTGCAAAGCGAGGACGGATGTTGACTACGATGAGTGGCGCGATCACGACGCTATTGGTCTCGTCGTGGAGAACCTCAAGCTTGATCAAGAAAAGAGATAGCCCATTAGGATCTGAGTCATAGTCAGTCTCTAGGCGGAATGTGACTCGCTCCGTCTCCTGAGGCTTCACTTCGTGGTGGACCTTTATGCGCGAAACTGTCCCTTCCTCTTTGTATATCTTCAGGTCGTACGTTGCCGAGATAGGTACAAGACTATGGTGGTGATCCGTCAACGTTTCCCAGTGCTTGAGCGTGGTTGCCCTGACTTCTTTTATAAAAGTGACTTGCGTACCGCGATTGACCAGCTTCAGTTCTAAAGAGGTGATGTAGTCGCCGTTTTCGCCGCTGCAGCTTTCAACTTCATACAAATCAACAATCTTGAGACCCGGAGCAGTATCCACCAGATGCTTTGGCACCGGGTTCAAGATTGAAGCGGCGAGCAGTTGTTTGTAAAGCCTCAACGCTTTTCGATCAATGATGTCCGCGTGCGCCATTTTATGATGTTTGTCGCAGAGAACGATTAGGTTGCTTGGATCGTTATTCTCACGGTTGTGATCGATATGGTGAATTTCCAGGTAAGTGTGCTCAGTACACTGATTAATAGCGCAGCAATGACCACTCTCAACTTTAATTGCTCTGGCAACCTCTGCCGCAATGGTGGGGCGTTTCGTTGTGTAGATGCTATCCATGCTCTTACTCGCAGATATCTGAGTTGATTTTTTTATCGAGAAATTCCAGCAAATCAGTGAGTTGCTCAAGATCGACTACCGGGTGCGGTGCACCCCAGCCAAGAAAGCTTCCCTGGTCGACCAGCAAGGCCCCTGCCATCGCAGCTCCCTTCAAAGCCGGTACGTCCTATAGCCAATTGACCTTTCGTTCCAGCTTCGAGTGAAAACCCTCTTGGTCGTCCGGACCAAGTTTGCCAACAATATCAGTTAGTTTGCTCTTTGAGAAAGGCTGCGTGAGCACCTTGCATTCAAGTAAAACGGAGAAAAACGGGGTCAGACCACAATTACTTTAACGGTGGTCTGACCCCGTTTTTTCTGGCCAAGAAAGCTTCCCTGGTCGACCAGCAAGGCCCCTGCCACCTCAGCTCCCTTCAAAGCCGGTACGTCCGATAGCCAATTGACCTTTCGTTCCAGCTTCGAGTGAAAACCCTCTTGGTCGTCCGGACCAAGTTTGCCAACAATATCAGTTAGTTTGCTCTTTGAGAAAAGCTGCGTAAGCAGCTTACATTCAAGTAAAACGGAGAAAAACGGGGCAGAAAAACGGGGTCAGACCACAATTACTTTAACTGTGGTCTGACCCCGTTTTTTCCATGGCATTTTGATTTCCCCTCGTGTACCTTCGTATCAATAAAAAAGTGCTGATGGATGAGGAGTACAAAATGGATAATTATTTTCAAGATACAATCTCAAAAATCTATGGCGATGATGATGACTTTGTCGTTATTGGATTGACCGGCCGTACTGGGAGTGGTTGTTCTACAGTGGCAAATATTCTCTCAAGCAAGAAACACGAAATTAGACACTCTCTATTTTCAGGTCACAACCCAAAAGATAATGTTCAAAGAAAGCAAAAAGTTGTATTCAATTGTTTCAAGCATAATTGGGAGCCTTTCATAACCATCCAAGCCAGCACCGTTTTGCTAATGATGCTCTCCGAAGTAAGCATCGGAGATTCGGGAGTTTTTATAGGTCGCTCAGGTGACTTGGAACCTGATGCTGCCAAAAAAACCACTGATATCCTAAAGTCTATCCGAGACCAGAAATTTGATTTTACTGATATCAGCTCATTGCGAAGTTTTTATACTGAATTTCTACCGGAGAAAAACTCCGAGCTAAAAACTGTGATGGGTGGGGCAGCATATGTAAAACTATTTCAGCTTATTGGAAATAATTTGCGAAACTCCGGCGACGTTACTTCAGGCGAGGTAGTTAGTGGCAAATTATTTTCGTTGGCAGAGCGAATCAATATAATAATCAAGGAGATTCGTAAAGCGAGAGTGGATGGTGACAAAACATTTATAGTGATCGATGCAATAAGAAACCCGTTTGAGGCTATATATTTCCAAGATAGATACTCATCATTTTATCTGATGGCTGTTTCTTGCAATGACGACGAACGTAAGCGGCGATTGCGGGGGCTCGGCTATACTGACGCTGAAATAGATGTTGTTGACAAAGAAGAGTATGGCAAGTTAGATGCGACCAATCAAAAAGCTTATGTTAAGCAAGACATCAAAGCCTGCCTGCAGCGAGCCGACTTACATGTGAGCAACCCAGACTCGGGAAATATGGTCTCGCATTTTAACTCTTTAGCTGACCAGTTGTTGACATTTGTCGCGCTAATGATTAGGCCCGGACTAGTAACGCCTACTCCTTTAGAGCGATGCATGCAAATTGCTTATACCGCAAAACTAAACTCTGGGTGTATCTCAAGGCAAGTAGGTGCTGTAGTAACCGATGTCAATTTTTCAGTGCAGTCTGTTGGTTGGAATGATACACCGTTTGGACAAGTTCCGTGCAGCCTACGTAATCGGTTTGATTTAACGAATGGACATGACCAAGATGCTTATTCAGAATATGAAAAGCTTGATGTCAAATTCATAAGTGCCGCTCTGGCGGGAAATGAAAAATTCTTAAAAGTCGCAAGTACAGGGAGAAACATTTCCTATTGCTTTAAGGATGAGTACAACCAGCTTACAGGAAAGGACAATCAAGTTCACACAAGGTCACTTCACGCAGAAGAAAATGCTTTTCTGCAAATTGCAAAGTATGGTGGAAGAGGCGTTGAAGATGGGAAATTATTCACGACAGCTAGTCCCTGTGAACTATGTTCAAAAAAAGCTTATCAATTAGGGATCAAAGAGATTTATTACATTGATCCTTATCCAGGGATTGCGATGAGTCATATTTTAATGGGAGGTAGTAAAAATCCAAAGCTCATAATATTCTCCGGCGCTATAGGCAGGGCTTTTCATAACTTATACTCTCCTAAACTCTCATTCAAAGATGAGCTTAACGCTCTCTCTCTTTGATTTGCTCTTTGATGCGAGTCGAAAGCAGACCGAGTCGAACGTCTGCTTCTGGCCGATTGCTGCCCTCCGTAAAGGGCAGCTTAGGGTCGAGAGCAGCCTATCTCGCAGCGCATAACGCCATAAAAACCGGGTCAGGCCACCCTTTATAACAGTGGTCTGACCCTATTTTCTCGAGGAGCTATCCTTGAAGACCGTCCAGCGTGTCTCTGCGTATGCTTCAAATTTATTAGCCCCCTGTTCTTCCCGTTTTCACAGTGGCGTGAAAAACTGCGCGCACTTTGCCGCTCACCTTTTTGTCTGTTTCGATGGAACTGCCGATGGACATCATGGATACCCAGCAAGAAAACAACCTCGAAAAATCACTCCGGCTGGCGGCGAATGAACCGGCCCATCGTCCAGACTTTTTCAAGACTCTGTTGAATTCCTCCGTCTACGTCCTCGGCACTGCCGGCATTGGCGAAGGTCAAGTCAACATCGAGTCTGGTAGCAACATCAGCATTGCGCACTGGCAAAAACCTGACGGCTGCGCAGTCATCCCGTTTTTTTCTTCGTTGCAAACACTCCAAAGATCCATAGATAGCAAAGAATCCTACATAGAGATCCCGGCCAGATCGCTGTTTGAAATCACACTAGGCACCCCTCTTTTCCTCAATCCAAAGTCTGCTTACGGCAAAGAGTTTTTCCCGGAGGAAGTGCGCCATCTGCTCTCTGACGGGTTCGGCCAGGAGCCCGTGCAGCGCACAGTAGAAAAAGACACCAACGTGCTGCTCGGACAGCCGTCGCACTATCCGTCGAAGATGGTCAACTCGCTTACGCAATTACTCGCCAAACATCGCAACGTAAAGCGTGCATTTCTGGCGTTGATGCATGACGCATCGTCTGATCAGAAGCCTCATCTGATCATTGGTATTGAAGCGGATGGGGATATTGAACGGGTCATGCGCGAAGCCGGTAACGTTGCCGGGGATAGCGCTCCGGATGGCGAACCCGTTGACCTCTATCGCGTTCACGCGGGGGAATCAGGCCTTAGCGATTACTTCCTCACACAAACCGCACCCTTCTATGAACGAAAGTCGGCAGGCTGGCTGCGTTCATTGCTTGGCTTTGGCAAAGCGTGACAAGGATCAACTCCTTGCTAACCGCAGAGCAGGCCTGCGAAATCGTGCTTAGCCTGTTTGACGGCGTCATGAGAGATGGCAAACCTGAGCGTTTTGTCATTCAGTCATGTGAGCTTTCCGCCAACTGTGATTACTGGGTTATTCGCAGTAACAGTGAGGATTACGTCGTCCACGGCATGACGGAGTTCTGCTACGTCGGCGTTAACGCGCACTTGATCAACGTCATGACGGGAGAGCGTGAGACGGTCATCAGTTGCATGAGTGTCGATGAATATCTGCAAGACAAATACGATCTGGAGGCAGCGTCGGGCAACAAGTATGTACTGACCCCGGCAATTGACCGAGGCGACAAACCGGCTCTGGTCAATTTGCGTCGAAAGCTGCAGTGCACTTACCCGCAAACCCTTGCGTTGCTGACGGGCAAACAACGCTATTGGCTCACAGGTAAACGCAGGCTGCTTGAAGACGCGCAGCGACTGCTTTTCGAACAAGCCATAGCCACCCAAATTGAGTTAGTGCTTGATGCCGGCGAAGCGGTCGCCATCGGCGTCGAAACCTGGCACATAGAAGCGGTATTGAGGGCTGTGCGCGAGAGGTTGTGCTGAATGATTGGCGAACAATGAGCGAGGTGAAAATTCAGCGAGTCCCATTCTTTGTCGGTGGAACATGCGTTTCGTGATTTGACCATATGGGGTCTAAAGCCGGCTATCTCGCAGCGCATACCACCATAAGCCAACAGCCCCCCGTGAAGCCAAAGCACCTCGACCAGATACCAAACGCTTCACACCTATAAAGCTGGTAAAAACACGCCAACCAAACCCCATCTTTCTCGGAACCTCGCCATGCCGCGCCTTCGCCCCCTTCTGCTCTTGCTTTTACCCAGCCTGGCCCACGCCCTCCCCGCCCTGAAAGACACCACGCTCTACACCACCACCGCCCACGACTGCGTGGACGTCAACCTGGCCACCTGGCAGCACCCCACCCGCACGTTACTGGAGAAGAACAACTTCCAGCTCGAACGCATCCAGCTGTGCAACGGCGGTCATTACCCGATTTTCCAGGTGCAAGCGCCCTACGACCCACGCGGTCAGACCAAGGATTTTTTCCTGCCGTTGTATGAGCACATGCGCAAGGCCAACGGTAAATGGCCTTACGCGTTGGTCGACAGCAGCGACGCGGTGGTGGTGTACGTCAGCTATCCGAAAGACGATGAGATCTCCCTGGATTACGAGGGTTTCGAAGCACCGTAGAAGCGCGTTTCAAGCGTTGCAGGTGACCCGGCAGGGGATGCATTGCGAGGGCATTTCAGGTAATGATGCGCCACCCACATCAAGGACGATAAAAACAATGAAAACCGCGCTGCGCGCCCTGTTGCTGCTGTGCCTGTCTACGCCCGCCTTCGCGGCCGAAAGCCCGGTGGGTTTCAAGACCGCCACGCTGCCCGATGCCACACACCAGCGCCCGCTGGAACTGGTGGTCTGGTACCCCGCTACCTCCACAGCCCAACCCAAGCTGATCGCCGACAACGCGGTGTTCATCGGCGCCCTCGCCGTGCCCGACGCGCCACCGGCTGCCGGCGAGCATCCGTTGGTGGTGCTGTCCCACGGCTACGGCGGCAATTGGGGTAAACAGGTGTGGCTGGCCAGTGCCTTGGCGCACCAGGGTTATATCGTGGCTGCGGTCAATCACCCCGGCACCACCACCAAAGACCGCAGCCCCCAAGCTGCCGCGCAACTGTGGCTGCGCCCGGCCGACCTGAGCCGCGCTATCGACGCGGTCCTGGCTCAGCCGCAGCAATTTGGCGCGGTTGCGCCTACCCGGATTGCTGCGGTGGGCCACTCCCTCGGCGGCTGGACCGTGATGGAAATCGCCGGTGCACGCTTCGACCCCGAGCTGTTCAGCCGCGACTGCGCCGAACACCCGAAGTTGGGCGGCTGCATCGGCTACCAGCAGATGAACCCCGCCGCCACGCCCGCCGGCAAGGCCCAGTTGGCCGCTGACTTGAGCGACAAACGCATCACCGCAGTTGTGTCACTGGACCTGGGCTTGTCGCGAGGCTTCACCAGCGCCAGCCTGGCCGCACTGCCGGTGCCGGCGCTGGTGATCGCCGGGGGCGTGCCAACCGAGGACATGTCGCCCGAATTGGAGTCCGCCGACATGGTCAAGCGCATGCCAACATCCTCCACGCAGTACGTGGAGATCAGCGACGCCACGCACTTCAGCTTTATGCCGATCTGCAAGCCGGGTGGCATGGCATTGATTGAAGAAAGCTCGCCGGGCGATGGCATGATTTGCCGGGATGGCGAAGGGGCGCGGCCACGGGCGGTGATTCAGCAGCAAGTGGTGGCGCTGATCAGCGGGTTTCTGGCCAGGGCAAGCACGCCGGGTCAAAAAACCACCGAACGCTGACAGGCCGATGTCGCCACGATCTTCCCGCGTTTGAGCACCATCAACCGCGTCGGTAAATCGAGAATCACATCACTGACTGCGCGCGTATCCAACAACACCAGGTCAGCAGCCTTACCCACTGCCAACCCGTAGTGCTTCAAGCCCAGCGCTTTGGCCGGGCTTGTGGTGAGCATCGACAACACCGTGGCCTGGTCGTCCGCCCCGCCCAGGTGGCAGGCAGGAATTGCCAGTTGCGCAATATTGAGCAAGTCGCCGGTGCCAAACGGGGTAAAGGCGTTGCGAATATTGTTGGTGGCCAGGCACACATTCACGCCGCCATCACGCAGGGCCCGCACCGGTGTCAGCGTGCGGCGCACGTTATGACTGTCGCCGCGCGCACCGAGGTGCAGGTCGGTGGCAGGCAGGCACATGACGCTGATGCCAGCCTCGCGGATCAGCGCAATGATCTCGTGCTGTTTGTGCGGTGGCACGGCGCCCAGGCTTGTCAGGTGGCCGACACACACGCGGCCTTGATAGCCTTCCTGAAGGGTCTTGCGCGCGAGGTACTCAATGGTCATGTGTTCGGCGTGGTCGGCGAAGTCCTGGTGCAAATCGATGTCCTTGCCGTAGCGCTTGGCCAGGGCGAACACAAAGTCGATATGTTCATGCGCCGAGTCATCGTTGTAGGGAATGCCGCCCACCACATCGGCGCCTTTTTCCATGGCCTCGACCATCATTTCCCGCATCCCTGGCAGCTTCAGGATGCCTTCCTGAGGAAAGGCGACCACCTGAATATCGATGACGTCGCGAAATTTCTCCCGCAGGTCCAGCACCGCATCAAACCCGGTGAAGCCTTGTACCGGGTCGAACTCGGCGTGGGCACGCACATGAGTAGTGCCGGCTTGCACCAGCGCACGTAAGACCTGGGTGGAGCGCTCCAGAATGTCGTCGCGGGTCAAGCTGGGTTTGAGTTCGGCGGTCACTGCAATCGCCTCTTTCAACGTGCCGGAGCGATTGGCCTTGCGGTGCATGACATGGGCTTTTTCCAGGTGCAGGTGGCCTTCGACAAAACCGGGTATCAGCACGTTGCCGTGACCCTGAATTTCCTGCTGGGCATGCGCTGAAATGCGAGGCGCAATTTCAATGATTTTGCCGTCGTGCACCGCCACATCCATCAGCGGTTGTGCGTCGTCGACGCGTACATTGCGAAAGATTAAATCCATGGGTATGGCCCTCAAGTTGCTGCCCTCAGGCGCACCGGGCGCAGCGGTAAAAAACAAACAATGGGTGGCTTAACCGTTGGAACAGCCGTTACCCATCACGTGGTATTCAAGAATGTGCTGCTGGCCCTTCGAGTCTTCATAAGTCATGCGCACAGGCACCACTGCGCAGACGTCTGCAATGTCGCTGATGGAAATGACGTGGGCGATGTCCAGGTGCTGGGCATAGCTGTATTGCTCAACCGGAAGCAGCTGGTCGGCCATCGCCGCGCTGCAAAAAACCCCAACCACCAGTGCAAGTAACGCTTTTATGCTCAGATAACCTCTTCGACATCGTGAGGAGAGTGGAGCCCGGCGACCAGGCGCCGCCGGGCCCTTTGCGGACGTGATCAGAACGGTTTGGTCGGCAGGTATTTGCCATCCAGGGTGATCACCGCGCGCGAGCCGCCGTCCGGGTCTTCAACCTTCTTGACGTCGAGCTTGAAGTTGATCGCGCTGATAATGCCGTCGCCAAACTTCTCGTGAACCAGTGCCTTGAGCGTGGTGCCGTAGACCTGAATCATTTCGTAGAAACGGTAGATGGTCGGGTCGGTCGGGATGCCGTTGCCGATGCTGCCGCGCACGGGGATGGTTTGCAGCAGCAGCACAGCGTCCACGTCGAGGCCCAGGGTGTCGGCAACGGTTTGGGCGGCGTCGGCCGGCAGCGGGTGTTGGCCGAGCAACGCAGCGGTGACGAAGGCTTCGTGCAGGCCGGTGCCCTCGGCGATCTGGGCGAACGACAGGTCTTTGCGGGCCTTGGCCAGCAGGATGACGTCGGTCAGGGCAAGGCGAGTGTTCTGGCTGATGTGTGACTGGATCATGGGGTTATCTCCGTGAGTAAAAACAATGGGTAAAACGGTTGATGGGGAAAGCGCCAACTATCAACTGTGGAAGCTGGCTTGTCGGATCGCCGCACCGCTGCGATGCAGACACCGCGGTGCATCAGGCAGGGTAATCGGCCAGTGGCACGAAGGTGCCGGTGCGGCTATCGAAGGCCTGGATACAGCCGCTTTCGATGTCGTAGACCCAGCCATGCAGGGTCACGCGCTTCTCTTCGAGTGCCAGGCGTACCGAGGGGTGCGTCTGGATATTGGCCAATTGCGCGATCACATTTTCGCGGACCATGGAGGCGACTTTGGCGGGCTGGTCGACATGCTGGCGAGCCTCGTTGACCACCCGGCCGGAGTCGGCGTAGCGCAGCCAGCTGGCCACGGCGGGCATGTGGTCCAGGCATTTGCAGGTGGCGATGGCGGTCATGGCGCCGCAGTCGGAATGCCCGCAGATCACGATGTCGCGAACCTGCAAGGCCGCGACGGCGTATTCCACTGACGCCGACACGCCGCCCGGCTCCGGGCCGTAAGAGGGCACGATATTGCCGGCGTTGCGGATGACGAACAGGTCGCCCGGCTCACGCTGCGTGACCAGCTCGGGCACCAGACGGCTGTCGGAGCAGGAGATGAACAGCGCCCGTGGGCTCTGCTGGTTGGCCAGGTCTTTGAACAAGCCGGCGCGCTCAGGGAAGGCACTGCGCTGGAATTTCAGGAAACCGTCGATGATGTCTTGCATGGGTAACTCCTTTGAATCGCGATGCGATGGAGCAAAGGTTACGGAGCCCGTGCAATAAGGTAAAAGTCTCATATATGATCCAGCACATTAGATAATCTTATGAGTACAAACATGCTGGCACGCCATATCCACTACTTCCTGGCCGTTGCAGAACACCAAGGCTTTACCAAAGCGGCGGCGGCCCTGCATGTCTCGCAGCCGGCACTGTCCCAGCAAGTGCGGCAGTTGGAGGAGAGCCTCGGTGCCCAGTTGTTTGATCGATCCGGTCGCCAGACGCGGCTGACCGATGCCGGCGAGGTGTACCTGCGTTATGCGCTGCGGGCGGCGCAGGAGCTGCAGCAAGGCAAGCGCGCGATTCATGACGTGGGCGACCTGAGCCGGGGCACGCTGAGGATTGCCGTCACGCCGACGTTCACCACCTACCTGGTGGGGCCGCTGGTGGAGGCCTTTCACGGCCGCTATCCAAACATCACGCTGAACGTGCGTGAGGTTGCCCAGGAACAGATGGAAAACCTCCTGCTGGCGGACGAACTGGACGTGGGGATCGCGTTTGATGAGGTGCACGCGCCCGACATCGACGCCACGCCCCTGCTGGTCGAAACCCTTGCACTGGTAGTCGGCAAGCAGCACCCGCGGGCTGAGGAGCGGGTTATTGGGCTGGAGGCGTTGGACGGTGAATCACTGATTTTGCTGGGCAAGGAATTCGCCACCCGCGAGCAGATTGACCGCTATTGCAGCACGCATGGCATTCGCCCACGCGTGGTGATGGAGGCCAATGTGATTGGCGCGCTGATTGAGGTGGTGCGCCGGACTACGCTGTCGACGCTGCTGCCCGCCGCGATTGCGCGGGCGCATCCAGAGTTGGTGGCCATTGAGCTGGGCCCGCAGCGGTTACAGCGCACCGCCGTGTTGATGCAGCGCAAAGGGGGTTATCAGCCTGCGGCGGCGCGGGCGTTTTTGGCGCTGGCCAAGGACGTCGCCGAGGGGCTGACCTGACAAGGCCAACGGGCCTACTTACCAGGCCCCCAAACAATGGCCTGAGCCACCACGACGTACTCGCCGTTGAAGGTGGCCGCTGGCGAGCCATATAACTGATAACCCAGCGCAAGGGCTTCCGAGACGCGGTGACAAAACGCGGCGTCATCCTTGCCCGTCAGTAGCCGGTAAACAGGTAATCCATCGGGCGGCGAGGTTTGCATGGTGTGGTTTTCCTGCTCGACATGAAAGTATCAGGCCCCAACGCATCGTACGGCCCGTGAACGAATCGACAGCAGCATCCATGATTTCCTGCTTCGGCTCAAATCTGCAATCCGATAAGCACAGCGGCGCGCGCGCTCGTCAGGAATGTTAAGGGTGCACGGCTTGATCATGGAGGGCTGCCGTTGAGTTCCGTATCACATCGCCTTGAGTAATACTGGCCCGGCCCCAACCCCGATGTATTCCCCGTGTAACCTGGTCGAGTAGCGCGAGTAGTCATGGATAGAACTAAACACAGCGCGTTCGCCTATCAGGCGGTGTACCGCTACCTGGTCGAGTTGATCGACGCCGGCCCGCCAGACGGCGAACGCAAATTGCCGTCTCTGCGCCAACTGGCCGAGCGCCTGGGTGTGTCAGTGTCGACCACCAAGTACGCCTACGCGCTGCTTGAAGATCAAGGGCGGATCTACGCCAAAGCCAAGTTCGGCTACTTCACCCGATCGCTACCGGCGCCGTTATTGACTGAAGGCACATCAAGCCTGCTCGACCAGGTGTTTGCCACGGCCCGCCAGCCCGGGATGCTGGCGCTGAGCAGCGATGCCCCGGCGATGCTGCTGTCGCTGGAAAACCCGCTGCTGATGCTCGAACGCGAACTCACCCGCCAACACCCGCGCTCGCTGGCGCCGCTGTACCTGCCGTTCGGCGAGCCCGAGTTGCGTGCCGCATTGGCCGAGCGCTACACCCAATCTGCCGAGCGTTACTGGCAGGCCGACCATGTGTTTATCGGCTCGGACTTGCACGCGGTGTTGGACGCAGCGCTCAACGCGCTGGACCTCGCCGGCACGGTGGCGTTGGTGGAGTCGCCGTGTTCGTGGGCGATCCTGCGTCAGCTGCAGGCAGCGAAGATCCGGGTGATCGAGTTGCACCTGAATGCGCACGGGCGGTTCGACCTGGCCGCGCTGGAAGGAGTACTGAAGCGGGCGCCGATTCGATTGGCGGTGCTGTCGTCGACGGTGAATATCCCCCAGGGTGGCGTGATGCCCGCGCAGGACAAACAGCAGATTTGCCGCTGGCTGGCAGAGCGGGATATCTGGCTGTTCGAAAACGACACCTACGGCGAGTTGTATTTCGAGCCGCGACCGGCGCGCTATCGCGACTTTGCCGACCCGCAGAAGCTGTTGGTGTTTTCGACCTTCGACAAAGTCATCGGCGCGGAAGCGCCTTATGGGTACGTACTGAGTCGCGGGCAAGGCTCGCAGTTGCAGCGCGAGTTTCTCAAGCGCGGGTTCCGCCTGTCGCCTATCCGTCAGAAGGCGATCGCCAAACTGTTCACGTCCAAGCGTATCGACCCACATTTGAAAGCGCTGCGGGCACTGCTGCTCAAGCGCATGACCCAACTCGACGCGCTGCTGAGCGAACACGATCAGTGGCAGGTACACCGCCCCCACGGCGGCGCGAGTTTCTGGCTTGAGGCTTCGCCCGCCGTCGACATGCGCAAGGTATTCGAGCGTCTGCGGGCCGAGCGCATCGTCATTGCGCCAGGCGAACTGTTCAGTCAGCAAGGCGCCTGGCGCCATCACCTACGCCTGAGCTACACCCTCGACTGGGGCAAGGATATCGCCCAGGCCGTAAACCTGCTGGTCCAGGCGATGCGTCAAAGCCCGTAGCAATGCCGCGCCTCGGGGAAACGCCCGTGGCGTACGTCATCGGCAAAGCGCTCGCAGGCATCGCGAATCACCGCGCCGACATCGGCGTACTGTTTGACGAAACGTGGCAGGTGCTCACCGCTCAGGCCCAGCACGTCCTCGGTGACCAACACCTGACCATCGCAGGCAGGCGAGGCGCCGATGCCGATCGTCGGCATTTTCGCGTCCTGGGTGATCTGCCGGGCCACACCTTCGGCCACGCCTTCCAGCAGCAGGCTAAAAGCGCCCGCCTCCAGGTTGGCACGCGCATCTTCAGCGATCACCGCAGCGGTTTGAATCGTGAGGCCCTGCGCCTTGAAACCGCCCATCACATTCACAAACTGCGGCATCAGCCCCACATGGGCCATCACCGGAATGCCGCGCGCCACCAGAAACTCAACCGTGCTGGCCAAGGCCTGGTTGGCTTCCAGCTTGACGGCGTCGCACCCGGTGCGCGCCAATACCTGGGCGCAGTTGCGAAACGCCTGCTCGTGGGATTCCTGGTAGCTGCCAAACGGCATGTCGGCGATGACACAGGCCAGGCGCGTGCTATCGACCACTGCGCGAGTGTGGCCGATGATTTCTTCGAGCTGCATGCTCAAGGTTGAAGGCCGGCCATAGCCGACCATGGCCGTGGAATCACCCACCAGAATGAAGTCGACCAACGGGTCGATCAGCGTGGCGATGGCGCTGGAATACGCCGTCAGGGAGACGATTTTCTGCTGGCCTTTCATCGCGACCAGTTGCGGGACGGTGATGCGTTGGGTGCGGGTATGGGTGCTCATCAAATGCCTTCCGTTTGCGCTGAATACCCGGCCTGATTATTGGCAAATCAGCCGGTGATTCAATGCACAGATCGGCGCTGAAAAGCGACCCAGATGCCAAGACGTTCCGTTGTGGCGAGGGCCGTTGCGCGTTCGCCAACAGCACCGGGGTCACGCAGAGGGGTTTATTTGCCCTCGATCAACCGCAGCGCCAACGGCGCGCTGAACGTGCCGGCCGCCGGCCCACCATGGCAGTCGGCGATGGGTGAAGAGGCGCCGTCCGAGTTGCCCGGCAGCTTGATCCACAGCGCCAGCAGGTTGGGCGTGACGGCGTGCGGCAGCATGCCCAGCTTGCGTGCAGGCGGGTTGCACCAGTCGCCAGGGACGGCGCCGTTGCCGTTGCGGCTGGTGTCGACGACCACGGCTTTTGTGTAAGCGTGATTGGCAAAGAGCCTGGCGTTGATCCGGTCGGCGTAGTCACGGGATTGATCGAGCGTGTAGAAATTGGAGACGTTCAGCGCAAAACCGTGTGCGTTTTTTATCCCGGCCGCATGCAGGGTATCGGCCATCTGCGCGGCGGGCTTCCAGTGCGCGTTACCGGCGTCCAGGTACACGTCGGCCTGGGGCGCGCGTTGCTTGAAAGCTGCGACTGTGTAGTTGAACAGCGCCAGGCGCTCGTCTCGCTGAGACTGACTGAGGCACTGCATGTCCGGCAAGGCATCGGGCTCCAGGATGATGATCGCCGGTTTGCGGCCAACGCCGTTGATCAGGTGGTCGATCCAGGCGCGATACGCTGTCGCATCGGCCGCGCCGCCTGCAGAGGCGCCGCCGCTGCAGTCACGGTGCGGCAGGTTGTAGGCGACCAGAATCGGTGTGGCGCGGGCCGTGGCGGCGGCGGATACGTAGCGCTTCACACGCGGCTCAAGCTGATCGCTGCCCTGGCTGCTGCCGGTCAGCCACAGCGCACTCGGCACCTGGGCAATGGCCACACGGATGATTGCCGCATCGGCCGCCTGCGGGTTGTGTTTTACCCACTGGGCAGCGGTCGATTCAGGATTGACGTAGAAAGCGTCGCCGGCGTGCGCAGCCGGTAGCACCGCTAACACCACCAGACTGGCAACCCCAACGATGAACCTGAGCATAGGTTGACTCCACAAGGCCGAGGCCTGACGCACTGCCTCAAGCTGATATCATGCGAACACTTACCCGCTGAGTAGCACACCATGAACCGCCAGAAAAAACTGCAGCAGCTCTTCAAGGCCAAAGCGAAAAAAGCCAGCGCCAAATTGGCCCCCAAGAGCAAAGATAAATACATCAGCAAAGCCGACCGCGCCAAACTCGAAGCCCAGGACGATCAAGCGTCAACCACCACCGACACGCCCAGCTGACGGCGTCCCCGCTTCATATTTGCCCCAGATACGCCGCAGATGCCGCGCCGAACCAAAGCCCGCGCGCTCGGCGACGGTTTCAATGTCCAGGGTCGATTCAACCAGTAATTCACGCGCCACGGTTAAACGCAGGGTGTGCAGATAATCCAGCGGACTGATGCCGACGTGTTCGTGAAACAGTCGCGCCAGGTGCCGGGTGCTGGTGCAGGCCAGGCTGGCCATACGCGCGACGGTCCACGGCTCACACGGGTCTGCGGCGACGGCGTCCTGCACCCGATGCACGGCGGGATGCAGGTGGTTGCGCCCGGCGATCCAGGCCGACAGCTGTGGATCGGCGCCGCTGCGGCGCATGTACACCACCATGTCCCGTGCAACCGCGCAGGCCAGTCGCGGCCCGGCCAGCTCGGCAACCCAATGCAGCATCAGGTCGATGCCGGCAGTGACGCCGGCACTGCAACTGATGTTGCCATCGGTGACGTACAAGCGGTTTTCCAGTACTCGAGCCTTGGGCGCCAGGGTTTGCAAAGCGGCGCACAGTGCGTGGTGCGTGGTGCATTGGCGTCCGTCCAGCAGCCCGGCGCGGGCGGCGCTCAAGGCCCCCGCACAGACGCAAACCAGCTTCTCGCCAGACGGCGCGAACACCGCCTGCAGCCACTGGGTCAGCACGCTGCTGGCCGCTTCAAATGCCTGCTGCCCCGCCTTGCTGACCTTCGATGTAGAGCCCACCAATACCACCAGCGTGCCCGGCGCCAGGGTTGGCGGAAGCGGCGCCAACCCGGTCAGGGGCAAGCCGATGGACGTTTGCAGCGTTTCAACCGGGCTGACGTATTGCAAGTCGAACTCAACGGCCGTCGAGTCCTCGACCTGAGTGGCCAGGCGCAGCACTTCGGCGGGACCGGCCAGGTCCAGCATCAGCACGTTGGGCAGCAGTACAAACAGCACCGGCACGCTCACGGGTCAATCCTCCAATGCCTGGGCGACCGTGACGATGCGCGCAAAGCGGCCTTCCAGCACCAGCTCCGTACGCTCGCGTATTTCGGCTGCGGTATAGACCCGGCCGCTGCGCACGTGGGTCATCGGGAAGGTCAACGTCGCTTCGCTGACAAACTCCACACTGAGGCCACTGTCCGACGCCTGCCGCGTGGTGGTTTCACAGCACTGTTCGGTGCGGATGCCGCTGATGATCACTGTGGTCACTCCCATTTCCGTGAGCCGCGCCGCCAAGGGCGTGCCGGCGAACGCGCTGTGAAAGCGCTTGTGAATGACCTGGTCAGGGTTGATCGACAACTCGCTCAATGCCCGAACATTGCCCGAGGCCAGCGAAAAATGCCCCTGGTCTTCCACATGGAAGACTTGTATCACCGGGATGCCCTGTTGAACACACCCATCAATGAGGGCCTGTTGCTTTTCCAGGTAACCCGGCAGGTCATTTTCGGACCAGTAGCTTGAATGGCGGAACGAATGCTGGGCATCGATAACAATAAGGGCTTTGCGGCTCATGAGGTGTCCTGTTGGCGTGCAGTTCAGCGAGTGATGCAAGCCATACTAGGCAGTGCGGCACGCGAGCGACAGGCACATGACGGACCACTTGCGGACGTATTCGGACATTCATTTTCAGCGACGCAAAGCGCCTTGGGAGGTTTCACGCAAGGTGGTCAAGGCAATCAGCGCACAGACCGCCGCGCCGGCCATGAAAAACCCCGGGATCAGCAAATTGCCGGTCGAGCCGATCAGTGATGTGACGATGTAAGGCGTGATCCCGCCGCCCAGGATGGCGCCCAGATTGATGCTGATGGCCATGCCGGTGTAACGAACCCGAGTAGGAAACTGCTCGGCATAGGTCGGGTAGCCCACCGACTGGATCACCGGCATCGGCAGCGTCGCCACAAAAAACGCCAGGACCGCGATGAACAGGCTGCTGTTGTTCATCAACACCATCATCGGAATCACCAGTACCGCATAACCGACAAAGCCGATGGCCAGGGCTTTCTTGCGCCCGATACGATCCGACAGCCCGCCCCAGAACGGCATCAGCGCGGCCATGCACAGGCTGACGCCGGCGATGACCCAATAGATCTTGGACTTCTCGAAATGCAGGTAGGTGGTCAGGTAGATGTTCATGAACACCAGGCCGATGTAGTAGCCGGCGTTCTGTGCAAAGGCGAACACCACCACGCGCAGCACCGCCGGCAGGTTCTGCGTGAGCACTTCCTTGACCGGCGCGGTGGGCGGCTTTTCCACGGCAAGAAAGGCTTTGAACTCAGGCGTCTCCTCGACGTTGTGGCGCATGATGCACGAAAAGATCACCAACGGAATCGCCAGGAAAAACGGGATACGCCAGGCCCAGGCTTGCAGCTGCTGCGCATCGACAAGGCCGGTGGTGATGCCGCAGATGATCGCTGCCATCGACCCGCCAATCGCAACCCCCACCGGCGTGAACGCACCGTAGAAGCCACGGCGGCCCTTGGGTGAAGACTCGGCCAGAAAAGCCGCAGCCCCAATCACCTCGCCGCCGGCGAAAAAGCCCTGCGCCAGCCGGATCAGCACCAGCAGGATCGGCGCGGCAATCCCCACGTGGGCGGCCGTCGGCAACAGCCCGATCATCGCGGTAGCGGTGCCCATTCCGATGACGGTGCTCAGCAATACTTTGCGCCGACCGATGCGGTCCGCCAGCCGCCCGAGCAGAATGCCGCCCAATGGCCGGATCAAGAATGCGCTGCCAAACACCGCCAGCGTGGCCAGCAATGCGGCGGCGGCGTTATCGCTGGGAAAAAACAACGGCGCGATAATCGTCGCCATAAAGCCGTACACACCGAATTCGTAATACTCCACTGCAGTGCCCGTCGCGGCAGCGATGGCTGCCCGCTTGGCGATCCTGGTGGCGCTGCTGTCAGCGGTCTTGTCGAACTCGCCCAAACGCGGCGATGGGATGGGAGTAGCGATCACGCGAGACATAAACACCTTCCACTCTGACCGTTGGTCATTTGAGTTATTGAGGTGGACAGTTCCACCCAGAAGTAAACCCGTCAGGTTGCGAGGGGTTTTAATGCTCGACAGTAAGAAATGTGAACGTGGGCTTAATCATCTAGCGCTCCTGTTTTTATTATCGGTAGCGATGGCTTTTGCTCAGTGGGCGGCCTCCAGTCGTTCCAGCGCGTGTGCACGCGCCACGAACAACGCTTGAGCCGTGGGTAAATCAATCAGCGAAAATCGAATCTCATCGCCGGGCAACAATTGCGCCAGCCTGGGTAAATCCACACTGGCCACCTGGGCGATGCGCGGGTAGCCACCGGTGGTTTGCCGGTCGGCCATCAGCACAATCGGCTGACCGCCGGCGGGCACTTGCACGGTGCCGAAGGCCACGCTTTCGGACAGCAGCTGGCGGGGCTGCGTCAGGTCCAGCGTGGCGCCGTCCAATCGATACCCCATGCGATCCGAGGCAGCGGTCAGCTGATAGGGCTCATGCAGGAAGTCATGGCGAGCTGTTTCGGTGAAGTCGGCCCATTCGCGCCCCGGCAGCACCCGAATGGACGCTGGACGTGTCGGCGCGCCAAGCCGCCAGCCCGCAGGAATATTCAACCGCACGGGGTTTGCGAACGATGAGCAAATGGGGATCACATCGCCGGCTTGCAGTGCGCGCCCCGACAGCCCGCCAAACCCTCCCCGGCTATACGTGCTGGCGCTGTTCATCACCGGCGTGAGCAGATAACCGCCGGCCACGGCCAGATAGGCCCGCGCGCCGTACTCACGCGTCTCGAAGCGAAGCATCGCGCCCGGTTTGATGCGCACGGCGTGCCCGGGTTGCAGCGCAACACCGTCCAGGCGCGCGCCCAGGTCAGCCCCGGCCAGGGCGATCAGCGCCTGTGCCTGAAAGCACAAGACCGGGCCTTGAAGGGTGATTTCCAGGGTCGCAGCGGTGGCCGGGTTGCCCACCAACAGGTTGGCCAGCGCATGCGCGTCCTGGTCCATGGCGCCGTTGACCGGCACGCCCCAATGCTGGAAGCCCACGCGGCCGGTGTCTTGAAAGGTGGAAAACAGACCGGGCCTGATCACTTTGATGGTCATCGCTGCGCTCCGGCCAGTTGTTCAAATTCACGGGCGGTGATGGGCACGAAGCGCACCTGATCGCCACCGCTCAACAGGCACGGCGGCTGATTGGCCGGCGAAAACATCGACAACGGTGTGCGGCCTACGATGTTCCAGCCACCTGGCAAATCAGTGGGGTAAATCACGCTCTGACAATTGGCCAGGCCGACGCTGCCGCGCGTGACCAGCGTGCGCGGTACGGCGCGGCGCGTCAGTTTCAACGCAGGCTCGTGCATGCCGATATAGGGATGGCCCGGTGCGAAACCGACCATCAATACGTCGACCCACTGCCCGCTGTGTGCGGCGATGACTTCGTTGGGCGTGATGGCGCAGGCGTTGGCGATGTCCAGCAGATCCGGCGCGTAGTCGCCCTCGTAGCACACCGGGATTTCCAGGCGTTTGGGTGTGATGCGTGCCAGGTTGTGCTGTTGAGTCAGGGCGTTTTCCAACACCTGGGCAATAGCGTCGTAGGGCAACAGTTCGGGGTACAGCCTGGCGATGATAGGCGGGGCATAATGCACGCCCACGGACACCATCGCCGGGATCACATCGGTCACGCCGCCAAGCAGCCCACGCGCCAACAGGTCATGCAGCGTGGCACTGAACGCCACGGCACGGCGGTTGGCCTGCGCGCTGAACAGCGATGCAAACACCACCACGATGCAGCTGTCGCCACACGGCTCGAACTGCCAGCGCTGTTCGGCACGCACAGGCCGAAAATCACAGTCAACGTCAGACATCACGTCACTTCTCTCATGCGGCAGGCATGCAGCTTCACGTCTTATTAACGCCGTCGCTCGGGTGGCGACGGTCGCGCGGGTGGCAACTACTTGGCGAACAACTGGCTCATGTCCTTGAACGCCTTGAACTCCAGCGCGTTGCCGCACGGGTCAAACAGGAACATCGTGGCTTGCTCGCCGACCTGGCCCTGAAAGCGGATGTAGGGTTCGATCACAAACCGGGTTTCACGCGCTCTGAGCCGATCGGCCAGGGCTTCCCATTGGTCCCAGTGCAGGATGATGCCGAAATGCGGGACCGGTACGTCGTGACCATCGACAGGGTTGGAGTGCGCCGATGCCTGGGATTCAGTCTTGGGGTGTTCGTGGATGACCAACTGGTGCCCGTAAAAGTCGAAATCGACCCATTGCGCGCTGGAGCGACCTTCGCGAAGGCCAAACACGTCGCCGTAAAAGTGGCGGGCGGCGGCGAGGTCGTAGACGGGAATAGCAAGATGAAAGGGCGAAAGGCTCACGGTGGCTACCTGCGGGTTCTGTTATTCAGAACTCGATTCTTCACCAGAAAGACCGAGCGATAAAGCGCATATCTTTCGTCCTGAGCCTCAATTTTTTCGATGCTCGCGCCCTACTTCGGCGCACCGAGCACTTCCATGATGCACGCCCTGAATAACGCGAAGAGCGGCAGTTGGCGCTGGGTGTACTTGGTGAGCAAGACGATTTCGCGATAGAAGGTAAGGTCGTCCAATCGCAAAACCCGCACGTCGCTGCCGTGTTCCAGCCACAAGCCGGCCAGTGGCACCAGGGACACGCCGAGGCCGCTGCGGACCATCTTGACGATGGCGTCCAACTCATCAAGCTCAAGCGCCTGCTGGGTCTGGATCTTTTGCTCCTTGAGAAACTGCGTGACCTGGCGGCCACCAAACGAGCCCCGGTCGTATCGCACAAACGGCTGCTCGCGCAGGATCTGCAACGGGTCATCGCCCGGCACGTCCTTGGCGGTGATCAGCACAAAAGGCTCGCGGGCGATGACCTCGACATTCAGGTCCTTTGGCAGGTTGAACGGCGGGTGAATCATGATCGCCAGGTCCAGTTCACCGGCATCGACCTGGCTGAGCAGGTTCAGCGAAACCCCCGGCACCAGTTTGACTTCAATAAACGGCGCCCGCTGTTTGAGGGCCACCAGCGCCTTGGGCAGGATGCCGGTCTGCACACTGCCGATGGCGCCGATGCGCAACGAACCGTGGAAGTTGTTGGCCCTGTCGGGCGTGCCCATGCGCGAGAAAATATCGAGGATTTCCTCCGCCAGCGGCACCGCACGCTGCCCTGCCGAGTTGAGGGTGGCCGAGCGGCCGGTGCGGTCGAACAGCTTCACCCCCAGCGCGTCTTCAAGGTGCTTGATCTGCGCGCTCACCGCCGATTGCGTCAGCCCCACCTGCTGACCGGCAGCGGCAAAAGTGCCGCGCCGCGCGGCGCTGACGAAAGTCCTCAGTTCTCGAATCATGCCGCATACCTCACTGGTTCGCTCAGCAGCCGCTTAACGCCACCTGCGGCCGCTCGCCCGCAAAGAAGAAGGGACGCAACCGCACGCCCACGCTGTTACCGATAAACGCCGCCACCAACCAAACCCAGCCATGCAGGCTGCCCGAAGCGATGCCGCTGAAGTACGCGCCGATATTGCAACCGTACGCCAGACGCGAACCGTAACCCAGCAGCAAGCCACCGATCACCGCCGCCACCAGCGAGCGCGCGGGGATTTTCAGGCTGGGCGCAAAACGCCCGGCCAGGCCGGCCGCCAACAAAGCGCCGAGGACAATACCGATGTCCATCACGCTGGTGATGTCTTCCCACACCGGTGCGGCCAGGGCCTTGGCATTGCCCGGCACCTGCCAGAACGCCCAGCTGGCCACGTCCACACCCAAACCGCTGGCGACCTTGGCGCCCCACAGCGCGAACGCCGAGGTAATGCCCCACGGCCGCCCAGCCAGCGCCAGGGTGGCGTAATTGAGCAGCGCCAGGCCTATCGCGCCCCATACCAAGGGCCACGGCCCGCGCAGGAAACGGCGCAGGCCGGTGTGTTCGCTGGTCACGCCCTCTTCCAGTTGGCCGTGACGGCCCTTCTCCAGGCGCACGGTGACGGCTGCAATGATCGCGAACACCGCCAGGCTCAAGAGCAGCGCCGGTACGACGCCGAAGCTTTTGACCATGGACACCGCCGGGAATGCCGGCAGTGCAAACCACCAATCGACATGGTGGGTGGCGATCAACGAACCGCAAATGAAGAAGAACAACGTCACCAACATGCGCGCATTGCCGCCGCCCACAGTGAACAACGTGCCCGAGGCACAACCGCCGCCCAGCTGCATGCCGATGCCGAAGATGAACGCGCCAAACACCACCGACACGCCGGCCGGCGCCACCAGCCCGACCACCGGCTGACCCAACAGCGTGCCCGCCCCCAGCGCCGGGAAAAACAGCACGACCGCCACCGCCAGCATCACCATCTGCGCTCGCAAGCCGGCGCCACGCCGATCATTGATGAACACGCGCCAGGCGGAGGTAAAGCCAAAGGCGGCGTGATACAGGGTCAAACCCAGTGCCGCGCCGACCACCAGCAACAGCACCTGGCGTGAGCCGACACTGCTTTGCAGGAACACGGCGCCCGCCAACAGGATGATAAAAGCCACCAGCGGCGCGATAGGCTTGCGCGCGGGGGCAAGGGAGAGAGAGGTACTCATCGGGGATCTCGGGTTGTTTGAGTTTGAAGGTTTGCAATGGGGGGCGAGTATAAACCGAGGGCCGTGGTGTGGTGCGCTCGCTTATTTTGGCCAGCGGGCTTCCTGTGGCGAGCGGGCTTGCCCCGCGCTGGGGCGCGAAGCGGCCCTAAAACCTGCCAGCGAGGTCTTACTGGAAAATCGCGTTAACCGAACTGGGGCTGCTTCGCAGCCCAACGCGGGGCAAGCCCGCTCGCCACAGGAAGCCCACTCGCCACAACAAGTAGCCTTTATGAAGAAAAATTTATACAGCCAAACTGTAGAGTTTTCCTGCACGGGTGCTACGGTTAAGGCATGACCGACTCTTCTCCTGGCACCGCCACCCTGGCCGCCGAACTGCGCATCTCACTGGGCAAGCTGATCCGCCGCCTGCGCGAACAGACTCACCCCGATGATTTCACCACCGCGCAAAAGTCGGTGTTGCTGCGCCTGGACCGCGATGGCCCGACGACCGTGTCCGCCCTCGCCCGCGCTGAAAGTGTGCGACCGCAGTCGATGCGCATCACCGTGGCCGGGCTTGAGGCAATGCAAGCTGTCAGCGGCAAGCCGGACCCATCCGATGGCCGGCAGACGCTGATCGAACTGACGCCCGCCCTGCGCAAACACCTGACCCAAAGCCGCGCCGCCAAAGACGATTGGCTGCTGCACGCGCTGCAGGAACAACTGTCGCCCCAGGAACAACACGAACTCGCCGCTGCGGTGAAACTGCTGGAGCGCCTCGCCGACTTTTGAATCACCCGATTGAGGAAATAGCATGGCTGTCACCTCGCTGGATGCAACAACCGCCCTGATCATCGTGGACCTGCAACACGGCATCGTTGGCTACCCTTTTATCCATCCCATTGGCGCGGTGATAGAGCGGTCGCGTGCACTGCTCGACGCCTTTCGCGAACGCGGGCTGCCGGTGGTGCTGGTGAATGTCAGCGGCTTTGCGCCGGGACGCACCGAGCGGCCGCGTCGCATCACTGACCTGCCACCCGATTGGGCTGATCTGATTGCCCAACTCGGCCACCAGCCCAGCGACATTCTGGTGACCAAACGCAGCTGGGGCGCCTTCGCCAACACGGACCTTGAGGCGCAGTTGAAGGCGCTCAATGTCACGCAAGTGGTGATCACGGGTGTCGTCACCGGCACCGGCGTCGAAGCCACCGCGCGGCAGGCGTACGAATTCGGCTTCAACGTGACCCTGGCCATCGATGCCATGACCGACGTCAGCCCCGAGGCCCATGCCTACAGCCTGCAGCACGTGTTCCCCAAGCTGGGCGAATCGGGCACGGCGCAAGCCATCATCGAGTTGCTCGACAACCGGGGGAACTGAAGCCGTCATGAGTTTCCTCGGCACGTTCCGTTCCCTGCGCAGCCCCAACTACCGCATCTGGGCCGCCGGCGCGCTGGTGTCCAACGTCGGCACCTGGATGCAACGCACCGCCCAGGACTGGCTGGTGCTGACTCAGCTCACGCCGCACAACGCCGCCGCGGTGGGTATCGTAATGGCGCTGCAGTTCGGGCCGCAGTTGTTGTTGCTGCCGTGGACCGGGTTTGCTGCCGATCACTACGACCAGCGCAAGCTGTTGATCTTCACTCAGGCGGTGATGGGCTTGCTGGCGCTGACGCTGGGCGTGTTCACCATCACAGGCTTCGTGCAGCTGTGGCATGTGTACGTGTTCGCGTTTTTATCCGGCTGCGCCTCGGCATTCGATGCGCCGGTGCGGCAGATTTTCGTCGCAGAACTGGTGGGCGAGAAGGACTTGTCGAACGCCATCGCACTCAACTCCACCTCGTTCAACATGGCGCGCATGATCGGCCCGGCCGTGGCCGGCGTGACCATCGCGTCGGTGGGCACCGGCTGGGCGTTCCTGCTCAATGGCTCGAGCTTTTTTGCGGTGCTGGCGTCGCTGTTTTTCCTGCGCGTCTCAAGTCAACACACCAAGGTGCGCGCGCTGCGTACCAAAGGCAGCCTTACCGAAGGCATGCGTTACGTGTGGGCGCGGCCGGACTTGAAAGCCATCCTGCTGATGCTGTTTCTGATCGGCACCTTCGGCATGAACTTCCCGATTTTCATCTCGACCATGGCCGTCACTGTGTTCCACGCCGACGCGCGCGGCTACGGGCTGCTGACCTCGACCCTGGCCATCGGCACCATCGCCGGTGCGCTGATTGCCGCGGGCAGCGAACGCCCCCGGTTCAAGTCTTTGCTGACCGGTGCGGCAGTGTTTGGATTTGGCTGCGTGCTGGCAGCCCTGGCGCCCAATTACTGGACGTTTGCGATTGCGCTGGTGGTCATCGGCGTGGGCGCCATGACCTTCAGCAACACCACCAACAGCTTGATGCAACTCACCACCGAACCCGCGATGCGCGGCCGGGTGATCGCCCTGCGCGTCGCCGTCGCCCTGGGCGGCACGCCAATTGGCGCGCCCATCGTCGGTTGGGTCGCCGACCACTTGGGCCCGCGCTGGGCGCTGGTGGTCGGCGCGGTGTCAGGCATCCTGGCGGTGGGCGTGGCGCTCTACACAATCAAGCGCCAGCTGGATCGGCCGCAGGTGATCACGTCCGACCCACCGACCCCGTGACCGGCAGATTGCCCAGCAGCTTCAGCCCGGTACTCTTCACAAACGTTTCGTAGTCCATCGGCTTCTGGATGCGCGTTTCAGCGTTGGGCAGCACATAGGCCCAGGCGCGTTTCGACGAGGCGTCGTACACCAACTTGAACAGGCGCGTCGGCACCCAGACCTTGTTGTCGCCGATGGTGCTGTAGCCCGCGTCGAACAACGGGCCGGTGAACACAAACACATCGCCGCCGGCACGCACGGCAAACTTGCGCACATCCGCCTCGACCTTGCTCCAGATCTTGCGGTTGTTGGTGGGGTCTTGCGGCACCATGTTCGACAGCGCGAAGGATTGCGCCATGGCATTCGCGCTCGGCGCGTCGGCCGCCGGAGACTGATGACCACGGTCCACGGCCGGGTGCTGGCTGCGGTAGTCGCTCAACTCGGCGCGAGCGCCTTTGGGGATGCGCGGGTCTGCGTAGAACTGGTTGGTGCGTTCCTCGCCTTTGGCGTCCTTGAGCTGGGCGGCGTTCAAGCGCTCGACCACCACCAGCGGCGTCTTGCTCGTTTGCGAGTAGAGCACCGCAAAGCTATCGGAACACAACGCCATGGGTTTCATGGTGCTGGGCACGGTGGCGGTGTTGATCGGTGTGGCACCAGGGAACAGATCGGCGCAGCTGGCGAACGAGGGCTGCTGTTGCTTGCTGGAATAAAGGTCGAGGGCCGCGCGCTGGCTGGTCGAGCCTGCGCGTGAGGTGTGTTCCTGGGCGGGTGGCTTGATAAGGTCGAGCAAACCACGGGCATCTGCCCCGGTGGAAAGCAAAACAAGGGCTGACAGCCCGACTGCAATTTTGCGCAGGTGCATGCATGACTTCTTTGAAAGGGAGTAAGGCGGCAGGCTCCGCTGGCGGAGCCAAGTGGATGATCTTGCGAGGTTTATTGACCCTCGAAAGGCATTTTAGTGCGGCCGCTTCACGCGCTTTATCGCGTCAATGTTGAATCATCGGTACAGGTAATGCGAAGGCCACCACGTAGTCGCCTTTGAGCGTGGTGGCCGAGTTGCCACCGGCGCTGATGACCAGGAACTGGCGGCCGGTCTTCGGCGAACTATACGTCATGGGTGTTGCTTCTGCGCCCACCGGCAAACGACCTTTCCACAGTTCATGGCCGGTGCGTACATCAAAGGCGCGCAGGTAGAAGTCCTGGGTGCCGGCCATGAAGACCAGGCCAGTGGCGGTCGTCACCGGGCCGCCGCGCGTTGGCATGCCGATGGGCATGGGCAGATGGGTGGCGAGCCCCAGCGGCCCGGTTTGCTCGGTGGTGCCCAGGGGCATTGACCAGAGCACTTTGCGCGTGGCCAGGTCGACCGCGCTGAGGGTTCCGTAAGGCGGCGCCTGGCATGGGATGCCCAGCGGTGACAGAAAGCGTCCTTGCTCAATGCCCCACGGCGTACCCGCCTGGGGTGCATTGCCTTCGTGCCCGCCGCCGCTGAGCGCTTTTTGATCGTAGACGGCACGCGGGATCATCCGGCTCCAGGTCGCCACGCGCGTGTCGTTGACGATCAGGTAGCCGAGGTTTTCGGCAATCGACACAGAGCCCCAGTTCATGCCGCCCAGCCAACTCGGGTATTGCAGGGTCAGGCGCTCGCTGGGCGGTGTGAACTCGCCCTCGTAACGCGCCCGGCGAAATTGAATGCGGCACATCAACTGATCCAACGGCGTGAGCCCCCACATGCGTTTTTCGCTCAACGGCTGCGTGCCAATCGAAGGCATGCCGACCGAGTACGGCTGGGTCGGCGACGTCCGGTCATCAGCCACACCACCTTGCGGGACGGGTTGTTCCTGCACCTGCGCAATCGGGCGACCCGTGCGTCGGTCAAGCATGAAGATCTGCCCGCGCTTGGTGGTCTGGATCAACGCCGGGAGCGTTCCGGCGTTGCCATCCGGCACGTCGTACAGCGCGGGCTGCGACGGGACGTCGTAATCCCACACGTCGTGGTGCACCGTCTGGAAACGCCAGCGTTCGCGGCCGGTGGCAATGTCGAGGGCAACGATAGAGGAGGAATAGCGGTCGTCGGCGTCGGTGCGATGGCCGCCCCAAAAGTCTGGCGTGGCGTTGCCCGTGGGAAGATAAATCAAGCCCAGTGCCTCATCGAACGCAGGTGTCGACCACACGTTCGGCGTGCCCGCCGTGTAGGTGTGGCCCTCGGGTGGCTCACGGGTAATCGCCGGGTTGCCCAAGTCCCAGGCCCACACCAGTGCGCCCGTACGCACGTTGAAGGCGCGCACCACACCGGAGGGCTCGCCGGTCTTCTGGTTGTCCCAGACCAGCCCGCCGACGACGACAAGATCGCGCACCACGGTGGGCGCGGCGGTGGGGAAATAAAGCGCCTGATCGGCGCTGCCCATGCCGCTGCGCAAGCTGATGCTGCCCGCGTCGCCGAACCCTGCGCACGCTTGCCCCGTGCGCGCGTCCACGGCAATCAAACGCGCGTCCACGGTGGTTGCAATGATCCGCCGCGTGCACGCTTGGTCCGTTGAGGTTGAAGCCTCAGGCGCGGCGTAATACCCCACACCCCGGCAGCGCGGGTAGACGTTGTTCGCCTGCACGTGTGGGTCGTGGTGCCAGATTTCCTGACCGGTGTCGGCATCCAGCGCGAACAATTGGCTGGACTGTGTGCAGCCATACAGCACGCCGTCCACATGCAGCGGCGTGACCACATGCCCCTGGCTGCCGCGGGGAATTTCGCCGGTGCGGTAGGTCCAGGCCACTTGCAGCCCGGCAACATTTTGCGGGGTGATTGCTTCGAGCCGCGCATGTCGGGTTCCCGAGGGGCTTTGGCCGAAGTAGCGCCAGTCGGTCGCCGGCTCCACGTTGCCGACGGCCTTTCCGGCTACCGGCGCCGGCGCGCCCGTAGCCGTTTGAATAGGCTGTGGCTGCAGGGCCAGGTAGAGCGTGGCCGCCAGGCAGAGGCTCACGAGCGCAGCCCCCGCGTAGGCGGCCGGTCGAGCCTTGACGCACAGCTGCGCAGTGGCAAGCAGCACCGGCACCGCCAGCGCCCCAAACGCCATCAAGCGGGAAAACAGCGGCCAGAAATCCAGGCCGACCTCCCACAATGACCACGCGACGGTGGCGGCTGATACGCCCAGGTAAATCACCACACCTTGCAGGCGGCGGCGCATCAACAACACCCCGCTGGCAGACAGGCCAAGGCCCGCGAGCGCGAAGTACCAGGAACCCCCGAGGGCGATCAGATAGCCGCCACCGCCCAACAGGCACGCACCTGCCAGCGCGAGCATGAGGCCGAGCCCGATGAGCATGAGCGCGGCTGTTTTGGAAGAGGCTGATGGCGGCATCGGCTCGGTACTCCTTGTGGGTAATGTCGGGCGCGGCTTGCGTGGCGTAACGCCGGTGCTAGCGCATGACAAAACCCCCGTCCACCGAAATGGACTGGCCTGTGACATAGCTGGAGGTCGAGCTGCTGAGCCAGAGCACGGCGTCGGCGATTTCTTCCGGTCGACCGTGACGCCCCATCGGTATGCTTTTGACCATGCCCGCCAGCGCGTCGCCCTGGCCGGCGGCAACCATCTGGTCAGCCATTGGCGTCCAGATCAATCCGGGGCATACCGCGTTGATGCGGATGTTTCGGGTGGCGTATTCAAGCGCCGCGCTTTTGGTCAGCCCGATCACGCCATGCTTGGCCGCGTGGTAATTGGCGCGCTGCGCCCCGCCGACCAGACCGCCCAAAGAGGAACAGTTGACGATGGTGCCGCTGCCCTGGCGACGCATGTGCTCAAGCTCGAACTTCATGCAGCTCCAGACGCCGCGCAGGTTGACCGACATGACCCGGTCGTAATCCTCAACGCTCGCATCGGCGGTTTCTGCCAGTACGTTCTGGATGCCGGCGTTATTGAATGCCGCATCAAGTCGGCCAAACGTCGCGACGGTTTCCTTGACCATGGCCTGTACCTGGTCAATGTCGCAGACGTCGCAGCCAAGACCAATCGCTTGATAACCGGCGGCCACCAACGCCTCGGCGGCCGCGCGTGCAGCCTGCGCGTTGACGTCGACAATCGCCACGGCTGCACCGGCGTGCGCGAATGCGTTGGCGGTCGCCAGACCAATGCCGGACGCCGCGCCGGTGACCAGCGCGACCTGGTGTTGGAATGAAAAACTCATGGGTATCTCCTCGCTCAAACGTAGCGTCACGCTAAGTGACGCAGCAGAGGATGAATACCGGGTGAAATCGGGATGTACTGATGAGCGCTGCTCAGCAATCACCGAGCGGCTGCACTTCCCGGATCAGGTCGATCAAAAGCCTCAGCCCCATCGGCAATTGCCGATGGCTGGCGTAATACATATGAAACCCGGGGCCCATGCTGGCCCAGTCGTCGAGCACCCGCACCGCCTCCCCGCGCGCCACCAAAGGGGCCATGGCCGGTTCCGGCGCATACATCAGGCCAGCGCCCTGGCGCATCAGCGACAGGCCGACGCGCGTTTCATCCAGGGTGATGGCGCCTGGCACTGCAATCGCCAGGTGCTCGTCGTCTTTTTCGAATTCCCAGTCGTACAGGCAACCGTTGCCCAAACGGATGCGCAGGCAGCGATGGTCGAGCAAGTCATGGGGATGGCGAGGCACGCCATACTGCTGCAGATAACTCGCCGAACCGGCCACCACCCAACGGATATCCGCGGACAACCGCTGAGCGATCATGTCTTCCGGCACCGTACCGCCGTAGCGGATACCCGCATCATGCCCTGCGCCAATGACGTCGACGAGCTGGTTGGTCACGGCCAGGTCGATCTGGATGTCCGGATAGCGCGCGTTGAACAATGGCAACACCGGGCCCAGCAGCAGGTCGGCGGCATCGCTGAGCAGGTTCAGGCGGATGCGCCCGGTGGGCTCGTCACGAAAACGATTGAGCGCTTCGACCGCCTGGCTGATGTCATCCATGGGCTGACTGATGACGCTGTGCAACTCCTCGCCCGCAGCGGTCAACGTGACGCTGCGGGTGGTGCGGTTCAACAGGCGCACGCCGAGGCGGGTTTCCAGACCTTTGATGGCATGGCTCAGCGCCGACGCACTGATGCCCACCTCCAGGCCCGCGCGGCTGAAGCTCTGGTGCCGGGCAATGGCCAGGAAGAGCACGAAGTCGGCAAGGTTGGCGCGGCTGATCTGCATGGCGGGGTCCTGGGCGGTAGTGACGACTGGCCGGAGTTTACCCCGTTACTCAGCAAAGTTAATGAGCGTCACTCAGCAACCAGTCAATGCCCCGCCACGGCGGGCTTGCCCGCCCCGCGCGCGCCGGGCTTGAACGCATGGGTGCGTGCGCGCCAGGCAATCGCAAACGACAGCGTAACCAACAGCGCCATTGCCCAGGGAAATGAGGCAACGCCCCAGGTATCGAGCAGTACGCCGCCCACCACGCCACTGCCGGCGATCGCGCTGTTCCATGCCACCACGTTCAGCGACAGCGCCACGTCTGCGCCGTCACCCGCCGCGTCCGCGAGGGCTGTTTGCAGCAAGGTTGCCGCGCCGCCAAAACTCAAACCCCACACCGCCACGCCGAGGTAAATCACCTGCGGCATATTGCCCACAAAACCGAACACCACGCTCACGGCCGCAAACGTCGCCAGGCTGACCAGCACGGTACGGCGCAACAGCGGCTCGACCAACTTGGCCGTCAGCCAGATCCCCGCCAATGCAGCACTTCCGAACACCAGCAGCACCACATCCACGCGGTCGCCCAAGCCGGCCGGCGCCACGAACGGGGCGATATAGGTGTACAGAATGTTGTGCGCCAGCATCCAACTGATCACCACCGCCAGCACGGGCCGTACACCGGGCGTGGTCAGCACCTTGGCCAGCGACACACGCTGGTGCGCGGCCTGGGGCGGATAGTCCGGGACTTTTACCAGCACCCACACAATCAACATCAGCGTCAGCGCCGACATGAGGCCGAACGTGGTACGCCAGCCCACCAGCCCGCCCAGCCACGTGCCCAGCGGTACGCCCAACGACAGCGCAATCGGCGTGCCGACCATCGCCAAGGCCAGCGCCCTGCCTTGTTGATGCGGCGCGACCATGCGGCGGGCGTAACCGGCCAGCAGGCTCCAGGCCAACCCTGCCGCCACGCCGGCGAAGAAGCGCGCCACCAGGGTCACGCCATAGTGCGACGACAGCGCAGTGATGGAATTGAACAGCAGAAACCCGACGATGGTCAGCAACAGCACATTGCGCCGGCGCCAGCCGCGGGTGGCAATGGTCATGGGGATCACCGCCAGCACCGAACCCAGCGCGTAGGCGGTGACCATCTGCCCGGCCAGCGACGGCGAAATCGCCAGGCCCTCGCTGATCAACGGCAGCAGGCCGGCGGGCAGGGTTTCGGTAACGATGCAGATGAAGCCGGTCATGGCCAGCGCGAGCAATGCGCCGGTGGGCAGGCGTTCGGACGAGGCGGATACGCTGAGTGAGGGTGTCACAGGCAACTCCTTAAAGCTGAGGCGATTTAAATACTGATCGATACAGATGTTGCGTGCAGCGTGAGCGCGTTGTCAATGACTTATGTATCGACTAGTATTTATATCGATCTGCACAGGAGAAACGAAATGGCACAAATGGGCCGCCCGCGTAACTTCGACCGTGAACAGGCCGTGGAACAGGCCATGCATCTGTTCTGGCAGCACGGCTACGACGCCACTTCCCTCGCCCAGCTCAAGGCCGGCCTGGGTGGCGGCATCTCCGCGCCGAGTTTTTATGCGGCGTTCGGCTCCAAAGAGGCGCTGTTCGATGAGTGCGTGCAGCGCTACCTGACGACCTACGCCCAGGTCACTGAATGCCTGTGGGACGAAACCCTGCCGCCGCGCCAAGCCCTCGAAACGGCGCTGCGCCAATCGGCGCGCATGCAGTGTGACAGCGCCCACCCCAAGGGCTGCATGGTCACGCTGGGGGTGATGAGTGCGCCGAGCCCGGAGAATGCACGGGTCACCGACGCATTGACCCACTCACGCGCACGGACCCGGGCAGGGATTGTGGCGTGCGTGGCGCGAGGTGTGAGTGCCGGGCAGTTGCCGGACACGATCAATGTGGCGGCAATGGCGACGGTGTATGACAGCTTTCTGCAGGGTGTTTCCATTCTGGCGCGTGACAATGCGTCGTTTGAAACCCTCAATGCAGCGATCAGCCAACTCCTGCTGACATGGGACATCGCCGCGTCTACGGCGCCGCCCACACGTCCCGATACGCCAGCAAAAAATCCACAAACGCCCGCACCCGATGCGGCACATAGCGCCCGCGGGGGTACAGCAACGTAAACGGTCGCGTGCGCCCGCCAAACGGCTTCAACACCTCCAGGAGCGTGCCGTCAGCCAGTTCGTGTTCGACGATGAACTTGTAGGTCTGAAACAGCCCCGCGCCATGCTTGGCCAAGGTCACGCCGCCCAGCACGTCATGAGAAACGCTGTAACCCGCCTCCCCGGCAAACGCCTGTTCCTGGCCTTGCACCTGGAACAACCAGGGAATGCGTCGGCCATTGCTGGGCAATTCAAACTGAATGCACTCGTGCGACGGCAGATCCTCCAACGTCTGCGGCGTGCCGGCGCGCTGCAGGTAGGCCGGCGCTGCCACCACCACCAATTCAGCGTCTTCCAGCAGCCGTGCGATCAGCGATGAATCGGGCTGGGCGCGCACGCGAATCGCCAGGTCATAGCCTTCGGCAACGAAGTCGATATTGCGGTTGCTGATATGGATGTCCACGGTCACTTGCGGGTACAGCGCGCGAAACGCGGGCAGCAACGGCAACAGCCGATGATGGGCGTAAGTGGTCGGCACGCTGATGCGCAACTGGCCGGACGGCACCGACTGCGCGCCCATGACTTCCTGCTGCGCCTCCACCAATTGCGTCAGCGCCTGGCGGCATTGCCCGAAGAATGTACGGCCGCTGTAGGTCAGGCGAATGCTGCGCGTGGTGCGCACAAACAACTGCGTACCCAGGCGTTCTTCCAGACGCGAAATGCTGCGGCTCACAGCGGCCGGGGTGACCCCGGCAATCTGTGCGGCAGCGGTGAAGCTATTGGCTTCGGCGGCCAGGCAAAACAGCTCGATGCTGCCCAGTTGCACATCTTCGAAATGGCGTTTCATGATCAATGACACCCGGTACCAGCTAGAACGGTTACCGAGCTGTTTATCAGGCTGCGCCGCATAAATACAGCTACCACACCTGCTGCGTGTAGGTGATCAGCACCCGCACCTCGTCCGCATCGCGGCTGAAAGAAGACCGATAGGTCGCATCACGCACGCGCAGCGCGAGGCTTTTGACCGCGCCACGCGGGTTAAGAAGGCTACGACGCTGTGATTCGTGTCTGCCAGACTTTGCCATCGCCACGCACGTGCCGCCAACACGCGGGTGCAAATCCTCAAAGACTGTTCACGCGCCTCTGTTCCCCGAGCAAGCATTAACGCCTGGCTCAACGGCTGAGGCGCACGCGCTCGCAGACCACCTCCCAGGCTTCAGGATTGAGCAAGTGCGGCGGCCGTTCGCCGCGCAGGATCGCGGCAATTTGCGCCGCCGAAGAGCGTGCCACATTGCGCCGCCCGCCGTGGGTGACGCCCGCCGTGTGAAAGGTCGCAACCACATTGGGCAAGCTCATCAGCGGTGCGTTCTGCGCAGGCGGCTCGCACGCCCACACGTCGAGCCCGGCGCCGCTGAGGTGGCCTTTTTGCAAGGCTTCGTACAACGCCGCTTCATCATGAATGCCGCCGCGGGCGGTGGACAAGAACACCGCGCCGGGCTTCATCGCCGCGAACTCGTGCGCGCCCATCAGGTGCCGAGTGCTGGCGTCCAACGGGCAGTGCAACGACACGAAATCACTGCGCCTCAGCAGTTCCGGCAAGGTCACGGGTGTGGCGCCGTGAGCGAGAATCTGTTGGTTGCTCAGATGCGGGTCGTAGGCCAAAACATCCAGGCCAAAACCTTGGGCAATCCGCGCCACACGCCGACCGATTTCCCCCAGGCCGACCAGTCCCATCGTTCGCCCATGAATCTCTTCGCCCATCAGGTCTTCACGGCTGTCGAGCGATACCCAGACGCTTCCCACACGACGCTAAGCAACAAAAATAGCCAGGCCTACGTAGTCAATGCCGACGGCAGTTTTGTGCTCGACTTCGATCTGGTCTCGCGCATCAATGAGGAACGCGCGATCAAGCCCAACGCGCAACGCTCGGTGAGCTTCAACCGCTCGCTGGAAACCGTGGACATCGTGGAGGCCTACACCCAGAAAGCCGACGGACGCAAAGTGCCGGTGGCTGCCGACCAGATCAAGGAACAGCAGGAGCAGGCCTCAGCCGAAGCGCCGATGTTCCAGGACTCACGCGTCAAAGTGGTGATCTTCCCTGACGTAGCCGTCGGTGACCGCATGGTCTTGCGCTACCAGCGCCATCGCACCACCGCGATGTTCCCCGGACAGTTTGAAGACCTCTACGCGCCGGACTTCTACGAGAACCAACAGATCCACTTCACCTACGACATGCCAGCCGACATGCCCTTGTTCGCTGACGTAAGGAGTTTCAAAGCCGCCGAGCCCACCACCGCCAACGGGCGAAAAATCTATCGCTGGGACCTGCAACCCACGGAGAAAAACCGCGTTGAAGTCGGCTCCGTCGCCTACACCGATTACGGGCAACGCCTCGCCGTGTCAACCTTCACTGATTACAAACAGTTTGCCCAGGCGTATGCCGCCAGGGCGCAGGTTGAGGTGACGCCCGCCATTACCCAACTGGCCAGGGAACTCACCGCCAACCTGGACTCCCCGCGCAGCAAAGCACTGGTGCTGAGTGACTGGGTGCGCAAGAACATTCGCTACGTCGCGGTTTACGTCGGCAATGGCGGCGTGGTGCCGCACGCGGCGCAGGCGGTGCTGGATAACCGTTATGGCGACTGCAAGGACCATGTTGCCTTGCTCGAAGCGCTGCTCAAGGCGGTGGCCATCGAAAGCTCGCCCGCGCTGATCAACCTCGGCGACGCCTACCTACTGCCGAAGGTGCCGACCCTGGGTTTGCTTAACCATGCGATCACCTACGTCCCGACCCTCGACCTTTATCTGGACTCCACCGCCACCCCCATCGCCGCCGGCTACTTGATGATTCCGGAACTGGGTAAACCCGTGTTACTGACCCAGAGCGGCGAACTGGCGCGTACACCTTCACACCAATTGGGCAAGGTGGACGGCACGCTGCACTTCAAGATCGACCCGAGCGGCGCGGCGGACTTCACCAACGGCACCACGGTGGAAGGCTGGGCCACGGAACTCAATCGTTTCCTGTTCAAATCCATCATGCCTGCCGACCGTGATCAACTGACCCAGAAAGTCCTCAGCATGTACGGGCAAAGCGGCAGCGGCAAGATTGAAACCGACCCCTTGGAAGGCAATGCCGCCACCTTCACGTCCACGGTCAAAGGGCGTACCGAGAACCTGGTCAACCTGCCCGGCCCCACGGGCGTACCGACGCTCAGCAGCCTCGCGGGCGGCATCGGCCAGAACGTGTTCAGCCTCATGGCGGAACAAGACCGCACGCAGGCCTTCATCTGTACCTCTGGCACGATTGAAGAAAAAGCGCGCTTCGACTTCCCCAAACAATTGAATATCCTCGCGGTGCCCAAGGCTGTAACGCTGAATACCGGTGGATTCAACTACCAGACCACTTACGTCAAGGAAGGCAACAGCGTACTCATCACCCGCAGCTATGCGTTCAGCAACCCCGACGCGCTGTGCAGCCCGCAGGATTTTGTCGCCATGAAGCCGGCGATTGAAGGCATGGTCAACGACCTGAAAAGCCAGATTATCGTGCAGACGTTGTAACCCCGCCTTGCCGAACCTCGCGTGACGGGCTATTGCACCGCCGCGCGAGGATCACAACCGTTGCCTCTAGAACTTCGCCTGCACTCCCACCCGCAGCGTACGCCCCGGCGCCGGCATGAAACTCTGCGCCAGTGGATCCAGGTAGTAGCGATCGGTCAGGTTTTGCAGCGACACGTTGAGGCTGGCGTCTTCCTGCAACTTGTAGTTAAGGAACAGATCGACCAAGGCCACTTCGCGGTAATTCAATTGCGGCGTGGTGGCGCCGGTCTGCCAGGGTTTGTCGGCGGTGACGGTGGGGCCTGAGGTGTAGGTGATGCGCGTACCGAGCGTGAGGCTCTGGTCGAAGAAGCGCAGGCCTGTGGTGAGGTTGCCTGCGAACCGTGGCGGGTTCTGGGTGTTGGTGTAAGAACCCATGAAGCTGCCCGGCGTGCAGTTCGGCGTATTACTGGTTTTCTGGTAGCTGTCACTGGTAGCGCGCAGTGTGGCCGCGAACGCCGCATCGCAGGTTTCGGTCTTCAGGTAGTAGGTGGACGACAGGTCGGCAAATACACGCCCGGCATCGTAGCGGGTTTGCAATTCCAGGCCGCTGGTCTTGTAGCTGTCGGTATTGCTGAAGCGCATCAAGCCCCACAGGCCAGGGCTGGGGTCGTAGTAGCGGGTGATGTAGTTTTTGATGGTGTTGTTGAAGTAGGCCAGCTTGATCGCCGCCGAGTCGTCATCGAACAACAGCCCCTTTTGCAGCGTGCTGGCGCCGATCTCCCAATTGCTCGAACGCTCGGGCTTCAGGCCTTTGCCGGGCACGGTCTGCAACACGCCCTGGCTGGTTTCGAACAGCGAAGGCATACGAAAGCCTTGGGTGTAAGAGGCATACACAAAGGTGTCCGGCAGCACCTCGATATTGATGCCCACCGCCGGGGCAAAGGCGCCGCCGCTGTTGCTCGCCTTGGCGGAATAGTCATAACCAGTAACCACTTCCCCGACCTGGGACGGATAGACCGTGGAATCAACCGCGCCAAAGTTGTTGTACCGAACGCCCTCGAAAGGAAAGTTAGTGTTCTGGAAGACAATGCCATTGTTCAGGCGTGGATCGGTGGCGTCGGTGTAATCGCCGTTCTGGTCAGGGAACCACATCATGTTGCCGGAATTGCCGCCGTTGTAGACGCGCAGGTAGCGCAGGTCTCGCTCCTCACGCCGCGCCGTGGCATTGGCGATGTGGTCTTTGCTGCGATAGTGGGTGTAACGCCCGCCGCCCCATAACGTGAGGCGGTCCACCGGTTTGTACTCCAGCTTGCCATTGAAGCTGAACTCTTGCCGCGACCCTTCGCGCAGCATCCGGTTGGCGTTGATATCGTCCTGATTGGTGACCACGCCTTTTTGCGGACGCAGCTCTTCGAGCTGGAACGAGCCGCCCAGGTCCAGTTTCAAGTCGCCGTAGTCGGTCGCCCAGTTCGAGGTGTTGGCCAGGCCGCCGCCAATACGCTGGTTAGCCTGACGACTCCAGGCGCGGTCCGAGCGATACGCCTGGGACGCCGGCGCGCGTACCGAGGTGAGCTGGCTGGTTTGCGCATCGGTGAGCCACAGGTCGGCAGTCAGGTCCACCAACGGGTTACCCGCAGGCAAGTAGTTGTAACGCGCGGTGTAGGTGTCGATTGTGGTGTGGCCCAAGGGGTACTGATAGATGCCGCCGGTGCCAAAGCGGAAGATATCCGAAGGCATGATCTCGCCGATGCGCCCGTCATAGCGGCGGTAACCCAGGTCGAAAGTATGGCCGTCCGCCGGACGCAGGGTGGTCTTGAGCAGCAAGGATTCGGTCCTCGACGAGGAGTTCAGCACTTCTTCGCCAGCGTTGTAGGTGGTTGCCACGCTGGTTTCTTCATCGCCCCAACGGTCGTAGGTGCGGTAGCGGTCCTGGCCCTTTTTGCCGGCGAAATAATTGCCTTGGTTGCGCTTGGCATAGGCCGCCACGACGTCGAAAAAATCATGGGTATAGGCAAATGCCGCGCTGCCGGCCTGCGCCTCTGAGCCGAACAGCCCACCGCGACTCTGGTGCGGTTCCGAGTACAGGTCTTCGGTCTTGGAATGCGGGTCTCGAGAGGCTGGAGCAACGCCGTTGTTCCACAGGTCGCCCTTGAGGCGCAGGCCGATGGTCTTGCCGTCCTTGAGGATGTCGTCGATCGTGAGGGTGCGCATTTTCACCGTGCCGCCGATGGCACTGGAGGTCAGGCTGGGGCCCTTGTCGATCGTGATGTCGCTGATCATGTCCGGGTCGATGTAACTGCGCTGCTGGGTACCGGCATAACCGCGATAGACATCCAGTGCCTGCTGCGACCCATCCACCGTGACCGCCACCCGGCTCTGGCCCTGGATGCCGCGGATATTCACATCCAGCCCGCCACCATTGCGGCTGTCGCCGACCTGCACGCCCGGCTGGCCCTTGAGCACGTCGCCCACAGAGACCACGCCAAAGCGCTGCATGTCTTCGCCGGAGATGTACACCGATGAGCGCGGCGCGCGGTAGACGTCTTCCTCGTCGAGATTTTCGCCCGTGACCTTTTGCGTCGGCAGCAGGACTGCACCTTGATGCGCACGCAAGACATAGCCGCCGTCGGCCTGGCGCTGATAGCCCAGGCCAGTGCCTGAGAGCAGTTGGGTCAGGCCCGACTCAATGTTGTACTCCCCCTGCAGCCCGTGGCTGGTCTTGTCGGCCGTAAGCAGCGCACTGCCCGCCATGCTGATGCCCGCCTCGGCACCAAAGCGCGACAGGACTTGATCCAGCGGGCCGGCGCTAATTCGGTAAGGGCGTTCGCCGGCGGCAAAAACCAGCTCGCCGTAGAGCGGCTGTAAACTCAAAAACAGCAAGCTGAATGTATGGGTACGCAAGACACGAGCGGGGGAAATCATGCAAGGCTCCTAGGGGTTGAAACCCACCTGTGCCGGTGGGTAATACCTAAAGGCCAAGCCAGATCGAAAAAACTATCGCGCCGCGAAAAAAAACTTCACGCAGGCACCACCGTCACCCAATAACGCGTTCTTCGCTCGATACGCACCGGCAACGTGTGGGCGACCAACGCGAGCGCTGCATCGGTATCGTCCAGCTGGAAACTGCCAGTGATGCGCAGGGCGGCCACCGCATCGCTGCAACGCAATAAGCCTGGGCGATAGCGCGACAACTCAGCCAACAGGTGGTCCAGGCGCATGCGCTCGGCAGGCAGGATGCCGCGCATCCAGGCCTGGGCCAGCACCCGATCGACGGGGCTCGGGCGCCCTGCTCCACGCTCGTCCACCTGCATCTGCCAGCCTGCCTGCAACGGCACCGGCGTCGGCTGACGCCGCGTGCTCACTTGCGCCAGCCCGCGTAACACCGTCACCCGGGTGCCTTGGCGATCATGACGCACCAGCAGGTGGGCGCCATGGCTGTAGAGCACCGCGTTGGGGGTCGGCAGTTCCAGCGACGCAGACCCGGCCGGGGTATCCAGGGCCAGTTCGCCCTCGACCAGCTCCACGCTGCGTTGCCCTGCGCCCAAGTCCAGGTTTACCGCACTGGCGGTGTTTAGCCACAGCGAATAGCCATCCGCCAGGGCCCAGTGCCGCCGCTCGCCCACACGCGTGCGATAGCTCGCCAATGCCGAACGCACCAAACTGGAATCCGCCGTTTGCCAGGAGATCCCACCCAGCAGCCCCAACGCCAGCAAACACTTGAGCACCTGGCGACGACGCTGCGGGTCAGCCCCGGCCGCCTGCAACGCCCGGCGCGCCGTGGCATCGGCTAATAGATCGGCGCCCGGCTGAAGCATCAACGGCAAGCTGCTTACCCGCTGCCACGCATGCTCATGCTCGGCACTCACCTGACGCCACTGCTGCAGCGCTTGATGATCACCGGCGCTCATCAACCCGGACTGGATCCGCACCAGCCAATCGATTGCACGGTCGCGCACGCGCGGGTCAACTGCAGCGCCCCTCATTCAAAGCGACTCGCGTAGCACACACTGAACGCCTTGCTCATGGCCCGCTGCACCTGGGCCACCGTCAGGCTCAATTGCGCGGCGATTTGCGGATAGGTCTGGCCATCGAGCTGGGACAAAAAGAAAATCTGCCGAACCCGCGCCGACAACCCGACCAGCAGCGAATCCAACTGCAACAAGGTCTCGATCATCAGGTGGCGCTCCTCCGGCGAAGGCTCCTCAGCCAGCGGCCGCGCCGCCAGTGCTTCCAAGTACGCCCGCTCGATCGCTTGGCGACGCCAGCGATTGATCAGCAAGCCATTGGCGATGGTGGCCAAAAACGCCATGGGTTGGCGCAACTCGCGCACATCCTCCTTGGAGCGCAACACGCGGATAAACGTGTCGTGTGCCAGGTCTTCGGCATCGGCACTGTGCCCCAGCCGCCGATGCAACCAACCCCGAAGCCAGCCATGGTGATTCGCATACAGCTTGGCGACCGGCGAGGCGATGCTGTCGTCGTGCATGTCAGATCCGCATTAAATGATAATGCTTCTCATCTTATGGCTTTGGGGTGGGCGTTGTATAGGGGTTGGGGTGGCTGCCATCAGTCAAATCCAAGGCAAAAAAAAGCCTGCATCTCTGCAGGCTTTTCTCTATCTGGCTCCACGACCTGGACTCGAACCAGGGACCCAATGATTAACAGTCATTTGCTCTACCAACTGAGCTATCGCGGAATGCGCCGTATGTTACTGATTAAAAAGAAGAAGTCAAGCACTGAGGCATATTTTCCAGAATTACTTCGGTCAACCGCTGTGAACGTCTATACCGGGCTGGCCATTTCCTTGGCCAGGTCCAGCCAGGCGCGGGCGGCGGGCGGCAGGTGCGCACTGGCGCGCCACGCCAGGGCGATGTGCCAATCAGTGTGCGCCTCGTCCAGGGCAATCAAGGCGATGCCGGATTGTTGATGTTTGTGCGCAAGCATGCGCGGCAGGAAAGCGACACCTAGCCCCGCCGCCACCAAGTCGACGATAAAGTCGATCTGGCCGCTGCGGGCCGTCACCCTCGGCGTCACGCCTTTGCGTTCACAGGCGGCAAGGATCTTGGCATTCAGGGCAAAACCCGCTTCGAACAGGATAAACGGCGAATCCGCCAAGTCGTTGAAATCAATGCGTGTGCGTTGGGCGAGTGGATGGCTCATGGGCAGCACGGCCATCAAGGGTTCGTTTCGCACCGACTGATAGTCGAAATCTTCATCCATGGGCAACAGCAGCGCCGCCAGATCGACCTCCCCGGCTTCCAGGCATTCACGCAATTTCTTGCTGCCATACTCGGTAAGCTCGATATCGATATCCGGGTACAGCCTGCGGTAAGCGGCGAACATCGCGGCAAACAACACGCCGCAGCCCACGGGCGGCAAGCCAATGCGCAATACGCCGCGCTTGAGCCCGCGCAGGTCGTTGATCTCGGCCACCAAATCGTTGCGTTCAGCGAGCAACACCAGCGCGCGGCGGTAGGCAATTTCGCCAGCGGCGGTCAGTTCGTTCCTGTGGCCCAGGCGATTGAGCAACGGCGTACCCAATTCATCCTCCAGCGTCTTGACCGCCTTGCTCACGGTGGACTGTGTCAGGGACACCACTTGGGCCGCCTGGGAGAAACCGCCCTGGCGCACCACTTCGACAAAGGCGCGCAGCGTTCTGAGGTTCATCGGTATTCCTTTAGCGACTGGCTGCTAGCGATAAAAGTTGTTTTTATCATGCCAGATATTTCCTTATGCTGAACCCACCTTGCCTTGTGGAGACACTGTTGATGATCATCTCGTCCGCTTCCGATTACCGCGCCGCCGCCAAGCGCAAGCTGCCGCGCTTTCTGTTCGACTACATCGACGGCGGCGCCTACGCCGAGCACACGATGCGCGCCAACAGTTCGGACCTGGCCGAGATCAGCCTGCGCCAGCGTATCCTGCGCAACGTCGACAACCTGAGCCTCAAGACCCACCTGTTCGGCCAGGAACTGGCCATGCCGGTGATTCTGAGCCCGGTGGGGCTTACCGGCATGTACGCGCGGCGTGGTGAGGTGCAAGCGGCAAAGGCAGCGGCGAACCAGGGCATTCCGTTTTGCCTGTCGACGGTGTCGGTGTGCTCGATTGAAGAAGTGGCATCGCAGAGCCCGCAGTCGATCTGGTTCCAGCTCTATGTGCTCAAGGACCGTGGATTTATGCGCAATGCGCTGGAGCGCGCGCAGGCTGCCGGGGTCACCACACTGGTATTCACCGTGGACATGCCGACGCCTGGCGCGCGTTACCGCGATGCCCACTCCGGCATGTCCGGGCCGTTCGCGGCGTCGCGGCGCATGCTGCAGGCGGTCACCAAACCGCAATGGGCCTTCGACGTAGGCCTGATGGGCCGCCCGCACGATCTGGGCAACATCTCAAAATACCTCGGCAAGCCGACTCATCTGGAAGATTACATCGGCTGGCTGGCGAACAATTTCGACCCGTCGATCAGCTGGAAAGACCTGGAGTGGATCCGTGAATTCTGGAAAGGCCCGATGATCATCAAAGGCATTCTCGACCCACAGGACGCCAAGGATGCGGTGAGTTTCGGCGCCGACGGTATCGTGGTCTCCAACCACGGCGGCCGTCAGCTTGATGGCGTGCTCTCTACCGCCAGAGCCTTGCCGCCGATTGCCGATGGGGTTGGCGATGACCTGACGGTACTGGTCGACTCGGGCATCCGTTCCGGGCTGGATGTGGTGCGCATGCTCGCACTGGGTGCCAAGGCCTGCCTGCTGGGACGCGCGACGGCCTATGCATTGGCTGCCGATGGCCAGCACGGCGTTGAAAACCTGCTGGACATCTTCGCCAAGGAGATGCGCGTGGCCATGACACTGACCGGCGTGACGTCGATTGATCAGATTGACAGCACTACGCTGGTTCAATCAGCCAAATAACTGACGTCAGTACCCAACGACTGTTTTTACTCTGTAAAACGGTCGTTGATTTATAAGGAGTTTTATTAAGTTAAACGAAATGGCATGAATCTCGCTCTAATCCCTTTCAAGCAGGTTAAGCGATGACAAGACGTGCGGCAGTACCCAGGGGTTATAACCCCTGGTAAAGCGGTTTAAACTGTTACCAATGTTTTACGGAACTGAAGGAACAGTAAGACGCTTGGCACTCGCCACTCTCACGCAGCCTGTAAGACAGTTAAGTGCTTAGAGGCAGATAGCTTATGAAAACACCGACCCAGACTCACGCAATTGACTTCGACAGTGCCAAATTGCAACGCCTGGGCTTTGGTCAGCCGTCTCTCCTGCCACCCCGTCGACCAGCGTCGTTCGCCCAACTTCGTCAGCAATTGAGCCAACAATTGCAAGTCAGCCTGGAGCCCCAGCGGATCCTTGGGCTGTTCTTTCGCGAGATTCAGCGCCTGGTGCCTTTGGATGCGTTGCAGTATCGCCACGAAGCCAGCGACCTGCGCCTGGAATTTGGCCATCGCGGCCACCACTCGGTGAGCTATGCCTTGAGCCATGAAGGTGAGCACTTGGGCGAGCTGATATTTCGACGCAATCAACGCCTGCTGGAAGACGAACTGGTCCAGCTTGAAGCGCTGCTGGCGACGTTGCTTTATCCGATGCGCAACGCCCTGCTCTACCGCGCCGCCACTCGCAGCGCTCTGCGTGACCCGTTGACCGAAACCGGTAATCGCGTCGCCATGGATCAGACCCTGCAACGCGAGATCGACATGGCCCGGCGGCACATGAACCCGTTGTCTCTACTGATGCTGGATATCGATCACTTCAAGAAGATCAACGACACTCACGGCCATGCAACCGGCGACACCGTACTGCGCGCTGTGGCCGGGGCGATCAAAAGCCAGCTGCGCAATGTCGACATGGTGTTTCGATTTGGCGGGGAAGAGTTTCTGATCCTGCTCTCCAACACCGGCCGGGACGCGGCAGGTATGGTCGGAGAGCGTCTGCGCAAGGCGGCACAAGCTCAGGACTATTGGGCGGATACCACACGGGTCGAGCTGACCGTGAGCCTGGGGTGCTCGACGCTGTTGGCCGCAGAGTCTGCCGAAAGCCTGTTGCGCCGTGCCGACAACGCTTTGTACGTGGCCAAGCGCGAAGGCCGCAACCGCTTGGCAATGGCGGGGTAAACACCCCGCCATCACGCTTACATCACGCCTCGCTGGCGACGCGAACCTGACGCTCGCGAGCGGCCGCAGGCGCCTTTGCTTTTTCGTTCTCCAACCGCATGCAGCTTTCCAAGAACAGATACATGTAGTCGTAGCTCTTGCATACCGCCTGGCGCAGCTCTACCTGCAGGGCTTTGCTGGGGTTCATCCCGGCCAGGGTGCAGATGATTTCCAGCGCTTCCCATGGGTGGGCGTCGTCATACTGCGCGTGCATCTTCAACCACTTCATGGCGCGCTTGCGGTCTTCCTCAGGGAAGGCTGCCGCGTACACACCGGTCGAGCACACCACCGCTGACCACTCCCCGGTTGCACCTTCGATCGCGTAGTTGGTTGCGGCAATCGCGACAATCAACGAATCGGCCGAGCTGGTATGCCAGCACCAATGACTCAGTGCGTGCAGTTCAGGCGGTACGTTCTGCGCTTGCAGCTCTTCGAGGCTGACGCCGTGGGCGCGGGCCCAATGCACCCAATAGTCGGCGTGGTTGAGCTCCACGCGAATATTGCGCATCAACCACCGGCGCGCCATATCCTCCCCAGGATGACGGGCAAACTTGGTCTTGGTCAGGTTTTGTGCCATGTACAAGGCAAACTGTTCCACCACTGGCCAGCCACCGATAAGGTAATGGCGCATGGTCTTGGCGCTGAGCGTGTTGTCACGCATGCGCTGATACAGTTCGTGTTCGACAACTCGGCGCTTGCTCTCGCTACAGTCCTGGATCAATTGCTGCGCCCAGGCGGGGTAACTCGAGGCTTCCATAAGCGGGCCGGTTCTGTTGAATGTGTCGATCACTGTAAGGCTCCTTTTTAAGTGTGATTGTACAGACCAGCAAAGTTTCAGCGGAATGTGCCGGGCGCCTTGAACAACAGAGGCTGCGGCCGCACAGGTCGACACTGCAAGCTATCAAAGGTAAACAATTGCGGGCGTTCAATCAGGTAGCCCTGAGCGTAATCCACACCTATCTCCAGTAACGCCTGTTCGATTTGCGGTGTTTCAACAAACTCGGCAATTGTGCGCTTACCCATGACATGGCCGATGTGGTTGATCACTTCGACCATAGCGCGGTTAATCGGGTCGTCCAGCATATCCTTTACGAAACTTCCATCGATCTTCAGGAAGTCTACAGGTAAATGTTTCAGATAAGCGAATGAGGACATTCCGGCACAAAAATCGTCGAGCGAAAAATGGCAACCTAAGGCTTTGAGTTCATTAATAAAGCGAATTGCACTGCCCAAATTCGCTATAGCGCTGGTTTCGGTTATTTCAAAACAAATCATTTCAGGCGGAATGCTGTAAGCCTCGAATTTTTCACGTAAAAACCCAAGAAAATCGTCATCTCCAATAGTTATCCCTGACAGATTTATCGCACACATGGCCATAGGTCGGCCTGCACGCTCGTGCATGCAACGGGCGATGATCTTGAATACGTTTTCTACCACCCAGCGGTCCAGTGAAGTCATTAAACCGTAACGTTCGGCGGCCGGGATAAAGCTGTCGGGAAGGATAATCCGGCCGGCCTCGTCGTGCAGGCGCAGCAGGATTTCAATATGGCCATTGCCGCCATCGGTTTGGCCCAGCGGTGAGATTTCCTGGGCGTAGAGGCAAAAGCGATTCTCCTCCAACGCCATGTGCAAGCGCTGCACCCAAGCCATCTCGCCAAAACGCAGGGACAACTCCGAGTCATCCGCGTGGTAGACCTGCACGCGGTTGCGGCCCTTTTCCTTGGCCATGTAGCACGCCATGTCGGCGGCTCGCAGAGAAGCTTCCAGTGTGGTCGGGGTTTGCGAAATGTGCACCAGACCAATACTGACGGTGGTCATGAAGGGCCGCCCCTTCCACACAAAATGCAGGCTTTGCACGGTGTGGCGCAGGCTCTCGGCGATCTTTTCCGCCACAGGTGCCGGGCAGTTCTCCAGCAGAATGCCGAACTCGTCCCCGCCCAGCCGCGCCAGCGTGTCGCCCTCACGCAGGTCCGATTGCAGCAGTGCGCAGATGTGGCGCAGCAATTCGTCGCCCGCCGCATGACCGCAGGTGTCGTTGACCAGCTTGAACTGGTCAAGGTCGAGGAACATCAACGCATGCCGCCCGCTTTGCTGGCGCCCTGCCGGGTGCAGCACTTGCTCAAGGCGATACTCGAATTCGCGGCGGTTGGCCAGGCCGGTCAACGCATCGTGGGTCGCTTGCCAGGAGAGGTTGGCAATGTATTGACGCTCCTGAGTCATGTCGTGCAGCACCAGCACCGCACCGCTGACCTTGCCTGCACTGCGGATCGGCGCGCCCACCAGCGTCACCGACACGGTACTGCCGTCCAGGCGCTGGATCAGCTTCGAATGTTCGCTGCCGCCACTGAGCCGGCCCTTGATGATGTGTTCCAGCAGCGTAAAGCCGTCCGGCTCGGCGTTTTCGTCCAGCAGCTTGAACAGCGCCGCCAGGGGCAGCCCCTGTGCCTGCGATGAGCGCCAGTGGGTCAGTGCCTCCGCCGCGGGGTTCATGTAGGCAATGGCGCCGTCGACGTCGGTGGTGATCACGCCGTCGCCGATCGACTCGAGGGTGATCTGCGCTCGCTCCTTCTCCACCTGCAAGGCGTCGGCGAAGGCATGGCGCTGGGTCAGCAACTTGTGGGTGCGCAGCAGGGCCAACGCGATCAGGCCCAGTGCGGTGGCCAGGTTAGTGATCAACAGCAGGCGCAGGATGACCCGCGAGCCCTCGCCCAGGGCATCACTGAAGGCTTTGGCAGCCGGCGTGACCCCGTCGTTGATGGCGTTGATGCGCGTTTTCCAGGCCTTCACGTCGGTGCTGCTGGCCTGGTCAGCGCTGATCGCCCGATGCATCGTGCGCGCCAGGTCATCCAGTTGCACCAGGTAACCATCGCCCACGGTCCACAGCTCGATGGCTTTTTCCAGATAACTGAAATGGCGGAAGTTGAGGTACAACCAGATCAGGCTGGAAACGTCATCAGGGTGGTTGCCGCCCTTGAGGATACCCAGGCGCGCGGCCGTCAGGTCGGGCGTGGGTCGGTCAAGGGCAATGCGCAATTCATGCCCGCCCTGGGGCACGGCGATGGCTTGCTGGTATTTGAGGTAAGTGGCCGGATCGCGGTTGTCGGCATAAAGGGTCAGGTAGTAGATCGCATCTTTCTGACCCTTGGACCACAGGCTTTCACCGGCCACATAACCGCGTACTGCCGAGAGCATGTAGAGGCTGACGCAACCCAGCAATGCCTGGAACAGTACTACCGCGATAAACGGCCAGACGATGCCCAACAACCGAGGCGTACTTAGCGTCGTTCCGAGAGTGCGCTTTTGCTTCATGAGGTCCCTTGCACAAGCACCACCAAAAACAGGCGAGTGATTAACGCTCCTGACAGCACAATCTTGGCTAAATTCGCTCGATCCGCTCAAGGGCGTCGGGTCGATTCAGCGCCTGAACCTCGAACGGCGCAGGAAAGCCGCTATTTCCTGGGGAGACTCTCGTACCTGCCAGAGTCAATCATTGCAAACCCAACGTTACCGAACTTGCTGCAAATGCCCGTAGAGCTTGGCGTACAGGCCACCGTCGGCGATCAACTGCTGATGATCGCCATCCTCGGCGATGTGCCCGCCATCAAACACCAGTACCCGGTCAGCCTGTTTCACCGCTGAAAGCCGGTGCGCGATGATCAGTGTAGTACGCCCACTGAGAAACCGCGCCAGCGCCTGATGCAGGTTGTATTCGGTGGCGGCGTCCAGGGCGGACGTGGCCTCATCCAGAATCACCACTTTGGGCTCGGCCAACACCATTCGCGCGATGGCCAGGCGTTGACGCTGACCGCCGGAAAACCGTACGCCGGAGCGCCCCACTACGCTGTCCAGCCCCAGCGGCAGTGCCTTGACGGTAGCATCCAACTGGGCGATTTCCAGTGCCTGCCAACAGGCCTGGTCGCTGCGGGTACGGCCCATGGTCAGGTTGGCGCGCACGGTGTCGTTGAATAACGCCGGGTGTTGCAGCACCACAGCGACGTTTTCGCGGATGGTCGCAAGCCCGATTTCCTGCTGGGTGGCGCCGCCGAAGCGAATGCTGCCGGCTTGCGGCGTATACAGCCCCAGCAACAGTTGCACCAGGGTACTTTTGCCGCCGCCGCTGGCGCCGACAATCGCGACCTTCTCACCCGGCGCAATGGCCAGGTTCAACTGATCGAGCACCAGCTCGTCGCCGTAGCCGAAATTCAGGCCGCGTACCTCGATGCCGACGGTCTCACGCCCGGTGAACGGGTCTGCGCCGCCGGCATACTGCGGCTCGTCGGCGCGCGCCAGCAGCTCGTTGATCCGCGTCAGCGCCCCGCCCGCCGCGTAGTAAGCGTATTGCAGGTTCAACAGCTGCTCCACCGGCCCGATCATGAACCACAGGTAGCTGAACACCGCGAGCATCTGGCCGATGGACAAGTCGGAAAACAGCACCGTGAGCATCGCCGCAGCGCGGAAGATGTCGATGCCAAACTGAAACAACAGGCCACTGGCACGGCTGGAGGCGTCGGTTTTCCATTGGGAGTGGATCGCATAGTCGCGCACTTCCTGGGCGCGCTGGCCGAGGCGTCCGAGGAAAAAGCCCTGGCGGTTGCCCGCACGCACTTCCTGGATCGCGTCGAGGGTTTCGGTCAATGCCTGGGTAAAGCGCGACGTGCTGTCGTTTTCAAGCTTCTTCAAGTGTTTGACGCGTTTGCCCAGCTGTACCGTGGCGTAGATCACCAACGGGTTGAATAGCAGGATCAGCAGCGCCAGCTGCCAGTGCATCCACACCAGAATCGCCGAAGTGCCGACCAGCGTGAGCATGGCCACCAGGAAGCGGCTGAGGGTCTCGCCGACAAACTTGTCCAGCGTATCCAGGTCGGTGACCAGGTGCGTGGTAACCGTGCCGCTGCCCAGGCTTTCGTATTCGCCAAGGGAAATGCGCTTGAGCCTCTCGATCAGACGCACGCGAATGCGGTAGACAATGTCCTTCGCCAGCCGCGCAAACAGCCGCGCCTGCACCACGTTGAATACCAGTGCGCCGCAACGCAGGCACAGCGTCAGCAACAGCATCAGGCCGATATAACCGGCAGCCTTCTGCCAGCCCAGGGGCAACGCGTTGTTCATCACCTTGAGCGCGGCATCGCCACGGCCCAGCAACACTTCGTCTACCAGCAAAGGCAACAGCAATGGAATCGGCACGCTGCACAAGGTCGCCAGCACAGCGACGCCGTTGGCAATCCACAGCGATTTTTTGTGGCGCAGGGCCAGGCGGCGAATCTCCGCCCAGGTCAGTCGGTCGGTACGGTCGGGCTGGTCATGCACAGGTGGCTCGCTCCAACCAGCGGGCGAGCAATGGCGACAGCTCGGACAGCGGCTGGTAGCCGTTGGTCAACAAGGCCAACTGACCGTTACGCTCAGCCAGCAGGGTCGGGAAACCGGCAATGCCCAGATCCTGCACCCAGGTGAAATCAGCGGCCGTCGCGGCGTGCTGCTCGGCGCGGTCGAACGCGCCGGCAAACTCGATACGCGGGATGCCCGCCTCCTCGGCCAGTTCTACCAGCACGCTGGCCAGGGTCACATCGCGGCCCTCGACGTAAAACGCGCGCTGGATCAGCCCCAGCAGCTTCCACGCGCAATCCGGCGCCAGGCTGCGCGCCGTGACGATGGCGCGGCACGCGGGCTCGGTGTCATAGACAAAACCATCGGGCAGCGCGCCTTCACGCGTGAACGGCTGACCGGTGGCCTCGGTGACCGCCTGCCAGTGCTCAAGGATGTAGCGCCGGGTGGTCGGCTCCAACGCCGCGCCACTGCCGGTGCGCAAACCGCCCACCACCAGGTGCAGCTCCACGCCCGCAGCCTGGGCCTGCTCGACCAACGCCTCGGCCACCGGGGCAAAGCCCCAGCACCAGGAACACATCGGGTCCATCACATAGAGCAGGCGCGCGGGCATGGGTCAGGCCTCGGAAGGGGTTTGCTTATAGTTGAAGCCAATCGGGTGCGGCATATTGCGGGCCTTGGCCAGCTCGATCTGCTTTTGCCGGTCAATTGCGCTGCGACGGGTCTTCTCCGGCAGCTTATCCCAGCAATGCGGGCAGCTGATGCCAGCCACATAGTGCTCGGACGCGCGGTCTTCGACGCTGACCGGTGTACGGCAGGCATGACATTGATCGTAGTCGCCTTCGCTCAAGTCGTGGCGCACAGTCACGCGGTTGTCGAACACAAAGCAGTCGCCCTGCCATTTGGTCTCTTCCTGCGGCACCTCTTCGAGGTACTTCAGAATGCCGCCCTTGAGGTGGTAGACCTCGTCAAAGCCTTCGCTGAGCATGTAGCTCGACGCCTTTTCGCAGCGAATGCCGCCGGTGCAAAACATGGCGACTTTCTTGTGCTTGGCCGGATCGAAGTTGGCTTTGATGTAGTCGGGAAATTCGCGAAAACTGGTGGTTTTCGGGTCAATCGCGCCTTCAAAGGTGCCAATGGACACTTCGTAATCGTTACGGGTGTCGATCAACAGCACTTGCGGGTCGCTGATCAGCGCGTTCCAGTCTTTGGGGTCGACGTAGGTGCCGACTTTTTTGTTCGGGTCGACGCCTTCGACGCCCAGGGTCACGATCTCTTTCTTGAGCTTGACCTTGGTGCGGTAGAACGGCTGTTCATCGCAGTACGACTCTTTGTGGTCGATGTCGTCCATACGTGGATCGTTCTTCAGCCAGGCCATCAGGCCGTCAATGCCTTCGCGGCTGCCGGAAACGGTGCCGTTGATGCCTTCTTCGGCGATCAGCAACGTGCCTTTGATGCCGTTGTCGACCATCGCCTGCAGCAGTGGCTCGCGCAGGGCGACGTAATCTTCGAGGGTGACGAACTTATACAGTGCCGCCACGACAATCGGTTGAGTCATGGGTGTTCTCTCCAGGTGGCTACCCTCGTAAGGGGTGAACCGGATAACGGCAGCTGCGAGTTTTTAGCCGCAAGCTGCAAGTAAAAGCAAAAAAAACGCGCCGACTGGGCGGCGCGTTGGGGATTGTAGCAAGAAGGCAGCTGCGAGGGCTCTAATCTTGTCGCTGGCAGCTGACAACGTGTGGCTGCTTCAATGCCCTCCGGCGCAGGTCGGCGAGGCCGGGGCTGCGTCGATTTTCGCCCATTCTTCAGGCGTGTAGGTATGCAGCGCCAACGCATGAAACTCGCTCATCAGGTCACCCAGCGTGGCGTAGACCGTCTGATGGCGCTTGACGCGGTTAAGCCCCTCGAACTGCTGGCTGACCAGCACGGCCTTGAAGTGGGTCTGCAACCCACGGCTGTGCATATGGCTTTCGTCCAGCACGCTTACGTGTTGCGGGCTCAGGGCGGCGAGCGCCGTTTCGATACGCTGTTGCATGTTCATTCCTGCTTACTTCTTCTTGGCCGGTGCGGCGGCTTTCGGCGTCAGCTCGTTGGTCATGTCTTCCAACAGCTTGTTGACTACCGGCACAGCGCTTTCCAGCTTGGCCTGGGTCATCTGGGCCGACTGCTGGGTCAGCTGCGGCATTTTTTCCAGGACTTTCTTGCCCAGTGGCGACTGGTAGAAGGCAACCAGGTCCTTGAGTTCGGATTCGCTGAAGTTGGTGGTGTAAAGCTTGACCATGTCCGGTTTCAGCTTCGGCCAGCCGATGGCCTGGTCCAGCGCGGCGTTGGCCTTGGCCTGGTAGCTGTCCAGTACGGACTGCTTGGCGGCAGGCGCCTTGGTCTGTTCGAAACGCTGGGCGAACATTTGCTGCACTTGCATGTACACCGGGGTACCCAGCTTGTCAGCGTGGGCCAGGGTAAGGAAGGCTTCGGCACTGGCGTTATGGCTGGCGGTATCGGCAAAGACTTGGCCGCTGGCGCAAACCAGAGCAACCGCGGTACAGATGGCACGAAGACGAGTCATCGAGTTTCCTTTTCTAGCAGGCGAGGTAAGACCCCAAGGGCGACCATTCTGCGCCTAAAAAACCTCGCGGCTCAACCCCAGGCCTTGTTCGGCCTGGATTTGCAGGGCTTGCCTGCGATGAAAAGTCTTTTATGGAACCCCCAAGGCCCATCACGGCCTAAACTGCGCAAACGAACCTGAAGGAGTGTGCCCGATGAGCCGTATCGAAACCGACAGCCTGGGAGAAGTGCATGTCCCGGATGACGCTTACTGGGGCGCGCAGACCCAACGCTCGCTGGTGAATTTCGCCATCGGCGAACAACGCATGCCATTGGCCGTGCTGCACGCCCTGGCCCTGATCAAGAAGGCAGCGGCGCGGGTCAACGACCGCAATGGCGACTTGCCTGCCGATATCTCCCGCCTGATCGAACAGGCCGCCGATGAAGTGCTCGACGGTCAGCATGACGACCAGTTCCCACTGGTGGTCTGGCAGACCGGCAGCGGCACCCAAAGCAACATGAACGCCAACGAAGTGATCGCCGGCCGCGCCAACGAGCTGTCGGGCCAGCCCCGCGGTGGCAAAAGCCCGGTGCACCCGAACGATCATGTCAACCGCTCCCAAAGCTCCAACGACTGTTTCCCCACCGCCATGAGCATCGCGACGGTGCAGGCGATCAACAAGCAACTGCTGCCGGCGATCACCAACCTGTCGGGTGGGCTGGCGGAGCTGTCGGCGCGGCACATGAAGCTGGTCAAGACCGGCCGCACCCACATGATGGACGCCACGCCGATCACTTTTGGCCAGGAAGTCTCGGCGTTTATCGCCCAGCTCGACTACGCCGAACGCGCGATCCGCAGCGCCCTGCCCCCGGTGTGCGAACTGGCCCAGGGCGGCACCGCCGTCGGCACCGGGCTCAACTCGCCCCACGGCTTTGGCGAGGCGATTGCTGCCGAGTTGGCCGCCTTGTCGGGGCTGCCCTTTGTGACCGCCCCGAACAAATTCGCCGCCCTCTCCGGCCACGAGCCGCTGGTAACCTTGCACGGCGCGCTGAAAACCCTCGCGGTGGCGCTGATGAAAATCGCCAACGATCTGCGCCTGCTGGGTTCCGGCCCGCGCGCCGGGTTGGCCGAGGTCAAGTTGCCAGCCAACGAGCCGGGCAGCTCGATCATGCCGGGCAAGGTCAACCCGACCCAGTGCGAAGCGCTGTCGATGCTGGCCTGCCAAGTGCTGGGCAATGACGTGACCATCGGCATTGCCGCCAGCCAGGGGCACTTGCAGTTGAACGTGTACAAGCCGGTGATCATCCACAACCTGCTGGAATCGATCCGCCTGCTGGCCGACGGTTGCAACAACTTCCAGGAACACTGCATTGCCGGTCTTGAGCCGGATGCCGAGCAAATGGCCGAACACCTGGAACGCGGCCTGATGCTGGTGACCGCGCTCAACCCGCACATTGGCTACGACAAGTCGGCGCAGATCGCCAAGAAGGCGTATGCCGAGGGCCTGACGCTGCGTGAAGCCGCGCTGGCGCTGGGCTTCTTGACTGATGAAGAGTTCGACCAGTGGGTACGCCCGGAAAACATGCTCGAGGCCGGCCACTAACCTCGGGCTTTTGATCTGCTTTTGATCCAAGGCGCCCCATTAACCACGCTGGCCGCACGCAGGCTTGAATCCGTGGCTAACCCGGCGGACGCCGGGTTAGCCACGCTGGGCCGAGGATGGCCCAGCGCGGCGGCCCACGGATTCAAGCCTGCGTGCGGGCACACCGAGCCTAGGCGAGGTGCCGAGTGGTGGGGGGAGGACCTTTTGCTTACTTTTGGCTGGGCCGGCATTCCGGTCCTTCCAACAGTGAACCGTGTAAGAGCGCAACCAATAGCAGCCGTTACCGCAGAAATGGATATGAACGCCGACCAATATCCCAGTCAACTGACATACCGCCATCGCAGGCAAGCCAGCTCCCACTTTTAAACCGGTTTACCACCCTAAAGCCGCGGCGGCGACTCGGCCGCCACGCCGGCATCAAGACGCCAGCCGCACCCGCCGAGCCTTGAGTCCCGCCAGCAACGACGGCGCCAGCGCCACCGTCGCCGACCCCAGCACCACCACCAGCGCCCCGACGTAGCCCAAGGCGTTGATCTCTTCGGCCTGCACAAACGCCGGCCATAGCCACGCCGCCAACGCCACCGCCACAAACGTCACCAAGGGCGTCAGCGCCAACGTCGCACTGACCCGCGAGGCCTCCCAATGCGCCAACGCTTCGGCAAACGCACCGTAAGCCACCAGCGTATTCATGCAGCACGCCAGCAACAGCCAGCCTTGCAGCGGGCTCAACTGCAGCGCCTCCAGCGGATGCGCCCACGGCGTGAGCAACGCGGCGCACGACAGGTAGATCACCATCATCACCTGCAGCGAATTCCACACCGTCAGCAACTGCTTCTGGCCCAAGGCGTAAAACACCCAGATGGTGGTGGCGAGCAGAATCGTCAGCACCCCGGCGGTGTAGGTGCCCAGGGACGTGAGCATTTCCACCAGGCGTTGATTGAAGAACAGCCCGAAGCCGATGATCAACACCACCAGGCCAACACCCTGCCCCAGGCTGAAACGCTCCTTGAACACAAACACGCTGGCGACCATCAGAAAGATCGGCCCCATCTGCACCACCAACTGGGCCGTGCCGGGGCTGAGCATTTTCAGGCCTACCAGGTACAACACGTAATTGCCCACCAGCCCGCACACCGCCATGGCTACCAGCCAACCGCCTTTTGGGCCGAGCACTTTGCGGCTGGGCAGGCGTTGGGTGACGGCCAAGTAGATAAACAAGCAGCTACCGGCGACAACCAGGCGAAACCAGGTGACGGTGACCGGGTCCATCACCAGCAACACTTGTTTGAGTTTGATCGGCAGGATGCCCCACAGGAACGCGGTCAGCAGGGTCAAGCCAAAGCCATAAACCCAGCGGCCGGAAGAGATGTGCATGAGTGCCCCGAATGCCTGAGGAAGTGGAGGCAGCATTCTAGGGGCAAGCGCACGAATTGGGATACGACACAATTTAAATGTGGGAGCGGGCTTGCTCGCGAACGCGGTGGGTCAGCCTTGCATGTGTTGACTGATACACCGCTTCCGCGAGCAAGCCCGCTCCCACATTTTTAAGCCGGGTTTCTTCAGTGGGACCTAGCGTACGGCTTCGAAGAGCCCGGTGGCGCCCATGCCGCCGCCCACGCACATGGTGACCACGCCGTAACGCAGGTTGCGTCGTTGCAGCTCGCGCACCAAATGCCCGACTTGTCGCGAACCGGTCATGCCGAACGGGTGCCCGATGGAAATCGAGCCGCCATTGACGTTGTATTTGGCGTTGTCGATCGCCAGGCGGTCGCGCGCATACAGGCACTGCGAGGCAAACGCCTCGTTGAGTTCCCACAGGTCGATATCCGCTACCTGCAAGCCCTTGGCCTTGAGCAACTTGGGCACCGAGAACACCGGGCCAATGCCCATCTCGTCCGGCTCGCAACCGGCCACGGTAAATCCGCGGAAAAACGCCTTGGGCTTGAGCCCCAGCGCCAGGGCTTTTTCCAGGCTCATCACCAGTGTCATCGACGCGCCATCGGACAGCTGCGAGGAGTTGCCAGCCGTCACCGAACCGTCTTCGGCAAACACCGGTTTGAGCCCTTGCAGACTGGCCAGCGTGGTGTCCGGGCGGTTGCAGTCATCGCGATCCACCACGCCTTCAAGGATCTGCACCGCGCCGGTGTGCTTGTCCTCGACCTTGTACGTGACCGTCATCGGCACGATTTCATCGTCGAACAACCCGTCGGCCTGGGCCTGCGCGGTGCGCTGCTGGCTCTGCAGGGCGTAACGGTCCTGCGCTTCGCGGCTGACGTTATAGCGCCGCGCGACGATTTCGGCGGTCTGGCCCATCGGGAAGTAGATGCCCGGCACCTGCTCTTGCAGCAGCGGGTTGATCAGGTTGTCGGTGTTGACGCTTTTGAGGGTCAGGCTGATCGATTCAACGCCACCGGCGACGATGATGTCGCTGCAACCCGAGGCGATCTGGTTGGCCGCGATCGCGATCGCCTGCAAGCCCGAGGAGCAGAACCGGTTGAGGGTCATGCCTGCCGTGCCCGTGCCCAATTGCGAGAGCACTGCCACATTGCGCCCGATGTTGTAGCCCTGCGCGCCTTCGTTGGAACCGGCACCGACGATGCAATCCTCGACCGTCGCCGGGTCGATGCCATTACGGCTCAGCAGTGCATTCACGCAATGGGCCGCCATGTCGTCGGGACGGGTCTGGTTGAACTTGCCACGAAAGGATTTGGCCAGGCCGGTTCGCACACTGTCGACGATCACTACTTCACGCATGGGCTACCTCGATCTTGTCGTTGTTGGGAGACCAACCGAGGATAAATCCACGCCCTCCCCACCGCGATGATCATTCACCCCGCCTATACAAAAGCATGGCGATGAGCAGGCTGGTTCTGCCAAGTGGGATGGTGTGGCGGACACGCTCACTGTGGCGAGCAGGCTTGCCCTGCGTTGGGGCGCGAAGCGGCCCTGATCCAGACGCCGCGTACTTTCATTTAGAACGCATTGACCGACTATGGGGCCGCTTCGCAGCCCAACGCAGGGCAAGCCTGCTCACCACAAAAAGCCTGCCTGCCATAGGTCAGCGCCCGCCAACGCTATTTTTTCTTTTTCTTCTTGTCGTGCTTGTCGGTCTTGTCGAACGCCTCTTCGAGCGCGCGGTTGATGGTGCGCAGCACCTTGACCCGCGCCCAGCGCTTGTCGTTGGCTTCGACCAGCGTCCAGGGCGAGATTTCAGTGCTGGTACGGTCGACCATGTCGCCCACGGCCGCACGGTAGTCATCCCACTTGTCGCGATTGCGCCAGTCGTCTTCGGTAATTTTGAAGCGCTTGAACGGGATGTTCTCGCGGGCCTGGAAGCGCTCCAGCTGGGTGTCCTTGTCAATCGCCAGCCAGAACTTGACCACGATCACACCGGCATCGCGCAACTGCTCTTCAAAGTCATTGATCTCGCCGTAGGCGCGCATCCAGTCCGCCGGGGTGCAGAAACCTTCGATGCGCTCCACCAGCACGCGCCCGTACCACGAGCGGTCGAACACCGTGAACATGCCGCGCGCCGGAATCTTCTGCCAGAACCGCCACAGGTACGGTTGGGCACGCTCGTCTTCACTCGGCGCGGCAATCGGCACGATGTGGTACTGACGCGGGTCCAGCGCCGCCGCCACACGCCGGATCGCCCCGCCCTTGCCCGCCGCATCGTTGCCTTCGAACACGGTGACCAGCGCGTGCCTGCGCATGCGTTTGTCACGCATCAGGCCGGAGAAACGCGCCTGCTCGGTGATCAGCTGTTCTTCGTAATCGTCCTTGTCCAGGCTCAAGGTCATGTCGAGGCTGTCGAGCAGGCTCTTCTGATCCACCGAGGCCAACAACGGCGCCGGGTTCATGCCGCTGGCCTTGCCCTTGGGCAACTTCAGTGCATTTTGCAGGCCCTCGAGCAGGATCTTGCCCACGGTGAGGCTGCGGTAGTGCGCATCGACCCCTTCGATCACATGCCATGGCGCGTAGTCGCGGCTGGTGCGGCGCAGGATGCGCTCACCAAAATGCACAAATTTGTCGTAGGTCTCGGACTGCTGCCAGTCCAGCGGGCTGATGCGCCAGCTGTGCAGCGGGTCATCGGCCAACGCCTTGAGCCGCGCTTTCATCTGTTTCTTGGACAGGTGAAACCAGAACTTGAAGATCAGCGCGCCTTCGTCGCAGAGCATTTTTTCCAGGCGCTCGGCACCGGCGATGGCCTGGTCCAGGCGTGCATCCTTGATCTCGCCGTGCACGCGGCTTTGCAGCATCTGGCTGTACCAATTGCCGAAAAAAATGCCCATGCGGCCTTTGGCCGGCAATTGCCGCCAGTAGCGCCAGGCCGGTGGGCGCGCCAGTTCTTCGTCGGTCTGCTGGTCAAAGGTGCGCACTTCGATCAGGCGCGGGTCCATCCATTCGTTAAGCAGCTTGACGGTCTCGCCCTTGCCGGCGCCCTCAATGCCGTTGATCAAGATAATCACCGGGAAGCGCTTCTGCTGCTGCAGCTCGTACTGCACTTCCAGCAACGCTTCGCGCAGGGCCGGCACTTCGGCTTCATAGGTGTCTTTGTCGATGGCGTGACCGATTTCGGCGGATTCGAACATGGGCAGCTCCGTTTCAAGTTGGATCAAGACTAGCGGATTGGGCAACAACGCGCGGGAGGAAATTCCACGCCAACGTGCCGTGGGTCAATTCAAAGCCCATTGATCGGCTAGAATGGCCGCCTTGCTGTTGCCTGCTGTTATTTTATGAGCCGCCCATGAACCCCATCACCCACGCCCAGCTGGACTGGGACGACCAAGGTCGCCCGCACTCGCGGGTGTTCGACGATGTGTATTTTTCCGACCAGTCGGGCCTTGAAGAAACCCGCTACGTGTTCCTCGAACAGAACCGTCTGCAGGCGCGCTTTGCCGCCCTGCCGGTGAATGGGCGGCTGGTGATTGGCGAAACGGGGTTTGGCACCGGCTTGAACTTTCTGTGCGCCTGGCAGCTGTTCGAACAGCATGCGGTGGCGGGCGCGCGCCTGCATTTTGTCAGCGTGGAAAAGTACCCGCTGAGCCACGCCGACCTGCAACGCGCCCTCGCCCTCTGGCCAGAGCTTGCGCCCTTCGCCGAGCAACTGCTGGCGCACTACATTGCCATCCACCCAGGCTTCCAGCGGCTGGTGCTGGATAACGGCCGCGTGACGCTGACCCTGTTGATCGGCGATGCCCTGGAGCAGTTGCCACAACTGGATGCCCAGGTCGATGCGTGGTTTCTCGACGGCTTCGCCCCGGCAAAAAATCCCGACATGTGGACCGCCGAACTGTTTGCCGAACTGGCCCGCCTGGCGGCACCCGGTTCGACCATCAGCACCTTCACCAGCACCGGCTGGGTACGCCGGTTGATCAACGCCGCCGGGTTCAAGATGAAACGCACGCCAGGCATCGGGCATAAGTGGGAGATCCTGCGCGGTGAATTCCTCGGTTGGCCGGCCGAAACGCCGCCACCTGCCCACAGCAAACCGTGGTTCGCCCGCCCGGCGCCGGTGCCCGGTGAGCGCAGCGCCCTGGTGATCGGCGGCGGCCTGGCCGGGTGCGCCACGGCGGCCAGCCTGGCGGCACGTGGCTGGCGTGTGAGCCTGCTGGAGCGCCACGGCGCCCTGGCACAGGAAGCCTCGGGCAACCCGCAAGGCGTGCTTTACCTCAAGCTCTCGGCTCATGGCACGGCGCTTTCGCAGCTGATCCTCAGCGGCTTCGGCCACACGCGGCGCTTGCTTGAGCACCTGCACCGCGGCGTCGATTGGGACGGTTGCGGCGTGCTGCAACTGGCCTTCAATGCCAAGGAAGCCGAGCGCCAGGCCCAGTTGGCCGCCGCGTTCGCGCCGGGCCTGCTGCACCTGCTTGATCAGGCTCAAGCTCAGGCGCGCGCCGGCGTGGCGCTCGAACACGGCGGGCTGTTTTACCCCGAGGGCGGCTGGGTGCACCCGCCGGCATTATGCCAATGGCAAGCGCAGCACCCGTTGATCGACGTGCGGCCTCATCACGAAGCCCTTGAGTTGCAGCGCGTTGACGGTCAATGGCAAGCCCTGGCCGGCGACACCCTGCTGGCGAGCGCGAGCGTGGTGGTGCTGGCAGGTGCCGCCGAGATCAAGCGGTTTGCGTTCAGTGCCGACCTGCCGCTCAAACGCATTCGCGGGCAGATCACACGGCTGGCAGAAACGACGGCGAGCCAGGCGCTGGCCACCGTGGTGTGCGCCGAAGGCTATGTCGCCCCTGCGCGCCTGGGTGAACACACCCTGGGCGCCAGCTTCGACTTCAAGAGCGACGACCTGACGCCCACTGCCGCCGAGCACGCCGGCAATCTGGCGATGCTGCGGGAAATCTCCCTCGACCTGGCCGACCGTCTCGGCGCCGATGCCTGCTCTGCCGAGCAGCTTGAAGGCCGCGCCGCATTCCGCTGCACCAGCCCCGACTACCTGCCGATTGTCGGGCCGCTGGCCGAACGCGAGGCGTTCGACCAGGCCTACGCGGTCCTGCGCAAGGACGCCCGCCACGTGCCACCCACACCCTGCCCGTGGCTGGACGGCGTGTACATCAACAGCGGCCACGGTTCACGTGGCCTGGTGACCGCGCCGCTGTGTGCCGAGCTGCTGGCGGCCTGGCTGGACGCCGAACCCTTGCCCTTGCCCAGCAGCGTGGCCGAGGCTTGCCACCCCAACCGTTTTGCCGTGCGCGCGCTGATTCGCAGCAACGCCGGCAAGCCTTAGACCTGGCTGAATCACGGCATCACACAGGGCGACAGGTCGCCGAGTTTCAGCGCCTCCTTGGTCAGGCGCTCAGCTTCGCCCTTATGCGCCGCCTGCTGCTCGCGCAGGATCTGGTTCATCTGGTCAAGGTAGTCGGCGTCGTTGAGCGCGGTGCTTTTTTCAAAGACCGCCTGCAGGCGCTGGTCATAGGGCTCGCTCAACGCCTCGAACGATTGGCTGAAGGCGACTTTCAAGTGACTGTCCCATAACGGCAGCTCCACCAGGTAGTTCAAGAGCTTGGTTGAGCGCTCTGCCGCCCGGAGTTGTTCTTCGGCAGTGTTCAGCGCTTCTACCGTGACGCCGCCCAGGCGGGCAAAGCGCATGTGCAGGGGCTGACCGGGCAAATGAAACTTGCTGGCCAGCCCTGTTCGGTAGGCCAGGCTGACCTCCAGCGGGTCAGCCTCCGGGTGCTGCTGACTGTGCGTGCGTGCGTAGCTGTCCAACTGATCCAGACGAAACAGGCCCTTGGCCAACTTCAGCAGCGGCTTGGCGGTCAGCTTGCCCCCTTCGACGCCTTTGGCAGCTTCGTGGATCTCAACCAGCACCTCAAGGTTGCTGAAGTTCAGCGCCGCGCTGTCATCGCAATTGACCGGCGTGGCGGCCCGGTCAAAAATCTCATCGCGCAGCTGCGCGTCATTTCCGGCCGCCTCCAGCACCCGCCAAACGCGTCGTTCCAGGTCCTCCCGCACCAGTTGAGCATCGCCGGTGCCGCCCAGTTCGGCCAATAACCTGAACAGGCTCTCGGACTCTGGCTCATGCTTGAGTCCCGTCCAAACCGTCTCTTTTTGCGTGTAGCGCGCAACCTCGCTATCGGCCAGCCATAACTCCCGGGCTTTCTGCTCGTTGAGGCGAGCGATGTCATCTTCCAAAAAGCCCATGCCTATGCCGGTTTGGCTCCGATAGTCGGCCAGTGTCTTTCGGCTGGCTTCATCCAGCGGGTTGTGGCGCAGGTTGATGGCTTCAGCCACAGGGCGTGGCGCGGTGGGCAACCAGCCAGGCAAAGCGAGGATATCGTTGTCGCGCAGGTCGAGGTAATGCAGGTAAGGCAAGCGCGGTACCCCAGCAGGAAACGCGCGCAGGCGACAATGACGCAGCATCAGCTCACGCAACTCGAACATATGGCCAACGGCAGGCGGATCAACCAACGGGTTGTTGCTCAGGTTCAATACCTGCAAGCCTCGCAGGTCAGCCAGCTTGGCGTGGGTGTGTTCGGTGAGTTGCAGGTGGTTGTCGTTGAGGTACAGGCGTTTGAGCGCGAGCATGTGTGACAGTACTTCCGGCAGGCGTGTCACCTCGTTGCTGCGCAGTTCCAACGCCTCGAGCTGCTTGAAGTGTTTGAGAAAATACGCCACGTCATCGTCGAGCCCCATTCTGTTCAACGACAACTGCCGGATATGGGCAAAGCTGACCGGCGCCGGCAAGGTCGGCAGTCGGCCCACGACCAAGCCATCGAGTACCAGGCTTGGGACCTTTACCCCACTGGCATCGGGCAACAGGAGCCGCTGTCGCCAGCCGTCCTCGATGGCCTGCATCGCCTGATGACGGGCCAGGCGGTAATCCGCCTGGGGATGAGGCAAACCGGCGAGGGATGTCTCGTCATTGCGCCACGCCTTGAGCGCCCGATGCAGGGCCTCGAACTGGCGCTCCAGCGCCTCCACGGCCTGGGCGCGCGCCAGGTGATCGGGGCCTTGCCCGTCCAGGAACGTTGCCACCTGCCGTTCGTCAAAACCGGGATACAGCCTGTTGACCTTGCGCACCAGCGCCACCGGGTGCCGCGTCGAACGCACCATGGCCTGCGCGCACAGCTGCGGCGCCGCCTCAGGGAGTGCACGCTCGGGCCACAGATGGCGTGACAGCACGTGGCGCTCTTGCTCGGCGCACGCCTGGAGCGCGTCGCGTAATCGACTGGCACGCTCTGCCCCCGAGAGGTTCAGTGCTGCCAATTGCGCAGCCGACAAGGTGGCAAGCAGAGCCTGGTAAAACCCTTCAGGGCCTGACGTTTTTTCACCCAGCGGCGCACCTTTATCGTCGAACGCCTGCACCCCATCGCCGGTCTCGACCAGTGTGCGCCGCCACCGTGCATGCTGGCTGCCGGAGGTGCCTATCAGCTCGCCGATCAAACTGTCCCGGCGTACCTGCACGTGCAAATCCTGCGGCCATCCCGCGACCTTCGCCAGCAGGTGCACGGCCAGCCGTCGCGAGGGGGCGCTGGCCAGCTCCGGCAGGTAAAGGCCGATCAGCGCCTGGTCTTCTTCCTGCACCGCCAACGCTTCGCGTGCCCGTTGTGCGAGCAACAGCGGCACGCGCCGGGTGCTGCGAAGTTGCCAGCGATGCACGGTTGACGTCTTGGACAGCAACTCCCAGGCGATGCGATTGGGCACGTTTGGGAAATGCGCCTTGAGCAACCCGTGATCTGAATGGGTAATGCCATCCGCGTCCTGATACAGCTGCTGGAAAACCTCTCGGTGGGTGCGTTTGAGCGAGGCCAGTAACTGGCGCGCAAGCACCGCGCCCTGCTCATCTGGCGCTACCGAGCCCCCCAGCAAGGTGTCGATCTCGTCCGGCGGCAGAACGTCGAGCAGCGTCGCCATCACTGCGCCGTCTTTGAGCGCCTGTTCAGTGATGTGGATGCTCAAGTGTCCATGCTCGAATGTGGCGCTGCCGGGAAAGCGTTCGAGCCGCGCCCCTTGGCGGTCCAGTACCTCGAAAAACCGTCCCTGCGGCCAACCTGGCATCAGCGGCAACGCCAGCAACTGAACGCGCGCGGTGCTTGCATCCGGCCGTGGCTGATGTTCCAGCTGCCAGATCAGATCGCGAACTTGCTGGTTCAAGGCGAAACGCGCCACGCAGTCGTTGAAGCGCTCCGGTAGCGGCCTGTTTTGCAGGGCCAGGGCGTGCAGGCGGGAGGGGCGCATGTCGACAATGCTCGCCACGTAGTCCAATTGCTCGGTGGGCAGCGCGGCCAGGCGCGGGTTAAGCCGAGTGAGAATGTAGGATGGGGAGCCCCACTCCTGGGGGTGTTCGAACGCAAACCGCCAACCGCCCTGGCGGTTGTGCAGCAGGCGCGGACGATAGGCCGTGGTCCGCGTCGGGTGCAGGGCGTGCCAGTAACCCGACCGCGCATCGTAGGCCACCGCGTACACCACCCCCATGATCCTGACATAGGAATGACCGCCGGCCTGGTAGATCCCACGGCTATTGGCCACCGTCAGGGCGTCGACATCCAGCGTCCGGCCGTAAGGCTTGAGCCGCCGACGCCACAAGCGAGGACCGGCATCCGGCAGCTGCACCGCTTCGACTGCCTCGAAGAACTCTGCGGGGTTGGACTTGAACCCCCTGAACACCTTGCCTGCCACCTTCACACCGTCCGCGAACACGGCCATGGCCGCCAGGTTTTCAGCCACATTGACCAAATGTTCCAGGCCCTCGGCCTGGTCGCTGTGAGTCCATTCATCCACTCCTTCGAAGACCTCGGCGAGCATCTGGCCGACGGCGACGCCCAACATCAATTGCCCGAGCACCGGCACCATCAGGCCGGCGATGTTCAGCATATTCAGGCCCGCTTCCAGATAGCCTTGTAGGCGTTTCTGCCGCGCCTCCTCATCCACTTGCGCCGTCGGCACGGCCAATGCAACGGCGTCCAGCTGGATCTTGCGGGTCAAGGCGCCGAAAAAGAACGGTTCCAGGCCGGTGTCCACCGCCACGGGCTCCACGCGTTCGAGTGTCCTGCGTTGGTCAAAACGCTGGAAAAAACCGAACCGCTCGGCCTCATCCAGGTAGCGCGTGAAGAAGCTGCGATAGGCCGGCACCTGAAGCTTGAGCGTCAGGTAGGCGATCAGGTCCCCCAGCGTGGGGTATTCGTACCACGGGCGCCCGGGCTCGCCTGGCATGTACACCAGCAAGGGCCCCTCAGCAAAGCCGTGCGTGGAACCATGGCCGAACACCAGCACGCTCCACAGGCAGGCGCCATGCACATTCATCCCTTGCCAGACCAGCGGCTTTTCATGGAACAACACATGCTGAAGGCTCCGCGCGGGCAAGCGAGCATTGAGCAGGGCTTGCAATGCGGAATAGCCGGACTCGCTGATATCGCCCTTGCCATGGGCAATCTGCAAGTCGATTTGCATGTCCTTGATCTTGCACTGGCCGACCTCGCCGACCACCGGGTTGTAGGCCCGTTCAGCGCCGTCCTCGTCGTCGCTCCCCGCGAGGTTGAACACCTCACGCAGGTGCCGCTGATAGGCCGCGCCCAGGTCCAGTTCGCGGCAGTACCGCGCAAAGGCTCCCGCGCTGAGCGTTGACACGTTCTGGCCTGCCGCACCCGTTCGAATCACCGCGCCTGCGGGCAGCCCACCCGCCTCGGCCTGGTCCAGGGTAAAATTCTGCATGGCCGCCTGCAGCAGGTGGTGCTTGTCCATGGACATCGTCTGCAGCCGTACGCCACGGCCGACGGTCAACGCGGCGAAGTGCCGATTGGGCAACTCCAGCCAGTCACGTTCGACATCCAGCCCGGCATGCCCCTTGGCCGCCAGGAGCGCCTTGAGTCGCTCGGCACAAAATGACCTGAGCGGCGTTATACGGCGCAACAGGCTCGCGGCCCGCTCGCGGGGTTGCTGACTGCTGGCGTGCGCCGCTTCCAGCGCCTGGCGCGTTGGGGCGGCGGCACTTACCAGCCATGGGGGCAGCGTATGCTGCAGCACCCTGGCCTTGTCCAGGTCGCCGGTGATTTCCAGCAGTGCAGCGGTGATTTTCTCTTGAGAGACAGGCGCGGCGGCTTGGCTTACAGCCGGTTGTTGGGTCATCGGCAACAGTCCTTATTGCGTTGAATAATGACCCGGACAATAACCCTCACGCCGGCAATGAAAGGTTCAAATAGGCGCTCGATATCGCGGCGCATCCCCCCACTTTTTGCATCCGTGATTGACCTATCTACCGACCATTGACTGGCGCCCCGGTGGCGCGCGACGTGGCTTGCGGCCACTCAAGGCTCTTTGCCTTATAACGTATTGTTCTAAAACTCCGTGAATCTGCTCGGGTCAGTCTCTGGGTACCCACCCTTTTGGTGCGGTGCCATTTTTGTCTGTCCCCAACGGAAAAACCGGTAAGGAATATATGTGCGGATTAGCTGGCGAGTTACGTTTTGATCACCAACCTGCCGACCTGGCAGCGGTAGAGCGGATCACCCATCATTTGGCACCACGCGGTCCTGACGCGTGGGGCTTCCACGCCCAAGGGCCGATTGCCCTGGGCCATCGACGCCTGAAAATCATGGACCTGTCGGACGGCTCGGCCCAACCGATGGTCGACGCCCAACTGGGGCTGTCCCTGGCCTTCAATGGCGCGATCTACAACTTCCCGGAATTGCGTGAAGAGCTGGAAGCCCTCGGCTACGCCTTCTATTCCGGTGGCGACACCGAAGTGCTGCTCAAGGGCTACCACGCGTGGGGCGAAGCACTGCTGCCCAAGCTTAATGGCATGTTTGCGTTTGCCATCTGGGAGCGCGACGCCCAGCGCCTGTTCATCGCCCGTGACCGTCTGGGTGTTAAGCCTTTGTACCTGTCGCGCACCGGCCAGTGCCTGCGCTTTGCCTCGGCACTGCCGGCATTGCTCAAGGGCGGCGACATCAACCCGATGCTTGATCCGGTCGCGCTTAATCACTACCTGAATTTTCACGCCGTGGTACCGGCACCGCGCACGTTGCTGGCAGGCATTGAAAAACTGCCGCCGGCCAGCTGGATGCGCATCGACGCCAACGGCAAGATCGCACAGAAAACCTGGTGGACGCTGCCCTACGGTCCCCATGACGATGAAAAAAACCTGACCCTGGAAGACTGGACCGACCGCGTGCTCGACAGCACCCGCGAAGCCGTGGCCATTCGCCAACGCGCCGCCGTGGATGTCGGTGTGCTGCTCTCCGGCGGTGTCGATTCGAGCATGCTCGTGGGGCTGCTGCGTGAAGTCGGCGTGCAGGACCTGTCGACCTTCTCCATCGGCTTTGAAGACGCCGGCGGCGAGCGCGGCGACGAATTCCAGTATTCGGATCTGATCGCCAAGCACTACGGCACCCGTCACCATCAACTGCGCATCGCCGAAAGCGAGATCATCGAGCAACTGCCCGCCGCGTTCCGTGCCATGAGCGAGCCGATGGTCAGCCACGACTGCATCGCCTTCTACCTGCTGTCGCGGGAAGTGGCCAAGCATTGCAAAGTGGTGCAAAGCGGCCAGGGCGCCGATGAGCTCTTCGCCGGTTACCACTGGTACCCGCAAGTGGATGGCGCCAGCGATCCCTATGCCGCCTACCGCGATGCCTTTTTCGACCGCAGCTACGACGACTACGCGGCCACCGTTGCCCCCAAATGGCTGACCGCCAACGATGCTGCCGGTGACTTCGTGCGCGAGCATTTCGCCATGCCGGGCGCCGACGCCGCCGTGGACAAGGCCCTGCGCCTGGACAGTACGGTGATGCTGGTGGACGACCCGGTCAAACGCGTCGACAACATGACCATGGCCTGGGGCCTGGAAGCACGCACGCCGTTTCTGGACTACCGCCTTGTCGAATTGTCAGCCCGTGTGCCCGGCAAATTCAAATTGCCCGACGGTGGCAAGCAAGTCTTGAAAGAAGCCGCGCGCCGCGTGATCCCGAGTGAAGTCATCGACCGCAAAAAAGGCTACTTCCCGGTGCCGGGCCTCAAGCACTTGCAGGGCGACACCCTGAACTGGGTGCGTGAACTGCTGCTGGACCCAAGCCAGGATCGCGGCCTGTTCAACCCGGCCATGCTGGATCGCCTGCTGACTGACCCACAAGGTCAACTGACGCCGCTGCGCGGTTCAAAGCTGTGGCAACTGGCGGCGCTGAACCTGTGGCTCAGCGAACAAGGAATTTGATTGATGAAACCTCTTGCAGCGGCTTACAGCCAACGCTTGCTGAAGGGCCAGGCGCCGACCTACGAGCGCCTGCAGGCCCGCCTGGCTGAAGATGGCAGCCCGTTGGGCGCCGAACCGATTGCCGTGCATTGCGGATGGGGCCGGTTGTTGATCGGCCATACCTTCCCGGACCCGGCAAGCCTGGCCCAGGAACTGCTCAAGGAACAGCCTGGCGAGCGTGACATCGCCCTGTACGTGGCAGCGCCCCAGCAGATTCTGGGGATCGACCCGCAGCAGCTGTTCCTCGACCCCTCCGACACCCTGCGCCTGTGGTTCAGCGACTATCGCCCCGCTACCCGCGTGTTTCGCGGTTTTCGGATTCGCCGGGTGCAGACCGAAGCTGATTGGGCGGCGGTCAACGTGCTCTACCAAGGGCGCGGCATGTTGCCGGTCGACGCTGAACGCCTGACCCCGCGCCATCAAGGCGGCCCGGTGTATTGGCTGGCCGAAGACGAAGACAGCGGCGCGGTGATCGGCAGCGTGATGGGCCTGAACCATCAGAAGGCTTTTCACGACCCGGAAAACGGCTGCAGCCTCTGGTGCCTGGCGGTTGATCCGCAGTGCACGCGCCCTGGCGTGGGAGAGGTGCTGGTGCGCCACTTGGTGGAGCACTTCATGAGCCGCGGCTTGAGCTATCTCGACCTGTCGGTGCTGCACGATAACCGTCAGGCCAAGAGCCTCTACGCCAAGCTGGGTTTTCGCGCGCTGACCACCTTTGCGATCAAACGCAAAAATGGCATCAACCAGCCGCTGTTTCTCGGCCCGGGCCCGCAGGCCGGCTTCAATCCCTATGCGCGCATCATTGTCGAGGAAGCCCACCGACGCGGCATCGATGTGCACGTGGATGACGCCGATGCCGGCCTGTTCACCCTCAGCCATGGCGGGCGCCGCGTGCGTTGCCGTGAATCGCTGAGCGACCTGACCAGCGCCATCAGCATGACCTTGTGCCAGGACAAGAGCCTGACCCACAAAGTGCTCAAAGCCGCTGGTTTGAACCTGCCGTCGCAGCAATTGGCGGGCAGTGCCGACGACAACCTGGAGTTTCTCGACGAACATCAGCGCATCGTGGTCAAGCCGCTGGATGGCGAGCAAGGCCAGGGCGTGGCGGTGGATCTGCAGACCATCGAGGACGTGCAGAAAGCCATTGAAACAGCGCGCCAGTTCGACAGCCGCGTGCTGCTCGAGAGCTTCCATGAAGGCCTCGACCTGCGCATTCTGGTGATCGGTTTTGAAGTGGTTGCCGCTGCGATTCGGCGCCCGGCCGAGGTGACCGGCGACGGCCAGCACTCCATCGGCGCCTTGATCGAAGCCCAAAGCCGTCGTCGCCAAGCGGCCACTGACGGTGAAAGCAAGATCCCACTGGACGCCGAAACCCAACGCACCCTGCACGCCGCCGGTTTTGACTACAGCAGCATCCTGCCGCGCGGCCAGACCCTGGCCGTGCGCCGCACCGCCAACCTGCACACCGGCGGCTGCCTGGAAGACGTCACGGCGATTTTGCACCCCACATTGGTGGACGCTGCCGTGCGTGCGGCGCGTGCGCTGGACATTCCCATGGTGGGCCTGGACCTGATGGTGCCTGCCGCCGATCAACCCGAGTATGTGTTTATCGAAGCCAACGAACGGGCCGGGCTGGCCAACCATGAGCCGCAACCGACGGCGGAGAAGTTTGTGGATTTGCTGTTTCCGCACAGTCAGCCGACCGCCCAATAACCTGTGGCGAGCAGATCTCGTAGGGCAAGCCCGCTCGCCACATCAAGCCCGCTTGCCACGACAGGCCCGCTTGCCACCACGAGCCCGCTCGCCAAAACAGGCCCGCTCGCCACACAAATCCGCTCGCCCCCCATTCATCAGGAGTCTTTATGAGCCGAACCATCCCAGAACCGGATCTCACCTACCTGCAGAAGGTGCTGCTGGAAATGCTCGCCATTCCCAGCCCTACCGGCTTCACCGACACCATCGTGCGCTACGTCGCCGAGCGCCTGGAAGAGCTGGGGATCCCCTTTGAGATGACCCGGCGCGGCACGATTCGCGCCACCCTCAAGGGCCAGAAAAACAGCCCCGACCGTGCCGTCTCGGCCCACTTGGACACCATCGGCGCCGCCGTGCGTGCGATCAAGGACAACGGCCGCCTGACCCTGGCGCCCGTCGGTTGCTGGTCCAGCCGTTTTGCCGAAGGCAGTCGCGTCAGCCTGTTCACCGACAACGGCGTGATCCGTGGCAGTGTGCTGCCGCTGATGGCCTCCGGGCATGCCTTCAACACCGCCGTGGATGAAATGCCGGTGAGTTGGGACCATGTCGAACTGCGCCTGGACGCCTACTGTGCCACCCGCGCCGACTGCGATTCGCTGGGCATCAGTATTGGTGACTACGTGGCGTTTGACCCGCTGCCCGAGTTCACCGACAGCGGCCACATCAGCGCGCGCCATCTGGACGATAAAGCCGGCGTGGCTGCACTGCTCGCCGCGCTCAAGGCGATCATCGACAGCGGCGAACCGTTGCTGATCGACTGTCACCCGCTGTTTACCATCACCGAAGAGACCGGCAGCGGCGCCGCCGCGGCATTGCCTTGGGACGTGAGTGAATTTGTCGGCATCGACATCGCTCCGGTCGCGCCCGGTCAGCATTCGAGCGAACACGCAGTGAGTGTGGCGATGCAGGATTCCGGCGGGCCGTACGACTATCACCTGTCCCGGCATTTGTTGCGCCTGGCCTCGGACAACGACCTGCCCGTGCGTCGCGACCTGTTCCGCTATTACTTCAGCGATGCGCATTCGGCGGTCACCGCCGGGCACGACATTCGCACCGCGCTGCTGGCGTTCGGTTGCGATGCAACCCACGGCTACGAGCGCACGCACATCGACAGCCTGGCGGCATTGAGTCGCCTGCTGAGCGCGTACATCCTCAGCCCGCCGGTCTTCGCCAGCGATGCGCAACCGGCGCAGGGTTCGCTGGACCGCTTCAGTCATCAGATCGAGCACGAAACGCAGATGGAGAGCGATACGCGAGTGCCCTCGGTGGACAGTCTGGTAGGTCAGAAGTCCTGAGGCTGGCACCTGATACTGGCAAGACGGGTCCCGGCGCAGTAGCATCGCCGGGATTCTACCTCTGAGGCTTTTATGCTGATTCCCTACGACGCACTTGAAGTCGACACCCTGACCCGGCTCATCGAAGACTTCGTCACCCGCGATGGCACTGACAATGGCGATGAAACGCCCTTGGAGACCCGCGTGCTGCGCGTGCGCCAGGCGCTGACCAAAGGGCAGGCGCTGATTGTGTTCGACCCTGAAAGCGAGCAATGCCAGTTGATGCTCAAGCACGACGTGCCCAAGCATCTGTTCGATTGAGGAAGCTCTAGGGGTTGGTTTCAGGTTGCGTGGCTTGGCGCTCGAGGATTTTCTGATACACCTCGGCGCGGTGCACATTGACCCCTACCGGTGCCTGGATGCCGAATTTCACCTGGGTTCCGTTCAGCTCGAGGATATGCAAGGCGATGTCATCGCCGATGGAAATGATTTCGCCTACGGCGCGGCTTAAGACCAGCATGGCGGTTGTCCTTTTGGAGTGACAGGACCTTGACCATGCGCGCTCGGAGGGGGTGCGACAATGGCTTGCCACTAAATCAGGCGAGACCTACGCGGGCTGGTAATTTGCCTGACAGACATCAGCTGCATCGGTCTGGTCGGGTACCTATCCGTTACCGGGTTGACGCCGGGTGAAGCGCCATCCAGCGGCGCCGCTACCGGCATAACGCCTAGGTACACGCCCAACACTTCAAGCCTTGACCGCCTGAGCCTTGGCCCGCATCTTGTCTGCCATGCTGGTCATCTCGTCATACAGCACCTGCGGATTTTTCTGCTTCAACGCCCAGGCCATGCGCCCCTGCTCGTGGGGCAAAATCATGAATTCGCCCTGTGCCACACGCTGGTAGATATAGTCGGCAATGTCAGCCGCCGAAATGGGCGAACTCTCCAGCAGCTTGCCCACCTGCGCCTTCATCGCCGGGGTCGGCCCGCGAAACGAATCCAGCAAGTTGGTTTGGAAAAACGACGGGCACACCACGTGCACGCCAATTTCCTGATGCTTGAGCTCGACCAGCAAGCTCTCCGACAACGCCACCACTCCCGCCTTGGCCACGTTGTAATTACTCATGGCCGGCCCCTGCATCAATGCCGCCATCGAGGCAATATTGATGATGCGGCCCCTGCTCTTCTCCAACAACGGCAGGAACGCCTTGCAGCCCTTGACCACGCCCATCAGGTTAATCGCGATCTGCCAGTCCCAATCTTCCAGCGACAATTCGGCAAAGAAGCCTCCCGACGCTACGCCGGCGTTGTTGACGATCACATCGATACCGCCCAATTTCACCTCGCACGCCTGTGCAAAAGCGGTGAGCTGGCTGTAATCACGCACATCGCAGCGCTGCACAAACCCATCGCCACCCGCCTCGCGCACCAGTTTGAGCGTTTCCTGCAGGCCCGGCTCGCTGACATCCGACAAGGCCAACTGCCAACCCTCACGGGCCCAGCGCAGCGCGATTTCGCGGCCCAGGCCGGACCCGGCGCCGGTGATCATCATGCGATTTTGCATAGGAAATAAGCCTTGTGGTTCACGTAGGAAGTGATCGGCAGTGTAGCGAAGGTTTTTCCGACACCCACGCACCATCCAATTGATGAATACCTCGGGAAAACCTGAGGCCCGGTGCGAGGATGGCTTATAGCGTAAGTTCAATAATTTTCAACTAAGCGCACGTAATTGCGAACGCATTAAAAGAAATAAGCAACTTTGCAAAATGCTTTAAAAAAGCAGGGAATTTTCTTCGAAGTGACAGAGTCGGAGTTATTAAGGCGTCCGTACTTAAACCCACGGGCCTGTCGTTAATAACCGGTCTTTTCAGAAGGCCCTATAAGGAAAAAAACCATGAGCCTCATTCTGATCATTATCTTGATCCTGCTGTTGGTCGGCGGCCTGCCGGTGTTCCCGCACTCGCGTAACTGGGGCTATGGCCCGTCGGGTATCCTGGGCGTCGTACTGGTAGTGCTGGTGGTACTGTTGTTGCTCGGTCGGATATAAATTCCGCACAAAAAAAGAGGCCTCATTGAGGCCTCTTTTTTTATGCCCGGTTAATTAATCCGGCTTGCCGTCAATCACGCCGGCAGTGTTATCCAACAGGCTCTTGGTGGCCGTCTGCAGGAACGACTCGAGTTTCTGCTTTAGCGCTGCCTCGTCCGGTGACTCGGGAATCACTTTACCGGTCGGGTTCGCGCCCAGTTCATATTCCCACAGCTTGGGTGGCATCTCCTTGGGCAGTACCAGAATGCGGTCCGCGGTAACCAGCGCCACCGTCTGATCGCTACCCGAAGGCTTGATCACGCCAAAGCCCTTGTCGCCTTCTGGCAGATTCAGCAGGTCACGGCCCCAGCACTGGTGCAGGGTGTCGCCACCGAGGCGGCCCATGATGGTCGGCACGATGTCGATCTGAGTGCCCACGGTGTGGTCACGCTCGCCGAACTTCTCCTGCATGCCCGGTGCAATCATCAGCATCGGCACGTTGAAGCGGCCCAGGTCCATTTCGGTGATCTGCTGCTCGTTGCCAAAACCATGGTCGCCCACAATCACGAACAGGGTTTCCTTGAAGTACGGCTCTTTACGGGCCTTTTCAAAGAACTGGCCCAAGGCCCAGTCGGAGTAACGCATGGCCGTCAAATGCTCGTTGAGGCTGCCACGGTCGGTGACTTTCTCGACCGGCAATGGCGTCGGCAACGCGTACGGCGTGTGGTTGGACAGGGTTTGCAGCAGTGCGTAGAACGGCTTGCCGCCTTCGCGGGCTTTCAACTCTTCCAGGCCACGGTTGAACATGTCCTGGTCGGACACGCCCCACGTCGGGTCGGAGAACACCGGGTTGACGAAGTCATTACGCCCGATGAAGTTGGTCATGCCCTGGTTGCTGAAGAAGCCCGACTGGTTGTCCCAGGCGAAATCGCCGTTGTAGACATACACGTCGTCAAACTTGCGCGCGCTGAGCAACTGCGGCAGGCCCGACAGCTTGTGGCTGCCTTCCGGGGTCTGCATCAGGTATTCGAAGCCTGGCAGGTTCGGGAAGCACGCCATGGTGGCGAACATGCCCTGGTGGGTGTGTGTGCCGTTGGAGAAGAAACGGTCGAACAGCAAGCCTTCCTTGGACAACTTGTCGAAGTACGGCGTGATGTTGCCCGGGCGGCCCAGAGCGCCCACCGAGTGACCGGCGAAGCTTTCCATCAGGATGACCACAACGTTCTTGATCGGCAGGGTCTTCTCGGCCGGTGGCGTGTAGTCACGGCGCACGGCGGCGGTGTCGGTATCCACCAGTTTCTCTTGCGGCAGCACCAGCATGTCACGCACGGTCTGGGTGGCCAGCGGCTGGTCCAGGGTGGCCTTCCAGATATTGGAGCGTTCCTCGGAGAAGCGCGCCTTGGCTGCAGCGATCAGCGACAGCGTGCCGTTGAGGCCCAACTGGTTGGCGAAGTTCGATTCGGTGGTGTAGACATCACCCCAACGCAGCGGCGGGCCTTGGCGCAAGGTGCCGCGGATGGCGACCACGGCTATCAACAGGCAGACCACAAACACGGCGATGCGGCTGTACCACGGCGCCACTTGGCGGGTACCGATGCTGCCGCCGCTGAACGGGCCGCGGGGGCGCGTTGCACGGTCGGCACCTTTGAAGGCCATGCTCAGGATCAGCGTGCCCACGGCCCAGGCCAGCAGGTAACGCACAACCGGGAAACCGTACCAGAGCATGCTCATCACGGTTTTCGGGTCTTCCTTTACATACTGGAAGACCAGGCCGTTGAGGCGCTGGTGGAATTCGCGGTAGAAGTCCATTTCCATCAGGCCCAGGAACAGGGCAATGCTGGACGCGACGGTCAACCACAAACGGAAGAACCCGCGTGCCGCCATCGCCCGTACGCTGAACAAGGCCAGCAGCAGCGGGACCAGCACGTACATCACCAGGCGTATGTCAAAACGCAGCCCGTTGGCGAACGCTTCCAGGAACGTCGAGGCCGGCGTGTCGAGGATCATCTCGCGGTTGTAGACCAGCAGCGCCAGGCGCAGCAGGGAGAACATCACCATCATGACCAATGCGCAGAGCAGCGTGTACGCCAGATGGGATTTGACGGTCGGTTGCAGCAGGCGATTTGAAGCTCGCTGCTGACTCAGGGCGTCCGGGTTTGCCATGTCGTTTCAGGACCCATTGGAAGTTTAAGTTGCGAAAAAATGCAGTGGCGTCCGTCCCTCGCCCAGGCTGGCTGGGGTAGGCGGTTAACGCGGTGGCGCAAATGGTGCCCGATCAATGGCATCAACGCTATTAATTACTGAACGTGCGCCGCGCTTGTACCTTTAACGGCACTCGAGATAGAGCCTTGGCAGCGTGATAAAGCCGGCGAATTGTCTTGGAAAAGATGTGAAAATTTCGTGCAGCGAATACTTTCGACACACAAAACGCTAAATACCCTGGAAACGAATGTGGGAGCGGGCTTGCCCGCGATAGCGATGTGTCAGCCCGCACAACTGTGGCTGATAAACCGTTAGCGCGGGCAAGCCCGCTCCCACATTTAGCGTGCCCACTCAGGATCAGAGCGGGCCCAGGCGTCGTCAGATCCGCACGTTACCGCGTGGCCCGGCGATTGCCCAGATGATCAGGCCCAAGACAGGCAGCAACAGGATCAGCAAAATCCACAGCACTTTGGCACCGGTGCTGGCGCCGCTTTTGAACACGTTGATGATCGCCCAGATATCCAGCGCCAGGATGATCAGGCCAATCAAGCCATTAAAGGTGGAACCCATGGTGTCGCTCCTAAGTGAGGGCATGCACTTGTAGGATAGTCAGCCCTGGCAGGGGTTCCGTTTTATTTCAGACGTGGACGGCAACGCGCAGGGCTTCCAGTGACGGCTCGGCCTTGATGCCGACTTCAGCGCACAGTTCCAGCACGCGCGGCAGGTCGTTGCCGTAGACCAGCACCGCCTGAATCTCGTCATCCAGCAACTGACTGAAGTTGAGCAGCACATAGCCACCGTCTTGCGGGCTCAGCGCGCTCATCTGGATCTGGATGCGGTTCAGCGCCGTCAGGTCTTCAGTCTTGGCCAACTGCTTGGGCTTGAGCGTGAACGCCACGCCCGGGCCGAACGACGCGACGATCTGTGCAAACAGGTCGCCGTAGGTGTCGGCTTGAAACAACACCGTGTCCGGCAGGCTACCGACCACGACCCACTCACCCAGAGGAATCGGGAAAGTGTCGTCGTAGTTGATATCCGGGTTGGCCGCCAGAAAAGCAGCCGGGTCCGCGTAGGCCTGGGCCGCTTCCTCGGCGATGCGTGCCACTTCGTCCTCGCCCATGACGCCGGCGCTGATTTTGCTGATGAGTTCGACGAGGGCGGTGTGCATGGGAAAGTCCTGTGGCGAGCTGGTTTTTGAGGGCGCGTAGCCTACACCAGTTTTTGCAACTGCGCCGCCGTATCCGCCGCGCCCATGGTGTGCGCCGCCGCCAGTGCGGTCGCACCCTGGGCATCGGTGGCTTTGGGGTTGGCACCCTGGCCGAGCAGGTAGTCGAGCATTTCGACACGGTTGAACATCGCGGCCATCATCAACGCCGTGCGGCCGTCCGAGGAGGCGCCGTCCACCGGCGCGCCGCCGTCGATCAGCGCCTTGACCACGGGCAGGTTGCCCTTGAACGCCGCACCGGCCATCGGCAGCTGGTTCTTGTCGTTGGCGATCAGCGGGTCAGCCTTGAATTCCAGCAGCACTTTTACTGCGTCGGCGTGACCGTGATAGGCCGCGAGCATGAGCAAGGTGTCGCCATTGTGATTGCGCAGGTTAGGCGACAAGCCTTTGGCCAGCAGTGCGGCGAGCATGGCGGCATCGCCTTTGCGGGCCACGTCGAAGACCTGCTCGGCAAATTCAGCGGCTTCGTCTTCGGTCATTTGTTTAGGCTGGTCTGACATGTGGGGCTCCTTGTCTGGTTGCTTTATAGGCGCCCAGTGTCGCGATGGAGTTCCCCACTGTCATGGCTTTTTTGCCGAAAGCGGTCATAGGCAGAATCAATAGCGCTGCTTTTAATAGCGAAAATGTCCGCCCTGGATCTGCGCCAACAAGTGGCCGGTGACCGGCACGTAGCAATCCGACCCCGGCAGCCAGGCATACACCGGGTCATTGCCGGCCTTGCCCGGGTCGAAGGCCTCCTCCTTGAGGCGCACTTTCTGATACTTGAAGGTGCCGGTGGTTTCCATCTTCACCTTGATCCGCAGGAACAACGGCACCGCGTAATGCGGCAACTGGCCGTGGGCGAATTGCAGCAATTCACGCATGTCCAGCGAGGCCAGGGATTCACTTGGGGTGATGGCGACCATGCCAGCGCGGCCGTTGGTGTTTTCGATCTCGACACCGTAGGCCACCACTTCGGCAATCTGCGGATGTTGCAGCAGCACGTTCTCCACTTCGGTGGTCGACACGTTTTCGCCCTTCCAGCGATAGGTATCGCCCAGGCGATCGACAAATTGCGCATGGCCGAAGCCAATGCTGCGCAACAAGTCGCCGGTATTGAAATAGCGGTCGCCCTTTTCGAACACGTCGGTCAGCACCACTTTGCGGTTCTTTTCCGGGTCGGTGTAGCCGTCGAACGGTGACTTTTCATCGATCCTGGCCAGTAACAACCCCTGCCCGCCTGTTTGCACCTTGCGCATGAAACCGTCGCTGCCGCGCACCGGTTCACCGCTGTCGTTGTTGTAGTCCACCAGTGCCCAATGCTGCAGGCAAAAGCCGATGGTGTTGTCGAAATTCAGTACGTTGGTGAACCCGATGTTGCCGTCACTGGCGGCATACAGTTCGCAGATATGCTCAACGCCATAACGTTGCTTGAACTGCGCCCACACGCCGGGACGCAGGCCATTACCGACCATCTTGGTCACGCGGTTATCGAGATCCTGAGCGCTGGCGGGCTGATCGAGCAGGTAGCGGCACAACTCGCCGACATAGCCCAGGGTGGTTGCGTTGAATTTGCGCGCATCGTCCCAGAACTGGCTGGCGCTGAATTTACGCCGGATGGCAAAGCCCGAAGCCCCGACAATCGCCGAGCCCCAGCACACGCACAGGCCGGTGGCGTGGTACAGCGGCAACGTGCAATAGAGGACGTCATCCGGGCCCATGTCCAGCGCAATGCTGCCGAAGCTGACGGCGGTTTTGGTCCAGCGCCCGTGCTTCATGATGCCGGCCTTGGGCAAGCCGGTGGTGCCGGAGGTGTAGATATAGAAGCAGGGGTCGTTGAAGAACACTTGTCCGGTACTGGCGGGGTTGTCCACCGAGCCGTCGGCACTGGCGGCCATCAGGTCGGTATAGCCTTCAGGAGGCGTGCTTGACTGCTGATCGGCGACAAACCAGGTCCTGTGCGCCGCGATTGTCACGTGCTCACGCACGCTCGTGTAGGCCGCTACCAACTCTGCGCCCACCACGATTGCCACCGGACTCACCAGATTCAGGCTGTGCACCAGCGCCGCCTGGGTTTGCGACGTATTGAGCATTGCACAGATACCACCCAGCTTGGCCACGGCCAGCACGCTCAACAGCAGTTCAGGGCGGTTTTCGATGAACAACGCGACCACATCCCCCTTGCCGATACCCTGCTGGTGCAGGTGATGGGCGATGCGGTTGGCACGCTGGTTGGCTTGGGCGTAGCTGAGCACACTGTCGCCATATAACAGCGCCGCGCCATCTGGGTTACGAGAGGTGGCCTGTTCGAATTGCCACCCCAGGCCGCAGGGCTGGCTGGGATCGGTGACGTTCGCGGCGCGCATGCCGCGCACCACGCGTGGCAGGGCCCGAACTATCGCCGGCACCTTACGCAGTAGCTTGCCCCAAGTGATCATGTCGTCGTGCGGATGGCTCATGGCGGAACGTCCTTTTTCTTATTCTTCGTATGATCCAGACACCGCATCGGCCCTGTAGGACGAGGACGGATGCCTTGCAGGAAAATACGCCTGCCATTCTTCAGCTGTACATGTGGGATTTGAAAAGTTTTGTATCCCATGCCGCCCAGCATCAAAAAGGGAATTGCGCGGCGCCGACGCGGTCATTAACTGTAACGAGGGAGCGAAATGCCCGGCCTCGATAGCGCAAAATGCAGGATGCACGATGGCCTTTCATGCAAATTGCACGAAAGTGAAAAATCTGAAAAATTTTAAGTGCCTGATTTATAACGATTTTTTAGACAACTCAATACTGGCACAATCACTGCACCTATCACTCCATGCTTGCCAACTTGAGCCAACGGAGCTGATAGACATGAGCCTGATCCAAGATAAATTCGCTTCTGTATTCTCCCAATACGACGTCACCACTCAGCCACGCCCAGACGGCGGGATCCTGTTGACCCTGCGCAACAGCGAAGGCAAACAGGTCAAGCGTTCGATTTCGTACCAACAACTGCACACCGCTGACCAGCTGACCTGGGTCATCAGCGCCATTCGCCGTGACCTGGCCGAACAAGCCAGCGAACTGCCACAGATCTCGATGCTGCAAAGCCAGAATCGCTTTGCCCTGCCGACCTACCATTCGGCCTGAGTAATCTGAGCAAAAAAGGCCGCGACGCCGTTGAGCGTCGCGGCCTTTTTTTGTGCCTTCAACAAAGCCCCTGTCGGGCTGCTGCATTCATCGCCTGTACGCGGTTGGTGACTTGCAGCTTGAGGTAGATGTTGCGCAGATGGAATTTAACCGTGGCTTGGGAGGTGGCGCGAATCTGGCTGATTTCCCAGACGGTCTTGCCTTCCGAGGCCCAGCGCAGGATTTCCAGCTCTGTCGGCGTCAGGGGTTTGCCGCACAGGCTCAGGCGTTTTCCAACGGCGCTCGGCACGGCAAGCGCGCGACACGGCTGCTCTGGGCCACTCATCAATCTCTCTCCTGTATCAGTGGATGCCATACCACCTTTCGGATTCCTGCGATTGACAGGTGATATAAACATTGAGTCGGCAGAGAGTTACATAACGAATGGATTGAAAGCATAAGGCGCCGCATAAACAGCTACGTCTTACATTTAATTGAGTTCCTTCCCACAACAACTTCCAACCTGCCGGGATTGAACCTTTAACTATTCGCGCTTAATCGTCCAAGCCTGGAAAACCAGCGGCACTGTCCTGGTCAGTGAACTGAGGCACACAGCCTTCGGCTGTATGGAATAAACGTAGCGCCACACAGTGCGGATTCTCGCCCACGTCGAGCCAATGCGGCATTCCGGCCGGAACCACCAGCACGTCATTTTTCTCACAACGCACGGCGTAGACATATTCGCCCACGAGCAGGCAGAACAAGCCTTGGCCCGCGATGAAGAAATGCGCGTTGTCGGCGCTGTAGCGACGCGCCTTGAGGCCTTCAGCGCGCAACTCGGCGCGCTGCGGATGGTCGCCCGTTACGTTCAATACCTGAGCAGAGCCGTAGCCGAGGGCATCGATCTGCGACTGGTACGCGGCGATCATCTCTGCGTCACTGGCGCCTTTTTCAATCGGGCTGGGCTGCCAGCGGTCAAAACTCACGCCGTGCTCAACCAGGGTCGAGACGATATCGTCGAAATGGGTCAACACCTTGTTCGGGGTATCGGGTGTGGCGAGCGGATAAACAGCGACATAACTCATTGCACGGTTCCTTTATTCGGCTCTTGCAATCGAAAGCCAATGATGAGGGCGGCGGCCAGGGCCGCGACACTGGCGATGCTGAAGGTCAGGGTCGGCCCCAACAGATTCCAGCTATAACCGGCATACAGCGCGCCCAATGCGCCGCCAGTGCCGGCCAGTGCGGCATACAGCGCCTGGCCCTGGCCTTGCTGGCGGGCGCCGAAGCTGCGTTGCACAAAGGCAATCGCCGCCGCATGAAAGCTGCCAAAGGTGGCCGCGTGCATCACCTGCGCCAGCAGCAGCACCCAGAAAAATTCGGCGAATGAGCCCAGCAGCAACCAGCGCACGGCAGCCAACAGGAAACTTGCCAGCAGCACCCGTCGCACCGAAAAGCGCGTGAGGATGCGGCTCATGGCCAGAAACATCAGCACTTCTGCGACCACGCCCAGGGCCCAGAGCATACCGATCACGCCACGGCTGTAGCCCAGATGTTCGAGGTGCAGGGTGAGGAAGGTGTAATACGGGCCGTGGCTCATTTGCATCAGCGCCACGCAGGCATAAAACGCCAGTACCCCAGGGCTGCGCAGTTGCTTGAGAAAACCGTCACCGGCCAGGCGATTGTCGTGGGTCGCGGGTTGCGCATTGGGTACCCACAGGCTGGCACCGATGATGCCGGCCATGATCACCACGACCACCACCGGGTAAATGTCCAGGCTCAGCCAGTCGAACAGGCGGCCCATGATCACCACGGTGAGGATGAAACCAATCGAGCCCCACAGGCGGATCTGGCTGTAGCGCGAGGTTTGCTTTTGCAGGTGGGCCAGGGTGATCACTTCAAACTGCGGCAACACGGCGTGCCAGAAGAACGCATGCAGGGCCATCACCAGCGCGAGCCAGGCGTAGGTCTTGCTGAAGAAAATCAGTGAAAAGCTGGCCAGCGTGCACACCGCGCCAAACCGGACGATGGCCAGGCGCCGCCCGGTGTAATCGCCGAGCCAGCCCCACAGGTTGGGCGCCACGCAGCGCATCAGCATGGGGATAGCCACCAACTCACCAATGCGTGCGCTGGAGAACCCAAGATGATCGAAGTACAGCGCCAGGAACGGCGCCGTCGCCCCGAGCAGGGCGAAGTAGAACAGGTAGAAGCTGGACAGGCGCCAGTACGGGAGGGTCGGGCTCACCATGGACGGGGCCGCTTCGCGGCCCTGCCTGAGCACGCCCGCCCGCCACAGGCTGTCACAGCTGGCCCAGCACCGGCGTATTCACGCGCACCTCGGCATTTTGCCCGCGGTTGCGCAGCAGGTGGTCCATCAACACGATGGCCATCATGGCTTCGGCAATCGGCGTGGCACGGATGCCGACACACGGGTCATGACGGCCCTTGGTGATCACATCCACCGGGTTGCCGTGTACATCAATCGAGCGGCCTGGCGTGGTGATGCTCGACGTGGCCTTGAGGGCCAGGTGCGCAACGATCGGTTGGCCCGAGGAAATACCGCCCAGGATGCCGCCCGCGTTGTTGCTGAGGAAACCCTGCGGGGTCAGTTCATCGCGGTGCTCGGTGCCACGCTGGGACACACAGGCGAAACCGGCGCCGATTTCCACGCCCTTCACCGCGTTGATGCTCATCAGCGCATGGGCCAGCTCGGCGTCGAGGCGGTCGAAGATCGGCTCGCCCAAGCCAGGTTTGACGCCTTCGGCAACCACGGTAATCTTCGCGCCGACGGAGTCCTGGTCGCGGCGCAACTGGTCCATGTAGGCTTCCAGTTCCGGCACTTTGTCCGGGTCGGGGCTGAAGAAAGCGTTGTCGTCGACGCTGTCCCAGGTCTTGAACGGGATCTCGATCGGACCCAGCTGGCTCATGTAGCCGCGGATCACGATGCCCTGGGTGGCCAGGTATTTCTTGGCGATGGCACCGGCGGCCACACGCATCGCGGTTTCGCGCGCCGAGCTGCGGCCACCGCCACGGTAGTCGCGTTCGCCGTATTTGTGATGGTAGGTGTAGTCGGCGTGGGCCGGGCGGAACAAGTCCTTGATCGCCGAGTAGTCCTTGGACTTCTGGTCGGTATTGCGAATCAGCAGGCCGATGGCGCAACCGGTGGTGCGGCCTTCGAACACGCCGGAGAGGATTTCGACTTCGTCGGGCTCCTGGCGCTGGGTGGTGTGGCGGCTGGTGCCGGGCTTGCGGCGGTCTAGGTCGCGCTGCAGGTCTTCCACAGACAGCTCGAGGCCTGGCGGGCAGCCGTCGACAATGGCGACCAACGCCGGGCCATGGCTTTCGCCCGCGGTGGTGACAGTGAACAGCTTGCCGAAGGTATTGCCGGACATGCAGGGCGCTCCGTGAAATCAGTTGAATCAAGTCAACCGTAATAACTTAAGGCGGCCAGTATACGCAGGCTAACCGACTAGTTCATCCTCGAAACCTTACCGGTAGACGTTGGTCCAACCGGCACCTTCCTGATGATGGCGCGATGATGCTGCGAGTTCTGCTTTTAACCCTCACCCTGTTTTCCAGCCTGGGCTTCGCCGCCTCCCCTGTCGTGCTGCAACGGCCGATCAGCCTGGACACCGGCAACGGCGAGCTGTTTGGCTCGCTTTTACTGCCCCAATCCGACAAGCCGGTGCCAGTGGTGTTGATCATTGCCGGCTCCGGGCCTACCGACCGTAACGGCAACAGCGCCGACGGTGCACGCAACGACAGCCTCAAGCGGCTGGCCTGGGTGCTTGCCCGACACAACATTGCCAGCGTGCGCTACGACAAGCGCGGCGTGGCCGCCAGCCTGGCGGCCACGCCGGATGAACGCAACCTGACCCTGGACGCCTACGTATCCGATGCCGTGGCCTGGGGCAAGCTGCTCAAGGCCGACAGCCGCATGGGCCCGCTGATCGTCCTGGGCCACAGCGAAGGCGCGCTGGTTGCCGCGCTCGCCGCACCGCAACTGAATCCGGCCGGCGTCATTTCTTTGTCTGGCAGTGCGCGACCGGTGGATCAGGTGATCCGCCAGCAGTTGGCCGACCACCTGCCCCCTGCCCTGTTGCTGCGCAGCAACGAGATCCTCGACCACCTCAAGGCCGGCCAAGTGGATGCCGATGTGCCGGGCCCGCTGGAAGGTATTTTCCGACCCAGCGTGCAGCCTTATCTGATCAGCCTGTTTCGCGCCGACCCGTCAGCCGCGTTCGCCAAGCTGAACATGCCGGCCCTGATCATCCAGGGCACCAACGATATTCAGGTCGGCGTCGCAGATGCACGGCAACTGAAAAACGCCAAGCCCGACGCGCACTTGACCGTGATCGAAGGCATGAACCACGTCATGCGCATCGTGCCCAAGGACGTGAAAGAGCAACTGGCCTCCTACAACGACCCGAAACTGCCGCTTGCCGCCGAGCTGGGTGAGCGCATCGTGCGCTTTATCGACGGACTTCAACCCCGTTAAGCGACTATTTACCTCCAGTCCTGAGAAAAACGGCCGATAAGCCCAGGGTCGACAGTAAAAAGACTGTCGACCCGCAGGGCTTGGACAGGATCGCGCCGCATGACAACCACAGAAGCTACACCAGAACCTATTGCCGACACCCCGGCTGAAAAAACCGAGGCCGTCGAAGCAGCGGCCCTGCCGTGGGCGGACGTGCAGGCCGAACATTTCAAGATGCTGCGCCTCGCGCCCCTGGCCACCGACCGTGCCACCGGTGCGCGGCCGTTGCGGTTCGTGCAGTTCGGCTATGCCGAACGCAATGACAAACACCACAGCCTGTTGCGCATGGTCATCCAGTTGCCGGGCCAGCGGGTGCGCCGCGAGCAGAACCACTTGGATATCTGGGTCGATCACGATAAGCACCGCGTGCACTTCGGCCCGGGCAACAGCCTGGAAATCGAACCGGCCAACCGGGGAATCGGTCGCTTCCTCGTCGCTCAAGGCGCGGCGTGGGCGAAAAAGAAGTGGTCACACTACCGCGTCGACGGCGTGGACCTGGCCAATAAAGACGCGCTGAACGAAGCCACGCGCTTGCGTCGCGATCACTTCCTGCGCAGCCAGGGTTTTGATGTGGCCTACGCCGATGTGCAACACCTCAAAGGCAACGTGCAGCCGGGCAAAGTCAGCGCAGTGCTGGACAGCTGGAACACCGAGAAGGTGCAGTTCGTGGAAATCCTCGAAGCCGCGCAGATGCTGCAACAGGCCGAGCAGAACCTGGCCGAGCAGGAAGTGAAACTGCGCAAGGAAGAGGAAAAGGTCACCAAGTTCAAGCGTGAGGACAGCGGGCTGCGCTTTACCATCACCTGTTTGGTGGCGTTTACGGTGTTTCAGGCAGGGTTGTTGATCTGGATTGCCACGCACCGCTAGCCCGTTGGAACGCAATGAAAATGTGGAAGCGGGCTTGCTCGCGAAAGCGGTGTATCAGTCACTGATAAGTTGACTGTCATACCGCATTCGCGGGCAAGCCCGCTCCCACATTCAGGGTCAGTTTCTACAGGTGGGTCGGTTTACACCCGAGCAGCAAATACCGCTTGATGCGCGCGGCACTGCTCGGCCGTCAACATGAACACACCGTGCCCACCGCGCTGGAACTCCAGCCAGGCAAAGTCGACTTCCGGGTACAACGCCTCAACGTGCACCTGGCTGTTGCCAACCTCGACAATCAACAAGCCTTTCTCGGTGAGGTGGTCCGCAGCCTCAGCCAACATCCGTCGCACCAGGTTCAAGCCATCATCGCCGCAGGCCAGGCCCAACTCCGGCTCGTGCTGGTATTCGTCGGGCATATCGGCGAAGTCTTCGGCATCCACGTACGGCGGGTTGGACACGATCAGATCAAACCGCTGACCCGGCAAGCCGTCGAAGCCGTCACCTTGCACGGTGTAGACGCGCTCGTCGACGCCATGGCGCTCGATGTTCTGGTTGGCCACCTCCAGCGCCTCGAAGGACAGGTCGCCCAGCACCACTTCGGCGTCCTGGAACTCGTAGGCGCACGCGATGCCAATGCAACCGGAGCCGGTGCACAGGTCGAGGATGCGCGCCGGTGGCTGAGCCAGCCAGGGTTCGAAGCGGTTTTCGATCAGTTCGCCAATCGGTGAACGCGGGATCAGCACACGCTCGTCGACAATGAACGACATGCCGCAGAACCAGGCTTCCTTCAACAGGTAAGCGGTGGGCACACGCTCATGGATACGGCGGTGCAGCAAGCGCTGCACGTGGGAAATTTCCTCTTCTTCCAGGTTGCAGTCCAGGTAGCTGTCGGCAATTTCCCAAGGCAGGTGCAAGGCGCCGAGCACCAATTGCCGGGCTTCGTCCCAGGCATTGTCGGTACCATGGCCGAAAAACAGGTCTTCCCCATGGAAACGGCTGACAGCCCAACGGATATGGTCGCGCAATGTGCGCAGGCGGGATGTGATCACGGGGGCAAGCTCCTGGAAAAAACGACTGGCGATTCTAACAGCCTTCGCCTGTACCGACGATGTACGAAACCCCTTCGCCATCCGTCGGATTTCATCCAATTTGCCATCGCAGGCTTAAACAAGCCGCCCACTTGACATGGCTGCACGTCAACAACGGCGTACCTTACGATGGTAGCGATTCACAGAACCGCTCAGCCAGTGGACAATGTCGCAAAAGCCCCCCTCACAGGAGCCCCAGAATGTCCGTTCCAAAGACGATGTTTCAACTCAGCGGTCGCGGTTACGCAGCAGCCAACCTGAACCATGCGACCCTCGTGATCATCGACGCCCAAAAGGAATACCTCAGCGGTCCACTCGCCCTCTCGGGCATGGACGCGGCGGTCGAAAACATCAAGCAGTTGGTTGCCGCCGCGCGCAATGCCGGGCGTCCGATCGTGCATGTACGCCACCTTGGCACCGTCGGCGGCCTGTTCGACCCGCAGGGCGAGCGCGGCGAATTCATTCCCGGCCTGGAACCGCTCGGTGACGAAACCATCATCGGCAAACTGCTGCCGAGCGCGTTTCACGGCACAGGACTGGAAAAACACCTGCAGGACCTCGGTTCCCTGGACCTCATCGTCTGCGGTTTCATGAGCCACTCCAGCGTCAGCACGACCGTGCGCGCCGCCAAGAACCTGGGCTTTCGCTGCACCCTGGTGGAAGACGCCTGCGCCACGCGCGACCTGCCTTACAAAGGCGGCATCCTGAGCGCTGAACATGTGCAACAGACCGAAATGGCCATCATGGCCGATAACTTCGCGACCCTCGCGTTGACCAAAGATCTGATCTGATCGACCTTCTGATGAGCGGCGCGGCGTGTTTATTGCCCCGCTCATCCGCAAAACCTTTTCATTTTCTGCAATTGCCTCTGGTACAGGAACAACCTGTGTATCTTCCGGTCGAAGGGCCGATACCCTGGAGGAAAGGTCGGAATGAAGATATCCGATGGTTTTGACGCTCGTCGCTTGCGCCCCAAGGGCCCGAGCAACTGGCGTCTGCGCCTGGTAGCGGGCTTTGCCGCGCTGCTGGCCATTGTAGGTTTGCTGCTGGCAGGTGCCGGCGGCGCCGGTTTTTTTGGTCATTCGCCAGCACTCGGCGAACTGAATGCCAGCCCGGGCGGCTCGGCAATTTTGTTGGTGATCGGCCTGTTGGTACTCTGGCTGGGCGTCTGGTTATGGCGTCGCAGCCGTCGGCGGATGCGTCAGCCGCTGTCGCTGAACATCGCCTCACACCTGATGAAAAAGCACGACTGATGGCGCTTGGATAGCGTTTCCTGCGCCCCGGCCGCCGCGATTTAGGTAAACTGCCCGCCCTTCGCGGAGGCTGACATGCAAGACGACGATTTTTCCCTGTTCAAAAACGAGCTGCGCGGCGTCAAGCCGATCAAGCATGACCGTGCCGACACTGGCAAACCCAAGACCGACCGGGCGCAGATCGCCAAGCTGCGCCAGGCTGCGACCGTGCGCACCGATGCCACCACCGTGGATGGCCTGTCGGACCAGTTCGTAATCGACGTAGGCCCCGAAGACGAGTTGATGTGGGCCCGCGACGGCGTGCAGGAAAGCCAGATGCGCAAGCTCAAGGCCGGCCAGATCCCGTTCGAGGGCAGCCTTGACCTGCACGGCATGAACGTCGAAAAAGCCCGCGAAACCCTCTGGGCCTTCCTGGCCGAAGCGACCAAATTCGAAATCCGCTGCGTGCGCGTCACCCATGGCAAGGCCGTGCGGTTGGATGGCAAGCGGCCGATGATCAAGAGCCACGTCAACACCTGGCTGCGCCAGCATTCCCAAGTGCTCGGCTTTACCTCCTGCCAGGCCCGCCACGGCGGCGCGGGCGCGGTGTATGTGATGCTCAAGCGCACCATGATGGAGGGGCGCGACGAGTAACAAGTGCCATCGTCAGGCTTGCAGCGATGTGTCCGCCACCGTAACCTTGCGCTTTGCGAAAATCCCACAGGTAGTTTCATGTCCCTGGAACAGAATTACACCGCGATCCTCGGCCAACTCGGCGAGGACGTTTCCCGCGAGGGCCTGCTCGACACGCCAAAGCGTGCCGCCAAGGCGATGCAGTACCTTTGCCGCGGCTATGAACAGACACTCGAAGAAGTCACCAACGGTGCCTTGTTCAGCTCCGACAACAGCGAAATGGTGCTGGTCAAGGACATCGAGCTGTACTCGCTGTGCGAACACCACCTGCTGCCGTTTATCGGTAAAGCGCATGTTGCGTATATCCCGAGCGGCAAAGTGCTGGGCCTGTCGAAAGTAGCGCGGATTGTCGACATGTATGCGCGCCGCCTGCAAATCCAGGAGAACCTCAGCCGTCAGATCGCCGATGCCGTGATGCAAGTCACCGGCGCGCTGGGCGTGGCCGTAGTGATCGAAGCCAAGCACATGTGCATGATGATGCGCGGTGTAGAGAAACAGAATTCCTCGATGATCACCTCGGTGATGCTGGGTGAGTTCCGCGAAAACGCGGCCACGCGCAGCGAGTTTCTCAGCCTGATCAAGTAACAGGCTGCGTAGGAAAAAGCCGGCGTTCATCGCCGGTTTTTTTTCGCCTGCAAATTTCAGGTAAGCTGCGGCCCCTTCTTCATGGGCAAGAGGTTTTCAGCCATGTTCGTCAAAGCACTTCGAGTGGGCCTCGGCCACGTCATCATCGCGGGCGACTTCATTACCCGCCCACGCAAAAAGCAGCGCCCCGCCGAACAACAGGCGCAGGTGAACGCTGCAGCCAAGGACCTGACCCTGTATCAGTTCCACGCCTGCCCGTTCTGCGTGAAGACCCGTCGTACATTGCACCGTCTGAATGTGCCGGTGGCGTTGAAGGATGCGAAGAACAATGCGCAAGATCGCCAGACCCTGCTGGAGGAAGGCGGCAAGATCAAAGTGCCGTGCCTGCGCATTGAAGAAAATGGCCAGACCACTTGGATGTATGACTCCAAAGTGATCATTGACTACCTCGACAAGCGGTTCGCCGCGGTCTGATAAACACCGCGGTCAATGTGGGAGCTGGCTTGCCTGCGATAGCATCCCCTCGGTGTAACTGATAAATCGAGGTGTCTGCATCGCAGGCAAGCCAGCTCCCACATTAGTTCGGCATCGCCAATTCGATAGCCAACAAGGCCGAGCCCAGGCACTTGCCGTGGGCATCCAGCGCCAGCGAGCGGGTAACGCCGCCGCGCAAGATCCCCGGCAACACAAAGTTCAGCGCCTGCACATTCGGCAGTTCATAACGCCGCACCGGCGCCGCGCCGGGTTCGCGCAAACCGGCAAAAAACTCGGCGACGCGCTCCGCCGTGAGCTGCTCGCACAGCAGCGGATAATCCTCAGCGCGATAGGCAATGATCGAGATGTTCGAGGTGTCGCCCTTATCGCCGGTGCGGGAATGGGCCAGGGTGTGCAGTTTCATGCTTCGATCCTCGGGTTGACCGCGCTTCGCGCCAGCAATAACGACGCCACCGCTACCACTTGCCGCACGCTTTTGCTCGCGCCGCCGCCGCCCGACGGGCCGTTGGTGTAAAGGGTTTCCACTTCATTGCCGACCCGCACCGCGTCGCTGCGTGCTTCACAGCGCGCGGCCACGCGCAGGCGCACTTCCCAGGGTTCGACGTTGCTGCGTGGGCCGTGCAGTGAATCCATGCCGATCAACTCGGCGCGCACCTCCTGCATGTTGACGCCCATCAACTCCAGCCGCTTGAGCACGATATCCCGCGCCAACTGCGCCCGTGCGACAGCTCCCGGACCGCCGTAGGACATCTGCCCCTCGCCGATCCAACCGTCCAAATAGCCGACGCTGACCTTCAATTGCTCAGGCCGCGCACGGCCATCGGCGCCCAGGGCGCGCACGCGGTCGAGGCCTTCCTCGACAAAACTCACGTGAGAAAAGTCGGCAGTGACGTCCGGCGTCAGGTAGGCCGCCGGGTCATGCACTTCATAGATCAGTTGCTCAGTACAGGTAGCGCGGCTGACCCGCCCGCCAGAACCCGCCACTTTGGTGATCACCGCTTCGCCGTCGGCGTTGATCTCGGCCAACGGGAAGCCCAGGCGCGCCAGGTCATCCACGTCCTTGAAACCTGGGTCGGCAAAATAACCGCCGCTGACCTGACCCGCGCATTCGAGCAAATGCCCCACCAGCGTACCGCGGCCCAGGCGTTGCCAATCGTGCGCGGCCCAGTCGAACTCGAACATCTGCGGCGCCAGAAACAGCGAGGGGTCGGCCACGCGTCCGGTGATCACCACATCGGCATCGGCGTGCAGCGCCTCCAGTATGGCGTCGACGCCCAAGTAGGCATTCGCCGAAATCAGCCGCTCGCCCAACGAGCCGAGGGTCTGGCCGTTGTCCAGCATTAGCTCGGGCTGCAAAACCTGCAGCACGTCATCGCCCACCGCAGCCACGACGTTGAGGTGCAGGCCCAATTCATCGGCAATCCGCCGCACTTCGATGGCCGCTGACACCGGGTTGGCAGCGCCCATGTTGGTGATCACCCGCAGCCGACGCTGGCCATCACGCCGGCCCACAAACGGCAGCACGCGGCGCATGCGTTCACTCAGCAACGGGTCATAACCGCCCTGTGGATCGCTGATACGCACCTGCTGCGCGAGCGCGATGGTGCGCTCGGCCAGGCATTCGAAGACCAGATAATCCAGGTCGCCCCGGCTGGCCAACTCCACGGCAGGTTCGATACGGTCGCCGGAATAGCCGGCGCCGGAACCGATGCGCAAGGTTTTCATCTCAAATCACTCCCAGGAGCAACGCGGTCAGGGTCATCAACACCGACGCGGCAAACAGAAAAGGAATGGTGAAGCGCTGGTGGTCGGCCAGTTCGACCTTGCACAGGCCTACCAACAAAAACGTCGCGGGGGTCAGCGGGCTGACTGGAAAGCCGGTGGTGTGCACGCCCAGCAATGAGGCCTGGGCCACTTGCAACGGGTCGACGCCCAGGGCCTTGCCGACTTCGGCGATCACCGGCATCACGCCGAAATAGTAGGAATCGGGGTCGAACAGCAGGCTCAGCGGCATGGAAATGAAGCCCACCACCGCCGGGATCAACTTGCCGTGGCCGGCTGGAATTTGCGCCACCGCCACTTCGGCCATGGCCTTGAGCATGCCGGTGCCTTGCATGATGCCGGTGAACACCCCGGCGGCAAGCAGAATGCTGGCCATGGTCAGGGCGGTCTTGGCATGCGCATCGATGCGTGCGCGCTGGGCGTCCACATTCGGGTAGTTGATGCACAGTGCCACCACGGTGCCGAGCATGAACATCACCACCGGGTCGACCCAGCCGGCAATCATCACCACCATCACCAGCACGGTGAGCATCAGGTTGACCCAGAACAGGCGTGGGCGACGCAACAGGCTGTCAGCGTCGCTGAGCACGCGTTGCGGCACCGCATCGACCGTGGAACCGGCACCCAGGCCCAGGCGTTTTTCTTCGCGGCGGCCCAGCCACCAGGCACAGGCGAACACAAACATCAGCCCGACGATCTGCACCGGGATCAGCGGCTGGAACAGGTCGGCCACCGGCACGTGCAAGGCGGCCGACGAGCGCAGCACGGGGCCGGTCCAGGGCAGGAAGTTGACCCCGGCAGCCATCGCGCACACGCAGGCGAGGATGCGTTTATCGATGCCCAGCCGTGTATACAACGGGAGCATCGCCGGCACGGTCACCAGAAACGTCACCGCCCCCGAGCCGTCCAGGTGCACCAGCAGCGCCAGCGTCGCGGTGCCGACGACAATGCGCGTAGGGCGCGTCCCGACTGTGCGCAGGATACGGTCGATGATGGGATCGAGCATGCCGGCGTCGGTCATGATCCCGAAAAACAGGATCGCGAACACAAACATGCCCACCACGGGGGCGACGTTCTTGATACCGGTAATGATGAAGGCGCTGGTTTGCAGGCCGAACCCGCCGAGCAAGGCGGCAATGATCGGCAAGGCGATCAGCGCCACCAGTGGCGAGAGGCGTTTGCTCATGACGGCGGCGAGCAGGCACAGGATGGTAATGACACCCAGGGTAGCGAGCATGGGTTACTCCAGAGCGGCCTTGATGGCCGGTTATTGTTTTCCCCGGAGTATTGGAAGCGGGTTAGTCTTTGTAAATTGGAATATTCAGCTGCTCACGTTCGGAAAAACAAAATGAAGCTGCTCCCATGAAAAACAGCATCCAGCATATTCAGGCATTCCTGGCCGTGGCGCGCACCGGCAGCTTCACCAAGGCCGCCAATGAACTGCATCTGTCTGCGTCAGCACTGACCGTACAAGTTCAGCAGTTGGAGGAGTGGCTCGGCGTCGCCCTGCTCGACCGCAGCCCGCGCCACGTGAGCATCACCGCCGCCGGCCAGGAAGCGCGCGGGCCCATGGAAAAACTGCTGCTGGACCTGGACAACATCGTCACCGGCTCGCGCGACCTCGCCGCGTTGCGCCGTGGTGTAGTGACTATCGCCGCCCTGCCCTCGGTATGCGCCGGTGCCCTGCCCCCGGCCTTGCGCCAGTTTCGCGAGCACTTCGCCGGCATCGAGGTCCGCCTGCATGACCTGGTGGCTCACCGTATTCATGCCGAAGTTCGCGCCGGCGAGGTGGATTTCGGTATCGGTGTGCGCGCACGGTTGAGCCATGGCCTGGCGTTCGAGCCGGTGTTGAATGATCGGCTGTGTGCGTTTGTACCGCTGGATCATCCCCTCGCCCGCCATCCTCAACTGACCCTGGAGCAATTGGCGGATCAACCGATCATTCTTACTGGACGCGACAGCAGTGTGCGTGAGCAGGTGGATGCGTTGTTCGACGAGACGCGCCTGAGCATGAACGCCGGCATGGAAGCCAACTATATGTCCACAGTGCTGGCGCTGGTGCGCCAAGGGCTGGGCATCAGTGTGTTGCCGGAGTCGGCGGCGGACAGCCTGGAGGGGTTAAAGCGCATCACCATCGATCATCCCGGGGTGAACCGGGAGATCGGCTTGATCAGGCGCAGCGGCATGGGCTTGAGCCCGGCGGCGCAGCGCTGTTTTGACTTGCTGAAGGATCAACTGTCTGCCACAAGGGACAGCTAAAGGCGGGAGCGGGCTTGTTCGCGAAAACGGTGGATCAGTCCAATCATCAGTGACTGCCCTCCCTTCGCGAGCAAGCCCGCTCCCACCTGTGGGCCTGCGTTCAGTCCAGCATCGCCACATGTTTTGGATGGCTGGCCACACGCTTGAGCCACGCCTGCACCGCCGGGTATGGCGTCAGGTCAAAACCCCCTTCGTGGGCCACGTGGGTGTAGGCATACAGCGCGATATCGGCAATCGAATATCGCTCGCCCACCAGGTAGGGCGTGGCTTGCAACTGACGCTCCATCACCCTCAAGGCCTTGTAGCCGCCCTTATGGGTAGTTTTGTATTCCTCCAGTCGATCTTCCGGCATGTTCAGGTAGAACTGGATAAACCGCGCCACCGCGATATACGGCTCATGGCTGTATTGCTCGAAAAACTGCCATTGCAGCACTTGGGTACGCAGGCGCGGCTCAGCCGGCAGAAACTCGCTGCCGTCCGCCAGGAAGTTGAGGATCGCGTTGGATTCCCACAGGCAGGTGCCATCTTCCAGTTCCAGCACCGGGATCTTGCCATTGGGGTTCTTGGCCAGGAATTCAGCGGTCTGGGTGTCGCCCTTGAGAATATCGACATCAATCCATTGGTACTCGATGCCCAACAGATTGAGCATCAACTTGACCTTGTAGCAGTTGCCCGACTTGTAATCGCCATAAACCTTGTACATGGGGCTCCCCTTATGCCGCTTGCGCGTGCTGTGCTTGACGGACCACCGCGGCCAGGCGCTTGAGACCTTCGTCCAGACGGGCCGGGTCGATATGGCTGAAATTGAGGCGCAACGAGCCGAAGTGTTGATCGGGCTCGGAAAAGAACGGTTCACCAGGCATGAACGCGACGTCCTGATCCAATGCTTGCGCCAACAAGGTGCGGGTGTCGAGCGGTTGTTTCAAGGTCAGCCAGAAGAATAATCCGCCCTGAGGCGTCTGCCAGTCAGCCAGATCGCCAAAATGACGCTCCAGCGCGGCCTGGAATGCATCGCGGCGCTCGCGGTAAAAGCGGCGCAGTTCAGCCAGGTGCTGCTGGTACTTCTGGGTGCCGATCCACTGCATGGCCTGCCACTGGCCGACGCGGTTGGTGTGCAGGTCGGCCGATTGCTTGAGCTTGAGCAGATGCGGGAACAGATCCGGGCTGGCGATCAGGTAGCCGACGCGCAGGCCCGGCAGCAGGGTCTTGGAGACAGTGCCGGTGTAGATCCAACTGGCTTTTTTCAAGCGCCCGGCGATGGGCTGCGCACTGGCGCCGTCAAAGGTCAGTTCGCGGTAGGGTTCGTCTTCGATCAGGGTGACGCCGAACTCATCGAGCATCGCGGCGACGGCAGCGCGCTTGGCCTCGCTGTAGCGTACGGCCGAAGGGTTCTGGAACGTCGGAATCAAATAGATGAACGCCGGGCGATGGCGTTCAAGGAGGGTGCGCAAGGTGCAAAGGTGGGGACCGTCGGCCTCCAGTTGCACGGTCAGGCAATCGGCGCCGAACAGTTGGAAGATCTGCAACGCCGCCAGGTAAGTCGGGCCTTCCAGCAGAACCTTGGTGCCTTTGTCGATATACAGTTTGGCGGCCAGGTCCAGGGTTTGCTGGGAACCGCTGACCACCAGCACCTGGCTCGCCTGGCACGGTACGCCCAACGCGCGGGCCTGGGCGGCGAGCAGTTCGCGCAACTGCGGCTCGCCTTCGCTCATGCCATATTGGCCGATGGTGAGCGGCATGCTGTCCCAATTCAGTGCGGGCAGCATGGCTTCGGCCGGCAGGCCACCGGCGAACGACATCACTTCCGGGCGCTGGGCCGCGGCAAGGATTTCACGGATCAAGGAGCTTTTGAGGCGCGTAACACGTTCAGAGAAGGCCATAAGGTCACCGGTGGCAAAGCGCATGAAAAATACGTCAAACTGCTTGACCGAAATTACGACGACTTGAGTAGATACGTCAATATGCTTGACCTTAAAACCCAGAACAGCCAGCAACAAGCCATGGAAGCGTTCTTTTTCGGCTACCAGGCTTTTACCGCCAAGGCCGACGAGATGCTCGAGCGCCGAGGCTTGAGCCGTGTGCACCAGCGCATCGTGTTTTTTATCGCGCGCTACCCTGCCTTGAGCGTGAAGCAACTGCTGGAGTTGCTCGGCGTGAGCAAGCAGGCGTTGAACATGCCGTTGCGACAGCTGCAGGAAATGCACTTGGTAAACAGCGTGGCCTCCGAGGCTGACAAGCGTAAACGCCTGTTGGAATTGAGCGAGGAAGGCCAGCGCTTCGAGCAGTCCTTGCGCCGTGAACAGGTGAAATTGTTGCAGCGCGCCTTCAGCGAAGCCGGCGAAGACGCTGTGGCGGGATGGCTGGCGGTGAATCAGGCGCTGAGTGCCGCGAATTAGCCTTTCATCTTGTTTCGCACACACAACCGAAAACATTATTTGCTTTATTTGTATACAAAAGCATAATTCGCTTCGTGCGAGTTCCTGACCTGTTGGTCAACAAAACCCGCCAGTACCTCAAAGCGCTGTTGCCCACACCTGTGACCGGCGCTGGAAATAACAATAAAACTCTTGAGGAGTACTCGCTGTGGAAAGCCGCAAATCCGAAGCCCCAACGCTGGACCTCTCCCCGCCGCACGGCGGCTGGCTCGAACGCCTGTTCAAACTGCGTTTGCATGGCACCACAGTGAAGACCGAACTGATCGCCGGCCTCACCACGTTCATCACCATGGCCTACATCATCTTCGTCAACCCGAACATCATGGCCGATGCCGGCATCGACCACGGTGCGGCGTTTGTCGCCACGTGCATCGCCGCTGCGCTCGGTTGCCTGTTGATGGGCCTTTACGCCAACTGGCCCGTGGGGCTGGCGCCGGGCATGGGTTTGAACGCGTTTTTCACCTACACCGTGGTCGGCACCATGGGCTATCACTGGGAAACGGCGCTGGGCGCGGTGTTTGTTTCCGGGGTGTTGTTCATGGGCCTGACCCTGTCCCGTGTGCGTGAGTGGCTGCTCAACAGTATTCCCGTCAGCCTGCGCCACGCCATGGGCGCCGGCGTCGGTCTGTTTCTGGGGGTGATCGGCCTGAAAACCGCCGGCATCATCGTCGACAGCCCGGCCACGCTGATCAAGCTGGGGTCGCTGCACCAGCCCGCGCCACTGCTGGCGGCGGTGTGCTTTTTGCTGATCGCGATCCTCAGCTACCACCGGGTGTTCGGCGCAATCCTCATCAGCATCATCGCGGTCACCCTGGCCGGTTGGGGCCTGGACCTGGTGCACTACAACGGCATCCTCTCCACCCCGCCCAGCCTGGCGCCGACCTGGATGGCCATGGACGTCAAAGGTGTATTCAATGTCAGCATGATCAGCGTCGTGTTTGCATTTCTTTTTGTACACATGTTCGACACTGCCGGTACACTGATGGGCGTTGCGCAACGCGCCGGGCTGGTGGGCGCCGATGGCAAGATTCATAACCTGTCCCGCGCGCTGAAGGCCGACAGTGCCTCCAGCGTATTTGGCGCCATGGTCGGCGTGCCGCCGGTGACCAGCTATGTGGAAAGTGCTGCCGGTGTGGCCGCGGGCGGTCGCACCGGGTTGACCGCCGTGACCGTGGGCGTGCTGTTTGTGGCGGCAATGTTTTTCGCGCCCTTGGCGGGCATGATTCCCGCCTATGCCACCGCCGGTGCGCTGATTTACGTCGCCATGCTGATGATGGCGAGCATGGCCCATATCAATTGGGACGAAGCCACCGACAGCATCCCCGCCATCGTGACCGCGATCATGATGCCGCTGACGTTCTCGGTTGCCGACGGTATCGCACTGGGCTTCATCACGTATGTGGCGCTCAAGGCCGGCACCGGCAAGTACCGCGAGATTTCCATCAGCCTGTGGGTGCTGTGCGCGATTTTCATCGCGAAGTTTATCTTCCTGTAGTTCGCAGGAAACGGCCGAAAACCGCCTCACCTTCGGGTGGGGCTTTTGTACGAATGGAGGACTGCAAATGACCCTGGAAACCTGGCTGCTGTTCAGTGGCGCTGCATTGATCGTGATCCTGATCCCCGGCCCGCTTTCGCTGTTGATGATCAGCAACAGCCTGAACTACGGCCTGCGCCGTTCCTACCCGGCGTTTCTGGGCGGCGTGTTCGCCTCGATCTGCCTGTTGAGTGCCTCGGCATTGGGGCTGGGTGCGTTGCTGTTGGCCTCGGAGCAGTTGTTCAGCGCCCTGAAGGTTGTCGGTGCGCTGTACCTGTTTTACCTCGCCTGGCAGAGCTGGCAGCAATCGCGCCAACCGGCCCAGGGCGCCGTGGTGCCCCAGGCCGTGGCCGCACCGCGTTTTCGCGCCTTGTTCGGTCGCGCATTTGTGCTGGGCGCCAGCAACCCCAAGGACATCCTGTTCTTTGCCGCCTTCTTGCCGCAGTTTCTCAGCAGCGAGCACGCGTTCCTGCCGCAATTGCTGATCATGATTGCCACCTGGACCGTACTCGACTTGCTGTGCAAGCTGGCCTACGGCCTGGGCGCCCATGGGGCAGCGCGCTACCTGCGCAGCGGCAGTGGCCAGAGCTGGTTCAACCGCGTCAGCGCCGCACTGTTCGGCGCCGCTGGCATGGTGTCGCTGATCAAGGCGAGGACGGGCTCACTTTGACAAAGTAGACGCTCGGGCGGGCCGCCGGCGTGGTGGGCCACTGAATGCCGGCAACGATCCGAGCCAGGCGATTTTCGTTCATGGCGCTCTTGACGCCCATCAAGGCAACCGACCGGGGATGTGCGTTGATTGCGGCGTCAAACCAACGGTCCGTCAGCCTGGTTTCCAGCCTCACCGAGCCTTTCTCGATCCAGTGGATGGACACGTAGTACAGCGTGTTCGAAGGCGAGGAAGGATGGGTCGCGATCAACTCATGCGTCGGCTTGCGCCCGTGCCTGAGTTGCAGCTCCTGCACGTTGAACCCCTGCTGCTCCAGCGCGCGCTTGACTGCGGCGCGCTGCGCCAAGATTCGCTGAGGCTTGACCTCACGACCGCCGGATTGCAACGCAGCGTCCAACCCCGCGGCCCGAAAGTCGACCCGCGTGAAGCCCGGGGCCTTGCCTTCGTAACCGATGTGCAGCGACCTGCCCGTCCTTTCAGTGGGCCGTAACATTCTCAGTAAATCATCGGTCTGACCCGGCCCGTTGGGGGTCGAAACCAGCCAATTGTCCAGCGTCGAGCGGATATTGAGCAGGTGCGTGGCCGTCGCCGAGCGCGAAGAGTCGGTCAGTTCAATCAGCCTTGCGGCGGCCAATGTCTGGCTGCGGCGGGTCATGCTGGGAAACGCCTGCCCCACTGACTGCTCCAGCGGCCGGTCAAACAATGGGGCATGCACCTGCCACTCACCCGATACGCTGCGTGATACAGGAATGGGCTGTTCGCCCATCGCAGTGCTGGTCCAACGTTCAATATCAACACGGGCCAGCGAAACCAGCGGCTCATTGCGGGTGATGAACGCGATGCCATTCCAGGGCGCATTGTCGCCCTGATGAAGCACCCTGTAATACCCCGCCCCCGATGCGGCGAGGCTGTCATATTGGGGCCCGATGTAGACCGCGTCGTAGGGAAAGCCCGGCGGCTCCCTGTGCACATGAAACGTGCCGAACGCCGAGAGGCCGGACACGTGCCCCGTCGCATCCTGAACACGCCACTCGAACCAATAGGGGTTGGGCGCCGGTGACCGATAAATGCGGTTTTGCGTGGCGGCGCGCACCGTGGGTGGCTGCCAGTCCGGTGGCGCCTGCACGGGCGCACGCCACGGGCTGAGCACCGTTGAGCTCGACCCCGCCACCGGCTGAGGCGCATCCGCACCCAGTAACCATTCCCTGGGCTGGTGCACGTGCACAATCAGTTCGTCTTGCCCTGGCGCCTGCCGGTTTTTCAGGCGCAACGCGTGTTCGTTGCCACGCCGGTAAAGCGGGTAATGGTGTGAGTCGTCCGCCACGAACAGCTCGCCATCCAGTACATACACGCCTTTTTCACCAACACCTTTCAATGCCACGGTCCCTTGAGGCACACCGTTGATCTTGAAACGCTCCAGCCCCTTGAGTTGAGCCACCGGTGGCGGCGCCAGGCGCTCAAGTCCGCGGGCCGTCATGCGCAGCCGATGGATACGCCCCAGCACTGCCCGCGTGGCCGGCCGCACCATTCGGGCCGCCGCCACCGGCATCCTATTGGGGCCGGGAATAAAGTTAAGCAACACATCGATCGCCAGAAACGTGCTCATAAAGCCCACATCGACCGCAGCGTGGGCGTCGCCAAAGCGGTGATAGCGCCGCGCCATAAGCAGCAGCTCATGGAATTGATTAAAGATCCCGTACAGCGGGCAGAAAAAACCCACCAGCGCCCGCGTACGTGTCTCGCTTTGCTCACCAAGGCGACGGGCCCGATAAGCCTGCAGCGCCTTGCCAGAATGGCTGGCGGCTTGCGTGCGGCGCTGCAGGTCAAGCACGCTGGCGTGGTAGAGCAATGCGCGAGCGTCGCTGTGAGAGGTGGCGACAATCGCCAGCCAGCCCTGCGGGTCACTGGCAATCTGCTCACGGGCCTGGGCTTCAATCTCCTCCAGCAACGCCGTCGGCTCCAGATGCTTGATGCTGAAGGAGCGAATAAAGCCGAGCCCCCGCCAAATCCCCTTCACCATAAAAAATGCAGGCGGCAGATCAAGTGTGCTGAACAGGTGGCCTGGGCTATCGGCGCGGTCCGGATGATGGGTGATTGCCTCAAATGCCCAGCCAGGTGCGACCTGTCGCGCGAGCACTTTGGCGTTATCCGCCGATGCGCCGACACGGTTCAATGCGGCTTGGGCCTGTTGCAGGTCGCTGTACTCGGTGAGGACCCAGGCTTGCGGGGCATCGGGCCAGTAGACCACGCAACATTCGGAGCGCTGGTCCTGCACCACCACAATGCCTGCGACATAGCGGTCGTGCTGCATCGTATGGCCCACCAGATGCACCACGTGCAGTTGCAACTCATGCTGGTTTTTCAGCAAGTCTGGCGGCATGCGGGCCGCCATGGCGGTGCTAAACACACTTTGCGCGTTCGCCGACAGCCCGCCTTGCCGCGCCAGGAACAGGTGATGGTCAACGCCTGCGTGCAACGCGCGATTCAATAAGGGCGGGATGCGTCCTTCGCTGAGCGCGCGGTCGGTGCCGGCAGGCGGATAAAAAGCACGGTTGATCAATGCGTCGTACTGCCCGCCGATGTCCAGCGAAGCGACCATCTGGATCAAATAGCCGGCATTGAGCCGGTGTCGCCATTCAGGTTGCAGAAAGCGGGCGCGGTTCAATCGCCATTGCGTCCAGGGTGCCAGTGGGTCGAGGTTGTGCAGCGCCAATTGCAGCAGACTGAAGGAGGTACGCGTCGAGGTGGCAGTGAGGACAATGCCGCGATTGCCGACCGTGCAGCCGCTTGCCCATCCACAAAAGCGGCCATGAACATCGTCAGGCATTTCAATAAAAGGCTGGTCGATCAGCCACGACGCAGGGACACCGTCCTGCTGCAAACGGGCGGTCAAGGCACGGCGGGCAAACGTGTCCAAATCGGGCAGGTGCTGCTCAAGCCGCGTCTGGAAGGCCAACGCACTGCTGAGGTAAAGACGCTGCGAACGTTTGAAGTCTTTGCGCTGGGCACGCGTGGCGCCCACCCACCCCGCCGGCAATTTTTGCGCGTCAGATGCGGCCTTGCGCAGTAATTCGATGTTCGCCTGGGCCTGGCTCAGGGCATTATTGGCCGGCACCTTGAGCTGTTGCGCCAGCGCCGCCAGCAGCAGCGCGCGACTGAACCCGACCTCCGTCACTTCGCTGAAAATACGCGTGATGTCTTCAGTGCTTTTGTGCAGGCGATCGTAGCAACCCAGCAATTTTTTCAACGCCGCCAGTGCAGGCTTGCCGTCGATGGGAACGTAGCGCACAGCCAAGGTTTCACGCAGCGCATGTGCGCGCAAATCGCTGCGCTTGTCATGCTCGACACAGCGCCACAGCACCGAGCCGTCCCGGCTGCCGAGGCTCGCCTTGACGCTTCGGGTCAAGGCCTCCAGCCCGGCAAAACCGAGTACCCCGCCCTCTTCCCCAAAGGCGTAGAGCACCACGGGGAGCTGACGGGTCGGCACCCTCAGCGCGGCCGCTGTGGTCACCAGCCACACATTATGCAGTGGATAAAAAGCATCGGGCTCACTGCCCACGGCGATTGAAAGCACCTGGGTTTGATTGCCCGGGCGCGCCGAGGGCGGAGGCGGGTCCAGCACGTCGATCATTAGGTCGCGGTGGGCGGTGCCCAGCAGCTTGAGACGGTGTTGCACCTGAACCTCGCAGCGCAGCGCCTCGGTTTGAGCATGCATGAACAACCAGGCACGCCTGGGCGTCTGCGCGCCGCCGGGGCGCGCGGCCCAGAACTTCAGGTCGAGCAGTCGGTGCTCTGCACCCTGCAGCAACGAATTCAGCGCCTGGGCATGCACCGCGAGCTGCCCCTTCAGCGTCATGAATTGCTGATAAGCGAGGGTCTCGGTGCCAGGTTCATACGGATCCAGCAAGGCCAGCAGACCTTTTTCGTAACGCTTGACCTGCTGCTGCGCGGTGCGCAAGGCCAAGCCGGGTGAGGTACTGGCAAAAATTATTTCCGCGCTGCGTCGTTGCTGGTCCCATTTGAGTAACGGCTCGGCAAGAGCGCCAAGCCGGGTGCTGCCGACCCATTGTTTTCGCTCCCCTTCCACCTGCGCGAGTAACGCTGCCACAGCCACCGGCCGAGGCGGTTGTGCCGATAAAACAAAGGGGGGATCGATCCTCACGGCACACGCCAATTCGTTGTTCCATTGCCCGCGCAACAACGCTTGCGCGCCCAGCGCCAACGCATCGTCGAGCACTTCCAGGCCGCGCACAAAACCGCTCGCCGCAGACAACTGCGCGGGCTGGCATAACCCCGTACGACGACCTGACGCCAAGCATTGCCAGAGGACATGCAACTGCGCACGGTCCAACCGCAACAGGCCCTCCTGCAGGGCGGCGAAAGACGGGTACTCGTAGAACGTGCGCGCCACACCCGGCAGGTACACCACCTGCGGCGACTGTGCGGGATCACCCTCACGATAAAGGTGCAATACGCCAGGGATTACCACCGCAGGCGTGCCGGGCCACATCAGTTGCCCTACCCGTACGCTGGCCCAATCCCCGCCTGCACGTTGGCGTGCAGGCGCGGTCGGGGCATCGATCACCGCCTGCACCAGGCGCATGCCCGCCGGTGATAGCTCATCCAGTTGCCGCGCCATGAAGGCCCGGTCAGCGAACAGTTCTGCGTGCAGCTCAACCCAGCGCTCGCGGCGTGTGAGCCAGGAGCCTTGCGCCAATGTGTCCCAATAGTGGTCTGCCGCCTGCGCCAGGCGCTCAAAAAGGCGCATCGCGATGACTCGCTGCAACGCTTGCAAAGGGGTATAGGGCAACCGACGGCTTGGCTGCCCTTTTATGCTGAGCGTGGTGAATTGATTGACATTGATAGGCACCGAGGGCCGCGCCAGCAGGGATAAGGCCCGCTCGGTCAAGCTGTTGATGATCTGCGGTGCGCCCGGGCGCTTGGGCTCGGTAAACAGCAGAGTGTCCGGTTCAATCTCAAATGCTTTGCGCAGTTGAGCACGGACCACGCGCAGGATTTTGGGCGAGCGCCCTATCAGCTGTGCCAGTGCGCGCACCGATTCGCTTAAGCGCCAATCGGCAAGAGCGAGCTGATTGATCAGACGGCTGGGATGGGTAAATCGGTTGATCCGCCGGGTCAGTTGATCTCGAATGGCCTGCAATTGGGCTTCGGCGGCGGCGACAGCGTCAACGTCTTCGGGCACGGAACTGAAAGAGGGCAAAACGCCTGGGTGATCTGGGGACGAGGCCATTTGTGTTTTCTTCTGAGGAAAACGCCAGCCTAGGCATCACCGACATTCAGAGGGGCTAGATAGTTGAACGCGCAACAGGCAAAAAAAAGCCCGCAGTGTGGGCGGGCGAAAAACCAACGAAGAGCTTTGGGGGTGTGAAGCGAGGTGACGCTCAGCTACCGCGATAGGTGGAGTAGCTGTAAGGCGAAATCAGCAGGGGCACATGGTAATGGTCCTGTTCGGCGCTGATGCCAAAACGCAGCACCACCACATCCAGGAAAGCCGGCTCGGGAAGCTGCACACCGCGGGCCCGGTAATAATCGCCGGCGCTGAATTGCACCTGGTACACACCGCTGCGGTAATCGTCACCTTGCAGCAAAGGCGCGTCGCAACGGCCGTCGCTGTTGGTCACGGCGGTGGCGACCAGTTCCAGCTGCGCGCCCTCGACGCGGTACAGTTCGACCTTGATTGCGCTGCCGGGGCAGCCATGTGCGGCGTCCAAAACGTGTGTGGTCAAGCGTCCCATGGCGTCTTTGCGCCTCCCGTAGGCAGTAGAAAAGTGATCCGCACTTTTTCAGGGCAGTGAAAAAGCCGGTGACGGCTGATTAAGACACTTTCTAAAAAAATTGTACACAATAAATTCAACAAATATCCCGCGCCTCGCTGCCGCCGGCTCGCCGACCACAGCGTTGCAGCCGATAAAACCAATTCAGACGATCGCCGGCCAGCCAGCGCCCACCGCTGCGCATCCGAGAAAATCTTTTTAGCGTTTAGCTGACCAGTCAGGCAGGTTTCTTGCAGTAGCTTGAACGCAGGCCGTTCAGAAAAAATGCAGAAATTCGGGCTTACAAAGTCGGCGATAAGTTGTATACAATCACTCATCGCTACTACGACGAACAAGAAGGAAGACTGCAGTGAGCGCTGACTACCCACGCGACCTGATCGGTTACGGCAGTAACCCTCCTCACCCCCACTGGCCGGGCAAGGCACGCATCGCGCTGTCTTTCGTACTCAATTACGAAGAAGGCGGTGAGCGCAACATTTTGCACGGCGACAAAGAGTCCGAGGCCTTCCTTTCGGAGATGGTCTCGGCCCAGCCGCTGCAAGGCGAGCGCAACATGAGCATGGAGTCGCTGTATGAATACGGCAGCCGTGCCGGCGTGTGGCGCATCCTCAAATTGTTCAAAGAATTCGACATCCCGCTGACCATCTTCGCCGTGGCCATGGCCGCCCAGCGCCACCCGGATGTGATCCGCGCGATGGTCGCCGCCGGCCATGAGATCTGCAGCCACGGCTATCGCTGGATCGACTACCAGTACATGGACGAGGCCCAGGAGCGCGAGCACATGCTCGAAGCCATCCGCATCCTCACCGAGCTGACCGGCGAGCGCCCATTGGGCTGGTACACCGGACGCACCGGCCCCAACACCCGGCGGCTGGTGATGGAGGAAGGCGGCTTTCTGTACGACTGCGACACCTATGATGACGACCTGCCCTACTGGGAACCCAACAACCCCACCGGCAAGCCGCACCTGGTGATCCCCTACACCCTGGACACCAACGACATGCGCTTCACCCAGGTGCAGGGTTTCAACAAGGGCGATGACTTTTTCGAGTACCTCAAGGATGCCTTCGACGTGCTGTATGCCGAAGGCGCCGACGCACCGAAAATGCTTTCCATCGGCCTGCATTGCCGCCTGATCGGCCGCCCGGCGCGCCTCGCCGCCCTCAAGCGGTTTCTCGAATACGCCAAGGGCCATGAGCACGTCTGGTTCACCCGCCGCGTCGACATTGCCCGCCACTGGCACGACACCCACCCGTACACGGGAGCGGCGAAATGACTGCGTTCCAGACCTTGAAACCGTCGAGCCTGAGCCGCGAGGCATTCGTGACAGCCTTCGCCGACATCTACGAACATTCGCCATGGGTGGCCGAAAAGGCCTTCGACCTGGGCCAGGACGCGTCGATCGACCAGATCGAAACCCTGCACCAGCGCATGAGCGACATCCTGTTGAGCGCCGATCATGCCAGCCAGTTGGCCCTGATCAACGCTCACCCGGACCTGGCCGGCAAAGCTGCCGTCCAGGGCCAACTGACCGAAGCCAGCACCCATGAACAGGCTGGCGCCGGTATTCACCAATGCTCGAGCGAGGAGTTTTCTCGCTTCACCGAGCTGAACGATGCCTACAAGGCCAAGTTCAAGTTTCCCTTCATCATGGCGGTAAAAGGCAGCAACCGGCACCAGATCCTCGCCGCGTTCGAAACGCGCATTCACAACTCGGTGGACGCCGAGTTCAAATGCGCCCTGGCCGAGATCAACAAAATCGCGTTGTTCCGATTACTGACCCTTTAGCAGACCTGGCCCGAGCGCTCATGACGCCCAGGGCCTGGCGAGCATCCCAAGCCACTCTATTTAAGGCAGACAAGAAGAATGAAAGCTTACGCCGTACCTTTCGAGAAGTTCGTCAACTTGGCCGACGCCCGTCTGGGCACCAAGATCCTTTCGGTGACCGATGACTGGTTCGCTGACGCCAACCGCCTGTTCCAGCCGACCCCGGCTGTGTGGAAGGAGGGCGTTTTCGATGACAACGGCAAGTGGATGGACGGCTGGGAGTCGCGCCGCAAGCGCTTCGAAGGCTACGACAGCGCGGTGATCCGCCTGGGCGTGCCCGGCTCGATCAAAGGCGTGGACATCGACACTTCATTCTTCACCGGCAACTTCCCGCCGTCGGCGTCCCTGGAGGCGTGCTTCCTGGCCTCGGGCGATCCTGATGAAAACACTCAGTGGGTGGAAGTGCTGTCGGCCGTCGAGCTGCAAGGCAACAGCCACCACTACCACGAAATCAACAACGACAAAGCGTTCAGCCACCTGCGCTTCAACATCTACCCGGATGGCGGCGTAGCCCGTCTGCGCGTCTACGGCGTGCCGTTCCGCGACTGGTCGTCGGTGGGCGACAACGAACACGTCGACCTGGCCGCTGCCTTGAACGGTGGTCGTGCGCTGGCCTGCTCCGATGAACACTTCGGCCGCATGAGCAACATCCTCAACCCTGGACGTGGCATCAACATGGGCGATGGCTGGGAAACCGCACGTCGTCGCACGCCAGGCAATGACTGGGTGATCGTCGCGCTGGGTCACCCGGGCGAGATCGAAAAAATCATCGTCGACACCCTGCACTTCAAGGGCAACTACCCGGACACATGCTCTATCCAGGGCGCGTTCGTGAAGGGCGGCACCGACAGCCAGATCGAAACCCAATCGCTGTTCTGGCGCGAACTGCTGCCGGCGCAGAAACTGGAAATGCACGCTGAACACACCTTCGCCGAGCAGATCAAGGCGCTGGGCCCGATCACTCACATTCGCCTGAATGTGTTCCCGGATGGTGGTGTGAGCCGCCTGCGGGTTTTGGGCAAAGTAGCTAAATAAGCGGTGAGCCCATCGCAGGCAAGCCTGCTCCCACATTTGAATGTATTCGCACATCAACAGGTGGGAGCGGGCTTGCTCGCGAAGGCGCCAGAACACACAACACAGAATCCGGATAAGAAGACAGCCATGCGCACACTAGTGATCGAACCCCTGACCAAAGAAGCCTTCGCCCCTTTCGGAGACGTTATCGAAACCGATGGCAGCGATCACTTCATGATCAACAACGGGTCGACCATGCGCTTTCACAAGCTGGCAACGGTAGAAACCGCGCAGCCTGAAGACAACGCGATCATCAGCATCTTCCGCGCCGACGCGCAGGACATGCCGCTGACCGTGTGCATGCTGGAGAGACACCCGCTGGGCAGCCAGGCTTTCATTCCGCTGCTCGGCAACCCTTTTCTGATCGTGGTCGCGCCACTTGGCGATGCACCTGTATCGGGCTTGGTCCGCGCCTTCGTCACCAACGGCAGGCAGGGCATTAATTACCATCGCGGCGTCTGGCACCACCCGGTGCTGACGATCGAAAAGCGGGATGACTTCCTGGTGGTTGATCGCAGTGGCACCGGCAATAACTGCGATGAGCATTTTTTCAAAGAGGATGAGCGGTTGATCCTCGCCCCCCACCAATAAGAGAAGGTCTGATCACTCGACAACAGAGTGACAGGCGAGAGGTAAAGACTGTGGAAGCACATTTGATGGAATGGCTGAACCTGAGCGTGCGCTGGGTTCACATGATCACCGGCGTCGCCTGGATCGGCGCTTCGTTCTACTTCGTCTGGCTGGAAAACAACCTCAATCGCGTCAACCCCAAGGACGGCCTCGCCGGTGACTTGTGGGCGATCCACGGTGGCGGTATCTACCACCTGGAAAAATACAAACTGGCCCCGCCGACCATGCCGGACAACCTGCACTGGTTCAAATGGGAAGCCTATTTCACCTGGATGTCCGGCATCGCGCTGCTGTGCGTGGTGTTCTACGCCAACCCGACCTTGTACCTGCTGGCCCCGGGCAGCAGCCTCAGCGGTCCGGAAGGTGTGTTGCTGGGCCTCGGCTCGCTGCTGGCCGGCTGGTTCATCTACTCCTTTCTGTGCGACTCGGCCCTGGGCAAGCGCCCTGCCCTGCTCGGCCTGATCCTGTTCGTGCTGTTGATTGGCGCTGCGTACGGCTTCAGCAAAGTGTTCAGCGGCCGTGGTGCGTACCTGCACGTGGGCGCCGTGATCGGCACCATCATGGTCGGCAACGTGTTCCGCATCATCATGCCGGCCCAGCGTGCGCTGGTGGCGGCGATTGCCGAGAACCGCACGCCGGACCCGGCCCTGCCGGCCAAGGGGTTGCTGCGCTCACGGCACAACAACTACTTCACCTTGCCGGTGCTGTTCATCATGATCAGCAACCACTTCCCGAGCACCTACGGCAGCCAATACAACTGGCTGATCCTCGCAGGTATCGCGGTGGCGGCGGTGTTGGTGCGGCACTACTTCAACACCCGTCACAACAGCCAGAAGTACGCGTGGACCTTGCCGGTGGGCGCATTGGCGATGATTTGCCTGGCGTACGTGACCGGCCCGAAACCGGTGTCGACTGCTCCGGAGGTGGCCAAGGCTCCGGCTGCCATCGAGTACCAGCCGCTGCCGGAAACGGCACTGGGTGGCGGGCTCAAACCGGCTGCGCCAGCGGCACCCGCACCGGCCCCCGCCGAAGCAGCACCGGCCCAGGCATCGATTGATTTTGACAAGGTGCATGGGGTGATTCAGGAACGCTGCGCCGTGTGCCATTCGGCCAAGCCGACCAGCCCCTTGTTCAGTACCGCGCCGGCGGGCGTGATGTTTGATACGCCGCAGCAGATCCAGCAATTGGCCCCGCGCATTCAGGCGCAAGCCGTCACCAGCCAGATCATGCCGCTGGGCAACATCACCCAGATGACTCAGCAGGAGCGCGACCTGATCGGCACCTGGATCAATCAGGGGGCGCGCACAAACTGACAGCCTGATGCACATCCAAATGGGGGAGCGGGCTTGCTCGCGAATGCGATCGTTCAGTCACTGATGAGTTGAATGACACACCGCTTTCGCGAGCAAGCCCGCTCCCACAGGGGATTTGCGCCGATTTACCGATCGCGTTCCAAATGGCAATTGAATGCCAAACAACACAAAAATAAAAAGATTCGAGGTGTTGCATGTCCCAGTTAGAACCGCAGACTCCTGCCGCGCCCGCCATGGTGCGGCTGCCCCTCTTGCAACTGATTCTGGTAGGCCTGCAACACGTCTTGCTGATGTACGGCGGCGCCGTCGCCGTGCCCCTGATCATTGGCCAAGCCGCCGGTTTGAGCCGTGAAGAAATCGCCTTTCTGATCAACGCCGACCTGCTGGTTGCCGGTATCGCCACCTTGGTGCAGTCGTTCGGCATCGGCCCGGTGGGCATCCGCATGCCGGTGATGATGGGCGCCAGTTTTGCCGCCGTCGGCAGCATGGTGGCGATGGCGGGCATGCCCGGTATCGGCTTGCAGGGGATCTTCGGCGCAACCATTGCCGCCGGGTTCTTCGGCCTGTTGATCGCGCCGTTCATGTCCAAGGTGGTGCGTTTTTTCCCGCCGTTGGTGACCGGCACCGTGATCACCGCCATCGGCCTGTCGCTGTTTCCAGTGGCCGTGAACTGGGCCGGCGGAGGCAGCGCCGCCGCCACGTTCGGCTCGCCGGTCTACCTGGCGATTGCCGCGCTGGTATTGGGCACCATCCTGCTGATCAACCGTTTCATGCGCGGCTTCTGGGTGAACATCTCGGTGCTGATCGGCATGGCGCTCGGCTATGGCCTGTGCGGCATGATCGGCATGGTTGACCTCAGCGGCCTGGCCCAGGCGCCGTGGGTGCAGGTGGTGACGCCGTTGCATTTCGGCATGCCCCGGTTCGAGCTGGCGCCAATCCTGTCGATGTGCCTGGTGGTGGTCATCATCTTTGTCGAGTCCACCGGCATGTTCCTCGCCCTGGGCAAAATCACCGGTCAGGACGTCACCCCAAAAATGCTGCGCCGTGGCCTGCTGTGTGATGCCGGCGCCTCGTTTTTTGCCGGCTTCTTCAATACGTTTACCCATTCCTCGTTCGCGCAGAACATTGGCCTGGTGCAGATGACGGGCGTGCGTTGCCGCTCGGTGACGATCATGGCCGGCGCGTTTTTGATTGTGCTCAGCCTGTTGCCCAAAGCCGCCTTTCTGGTGGCCTCGATTCCACCGGCGGTCCTCGGCGGCGCGGCAATTGCCATGTTCGGCATGGTCGCGGCGACCGGGATCAAAATCCTGCAGGAAGCCGATATCACCGACCGGCGTAACCAGTTGCTGGTGGCGGTGAGTATCGGCATGGGCCTGATCCCGGTGGTGCGTCCGGAGTTCTTCGCGCAATTGCCCTTATGGATGAGCCCGATTACCCACAGCGGAATTGCCATGGCCACCCTCAGCGCGCTGTCGCTGAATGTACTGTTCAACATTCTGGGAGGTGCTGAACGCCCCGTTGTCGCCCACACGCATTGATTCCACCTGTTTTTAAAAACAACAAAAATAATAAACAACAGGAACGACGCACATGCACGCCATCCACCCAGGGCCGGCCACACGCCGCGCCCTATTCTTGCCCCACGCGCTCTCTAACAGCGCACTTGAGCCAAGGCCTGGGAGCCAGTATTCTCCGCGCCCGCTCGAATCGACTCAAAAAAAAACAGCGAATGTAAAAGCTGACTGCAGGGCCAACTTATCCCGGCCCCGCAGTGGCTGCCAAAGTGCGCAAAAGTCCCCGGAATTCGACTGCAGTTTCTGCAGCCGACGGGGATTTTTTGGCTTTTTAAACACCTTGGCGCAGCTCTTGCTAAAAGCATTAAAGCTGACCAGACAGACGATTTTTGCAGCGAACCAAAAGGCGCCACACCAGAGCGCCTGCGTAGAAAAACAACCATAAAACTTTGACTCGGGAGCAACCGAATGAAACCTATGTTGAAAGGCCTGATGCTGGCAGGATCCCTGCTGGCCGGTGGCCAAGCCGTGGCGGGCGATCTGTTGCAGTGGCAAAACAACAGCCTGACGTATCTATGGGGCAAGAACTTCACCGTCAACCCGCAGATTCAGCAGACCGTCACGTTTGAACATGCCGATGCCTGGAAGTACGGCGACAACTTCTTGTTCGTCGACCGCATCTTTTACAACGGCAAGGAAGACGGCAACGTCGGCCCAAGTACCTACTACGGCGAGTTCAGCCCGCGTTTGTCGTTCGGCAAGATTTTCGACAAGGATTTGTCATTCGGCCCGATCAAAGATGTGTTGCTGGCCTTCACTTACGAGTTCGGCGAAGGCGATAACGAGTCGTACCTGTTGGGCCCGGGTTTTGACTTGAACATCCCGGGTTTCGACTACCTCCAGTTGAACTTCTATCAACGTCAAACCGAAGGCAATCGCCCGGGTGATGGCGTCTGGCAGATCACCCCGGTCTGGTCGTACACCCTTCCAGTGGGCAACTCCAACGTGTTGATCGACGGCTTCATGGACTGGGTCGTGGACAACGACAAGAACGCCCGTGGCACTTACCACGCCAACCTGCACTTCAACCCGCAGGTTAAATACGACCTGGGCAAGGCGCTGCACTGGGGCGAGAAACAGTTGTATGTGGGTTTTGAATACGACTACTGGAAGAACAAGTACGGGATTGAAGATTCCGGCGCGTTCAAGACCAACCAGGACACCGCAAGCTTCCTGGTCAAGTACCATTTCTAAAGGTTGACTGCGATCCCCTGTGGGAGCTGGCTTGCCTGCGATAGCGATGTGTCAGCCACTACATTTGGCACAGATATACCGCTATCGCAGGCAAGCCAGCTCCCACATTTTTAGATCGGCGACAGGCCCAAGAACCTCGACAGTTCCGCGCGCTTGGCCAACGCATCCTTCCTGCCCAACTCGATCAACTCGCTGCAATACCCCGCCTCGAACAACAGGTAACTCAGCACCCCTGCCCCGCTGGTTTTGGTCGCGCCCGGCCCGCGCAGGAACAGGCGCAACGCCGCCGGCAATTCCTGGCGATGCCGCGCGGCGATCTCGTCGATCGGCTGGCTCGGCGCAATCACCAACACCTCCACCGGGGCCAGGCCCTGGATCGCCGCATCCACCGGCAACACGTGGCTGAACTGGTTCAGACGCTCGAGCAATTCGATATCGCTCTCCAGGCTGTCAATGAACGTGCTGTTGAGCATGTGCCCACCGATCTGCGCCAGGGTGGGTTCCTGGCCGGTGTAGGTGCGTTGCGTGGAAGGCTCATTGCCGCGCGGATTGCCACTCACGCCCACCACCAGCACCCGACTGGCGCCCAGGTGCAAGGCCGGGCTGATCGGCGCGGATTGGCGCACCGCGCCATCGCCGAAATACTCCTGATCGAGTTTGACCGGAGCAAACAGCAAAGGGATCGCCGAACTGGCCAGCAAGTGTTCAACCGTGAGTTGGGTGGGTATGCCGATACGCCGATGGCGCAGCCACGCATCGATAGTGCCGCCGCCCTGATAGAACGTCACTGCCTGCCCGGACTCATAGCCGAAAGCCGTGACCGCGACCGCGCGCAGGTGGTTGTTACGGATGGCCGCATCGATGCCGTCCAGGTGCAGTTTGTCTTTGAGCAATGCGCGCAACGGCGTGCTGTCGAGCAACGCGACCGGCACCTGAGCCCCCAGGCCGAGCAAGCTGTGGATCAAGAAACGACTGGCCTGGCGGATAACCCCGGGCCAGTCGCTGCGCAGCACCCGATGGCTGCGAAAGCCCTGCCAGAAGGCCGTGAGGCGCTCGATGGCAGCGGTGAAATCAGTCGCGCCGCTGGCAAGACTCACCGCATTGATCGCCCCTGCTGACGTGCCGACGATCACCGGAAAGGGATTGGGCGCCCCTGGCGGCAGCAATTCGGCAATCGCTGCCAGAACCCCCACCTGATACGCCGCTCGCGCCCCGCCGCCGGAAAGAATCAAGCCTGTGACCGGTTCAGTTGGGCGCATTGCATCACTCCATGTGGGGCAGAAAGCGTTATCGACGGCGTTTTTCGTACAGCTTGGGTTCACCCGGTGGCCGGCTCTTGAAGCGCCGATGGGTCCACAGGTATTGCTCAGGGCATTCGCGAACCGACGCCTCGACCCACTGGTTGATGCGCAGGCAGTCGATTTCATCGGTTTCGCCCGGGAAGTCGGTCAACGGCGGGTGGATCACCAGGCGGTAACCACTGCCATCGGCCAGGCGTTCCTGGGTGAACGGCACCACCAGCGCCTTGCCCAGGCGGGCAAATTTGCTGGTGGCGGTGACGGTGGCGGCCTGAATGCCGAACAGCGGCACAAAGATACTTTGCTTGGCGCCGTAGTCCTGGTCGGGTGCGTACCAGATGGCGCGGCCGGCGCGCAGCAACTTGAGCATGCCGCGCACGTCTTCGCGTTCTACCGCCAGGGAATCGAGGTTATGCCGCTCGCGGCCACGGCGCTGGACGAAGTCGAACAGCGGGTTGCCGTGCTCGCGGTACATGCCATCGATGGTGTGTTTCTGGCCGAGCAGCGCCGCGCCGATTTCCAACGTGGTGAAGTGCAGAGCCATAAGAATCACACCCTTGCCATCCAGCTGCGCCTGCTTGAGGTGCTCCAGCCCTTCGACATGGGCCAGGCGTGCCAGGCGCTGACGTGACCACCACCAGCTCATGGCCATCTCGAAAAACGCGATGCCGGTGGAGGCGAAATTTTCCTTGAGCAGCTTCTTGCGCTCTTTGGCGGATTTTTCCGGAAAGCACAGTTCCAGGTTGCGCGCGGCGATGCGGCGGCGTTCGCCAGCCACGCGGTACATGCCCGCGCCTAATAAACGACCAATGGTCAACAACGCGCGGTATGGCAACTGGGTGATCAGCCACAGCAGGCCGAGCCCCAGCCATAGCAGCCAAAAACGCGGGTGAAAAAATACAGCTCGAAAACGCGGGCGATCCATTACAGATTCCGGTAAAGACAGGGCCGCGCATTCTACAACGTTCGACTCGGCTTGCGGCCCGTGGATGTTCTCGTTATAAGTCTCGACACTTTTCGTGACAAGCCGCTTTTGCCGACCATGAGCCAAACCGAACCGCTAGACCAAGATCCCGTGTTCCAGCTGAAAGGCAGCATGCTCGCCATCACCGTGCTGGAACTGGCCCGCAATGACCTCGATGCCCTGGACCGCCAACTGGCCGCCAAGGTCGCCCTGGCGCCGAACTTCTTCAACAATGCCCCGCTGGTATTGGCCCTGGACAAACTCCCGGCCGGCCAGGGCGCGATTGATTTGCCCGGGCTGATGCGCGTTTGCCGCTCGCATGGTTTGCGCACCCTGGCGATTCGCGCCAGCCGTATTGAAGACATCGCTGCGGCAATCGCTATTGAACTGCCAGTACTGCCGCCGTCGGGTGCCCGCGAGCGACCGCTGGACCCGAGCGAAGGTGAAGTGAAGAAAAAACCGGAGAAACCGCCGGAGCCCACCGTCAAGCCTACAAAGATCATCACCTCTCCCGTACGCGGCGGGCAGCAGATTTACGCCCAGGGCGGCGACCTGGTGGTGATCGCGCCTGTCAGTCCGGGCGCGGAACTTCTCGCCGATGGCAACATCCATGTATACGGCCCGATGCGCGGACGTGCCCTCGCCGGCATCAAGGGTGATACCAAGGCGCGTATTTTTTGCCAGCAGTTGACCGCTGAGCTAGTGTCCATCGCAGGTCAGTACAAGGTTTCAGAAGATTTGCGCCGTGATCCGCTGTGGGGGGCCGGGGTACAAGTCAGCCTGTCGGGCGATGTGTTGAACATCATCCGTCTTTAACGGATACTGCCGCATTTTCCAAGCATCTCTAGACTCTGATAGCACAGCGAAACCGGCAAGATTTGCGTAGGAATATTCGAAGTTGGCGTTTCCCCTTGGGAAACCACATCTTTTCCTACAAAGGCTGTCCGCCTGCAGCGAGTTCCAAGAGATGTTTTTCAGGGGCTGAAAAGTCCTTTTTCCTTAGGGGTGAAACACCTTGGCCAAGATTCTCGTGGTTACATCCGGCAAGGGTGGTGTGGGTAAGACCACCACCAGCGCCGCTATCGGTACCGGCCTCGCTCTGCGCGGCCACAAGACAGTCATCGTCGACTTCGACGTCGGTTTGCGTAACCTCGACCTGATCATGGGCTGCGAACGCCGCGTGGTGTACGACTTCGTCAACGTGGTGAACGGCGAAGCCAACCTGCAACAGGCTTTGATCAAGGACAAGCGCCTTGAGAACCTGTACGTACTGGCCGCCAGCCAGACCCGCGACAAAGACGCGCTGACCAAAGAAGGCGTAGGCAAAGTACTCGCCGAACTCAAAGAAACTTTCGAATACGTGGTATGTGACTCGCCGGCCGGTATCGAAACCGGTGCTCACCTGGCGATGTACTTCGCCGATGAAGCCATCGTGGTGACCAACCCGGAAGTCTCCTCGGTACGTGACTCGGACCGCATGCTGGGCCTGTTGGCCAGCAAGTCCAAGCGCGCCGAAGAAGGCCAGGACCCGATCAAGGAGCACTTGCTGCTCACCCGCTACAACCCTGAGCGCGTCAGTAACGGCGAAATGCTTGGCGTTGAAGACGTGAAGGAAATCCTCGCAGTGACCCTGCTGGGCGTGATCCCGGAATCCCAGGCCGTCCTGAAGGCTTCCAACCAGGGCGTTCCGGTGATTCTTGACGACCAGAGCGACGCCGGCCAGGCGTACAGCGATGCCGTTGATCGCTTGCTGGGCAAGACCGTGGAACATCGCTTCCTCGATGTTAAGAAGAAGGGATTCTTCGAGCGTATCTTTGGAGGCAACTAAACAATGAAATTTCTCGACTTCTTTCGCGCCAACAAAAAGCCAAGTACCGCGTCGGTAGCGAAAGAGCGTCTACAGATCATCGTGGCGCACGAACGCGGCCAACGCAGCACCCCGGACTACCTGCCAGCCTTGCAGAAGGAACTGGTCGAGGTGATCCGCAAGTACGTCAATATCGGCAACGATGACGTGCATGTCGCCCTGGAAAACGACGGCAGCTGCTCGATTCTGGAACTCAATATCACCCTGCCTGATCGTTAATCGAACAGGCGGCCGCCACGGCGGCTCGGTCACCTTGATCCCTGTTGGGGAGCCGGGTGGGCGAGCCGCCGTTGGCGTTTGTTACGAGGCTGTTTAATGCCGCTGTCCACTATCCATATCCTGCACCAGGACGACGCTGTCCTGGTGGTGAACAAGCCGACCCTGCTGCTCTCGGTGCCCGGCCGTGCCGATGACAACAAGGACTGCCTGATCACCCGACTGCAGGAAAACGGCTACCCCGAAGCCCGTATTGTCCATCGCCTGGACTGGGAAACCTCGGGGATCATCCTGCTCGCGCGGGACGCCGATAGCCACCGCGAACTGTCGCGCCAGTTTCACGACCGCGAAACCGAAAAGGCCTACACCGCCCTGGCGTGGGGCCAGCCGGCACTGGACAGCGGCAGCATCGACCTGCCCCTGCGCTACGACCCGCCGACCAAGCCACGCCACGTGGTCGACCACGAGTTCGGTAAACACGCGCTGACCTTCTGGAAGGTATTGGAGCGTTGCGGCGACTGGTGCCGCGTCGAGCTGACGCCGATCACCGGGCGTTCGCATCAGTTGCGCGTGCACATGCTGTCGATCGGGCATCCACTGCTCGGTGATGGCCTGTACGCCCACGAACAAGCGCTGGCCGCCTGGCCACGCCTGTGCCTGCACGCGAGCATGCTGAGCTTTACCCATCCGCAAAGTGGCGAGCGTTTGCGCTTCGAGTGCCCTGCACCGTTCTAAAGTTGGCAATGCATTAAATGTGGGAGCGGGCTTGCTCGCTCCCACATTTGTTATGTGCAGTTCTCGCCATCGAACGGTAAACTCCGCGCATTGCTGTCTGGAGCTATTTATGCGCGAAGCGTTGAATCAAGGCCTGATCGACTTCCTCAAGGCCTCCCCTACTCCTTTTCATGCCACTGCCGCCCTCGCCCAGCGCCTGGAAGCGGCCGGTTATCAGCGTCTCGACGAGCGCGAAACCTGGACCACCGAGGCCAACGGTCGTTACTACGTGACCCGTAACGATTCGTCGATCATCGCCTTCAAGCTCGGTCGTCATTCGCCGCTGCAAGGCGGGATTCGCCTGGTCGGCGCCCACACCGACAGCCCGTGCCTGCGCGTCAAGCCCCAGCCGGAGCTGCAACGCCAAGGCTTCTGGCAATTGGGCGTGGAAGTCTACGGCGGCGCGCTGCTGGCGCCGTGGTTCGACCGCGACCTGTCGCTGGCTGGCCGCGTGACCTTCCGCCGTGACGGCAAAGTCGAAAGCCAACTGATCGACTTCAAGCTGCCCATCGCCATCATCCCCAACCTGGCCATTCACCTGAACCGTGAAGCCAACCAGGGCTGGGCGATCAATGCGCAGACCGAGCTGCCACCGATCCTCGCGCAATTTGCCGGTGACGAACGCGTGGACTTTCGCGCCGTGCTCACCGAGCAACTGGCGCGTGAACATGGTTTGAACGCCGACGTGGTGCTCGACTACGAGCTGAGCTTCTACGACACCCAGAGCGCCGCGGTGATTGGCCTCAATGGTGACTTCATCGCCGGTGCGCGCCTGGACAACCTGCTGTCGTGCTACGCCGGCCTGCAAGCCTTGCTCACCAGCGAAACCGACGAAACCTGCGTGCTGGTGTGCAACGACCACGAAGAAGTCGGCTCCTGCTCGGCGTGCGGTGCCGATGGCCCGATGCTGGAACAGACATTGCGCCGCCTGTTGCCTGAGGGTGATGAATTCGTACGCACCATTCAGAAATCACTATTGGTGTCAGCGGACAATGCTCACGGTGTGCACCCCAACTATGCCGAGAAACACGACGCCAACCACGGCCCGAAACTCAACGCGGGTCCGGTGATCAAGGTCAACAGCAACCAGCGTTACGCCACCAACAGCGAAACCGCCGGCTTCTTCCGCCACCTGTGCATGGCCCAGGAAGTCCCGGTGCAGAGCTTCGTGGTGCGCAGCGACATGGGCTGCGGCTCGACCATCGGCCCGATCACCGCCAGCAACCTGGGCGTGCGCACTGTAGACATCGGCCTGCCGACGTTTGCCATGCACTCGATCCGTGAACTGTGCGGCAGCCACGACCTGGCGCACCTGGTGAAGGTGCTGGGCGCGTTCTATGCGAGCCGCGATCTGCCCTGATCTGACAGGCTGAACGCAGTCAAAAATGTGGGAGCGGGCTTGCTCGCGAATGCGGTACATCAGTCAACAGATTCAGTGACTGACGCTGCGCATTCGCGCGCAAGCCCGCTCCCACATTTGGTCAGGCACAAACCTGACCCATATCACGCCCACTTCTAGCAATCCGACCTAGACTTGTCAGTATTCCCACTCTGACAAGGCCGTCGCCCCATGATCTCCATGTCCTCCTTCCACGCCATGCTCATCCCGATCATCATCGGCATGATCCTGCTGACCGTCGGCTTCAACTTTCGCGACAAGCCGGTCGGCGTGTTTGGCATGTGGATTGGCATGCTGCTGATCCTCGGCACCGTGGTGTACAAGATCCTCGCCAAACTGGCGGAATGACAAATGCACTCGCATTGGGCATAACGGCCTCGTACACTCGGTCAATTCGTCGTTTTCAAGGTTGACCGCCTCGTGCTCTCGCGTCTTTTTGCTCTGCCCTCTTACTGCCTGATCGCCCTGCTGATGTTGCTGCCAATAGCGCCTGCCCAAGCCGTGGGCTTGCCCGGCCTGCTTGGCAGCGCCAACAAGACTCAACCCCAGGCCGATGTGCCGCTGGGGCAGTCGCTGGACGAAGTGATCAAGACCCTCGAAAACGACCAGCAGCGCACCCAGCTGTTGAGCGACCTGAAGAAACTGCGCGAAGCCACGCAAAAAGCCCAACCCGCCGCCGAACAAGGCGTGCTCGGGTTGATCGGCAGCACGCTGTCCGGCCTCGAGCAGCAGTTCTCCGGCGCCGACAGCCCGGTGCAACGCTGGTCCAACGAGGTCGACCTGGCCAAGGATGAACTCGGCGCCCTGATGCTGCCTGCCAGTGAATGGCTGCCAATCATTTTCGGTTTTGCCGTGATCCTGGCGGTGTGGAGCCTGCTGGCCGCGGCGCTGATCTGGCTCAGCCACCGTGTGCGCGAGCGCTTCGGGCTGCCCGAGGAACTGCCGCAACACCCGCGCACCTGGGACATGCTGCGCTTCGCCCTGCGCAAACTGGGGCCGTGGTTGATCGCGCTGGTGATCACGGTGTACCTGAGTTACGCCCTGCCATCTTCGCTGGGTAAATCCTTGGCGATGGTGCTGGCTTACGCGCTGGTGGTCGGTACCTGCTTCTCGGCCATCTGCGTGATTGCCTTTTCGGTGCTCGACGGCCCGCACCGCCACCGCGCGCTGTACATCCTGCGTCATCAGGCCTTTCGCCCGCTGTGGCTGATCGGCAGCTTTGCCGCTTTTGGCGAGGCGCTGAGCGACCCGCGGATGATGCAGGCCCTCGGTCAGCATCTCGCCCACACGGCGGCGACCATCGCCAATGTGATGGCCGCGCTGTCCACCGGCGTGTTTATCCTGCGGTTCCGCCGGCCCATCGCTCACCTGATCCGCAACCAGCCATTGTCGCGCCGCCTGACGCGTCGTGCCCTCACCGACACACTCTCGATCATCGGCAGCTTCTGGTATTTGCCGGCGCTGCTGCTGGTGGGCATCTCGCTGTTTGCCACCTTCCTGTCCGCCGGCGACACCAGCACGGCCCTGCGTCAGTCATTGTTGTGCACGGTGTTGCTGGTGTTGTGCATGGTGATCAATGGCCTGGTGCGTCGTCACGCGCTCAAGCCGCAGCGTGGGCACAAGCGCCATGCGCTGTACTCCGAGCGCCTGAAAAGCTTCGTTTATACCCTGGCCCATCTGGTGGTATGGCTGGTGTTTATCGAACTGGGCCTGCGCGTATGGGGCTTGTCGCTGATCCGGTTTACCGAAGGTGACGGCCATGAAATCAGCGTCAAGCTGTTCGGCCTCGGCGGCACGCTGCTGTTTGCCTGGCTGATCTGGATCCTCAGCGACACCGCCATCCACCATGCCCTGACCCGTTCGCGAAAAGGCCTGGCCAACGCTCGCGCGCAGACCATGATGCCGCTGATCCGCAACGTGCTGTTCGTGACCATCTTTATCATTGCCGCCATCGTCGCGCTGGCGAACATGGGCATGAACGTCACGCCCTTGCTGGCCGGTGCCGGTGTGATCGGCCTGGCCATCGGTTTCGGTGCGCAGTCGCTGGTGGCGGACTTGATCACCGGCCTGTTCATCATCATTGAGGACTCCCTGGCGATTGATGACTACGTGGACGTCGGTGGCCACCTCGGCACGGTCGAGGGCCTGACCATCCGCACCGTGCGCCTGCGCGACATCGACGGCATCGTGCACACCATCCCGTTCAGCGAAATCAAGAGCATCAAGAACTACTCGCGTGAATTCGGCTACGCGATCTTCCGCGTGGCGATCCCCTACAACATGGAAATCGACGACGCGATCAAGTTGATGCGCGATGTCGGCCAGAAAATGCGCAACGACCCACTGCAACGCCGCAACATCTGGTCGCCGCTGGAGATTCAGGGCGTGGAAAGCTTTGAATCCGGCAGCGCGATCCTGCGGGCGCGCTTCAAGACTGCGCCGATCAAGCAGTGGGAAGTCTCGCGGGCCTTCAACCTGTCGCTCAAGCGCCATCTGGACGAGGCCGGGCTGGATCTGGCCACGCCGCGCTTGAGCGTGCAGGTGGTGACCGCAGGCTCCGTGCAGGAGAAAGATCCACAACAATAAAAAGGAAGAGCTGCTTATGCGTTTGAATGGTCTGACACACCCCTGGGTTTTCGGTGCACTGTGCGCGGTCGCCAGCAGCGCCGTGATTGCCGCCAGCAGCGGCCAGGACAGTGCCCGGGAGGAAATCGCCGCCCAGGCCAAAATCCTCGAACCGGCCCTGCTGGAAACGCGCCGCGATATCCACGCCCACCCCGAACTGGGCAACACCGAAACGCGCACGGCCCAATTGGTTGCCAAGCAACTGCGCGACCTGGGCCTTGAGGTAAAAACCGGCGTGGCCCGCACCGGCGTCGTCGCCGTCATCAAAGGTGCACTGCCCGGCCCCACCGTCGCCCTGCGCGCCGACATGGACGCGCTGCCGGTCAAGGAAGTCGCCGACCTGCCCTTCGCCTCCACAGCCAAGGGCACCTACCTGGGCAAGGAAGTCGACGTGATGCACGCCTGCGGCCACGACGCCCACACCGCAATCCTGCTGAGCACGGCGAAGATTCTCACTGGCATGCGCGACCGTCTGCCGGGCACGGTGGTGTTTTACTTCCAGCCGGCCGAAGAAGGCCCAAGCGACTTTATCCCCGACGGCAAAAACACCTGGGGCGCGAAGATGATGGTGCAGGAAGGCGTGATGCAAGCGCCCAAGCCCGACGCCGTGTTCGGCCTGCATGTATGGGCCGGCGTGCCTGCCGGGCAAATCGCCTACCGCCCGGGCCCGACCCTGGCCAGCTCCGATGACCTGCGCATCAAGATCCTCGGCAAACAGACCCACGCTGGCCGCCCGTGGGACGGCATCGACCCGATCACCGTCGGCGCGCAGACCATTGTCGGCCTGCAAACCGTGGTCAGCCGTCGCACCGACATCTCGTCATTTCCATCGGTGGTGAGCATTGGCACCATCAACGGCGGCACGCGCTACAACATCATTCCCGAGTCGGTGGACATGACCGGCACCATCCGCTCCTACGACTACGGCATTCGTCAGAAGCTGCACGCCGACGTGCGCCAGACGGTGGAGAAAATCGCCGAGAGTGGCGGCGCCAAGGCCGAAGTCACGATCATCGAGAAGTACGACCCGACCATCAATAACCCGGCGCTGACCGAGCGCATGCTGCCAAGCCTGCGCTGGGCGGCCAGGGATGATGTGGTGCAGGCCCCATTGGTGGGCGGCGCAGAGGACTTTTCGTTTTATGCCAAGCAAGCGCCGGGGCTGTTTGTGTTTCTGGGGGTGACGCCGAGGGATCAGGACATGAGCAAAGCGGCGCCGAATCATAATCCGGGCTTCTTTGTGGATGAGTCGGCGCTGGTGGTGGGGGTACGGACGTTAGCGTCGTTGGCGACGGATTACCTGTACACCAACCCACCGCAATAACGCTTTATGTGGGAGCGGGCTTGCTCGCGAATGCGGCAGGCCAGTCACTGAATGGGCCAGCTGATACACCGCATACGCGAGCAAGCCCGCTCCCACATTGGATTTACAGCGGGTCAGCCCGCCAGCGCAGCGCCATCCATCTTCTGGCGCAGGCTCAGCGGGCGCATGTCGGTCCAGACTTCCTCGATGTAAGCCAGGCACTCTTTCTTCATGCCGCTCTTGCCCACGGTGCGCCAGCCTTCCGGCACGGCCTTGTAGTCGGGCCAGATGGAATACTGCTCTTCGTGGTTGACCACTACCTGAAACAGGATGTCGTCGCGGTCAAATACTGAGGTCATTGCTGTTCTCCATCGCTCATAGAACTGGCTGCGCACCACGCGCAGCGCTGATATCTGTAGAAACGTACCAAGCGTGCGAAAAATTAGAGGGTGGCGACCGCTGCCGCCAGGGCGCGGCCGAAGATCTCGGCAACGCGGTCGATTTCGGCGGCGGTAATTACCAGCGGCGGCAGGAAGCGCACCACACTGCCGTGCCGGCCGCCCAGCTCCAGAATCAGGCCACGCTTGAGGCATTCGCGCTGCACCAGCGGCGCCAGTTGGCGATGCACAGGCGGATGGCCCTGGATATCGACTGCGCCGCTCGGGTCTACCAGTTCCACGCCGAGCATCAGCCCACGCCCACGAATATCCCCCAACTGCGGGAAGTCGCGCTGCAGAATGCGCAAGTGCTCGCCCAGGCGTTCGCCCATGGCGGCGGCGTGGCCGGCCAGGTCGTGTTGCTTGAGGTAGCGCATCACCGCCGAGCCCGCCGCCATCGCCATCTGGTTGCCACGGAATGTTCCGGCGTGTGCGCCCGGCAACCAAGTGTCGAGCCAGTCGCGATACACCACCACCGCCAGTGGCAAGCTGCCGCCGATGGCTTTGGACATCACCACCACATCCGGAATGATGCCGGCGTGCTCGAAGGCAAACATCTTGCCGGTGCGCCCGAAGCCGCTCTGGATTTCATCGACGATCAGCGCCACACCGGCTTGCTCGGTGATACGGCGCAGGCCGCGCAGCCAGTCGAGATCGGCGGGGATCACGCCGCCTTCACCCTGCACCACTTCGACAATCACTGCCGCCGGCAACAACACGCCGGCTTCCGGGTCACTGAGCAGGTTTTGCAGGTAATGCAGGTTGACCCGCACGCCTTCGGCGCCGCCCAGGCCGAAGGGGCAACGGTAGTCGTAAGGGTAAGGCAGAAATTGCACGCCATTGCCGAGCAAAGCGCCCAAGGGCTTTTTCGGCCCCAGGCTGCCCATCAGGCTCAGCGCGCCTTGGCTCATGCCGTGATAACCGCCCTGGAAAGACAATACGGTGCTGCGCCCGGTGGCAGTGCGCACCAACTTCAGTGCGGCTTCGACGGCATCGGTACCGGTGGGGCCGCAGAACTGAATTTTTGCTTCACGTGCCAGTTCGGTGGGCAGCAGGCCGAACAGGTCTTGCACGAACTGGTCTTTCACCGGAGTGGTCAGGTCGAGGGTGTGCAGCGGCAGTTCGTCGCTCAGTACCTGCTGAATGGCGTCGATCACCACCGGGTGGTTGTGGCCCAACGCCAGGGTGCCAGCGCCGGCCAGGCAGTCGATAAAACTGCGGCCTTCGACATCTTCCACATAGATGCCCTTGGCGCGCTTGAGCGCCAGCGGGATACGCCGAGGGTAGCTGCGGGCGTTGGATTCCTGCTGGCGTTGGCGGGCCAGTATCGGGGTTTCTTCGAATTGGTAGAGTGTTTCTGCGGACGCCGGGCTGGCGTGCACGGGGGCGTCTTCGATACGGCTGGTAGCGACTGACATCTCTCGATCCCTCAATACGCGGGTGGGGTGACCAAACTGGCGATCCGCGCGCGCGCGGATTTCATGTTCTGGAGACGCACCAGGCGGTGGGGGATTTAGGCTTGTTATGGTTTTTTGAGGTCGGGGTATATCCGGCTTTTTGGTAATGGCGGATAGGGGTTCCGCTCTTACGGCGGCCTTGTGGTTAGATCAAAAGCGAAAGCGAGGCGGCCTGATCTTGAAGGCTGAACTCAGTCAAAAGTGGGAGCTGGCTTGCCTGCGATGGCATCAACCCGGTGTACCTGACAAACCGAGGTGCCTGCATCGCAGGCAAGCCAGCTCCCACAGAAAAGCAAAAGCACTGCGGTGCTGGCAGCTGAACTCGGTCAACTTGTGGGAGCGGGCTTGCTCGCGAAGGCGGTGGGTCAGTCAGCTCATGTGTCGCTGACACACCGCCTTCGCGAGCAAGCCCGCTCCCACATTTGGATCGCAGTGCATCAGATAGAGGTGCGTTGCTGTGCTGTTGATTCGCTTCTGCTTCAACCACTCAGGTCGGCTACTAGGCCGCCGTGCTTTGCTTTTGACTTTGATCTGACAGGCCCCGTCAACCACGCTGGCCGAACGCAGGCTTGAATCCGTGGGTAACCCGGCAGGACGCCGGGTTAGCCGTGTTGGGCCATGGATGGCCCGTCGCGGCGGCCCACGGATTCAAGCCGGAGTGAGGGCACACCGAGCCTAAGCGAGGTGCCGAGTGGTGGGGCAAAGACCTTTTGGTTACTTTTGGCTGGGCCGGCATTCCGGGCGTTTGCCAAAAGTGACCCGCTGTAAGAGCGGAACCCTAAGTGGCCGTTACCGCAGCAACGGATATGTACAACCCCCCCAAAAAAACGCACTCAAAGCCCCCGATACCGATCATTCAACGCATACAAAATCGCACACGTCTCCCCATCCAAAACCCCACCATAATCCCGACTCCGAAAGTGCATCTGAAACGCCCGCGTCCTCAGCTCAAACGCCCGGCGATTCTGGGCCGGCTTATACCCATACCGCTGAAACGCCCGCTCCACCTCAACCTCCGGCGGCAACCCAAGACAAAACCGCCGCTGATACATGCCCCGCGTCGTCTCATCAAACCAGGCCCCGACCCCAGCCTCGAACAAACGCTGCCAAGGCAACCGAGGCCCCGGATCGCTCTTGCGCCAATACGCAACATCCGAATGCCCGAGCACATCGGCAGGCCCAATCTGCGGATAGCGCCCAAGCACATCGCGAACCAACGCAATCAGCACATCAACCTGTTCTTCGCCATACGCTGGAAACGTAAACACGCCCCCCTCATCCCGCGCCAGATTAACAACCTCGACACCAATCGACCGGCTATTGAGATCATCCCGCCCACCCCAATGACTGACCCCGGCGTGCCACGCACGCTTATCCTCGTCCACCAGCCGAAACACCCGCAATTCGTCATATCCGGTGGCGCGGTAGCCAGGGTCATCCGGATCCGGCAGCAAGTAGTGAGCGCTGACACCGTCTTGCGTGAGCGTACGCAGGGATGAAGCAAAAGGCGCTGCGGTGTAATGCAAAACCACGTGCCGCACGGGCTCAGCGTTACGCTCATTGAAACCCCTGGCAGGGAAACTGCTATCGACCACCAACATAAGAACCGTCCTTTTCAGTACAGGCCGAGTCATTCAGCCCGCTCAAGCGCAAAAAAATTACCGCCATCCTGAAGGGAAGAATGTCAGGCAGGCGGTAACTATTTGGTGCTTGAAGAAAAGTACTCAGCGCCGCAACGGCATCCCCAGATCGACCCGCAAACCATCCGCCTGGCTGTCGAATTTCAGCGAGCAGGAACAGCGCTGCACGATCGCTTGAACAATCGCCAGACCCAGCCCGCAGCCCTCACTGCTGCCGTTGCGCCAGAAGCGTTGGGTTAGGTATTGCAGGTCCTCACTGGAAATCTGCTTGCCATGATCACGCACGCGGAACACCACCGTGTCGGCAGTGGTGAACACACTCAGTTCAACACGGGTATCAGCCGGCGTATGGCGCAGCGCGTTATCCAGCAGGTTGCGCAAGGCCGCGACCGCCAGGGCCACCGGCATTTCCACCGGCGTCTCGGTGAGGTTGGCCGACAGGATCAGGTCGATACGCCGGTTGTCGCCAGCGTTGGCGTCCTGGATCGCCAGCCGTGCGACTTGTTCAGCGCTCGATTGCAGGCCGTCATCAAACGACAGGCTGCCTTCCACCCGCGCCAGCAGCAGCAATTGCTCAAGGGTGCGGTGCAGGCGGTCGGCGCCCTCCTCGGCGTGGGCCAGGGATTGGTCGCGCGCCGCGCCGTCGGTCATGCGCGCCACTTGCAGGTGGGTCTTGATCGCCGTCAGCGGGCTGCGCAACTCATGCGCGGCATCACCAGTGAGGCGGCGCTCACGCTCGATGGTCTTGGCGATGCGCTGCAACAGTTGGTTCTGGGTGTCGAGCAGCGGTTTAAGCTCGCTGGGCAGGGGGTGAATCTGCAAGGGTTCGAGCGAATCGGCACTGCGGCGCATCAACGCGTCACGCATGCGGTTGAGCGGCAACAGACTCTGGCCGATACCCAGCCACAGCAGGCACAGGCAGCCCAACAAGGCCACGCCGACCGGCACCGAAGCCGCCAGCAGGATCGACAGGTTCAGCGCCTCGCGCTCCACCTGGCGGTCGGCCGTGGTGATCAACAAGTCACCCCGGGACAGGGTGAAACTGCGCCAGCCGACGCCGTCGATGACTTGATCGCGAAAGCCACTCTTGCGCGACTCCAGGCCTTCATCCGGGGTCATGTGGCTGCGCGCCAGAATTTCCCCACGCAGGGAGCTGACCTGGCAGGCCATGCCCCCCGGCACATTCAATTGCTCGGTGCGCAGGTGCGTACCGCCACTCACACTGGCCAGGCCCGGCATCTGCTCGGTCAGCCCCGCGACCATGCGCGCCGACGCCACCAGACGCTGGTCGAGGGAAAACATCATCTGGTTGCGCAGATCGTTGAGCATCCAGGCCGCCGCCAGCAGCCAGATCAGCACGAAAGCAGCGCCCAGCTTGAACGTCAGGCGCAGGCGGAGGCTCATCACGAGGCGTGTTCTCCATCATCGGCCACGCCACCGTCGGCCGTGCCCAGGCGATAACCGAGGCCGCGCACGGTCTCGACGATGCCGTTGCCCAATTTGCGCCGCAGGTGATGGATATGCACGTTGAGGGCGTTACTTTCCAGTTCGTCGTTGAAACCGTAGACGCTGTCCTTGAGCTGTTCGCTGGACAGCACCCGGCCTTTGTTATGCAACAAGGCCTGCAACAACGCTTGTTCGCGACGGGAAAGATCCACCGGCTCGCCGCCCAGGAAGGTTTCGCGGCTGCTGGGGTCGTAGGCGAGGCGGCCGTGTTCGATCAGGTTGACCCGGCGCCCCGCCACCCGCCGCAGCAGGGTTTGCAGGCGGGCGGCAAGCTCGCGCAGGTCGAAGGGCTTGAGCAGGTAATCGTCGGCACCGGCTTGCAGGCCGTCGACACGGTTGGTCACAGAATCCCGCGCCGTCAGAATCAGCACCGGAATCTCCAGTCCCTGGCTGCGCTGTTGTTGCAGCAGCTTGAGGCCGTCTTCGTCGGGCAACCCGAGGTCGAGCACCATGATGTCGAACGTGGCCGCCTTGAGCATCGCCCGCGCAGCCGCGGCCGTGGCCACGCGTTCGACGGTAAAGCCCTGGGCGCCAAGGCCGGCCACGATGCCGCTGGCGATCAGTTCGTCGTCTTCACAGACCAGTACGTGCATGGTGAACCCTTCATGAAAGATGGGGAGAATTAAAGGTGCAGCGGATTAAGCGCCGATTATGCCGTGAAAAGAGGCGCGCTCAGACACGCCCTTCACTTTAGAATAGCCCCCGGTTAATCATCGGTTAATCAACGCCACACATTGTGTCCCTAACTTGCACCAAACTAAGGCTTGACCATGCGGCATCTGTTTACCTTTCTACTGGTAATGTTCGCGGGATTCGCCCAGGCCGCGCCGGGCAACCCTTTTGAAAGCAAACCCGATTTCCTCCCGGTGGGCAAAGCCTTCACCTTTACCTCCGAACGCCTGGAGTCTGGCGAAATCCAGCTGTATTGGCAGATTGCCGACGGTTACTACCTGTACCAGCAACGCATGAAGTTCGACGGTCTGGCCGACAAACCGGCGTTACCGCCGGGCGAAGCCCACAGCGACGAGTTCTTCGGTGAGCAGCAAGTGTATCGCCAGGGCCTGGAAGTGAAGATTCCGGCCGGCGCCACCGGCCAGGTCAAACTCGGCTGGCAGGGTTGTGCCGATGCCGGCCTGTGCTACCCGCCACAGTCGATCACCGTGGACCTGGGCGGCAACCCCGCCGTCGCCGCCACCGCACAAGCCCAGGACCAGAGCCTGGCCAGCGGCCTGCAACAGCGCAGCCTGGGCTGGAGCCTGCTGGTGTTCTTTGGTCTGGGCCTGCTGCTGGCATTTGCCCCGTGTTCGCTGCCGATGCTGCCGATTCTGGCAGGCCTGGTGGTCGGCAGTGGCGCGAGCCCGCGTCGTGGTTTCGCGCTGGCCAGCAGCTACGTGATATGCATGGCGCTGGTATATGCAGCGCTGGGCGTACTGGCCGCGCTGCTCGGCGGCAACCTCGCTGCATGGCTGCAAACGCCTTGGATTCTTGGCAGTTTCGCCGCGCTGTTTGTGATCCTCGCCCTGCCAATGTTTGGTTTCTTCGAACTGCAATTACCGGCCTTCCTGCGTGATCGCCTGGACAACGTCAGCCGTCAGCAAAGCGGTGGCAGCCTGGTGGGCGCCGGCATTCTCGGTGCGCTCTCCGGCTTGCTGGTGGGGCCGTGCATGACTGCGCCACTGGCCGGCGCGCTGCTGTATATCGCCCAGAGCGGCAATGCGTTGCACGGTGGCCTGATCCTCTTCGCCATGGGCATCGGCATTGGCATCCCGCTGTTGCTGCTGGTGACGGTGGGCAACCGCTTCCTGCCGAAACCGGGCACCTGGATGAACGTGCTCAAGGGCGTCTTCGGCTTCCTGTTCCTGGGCATCGCGGTGCTGATGATTCGCCCGGTGGTCGGCGAAAGCCTGTGGCTCGGCCTGTGGGGCGTATTGGCCCTGGTGATGGCTTACTGCGGCTGGGGCCTGGCGCGCGAATACGGGCTGGCGGCCAAAGTGTTTGGCGCCGGCTCCCTGGTGCTGGGCCTGTGGGGCGCAGTGCTGGTGGTGGGCGCGGCCGGTGGCAGCGACGACCTCTGGCAACCGCTGAAGGTCTACGGTGGCTCGCGGGTTGCCGCTGCACCGAGCGCCCATGACGCGTTCATGACCATCAGTGACCCGGCCGTGCTGCAAGCCCAGCTCGACAGTGCCAAGGCCCAGGGCCAATGGGTGCTGGTGGATTACTACGCCGACTGGTGCGTGTCGTGCAAGATCATGGAAAAACAGGTATTCGGCCAACCTGAGGTGATGGACGCCCTGAAAGATGTGCGCCTGCTGCGCCTCGACGTCACCGCCGACAACGCTGCCAGCCGTGAGCTGCTCGGTCGCTACAAGGTGCCGGGGCCACCGAGCTTTGTGTGGATCGGCCCGGACGGTGAAGAACGCCGCGCCCAACGCATCACCGGCGAAGTGGATGCCGCCGCCTTCCTGCAACGCTGGACGCAAACCCGAGACGCACGCTGATGCTGACCCTGACCATCGGCACCTTCGCCATCGCCCTGAATCACATCCTACTGATCAGCGCGTTGATACTCGCCACCCTGGTGGGCTGGCGGGTGGCCAAGCGTGGCGGCGAAAACCCCGAATCGGTGCTGTTCACCCTGTTCCTGTTGGGCATGCTGGCCGCGCGCGTCAGCTTTGTCGTGATGTACTGGAGCGATTACAGCCGCGATCCCCTGCAGATGGTCGACCTGCGCGACGGCGGTTTCCTCGCCTGGCCCGGCGTGATTGCACTGGTACTCGGCGCGCTGTTATACGGCTGGCGCCGCCCTGCCCTGCGCAAACCGTTGAGCGCCGGCGTGGTCACCGGCTTAGTGTTCTGGGGCCTGACCAGTTTATCGCTGAGCCTGTACGACAAAGGCGCGCAACTGCCGGACATCACCTTGCGCAACGCCAATGGCGACGTGGTGCAACTGGCCGACTACAAAGGCGGCCCGCTGGTGATCAACCTCTGGGCCACCTGGTGCCCACCGTGCCGCCGGGAAATGCCGGTACTGGAGCGCGCCCAGCACCAGCGCCCCGACGTGACCTTCCTGTTCGTCAACCAGGCCGAAAGCATGCAAAGCGTCAGCACCTTCCTCGCGACCCAAGGCCTGACCCTCGACAACGTGCTGTTTGACGCCAGCGGCCGACTCGGCCAGGCCGTGGGCTCCATGGCCTTGCCGACCACGCTGTTCTACCAAGCCGATGGGCGCCTGATCAACAGCCACCTCGGTGAGCTGTCCCAAGCCAGCCTGGCCCGTGCCATGGAACCCTTCGACACCGCCCCTGAAAGGAAACCGACATGCCAAGCCTCCGCCACCTGCTGACCCTGCTGCCGCTGACGCTCGCGGCCACTCTGGCCCAGGCCGAAGACTGGCCGGCACCGATCAAACAGATCGAAGCCAAAGGCGCCAAGATTCTTGGCAAGTTCGATGCGCCCAGCGGCCTCACAGGCTACGCCGCGCAGTACCAGAACCGTGGCATGGCGCTGTACCTGACCGCCGACGGTAAAAGTGTGATTGCCGGCAACCTGTACGACGCCGAGGGTAAAGACCTGAGCAGCGCGCCCCTGGAAAAACTGGTGTACGCGCCGATGGCCAAGGAAGTCTGGGCCAAGATGGAACACAGCAACTGGATTCAGGACGGCGATAAAAACGCGCCACGTATCGTCTACCTGTTCAGCGACCCCAACTGCCCGTACTGCAACATGTTCTGGGAACAGGCACGGCCGTGGGTAAAAGCCGGCAAGGTGCAGTTGCGCCACATCATGGTGGGCATTATCCGTGAGGACAGCCCGGGCAAGTCAGCTGCGCTGTTCGCCGCCAAAGACCCGCAAAAAGCCCTGGAAGAACACGAAGCCGCCGGTAAAGGCAGCAAATTGCAGGCGCTGGACAAGATCCCGGCGGACATCGAAGCCAAGCTCGATGCCAACATGAAGTTGATGGAAGAGCTGGAATTGTCGGCGACGCCGGCGATTTTCTATCTGGATGACAAGGGCGGGTTGCAGCAACAGCAAGGCGCGCCGTCACCGGACAAACTGGCGAAGATTCTGGGGCCGAAGTAATCGGCGTTTCCCTGAGAATGTTTCAGGCTTGCCGCAACATAAAACGAGCAACGCAAATTCATAAAAAACTGATGAAGACTTGAGCCTTGACGCAGAAAATCCGATGCCCAAACAGGCATCGGATTCTATTTCGTAAAGCCAACGATCAGATCATAAACACAGCTGGTTGAGATCAGGCACGTCTGCCAGATATCTCTTTGCGCTACCGCCGATTGGCGACGTCGAGATCCGCCTCATCCTCACCGAGGCCAGACAGATGAGTGCCTTGGATCAACGGCCCATAACGGCGGCTGAATTCCCAGTTGTAGGGCACATGGTCTTTGCTGATCCCATTGTCCCAATTCACCGACCATGTCATCAGGCCCTTGATCGGCAACCCTTTGTCGTACAAACGCTTGAATGCATTGGTCACGGCTGCAGGGTTGATCACATAACCGGTGGCGGCTGCGTCGACGTTGGCCGGCAGACCAATGACGAACTTGTCCGCCGGGATTTTGATAAACCCTCGCGTTCCGCTCACCAGACTCTCGGTCAGGTAAAACAGGAAATCCTCTTTCATCGCGTCGTTGTTCTGGGCAATCCAGGCACCGTTGCCGTTGTTGACCTCCTGCACCCAGATCCCGTCGCCCCCCTGGTTGTAATACTGCGGGGCAATGAAGTCGTAATAGCCTTCCAGCGCCTGGATGTAACCGACGTATTTGCCGGCGGTGGTCAGGTAAGGAAACTCCGGCGCCATGCTGATAATGAAGTGTTTGCCTTCACTGGCGTAATGGTCCTTGACCAGTTTCAACGCGGCGGGCAGGACAGTCTTGTTGTCGGCGAAATCAATCGCACTCTGTTCAAGATCGATGTCCAGGCCATCAAAGCCATAGGTTTCCACCAGGCGGATAATCTCGTTGGCCAGTGGCTGTTCGTTGCCTTTATGCAGCTCGATGTGTGCATCGGCGCCGCCAAGGGAAATCAGCACCACCCTGCCCTGGCTGTTTAGCACGCCCACCTGACGGCGGAACTCGGCGTCGGAAAGGTTGTACGGCTTGAACGTCGGGATACCGTTGCCTTTCATGAAGGCCACGGCCACCACGTTGTAATCCTTCGGCACGTCCGACAGGTTCATATTGGCGAATTGGCCACGCTGGTAGCCGTCGCTCGCTCCGGCAGGCCAGTTGTGCCAGAAGCCCATGAGGATCTTTTTGCCGGCAATGCTCGGCATCAGCGAAGCGACATCGTTCAGCGGCGATTTCAATAAGGTGAAGTCAATCTTGGTCATGTTCTAATCCTTCAGAACGTATGGGTTTAACGGCGCGGGCTTATTTGAAGTCCACGTCGAAGGCTTGATAAAACGCGTTGCCGGTGTTGGCGACGATCCACATCAACACGATCACATGCTTGCCCTTTTTGTTGGCCGGCAGTTTCACTTCGTGATTGACCTTGGCCTTCAGTTCACCTGCATGGCTGAAGTACGGCACCTGGGTGTAGAAGTCTTCGGCGAACGGCTGGGTTTCCAGTTGTGCGCGGGTGATGCGCTGTTTCGGATCCCAGCCATCCTTGGTGATCAGCCAGCGATAGCCACGGGTAGTGTGCGGCGCGGTGTATTCCCAGGTGACCTTGAAGGTCTGACCCGGGTCGACATTGAGCAGCGGCCAGGTGAAGGCGCGGTTGAGTTTCTTGGCCATTTCCTCGTTGGTGAAGTTGACGCAGTCACGCGCATCGGTCTTGCCGCCGCTGAGGATGAAGCCGTCGGCTGGTGGGGTGACGCTGTCACTGTCGGTTTGATAAGGCGCCGGGAACGGACCGGCAATCAGTGCCGGAAAGTTCTTGCCGCCTTCCATTTCATTGACCTGCCAGGTAGCCAGCAGGCCGAGATCCACGGCGACGGCGCCACGGCTGGAAGGGGACGTGACACGACCATGACGAAGAGGTGTCTGGGTGTGTGGTTGGTTCATTTTTGACTCCATTGATTTGATTAAGAACTCTCCTTTCTTGAAGGAGAGAACCTCAAACTAACGAAGCTGCTTTTTTTTTCCACCGGCCCGTTTCTCGCTCATTTTCTTCTGATGAGACGACCACCCCCAAAACACTGTATATAAAAACAGTATTATGGAAATAACCTACGTAACTAGAGGGCAATTTCCTACAAATCAAGGCGCAAATAACCACACTTTCGATCAAAATCGCCTTTGCCCTCTCCTAAGGGATGCTCGTGTGCATGTGATGAGGCATTGGCCTGGCGGCGCGAAAGTTCGGTGCCCGCGCCAAGGCACCCTCGTCGATGCCGCAATTATTCATGCTCCCAACTCACCCAAGAATGCGGCAGGCCAGCGTGATCCTGAGAGGCAGCATACCCACGTGCCACCTGGCTAAAGGCCCCTATCGGCGCCGATGTGGATGCAGCGTTGAGCAATGCTGAAAGTCGTTTTCGTTTCGACTCACAGCACGCTCACCGCCAGGGGCTCCAGGTTTCCTTACAGCCCCTCCAACTCCGCCATCAAATCACTCAACCGGTCCACCTTCTCGGCGCTGATTTCATTCGCCGCCAACCCCTCGATGTACTCGGCCAACTCCGCCACCGTGCTGCACTCGAACATCGCCCGCAACGGTACATCCCGCTGCAGGCTTTTCTGCACCCGAGAGGCAATCTGTGTGGCCAGCAACGAGTGCCCACCCAGCTCGAAGAAGTTGTCCTGTACGCCCACCCTGTCGACTTTCAGCACCTCGGCCCAGATAGCCGCCAACGTGGTTTCCAGTGCGTTGCGCGGCGCCAGGTAGTCCTGGCTGTGCAACTGGCCGATCTCCAGGGTCGGCAAAGCCTTGCGGTCGAGTTTGCCGTTGGCGTTCAGCGGCAGGCGCTCGAGCCATAACCAGTGCAGTGGCACCATGTATTCCGGCAGCTCAGCACGCAGGCGTTGCTTGATGCGGTCCAGGCGATCGCTCGGGTTGAGGCTTTCATCCCCCGCCACCAGGTAACCCACCAAGTGCTTGCCGTTGACGCCCTCTTGTACCCCCACCGCGGCGTCACGCACCTGCGGCTGTTCATGCAGACGCGCTTCGATTTCACCCAGCTCGATGCGGTAGCCGCGAATCTTCACCTGGTGGTCGATACGCCCCACATATTCCAACACGCCATCGCTGCGCCGACGTGCCAGGTCGCCGGTGCGGTAGAGACGCGCGCCCGGTGCGCCAAACGGGTTGGGCACAAACACCTGCGCCGTGCGCAACGGGTCGCTGACGTAACCACGGCCCACGCCGGTACCTGCCACACACAGCTCGCCGACCGCGCCCTGTGGCACCAACTCCAGTGCGCCATCGAGCACGTATAACCGGTTGTTGTCGGTCGGGGTGCCAATCGGCAAATAAGTGCCTTGGGTTGACGCCAGATCGACGCGGAAGAACGCCACATCATCCGAACATTCCGCCGGGCCATAAGCGTTGACCAGGCCTATGTCTGGATAACGCAGCAACCATTGGTGCGCCAGCTCCGGCGGCATCGCTTCGCCCGTCGGCAGCATCCAGCGCAGGCCGTCCAGGCTCATGCGTTCCTGGACGAGCATGCCCTGGATCAGCGACGGTACGCTTTCCAGCACAGTAATACCCTGGGCCTGTACATGGGCCAGCAAACCTTGCGGGTCATGGGCAAGGGTGTTCGGCACGATATCGATCCGCGCGCCAAACAGCGGCGCAGCGAGGAACTGCCACACGGAAATATCGAAGCTTTGCGAAGCGGTCTGGGCGATCACATCCGTCGGGCTCAGGTCCAGATAAGGCACCTTGCTCAACTGGTTATTGAGCATGCCGCGCTGTTCGACCATCACGCCCTTGGGCAGGCCGGTGGAGCCCGACGTGTAGATCAAGTAGGCGAGGTTGTCCGGGCCACTGTAGACACCTGGATTTTCCCCACGCCCCGGCACTTCCTCCCACACCAACAGCTGGCAGTCGGTACCGTCCAGCAGCTCAATCGCCTGCTCGCGGCACGCCTCGGTGCACACCAGCAACGGCGTACGGCTCAAGTCGATAATCCGGCTCAAGCGCTGGCTGGGCAGGCCTGGGTCCAGCGGCAGGTAACCGGCGCCGGCCTTGAAGCTGCCGATGATCATGCCCAGCAGGTCGAGGTTACGCTCGGCCAGCAACGCCACCGGCTGGTCCAGGCCAACGCCTGCTGCGATCAGCGCGTGACCCAAACCGTTACTGCGCCGGTTCAACTCGGCATAGGTCCATTGCTGGTCAAGGCAGCTGGCGGCGATGCGCTGCGGATGCTCGGCCACCTGCGCCTCGAACAGCTCGACATAGCTGCGCTCCAGCGGGTAGTTATGCGCGCTCTGGTTACACCCCTCCAGCAGGAATTCACGCTCTTGCTCGCCGATCAGCGGCAGGTCGGCCATGTCGCCATGAAAGCCCTGCACCAGCGCCAGCAGCAAGCGCTTGAACTCGCCGAGCATGCCCTGCACGGTGCTTTCGTCGAAGTAACGCTGGTCGTAGGACAAGTGCAAACCGAGGTCATCGCCCGGGTAGCACACTGCGGTCAACGGGAAGTTGGTGTGGGTGCGGCCGGAATCCGAGGTGGCATTCAGGCTTTGCGCGCGGTCCAGCACCGAGACCTCCACCGGCGCGTTCTCGAACACGAACAGGCTGTCGAACAGCGGTTGGCCCTTGGGCAATTCGCTGTGCTCCTGAATGGTCACCAGCGGCAGGTACTCGTACTCGCGCAGCTGCATGTTGCTGTCTAGCAAGCCGCTCAACCACTGGCGCACGCTGCAGCGCTGACCGTCTTCAGGCAGTTTCACCCGCAGCGCGATGCTGTTGATGAACAGGCCGACGGTGCGTTGCATCTCGGGCATGTCCACCGGGCGCCCGGCCACGGTAACGCCGAACAACACGTCACGCTCGCCACTCAAGCGACGCAGCACCAACGCCCATGCCGCCTGGGCGAAGGTGTTGACGGTCAGTTGATGGGCCTGCGCCAGTTCACGCAGTTGCGCACCGTCGCGTGCCTCAAGGCGGGTGTAGCAGTCGCCCACCACCATGCCGCCGCTGTGGCCCGCATGTTCACGCAGGAACGGCCGGTCGCTCGGGATCGGTGTGGTGCGCTCGAAACCTTGCAGGTTGTGCTGCCACCACTGGCGTGCCTGGGCGAGGTTCTGGCGTTGCAGCCAGGCAATGTAATCGCGATAGCGCGGCGGTGTGGCCAACTGTGCTTCGCGACCTTCGCCCAAGGCCATGTAAATTTCAAAGAAGTCATTCATTAGCAGCGAACGGCACCAGGCATCGATGAGGATGTGGTGGTTGCTCATCATGAACCAGTAGCGCGCTTCACCGACGCGGATCAGGCGCAGGTGAAACGGCGCCTGGTTGAGCAGATCGAAACCGGCTTCCCGCTCGGCCTTGAGCAAGGCTTGCAGACGGGGTTCCTGTTCACTTTGCGGATCGGCGCTCCAGTCCAGGTACTCGATCGGCGTGCTGCCCGGCTTGTGGATCACTTGCAGCATGTCTTCGCCGACGTTCCAGCAGAACGATGCGCGCAAGGCTTCGTGACGCGCGATCACCGCCTGCCAGGCTTGGGCAAACCGCTGCGGGTCGAGCGCGCTGTTGATGCGGTAGCGGTCCTGCATGTAGTAAAGGCCCGTGCCGGGTTCCAGCAGGGTGTGCAGCAGCAGGCCTTCCTGCATCGGCGTCAGCGGGTACACGTCTTCGATGGCGCTGGCCGGCACCGGCAGGCTGTCGAGTTGTGGTTGGGTCAGGTGCGCCAGCGGAAAGTCCGACGGCGTGAGGCCGCCGGCAGCGTCGCTCAGGCAATGCGCGATCAGGCTTTGCAGTTCGTCCAGGTAAGCCTGGGCCAGTTCGCGAATGGTCTGTTGATCGTGGCGCTCGCGGCTGAAGGTCCAGCGCAGCACCAGTTCGCCGCCGTACACCTGGCTGTCGACGCTCAACTCATTGGGCAACGGCGCCTCTGAGTCATGCGCCAGGCCGGCGGGCTCATCCAGCGGGTGGAACAGCGCATCGGCACCGAAGCTCTGGTCGAACTGGCCGAGGTAGTTGAAGGTGATGTCGGCGCTTGGCAGTGCAGCCATGGTCTGCTTGCACAGATCGTCCGCCAGGTAACGCAGCACGCCATAGCCCAAACCTTTGTGCGGCACGCCGCGCAGTTGCTCCTTGATCGCCTTGATCGAGGCGCCCTGCTCTGCTTGCGGGGTCAGGCGCAGTGGGTAAGCACTGGTAAACCAGCCGACGCTGCGGGTCAGGTCGATGTCATCAAACAAGGTTTCACGGCCATGGCCTTCCAGCTGGATCAGCGCGCAATCGTGACCACTCCAGCGGCACAGCACACGGGCAAGAGCCGTCAGCAGCAGGTCGTTGACCTGAGTGCGATAGGCGCTTGGCGCCTGTTGCAGCAACTGGCGGGTATGTTGCGCGTCCAGGCGCACGCTGACCGTGTCGGCATCACGAGTGAGCAGCGAACCGTGTGGGCGATCCACCGGCAATACCGCCGCAGGACCGGCCAACCGGTCTTGCCAGAGGCTCAACTCTTCACGCAGGGATTCACTGCTCGCATAGGCCTGCAAACGCGCAGCCCAATCGCGCAAGGCGCTGGTCTTGGCCGGCAAGCTGACCGATTGGCCGTCGCTCAGTTGGCGATAGACCGTTTGCAGGTCTTCAAGTAATACGCGCCACGACACGCCATCCACCACCAGGTGGTGAATCGCGATCAGCAGGCGTTGCTGACCCTGCGGGCCATCTACCAGTAAAGCGCGCAGCAGCGGGCCGTGTTCGAGGTCAAGGCTGCGTTGGGTGTCGGTGAACAGCGCGGTGCACTGCGCCATATCGCGCACCTGCGCCTGCATCAGCACGCCACCTTGCGGCACGGCCATGTGCTCGGCGTGCCATTGGGCATCGCGCGGCGTAAAGCTCAAGCGCAGGGCGTCGTGGTGTTCCAGTACCGCCAACAGCGCTTGCTCCAGGCGATGAGGGTCGAGCAGTTGCAGCGGTTTGAGCAGCAACGCCTGGTTCCAGTGCTGACGATTCGGCATCGCGGTATCGAAGAACCAATGCTGGATCGGCGTCAGGCCGGAGCTGCCCGTCAGCACCCCTTGTTCGGCGCTGACCCGCTCGGACCGCGTGGCCACGGCCGCCAGGGTTTGCACGGTCTGATGCTGGAACAGGTCGCGCGGGCTGAAGTGAATCCCGGCCTGCCGCGCACGGCTGACCACCTGGATCGACAGAATCGAGTCGCCGCCCAGTTCAAAGAAATTATCGTCCAGGCCGACTTGCTGCACGTTCAACACGGCGCACCAGATCGCGGCCAGGGTGTGCTCCAGTTCGTTGCGTGGCGCCACGTAGTGTTGGCGGTTCGCCTCCGGGTCCGGTTGCGGCAAGGCGCGGCGGTCGAGTTTGCCGTTGGCGGTCAGCGGCATGCTGTCCAGCACGATCAGGTGCGCAGGCACCATGTAGTCCGGCAGTTGCGTCTTGAGGTGTGCCTTGAGCGCGTCGCGCAGCGTGGCGTGGTCGGCGTCGCTGACCAGGTAAGCCACCAGCTGTTTGCCGCTCGGCGAATCCAGTGCCAGCACCACCGCTTCGCGCACCGCTTGGTGTTCCAGCAGGCGGGTTTCGATTTCGCCCAGCTCAATGCGGAAACCGCGAATTTTCACTTGGTGGTCGATACGGCCCAGGTACTCCACCAGGCCGTCGGCGCGTTGGCGCACCAGGTCGCCGGTGCGGTACAAACGCCCGCCATTCGTAGCAAACGGGTCGGCGACAAAACGCTCTGCGGTCATGCCCGGGCGCTGGTGGTAACCCTGCGCCAGACCGGCCCCGCCGACATACAACTCGCCGGTCGCACCTTGCGGCACCAGCGCCAGGTCGGCGTCGAGAATGTAGGCCACGCGGTCGCCAATGATGCTGCCGATCGGCACGCTGCCAGCGCCCTCTTCCAACTGCTCCGGCGCCAGACTGGCCAGCGGCATGACCACGGTTTCGGTCGGGCCGTAGGCGTTGAAAAACACCTCGGGCTGGAAGGCTGCGCGGATACGCTGCAGGTGTTCGCCAGTCAGCGCCTCGCCGCCGGTGATGCACATGCGCACCGGCAAGGTTTGCTGCTGAGTCGCCAGCCACTGCGCCAACTGGCTGCCATAGCTTGGGGTGAAACCGAGGATATTGATGCGATGGGTGCGAATCAGCGCACAGATTTCTTCGGCATCCCACTGGCCCTGGGCCCGCACAACCACCTGCGCACCGCTGAGCAGCGGCACCAGCAAACGCTCGGTGGCGGCGTCGAAGTTGATCGAATAAAAGTGCAGTTCGCAATCGTCCGCACGCATGCCAAAGCGCTCGATCACCGCCTGGCAATGCATGGCGATTTCACCGTGGGACACCACCACGCCTTTCGGCTTGCCGGTGGAACCTGAGGTGTAGATCAAGTACGCCTGATGCTGCGGCAAGCTGATAAAGGGCAGCTCGTCGGCCGGGTAATTGGCGAGCACCGGCAGGTCATCTTCCAGGCACCAGCACGCCACCGTCGCCGGCAGTTCACCGAGGGCTTCGAACATCGCCGCATCACTGAGCAGCAGCCCGATGCCGCTGTCTTCGATCATGTAGTGCAAGCGGTCCAGCGGGTATTCCGGGTCCAGCGGCACGTAGGCGCCACCGGCCTTGAGGATCGCCAACAAGCCAATCACCATTTCCAGAGAACGCGGCAACGCCAGGCCGACGCGCACCTGTGGGCCGACGCCGCGCTCGCGCAGCATCCACGCCAGGCGATTGGCGCGGGCGTCCAGTTCGCGGTAGGTCAGCGTTTCTCCTGCAAAAGTCAGCGCCGGTGCATCGGCACGCTGGATCGCCTGCTGACTGAACAACTGATGGATGCACTGATCGAGGCGATGCTCCCCCGCTTCCACACCGAGGCTGTCCTGCAACACGCGCTGCTCGACGGCGGTCAGCAACGGCAGTTCGCTGAGACGCTGTTGCGGGTTGGCAATCAACGCTTCCAGCAGGTTGCGCCAATGCTCGGCCATGCGCGCAATGCGCGGCGCGTCGAACAGGTCGGTGCTGTAGGTCAGGCAGCAACCCAGGCGATGGTCGAGGTCGGTGACTTCCAGGTTGAGGTCAAACTTGGTCGCGCGCGCATCGTTGGCCAGGTACTCGACGGTCATGCCGGCCAATTGGCGGCTCTGCTGGAATTCCCAGCGCTGCACGTTGCACATCACCTGGAACAGTGGGTTGTAGGCCGCGCTGCGCGGTGGTTGCAGGGCTTCTACCAAATGATCGAACGGCAGGTCCTGATGGGACTGGCCTTCGATCACGGTGTGGCGTACCTGCTCGAACAATTCAGCGACATTCATCTGCCCATTGAGCTGGCAACGCAGCACCTGGGTGTTGAGGAACGCGCCGATCAGCCCTTCGCTTTCCGGGCGAATCCGGTTGGCCACCGGCGCGCCGATGCGCAGGTCGGTCTGGCCGCTGTAGCGGTAGAGCAACACGGCCAGGGTGGCGGTCATGGTCATGAACAGAGTCAGGCCGCGTTCGGCATTGAAGGCGCGCACGCGGGCGGCCAGTTCATCGCTCAGGTCAAAGCGGTACAGCTCGCCCTGATGGCTTTGCACCGGCGGACGCGGGCGGTCGCCGGGCAATTCGAGCAGTGGATGCTCATGTCCAAGCTGCCCGATCCAGTAGTCCAGCTGGCGCTGGCGCTCACCGGACTCCAGCCATTGGCGCTGCCACACGCTGTAGTCGAGGTACTGCACCGGCAACGGCGCCAGCGGCGAGTCGCGCTCGTCGATAAAGGCCTCGTACAGCGCGCTGAGTTCACGCGCGAAGATGTCCATCGCCCAGCCTTCGGTGACGATGTGGTGCAGGGTCAGCACCAGGTAGTGTTCCTGCTCGCCGGCCTTGACCAGACACGCGCGCAGCAATGGCCCGGTTTCCAGGTTGAAAGGCGTATGGGCTTCGTGGTCGGCCAGTTGTTGCAGGCGCAGCTGACGCTCGGCTTCATTGAGCGCCGAGAAATCCTGCCAATCCATGCGCAGTCCGGTTTGCCTGGCGACTTTTTGCTGGGCCACGCCGTCGACGCTCGGGAAGGTTGTGCGCAAGGTTTCGTGACGCATGATCAGGGCTTGCAACGCCGCCTCGAACCGCCCCACGTCCAGCACGCCACGCAGGCGCGCCATGCCGCCGACGTTGTAGGCCGGGCTGTCCGGCTCCATCTGCCAGAGGAACCACATGCGCTGCTGGGAATAGGACAGCGGCACCGGCGCGCTGCGGTCGACCTTGGCGATAGCGGTTTGCTGGTTGCGCTGGCCCGAGGCCTGGATCAGGCCGACTTGCTCGGCAAAGGCGCCCAGCTCGCTGGCTTCGAACAAGGTGCGCAGCGGCAGCTCGACGTCGCAGGCCTGGCGGGTGCGCGAGATGATTTGCGTGGCCAGCAACGAGTGGCCACCGAGGGCGAAGAAGTCGTCGCCCAGGCCAATGCGAGGCAGGCCGAGGACTTCGCGCCAGATCGCCGCAATCTGCTGCTGCAATGGGGTTTGGGGTTCGATGTGTTCACGGGTTTGCCACACCGGCGCCGGCAATGCACGGCGGTCCAGTTTGCCGCTGGGGCTCAGCGGCATCGCATCCAGACGCATCAGTTGCGCGGGCACCATGTATTCCGGCAGCTCGGCGGCCAGGGCGGTTTTTACCTGCTGCTCGTTCAGTGCGGTGCTGGCGGTGTAGTAGCCGATTAACTGCTGGTCACGCACCAGCACCACGGCTTGGGCAATGCCGTCCATGGCCAACAGGCGTGCTTCGATTTCTTCCGGTTCCACGCGAAAGCCACGCAGTTTGACCTGCTGATCGAGCCGGCCGAGGTATTCGAGTACGCCGTCAGCGCTCCAGCGCACGCGGTCACCGGTGCGGTACAGGCGTGTGCCCGCCTCGCCCGATGGGTCGGCGACGAAACGTTCGGCGGTCAGCCCGGCGCGGCCGAGGTAACCGCGCGCCAGGCCGATGCCGCCGATGCACAATTCGCCCGGCACACCGGCCGGCAATGGGTTGAGGTGTTCGTCCAGCACGCGACAGATCACATTGCCCAGCGGCCGGCCAATCGGCGAGCGTTCGCCGTCTTCGGCCTGGCACTGCCAGTGGGTGACGTTGATCGCGGTTTCCGTCGGGCCATAACGGTTGTGCAATTTCACCGCCGGCAACTGTGCCAAGACGCGGTTGCGCAGTTCGGCGGGCAAGGCTTCACCGCCTGAGAACAGGCGGCGCAAGCTGGTGCAATCGGCCACCAGCGGCTCATCGATAAACAGCTGCAACAGCGGCGGCACAAAGTGCAGGGTGGTTACGCCGTGTTCCTGCACCAACTGCGCGATGCGGTGCGGGTCGCGATGCTCGCCGGGGCCGGCCAGCACCAGGCGGCAACCGGTGATCAATGGCCAGAAGCACTCCCATACCGACACGTCGAAACTGATCGGCGCTTTTTGCATCAGCACATCGGTGTCGTTGAGTTGATACGTGGCTTGCATCCACTGCAAACGCTCGGCCAGCGCCGCATGGGTATTGCCCACGCCCTTGGGTTGGCCGGTGGAGCCGGAGGTGTAAATCACGTAGGCGAGGTTGTCGCCATGCAGATGCAAACCCGGTGCCTGGGTCGGCCAGCTGTCGAGGTGCAGGCTGTCCATGGCGATCACGCACACGCCTTCGGGTGCCGGTAGCAACTCGAGCAGTGCGGTTTGGGTCAACAGCAGGTGCACGCCGCTGTCCTGGAGCATGTAGGCCAGGCGGTCGGCGGGGTAATCCGGGTCGAGCGGCACATAGGCGCCACCGGCCTTGATGATCGCCAGCAGGCCGATCAACAGTTGCGGCGAGCGTTCGGCGGCGATGGCCACGCACACATCCGGGCCAACGCCCTTGTCGCGCAGGTAATGGGCCAGGCGATTGGCCTGGGTGTGCAGTTGGGCGAAGCTCAGGTTGCCGTCCTGCCAGACCAGCGCGATGTTGTCCGCGGTGTGTTGGCTGAGCAGCTCGGGCAGCCACTGCTGCGCCGGCGTGCACGGCGCTTCACTCCACGGCTGTTGTTCGTCGGTTTGCATCAGCTGCAAGTCGCCGATGGCCTGTTGCGGTTGCTCGCACACGGCGTGCAGCACGTTGATGAAGTGCTCGGCGAGACGCTGAATGGTTGCGCGGTCGAATAATTCGTCGGCGTAGTCGAACGACAGGCTCAAGCGCCCGTTGCGGTCTTCTTCGCTGTGCAGTTGCAGGTCGAACTTGGCCTCGCGGCTGTGCCATGGCAACTCATCGGCGAGCATGCCCGGCAGGCGGCGCAAGGCACTCAGGTCGCGTTGCTGGTGGTTGAACATGACTTGGAACAGGCCCTGTTCGCGGGCATGGGGGAAGGCTTCCAGCAGTTGCTCGAACGGCAGGTCCTGATGCGCCTGGGCGCCCAGCGCAGCCTGACGGGTGGCCGCCAATAATTGATTGAACGGCAGGCGCCCGTCCAGCTCGGCGCGCAGCACCAGGGTGTTGATGAAGAAACCGATCAGGCCTTGGGTTTCCTGGCGCGGGCGGTTGGCATTCGGCACGCCGATGCGGATATCGCGCTGGCCGCTGTAGCGGTAGAGCAGGCTTTGAAACGCCGCCAGCAGCAGCATGAACGGGGTGGCTTGGTGGTCTTGGGCGGTCTGGCGAATCGCTGCACTGAGGCCGGCATCCAGGCGCACGCTATGGCGCGACGCGCTGTGGCGTTGTTGCGCCGAGCGCGGATGGTCGGTGGCCAGGCTCAGGCTCGGATGCTCCTCGCCCAACTGGGTTTTCCAGTACGCCAGTTGCCGCTGGCCTTCGCCTTCAGCCAGCCATTGGCGCTGCCAGCTGCCGTAGTCGGCGTATTGCAGGGCCAGTGGCGGTAGCTCCAAAGTCTGGCCTTGCGTCGCGGCGGCATACAGGCGCGAGAATTCGTCGATGAGAATATTCAGCGACCAACCGTCGGCGATGATGTGGTGCAGCGTCACCAGCAATTGGTGGTCTTCATCGCCCAGGCGCACCAGGGTCACCCACAGCAATGGGCCTTTTTCCAGGTCGAACTGGGTGCGCGCTTCGTCTTCGCGGATCTGCTGCGCGCGAGCCTCACGCTCGGCGTCAGGCAGGTCGCTGAGGTCGATAATTTGCAGGTCGAATTCGACGCTTGCCTGCACACGCTGGAAGGCCTGACCGTCGCGCTCGTAGAAACGCGTACGCAGGGCTTCATGACGCTCGATCAAGTGCTGGAAGCTGGCGCGCACGGCGCCTTCGTTCAACTCGCCGCGCAAACGCAAGGCGCCAGGGATGGTGTAGGCGCTGCTCTGCGGGTCGAGTTGCCAGGTGATCCACAGGCGGTTTTGCGCCAGGGATTGCGGCAAGTCGTCCTGGCGCGACAAGGCATGAATCGCGCCTTGAGCAACGCCGCCGTCCTGCTGCAATTGCGCAACGCTTGCGGCAAAGCTCGCAAGGGTCGGCGCTTCGAACAGCATGCGCAGGTTCAGCTCCAGCCCCAGGGTTTCGCGCAGGCGCGCGACCACTTGGGTGGCGGTGATGGAGTTACCGCCGAGCAGGAAAAAGTGGTCATCGGCCGCGACGGTTGCGAGCTGTAACTGCTCGCACCAGATTGCGCCGATCTGGCTTTGCAGTTCGGATTCCAACACCGCATCGCTCACGTGCGCTTGCAGCTCGGGGAACTGCGCATAGCTGTCGAGGCTGCCGTCGGCGTGGCGGATCGCGCAGGCTGAACGCTGTACCTTGCCGCTGGACGTCTTCGGCAAGGCGCCGGGGTTGAGCAGTACCACCACGCTCGGGGCTTGTTGATACGCCTCGGCCACGGCCTGGCGGATGGCTTTGATCAGCGCCTCGGGCGGCAGGATTTTCTGCACGCTGCGGCTGATTTCGGCGGCGATGCCGATGCCTTCCAGGCCCTGGTCATTCACTGCAAAAGCGGCGACGCGGCCCTTGCGCACCACTTCCACTTCGCGCTCGATGGTGTGTTCGATGTCCTGCGGGTACAGGTTATGGCCGCGCACGATCAGCAGGTCTTTGAGGCGGCCGGTGATGTACACCTGGCCCTCACGGATAAAACCCAGGTCGCCGGTGCGCAGCCAGGTGCGGTCGGCGTGCTGTACAAACGTCTTGGCCGACGCTTGCGGGTTGCGCCAGTAGCCGTGGGCGATGCTCGGGCCGCTGGCCCACAGTTCGCCGACGTGGTTATCCGGCAGTTCGCTCAGCGTGTGCGGGTCGGCGATCAACACCGCGTGCTCCGGCTGGCTGGTGCCGCAGCTCATGATCGCGTTGCCCTGCCCCGGTTCGGCGCGGTTGGCGGCCAACGCCTGTTCATCCAGGCGCAAGGCCGGGATACCGTGGCCGCGGGTGCCGCCAGCGACGAACAGGGTCGCCTCGGCCAGACCGTAGGAGGCGAAGAAATTGTTCGGGGTGAAGCCACACGTCGCGAATTTCTCGGCGAAGCGTTCCAGGGTATCGAGGCGGATCGGTTCAGAGCCCGAATAGGCCACGCGCCAGGAGCTCAAGTCGAGGCGCTCCAGGGCTGATTCGCTGACCCGCTCGCTGCACAGGCGGTAGGCGAAATCCGGGCCACCGCTGATGGTGCCGCGGTATTCACTGATTGCCTCCAGCCAACGCAGCGGCCGACCAAGGAAGTACGCCGGCGACATCAACACGCACGGCACGCCGCTGAAGATCGGTTGCAGCAGACCGCCGATCAGGCCCATGTCGTGGTACAGCGGCAGCCAGCTGACGATGACGTCATCCGGGTTGAGGTCGATGCCGAAGCCACGACGGATCAGCACTTCGTTGGCCACCAGGTTGCCGTGGCTGACTTGCACGCCTTTGGGCAATGCGGTGGAACCGGAGGTGTATTGCAGGAAGGCGATGTCATCGGCGTGCAGTTCGGGTTCGACCCAGCGCTCGGCGAGCTGTGCCTCCAGGGTGTCGACGCTCAGCACCGGGGGTGCGTTTTCGATCTGCGCCAGGCCGTCGCCGAGGCTGGCGATGGTCAGCAGCACGCGCGGTTCGGCGTCACTGATGATCGACAACAAGCGCTCCTGATGATGCCGGCGCGTGGACTCTGGCGGATACGCCGGCACTGCGATGACCCCGGCGTACAGGCAGCCGAAAAACGCCGCAACGTAGTCCGGGCCGCTGGGGAACAACAGCACCGCGCGCTCGCCCAACGCCACATTGGCCTGCAAGGCGGCGGCGACCGTGCGGGCGCGCTGGTCCAGGTCACGGTAGCTGAGCACAACGTTTTGCTCGGCGCAGTCGGCGAGGAAGCGCAGGGCCACGTGGTCCGGGGTCTGCGCGGCGCGACGTTGAAGGGACTGGACCAGAGTGCGGGGAAGTTCGAAGGCGTCCATCATGGGGTTCCTGCCTGAAATCGGCTTACGGGAAAATCGAGAAATAGAGAGCGCTTAGCCGGCGGCCAGCTGCCGCGCCGCGCCATTGCGCCAGCGTGCGAGGTGCTCCTCGGCGTAGCGCCGCAGGCAACGCAGCACGGCGCTTTCGTGCTGCACGAGAAAGAAGTGGTGGCCGTCAAACATGTCCAGGGAGAAGCCACTGGCGGCGTCAGCCTGCCAGTCAAGCAACTGGTCGGCGCGTACGCTGTCTTGCTTGCCGCCAAACACGTGGATCGGCATGCCCAGCGGTTCGCGCTGGCCGTAGGTGAAGCTGCCGCAGAGCAGGAAGTCGGCGCGCAGTATCGGCAGCATCAACTGCATCAATTCGGGGTTGGCCAGGGCCTCTTCGGCGGTGCCCTGCAGTTCGCGCAGGCGGGCGATCAGTTGTTGGTCAGTTTTTTCAACGGCGTAGTCGCTCACATCACGGCGCGCCGGGCCGGCAGTGCCGGAGGCAAACAACGCCAGCGGCTCAGGCACACCGCGCTCGCGCAGGGCGTGGGCCAATTCGAAAGCGAGCAGGCCCCCGAGACTGTGGCCGAACAGGGCATACGGGCCGTTCAGGTCACGGCTGATTTCATCCGCCAACTGCGCTGCCAAGGCCTTGATGTCGCGCTGCAACGGCTCATCCATACGCATGCCGCGCCCCGGCAATTCCAGTGGGCACACTTGCAACCACTCCGGCAGGGCCCGACGCCAACGCGCATAGACCATGGCGCTGGCCCCCGAATAGGGCAGGCAAAACAGGCGCAGTCGGGTGGCGGCACTCATCGGTTGAGCGCTCTCATCAGGCTGAGGGCGCCCGATAGGCTAAAGGCTCCAATCTGAAACACGCTGTATGCACCGTACAAACCCATGTCGTCCTCCTGCGGGCGCTGATCCTTGGCCGTTTGTTAACGGACCTGTCACCCATGAGAACGGACGGTGCCGGCAAATAATTAGTCTGCGGGCAAGCGCGAGACCGGGTTCACACCTTTCAGAGAGGCATAAGATTAGTTCGTCTTCTCATTTGACAATCATTATCATTAAGCATAATTTGTTGCCCGATGTGTAGGAGGCCTCAGCACGGACGCCCTCCCCTAACCTCTTTTGCGACAAGGTGATTTCCATGACGGAACAAGTATCCACAGGCAGGTGCGACTCACCGCTTCTCCAGGCATTCGTCGACAATCGTTTGATTCTGGTGAAGATCGCGGCACGCATTACCGGCTGCCGCTCGCGCGCCGAAGACGTGGTTCAGGACGCCTACTTCAGACTGCAATCGGCGCCGACGATCACCTCATCGTTCAAGGCCCAACTGAGTTATCTGTTCCAGATCGTGCGCAACCTGGCGATCGATCACTACCGCAAGCAGGCCCTGGAACTCAAGTACTCCGGGACCGAGGAGGAAGGCTTGAATGTGGTCATTCACGGCGCTTCACCGGAAACCTCGCACATCAATTTCAACACCCTGGAAAACATCGCCGACGCCCTGACGCAATTGCCCCAACGCACCCGTTATGCGTTCGAGATGTATCGCCTGCACGGCGTGCCGCAAAAGGACATCGCCAAGGAACTCGGCGTCTCGCCGACCCTGGTGAACTTCATGATCCGTGATGCGCTGGTGCATTGCCGCAAGGTGTCAGGCAGCCACAGCGATACGTTTGCGCGGCGAGTCTGAGTGTGGGGAAAGGGCTCGTTGTGGTGAGCGAGCTTGTTCTGGTGAGCAGGCTTGGTGTGGCGAGCGGGCTTGTTGTGGCGAGCGGGCTTGCCCCGCGTTGGGCTGCGCAGCAGCCCTGAACCAGACACTACGGTCTGACTGAAAAACTGCGGTGGCTTTAGTGGGGCCGCTTCGCAGCCCAACGCAGGGCAAGCCTGCTCGCCACACCAAGCCTGCTCGCCACAACAGCCTCTCAACAAAAAGACTTCAGGACGCGGGCATCACATCAATGCGATACGGCTCGAAGATCTTCAACAGCTGCCCGTTATCACGCAGGCGCTTGAGCATCTCGGCAAACGCCGCCCCGGTAATCGGTGCCTTTGGCCGCAGCAACGCGTAGTGGTGGTACACCTGGTCAATCCGCTCCGAGACCAGGAACTGCCCGGCCATGTCCGCGTTGCGCACCATGAAATCACTCAAGTACGAACGCGTGACCAGCGCGATGTCCGCACGCCCGCGCGCCACCATCAGCAAGTTGCTGTCATGGGAATAGGTCAACGTGGCGTTGAAATGCTCGGTCATGTACTTGGGGTCGGGGTTGAAGTTGGCAAAGGCGTAGTGATAACCGCTGAACACGGCCAGGCGCTTGCCGTTGAGGTCGGCGAAATAGCGCTGATCGCGACCGGGCTCACGTTGGGCGACGAAAATTTCCGCGTCTTCAAGCCCCATGTCCACGGCAGTGTGGGCAATGTTCTGCCAGCCCCAGTCGGGGTTTTCGAAGATGGCCATGTCGACCCGGCCCTGCTCGAAATCGCGAAAACGCCGCGGGATAGACGTCGGCACCAGTACAAATTGGTAATCGCTTTGCGAGGCGTTCAGCGCCTCGACCAGTTGCGGCAGTAAACCGGTGTCGGCACCCTGCTCTGGGCGTACGGTGTAGGGCGGAAAATGCGCGGCGCCGATCCTCACCAATTGCGCAGCCGAAGCCGGCATCCACCCCGCGGTGCCCAGTGCCCATAAAGTTAGTCCTGCAGCCAGCCGCCATGGCGAAAACATTGAGGCACACACCGTTTAATACTCTGATGGCGATAAGCTAGGCGTTTTTGTCAGGTGAGACAACTTTCCATCGGCAAATTAATGGCTTGCGCCTCAATCGGCCTTCAGCACCATCAGCAGGGCTTCTTCGGCCAATTGCTCCAGGGTCAGGCTGCCTTGGGCGCGGAACCACGTGGTGGTCCAGGACAACGCGCCGGTGAGGAAACGCCGGGTGATAAAAACATCGCCCCTGATGTAACCGGCGGCCTTGGCCTCGCCCAGCACCTGCAACCAGATGTCTTCGTACACATCACGCAGCGCCAGCACCTGGGCCTGGCCATCGGCCGACAGCGAACGCCATTCATAAACCAGCACCGCCATGGCTTCGCCGCTGCCGCCCATGATCGACTGCAATTCACAACGAATCAGCGCCAATACGCGTTCACGCACGTTGCTCGCTTCTTCGAGTGAAGCGCGCATCAACGCAGTGTTGTAGTGGATGGTTTCCTCCATCACCGCGCGCAGGATCTCGTCCTTGCTCTTGAAGTGATGAAAGATGCTGCCGGACTGAATGCCCACCGCGCTGGCCAGGTCACGCACGGTGGTACGCTCAAAGCCTTTGTTGCGAAACAGGTGAGCTGCGGTTTGCAGCAATTTGCCCCGGGCACTGTCGGGGTCGGTCAATTGGCCGGCATCGACCATGGTGCGCATCACCCTCAGGGCTTTTTGCTCATCCATGCCTCTCTCCTTCACGTGTGCTGACGTCGTGGGCGGCAATTTAGGCCGTGGCCGCCACCCAAGCAAGCGCTTGGGCAAAACTTGTGCACGGAGTTTACAAACCAAGCGCTTGCTTGGTAGTCTCGACGCCAGCCATTCGAGGACGGATTTCTCATGAGCAAGACGGTACGTATCGGCTGCGCCAGCGCCTTCTGGGGTGACACCTGCACCGCCGCCGCCCAGCTGGTGCATGGCGGCGCGCTGGATTACCTGGTGTTCGACTATCTGGCGGAAGTCACGATGTCGATTCTCGCCGGTGCGCGGATGAAAGATCACCAAGCCGGCTACGCCACGGATTTCGTCGAAGTGCTCACGCCGCTGCTGGGCGACATCCAGCGCCAGGGCATCCGCGTGATCAGCAATGCCGGCGGCATCAACCCGCACGCTTGCGCCGCCGCCCTGCAAGCGGCCTGCGACAAGGCGCAAATCCCGCTGAAAATCGCCGTGCTGCTGGGTGATGACCTGCAACCGCAGCTCAAGCATCTGCACGGCGTCACCGATATGTTCAACGGCGCGCCGCTGCCGCCGATGTGCGTGTCGGCCAACGCCTACCTCGGCGCGCCAGGCATTGCCAAGGCACTTGAGTTGGGCGCCGACATCGTGATCACCGGCCGGGTGGTCGACAGTGCGGTGGTCAGCGCCGCACTGGTGCACGAATTTAACTGGTCATGGCAGGACTATGACCGCCTCGCCCAAGCCGCCCTCGCCGGGCACATCATCGAATGCGGCGCACAGTGCACCGGTGGCAACTTCACCGATTGGCGTGACGTGCCGGACTACGAGCACATTGGTTTTCCCATCGTCGAGGTCAGTGCCGACGGCCAGTTCACCGTCAATAAAGTCGACGGCACGGGTGGGCTGATCAGCGAACTCAGCGTGGCCGAACAGCTGCTGTATGAAATCGGCGACCCGCGCGCCTACCTGCTGCCCGATGTGATCTGCGATTTCAGCCAGGTCAAACTGCAGCAGCAAGGCAAAAACCAAGCGCGCTTGCACGGCGCCAAAGGTTTGCCGCCCACCGATCAGTACAAGGTGAGCGCCACCTACCCGGACGGTTTTCGTTGCACCGCCAGTTGCCTGATCGCCGGGATCGACGCGGTGGCCAAGGCCGAGCGCGTCAGCCAGGCGATCATCAACAAGACTTCGGAACTGTTCAGCCAGCGCGGCTGGGCGCCTTATGCCGAGGTGAATATCGAACTGCTCGGCAGCGAAGCCACCTACGGCGCCCACGCCCAGCGTCAGGACTGCCGCGAAGTGGTGATGAAACTGGCGGTGCGGCACCCGAGCAAACAGGCGCTGGTGCTGTTCGCCCGCGAGATCGCCCAGGCGGCCACTGGCATGGCGCCCGGCTTGACCGGCATCGTCGGCGGGCGGCCGACGGTGTATCCGCTGATTCGGCTGTTTTCGTTCCTGATCGATAAATCATCCTGTGAGCTGGTGATCGACTTCCAAGGCCAGCGTCACGCCATTGAACTGCCCGCCTCTGCGCCACTGGTCACCCCGGCCGCGCCGATTGACCCGCCCAAGCCCCAAGGCCGCGCCGACGCCAATGTGCCGCTGGTAAAGCTGGCCGTGGCGCGCTCCGGCGACAAGGGCAACCACAGCAATATCGGCGTGATCGCCCGCCACCCCGACTACCTGCCGTGGATCGCCGAAGCGTTGACCCGGGAAGTGATCGTCGACTGGATGAGCCACGTGCTCGACCCCCTCCACGGCCGCGTTGAACGCTGGTACTTGCCCGGCAGCCACAGCCTGAATTTTCTGCTGGAAAACGCCCTGGGCGGCGGCGGTATCGCCAGCCTGCGCATCGACCCGCAGGGCAAAGCCTTCGCCCAGCAACTGCTGGAAATTCCCATTGCCGTGCCGCAACACATCGCCGATCAACTCAAATAAAAGGAGCGTTGCCGTGGCCTTCGACTCAATCTTCAAAGTCGACCTGTTCCACGGGCAAACCGTGATCGTCACCGGTGGCGGCAGTGGCATTGGCCGCTGCACCGCGCATGAACTCGCGGCCCTGGGCGCTCAAGTGATTCTGGTGGGGCGCAAACCGGAAAAACTGCAAATGGTGGCCGCTGAAATCGCCGAAGACGGCGGCACGGCCCATTGGCAGGCTTGCGATATACGCGATGAAGAGGCGGTGAAGGCGCTGGTCACGCAGCTCCTCCACGCACACGGGCCGATTCACGGGCTGGTGAATAACGCAGGCGGCCAATACCCGTCGCCCCTGGCCTCGATCAATCAAAAGGGCTTTGAAACCGTGCTGCGCACCAACCTGGTCGGCGGTTTCCTGATGGCGCGGGAAGTGTTCAACCAGTCGATGAGCAAGCACGGCGGCGCCATCGTCAACATGCTCGCGGACATGTGGGGCGGCATGCCCGGCATGGGCCACTCAGGCGCCGCGCGTTCGGGCATGGACAACTTCACCAAGACCGCCGCCTTCGAATGGGGTTATGCCCGCGTGCGCGTCAACGCCGTGGCGCCGGGCTGGATTGCCTCCAGCGGCATGGACACCTACGAAGGCGCGTTCAAGGCGGTGATCCCGACCTTGCGCGAACACGTGCCGCTCAAGCGTATCGGCACCGAATCGGAGGTCAGCGCGGCTATCGTGTTCCTGCTCAGCCCCGCCGCCGCGTTCATCAGCGGCAGCACCTTGCGTATCGACGGCGCCGCCAGCCTGGGCAGCCGCGCCTGGCCGCTGCCCAAGGCGCAACCGCCGAGCGAGCCGTTCAATGGTTTCCACCGCGCCTACCTGCCCGATGTGCTCAAGGCGGAGCAATAAACCATGCCGGCAATTGAAAGCTTGATCGACGCCCACAGCCCGCAGTTCGCGCAAAACCGCGAGGCGATGCTGGCCGCCATCGCGCAGCTGCGCCAGCTGGAGCAGGCCCTGCTCAGCAAGGCGCAGGAAGCCAAACCCAAGTTCGACACGCGCGGCCAACTGCTGCCCCGCGAGCGCCTCAACCTGCTGCTGGACCCTGGCGCGCCGTTCCTGGAGCTGGCCAGCCTGGCCGGCTACAAACTCCACGACGACAAAGACGGCAGCGCGGCCGGCGGCGGCTTGATCGCCGGCATTGGCTACGTCAGCGGCGTGCGCATGCTGGTGGTGGCCAATAACAGCGCGATCAAGGGCGGCACCATTTCCCCCACGGGGCTGAAAAAATCCCTGCGCCTGCAACAGATCGCCATGGAAAACAAACTGCCGGTGGTGACACTCGCCGAAAGCGGCGGTGCCAACCTCAACTACGCCGCCGAGATTTTCGTCGAGGGCGCCCGCAGCTTTGCCAACCAGGCGCGCATGTCGGCCATGGGCCTGCCGCAAATCACCGTGGTGCATGGCTCGGCCACGGCCGGCGGTGCGTATCAGCCGGGGCTGTCGGATTACGTGGTGGTGGTACGCGGCAAGGCCAAGCTGTTTCTCGCCGGACCGCCGCTGCTCAAGGCCGCCACCGGCGAAGTGGCCACCGATGAGGAACTCGGCGGCGCCCAGATGCACGCGCAAACCGCCGGCACCGCCGAATACCTGGCCGAAAACGATGCCGACGGCGTGCGCATCGTGCGCGAGATCGTCAGCCTGTTGCCTTGGGATGAACGCTTGCCGCGTGCGCCAAAACGCGCTTACACAGAACCGCTGTACCCCATCGAAGAATTGCTGGGGCTGATCCCCGACGACCCGAAAAAGCCCTACGACGTGCGCGAAATCCTCGCGCGCCTGGCCGACGGTTCCAACTTCCTCGAATTCAAGGGCGAGTTCGACGCCCACACCGTCTGCGGCCATTTGCACATCCAGGGCCGCGCCGTCGGCGTGATCGGCAATAACGGCCCGATCACGCCCAAAGGCGCGAGCAAGGCCGCGCAATTTATCCAGCTGTGCGACCAGAGCCGCACGCCGCTGCTGTTCCTGCACAACACCACCGGTTTCATGGTTGGCACCGAGTCGGAGCAACACGGCGTGATCAAGCACGGCGCGAAGATGATCCAGGCGGTGGCCAATGCGCGGGTGCCTAAACTCACGGTCGTGGTCGGCGGCTCCTACGGCGCCGGCAACTACGCCATGTGCGGCCGCGGCCTGGACCCGCGCTTTATCTTCGCCTGGCCCAACAGCCGCACGGCGGTGATGGGCGGCGCGCAGGCGGGCAAGGTGCTGCGCATCGTCACCGAGGCCAAGCAATTGAAGGCGGGTTTGGTGCCCGACCCCAAGGTGCTCGACATGCTCGAACAGGTCACCGCGCAGAAGCTCGACAGCCAGTCCACCGCGCTCTATGGCAGCGCAAATCTGTGGGACGACGGGCTGATCGATCCACGCGATACCCGCACGCTGCTGGGTTACCTGCTGGATATTTGCCATGAGGCCCAGATGCGGCAGTTGCAACCCAACAGCTTCGGCGTGGCGCGTTTCTAAAGGAGAACAACCACAATGATTTTTACCCAGGAACATCAGGAACTGCGCCGCACCGTGCGCGCCTTCGTCGATCGCGAGATCAACCCGCATGTGGACGAATGGGAAAAAGCCGGGCGCTTCCCCATTCACGAAATCTTTCGCAAGGCCGGCGATCTCGGCCTGCTGGGCATTTCCAAGCCGGAGCAATTCGGCGGCATGGGCCTGGATTACAGTTATTCCATTGTGGCAGCTGAAGAATTCGGCACCATTCGCTGCGGCGGCATCCCGATGTCCATCGGCGTGCAGACCGACATGTGCACCCCCGCCCTCGCCCGCTTCGGCAGCGATGAACTGCGCGACGAGTTCCTGCGCCCGGCCATCAGCGGCGAGCAGGTCGGCTGCATCGGCGTCTCGGAAACCGGTGCCGGCTCCGACGTCGCCGGGCTGAAAACCCATGCCCGCAAGGACGGCGACGACTACGTGATCAACGGCAGCAAAATGTGGATCACCAATTCGCCCAGCGCCGACTTCATTTGCCTGCTGGCCAACACCTCCGACGACAAGCCGCATATCAACAAGTCGCTGATCATGGTGCCGATGAACACGCCAGGCATCAGCGTCAGCCCACCGCTGGAAAAGCTCGGCATGCACAGTTCCGAGACGGCCCAAGTGTTCTTCGACGGTGTGCGCGTGCCGCAGCGCAATCGCATCGGCCACGAAGGGGCGGGTTTCATGATGCAAATGCTGCAGTTCCAGGAAGAGCGTCTGTTTGGCGCGGCCAACATGATCAAGGGCCTGGAGTACTGCATCGACAGCACCATTGAGTACTGCAAAGAACGCCAGACCTTCGGCAAAGCGCTGATCGACAACCAGGTCATTCACTTTCGCCTGGCCGAGCTGGCCACTGAAATCGAATGCCTGCGCGCGCTGGTCTACCAGGCCACCGAGCAATACATCAAAGGCCAGGACGTGACCCGCCTGGCCTCCATGGCCAAGCTCAAGGCCGGGCGCCTGGGCCGCGAGGTCAGCGACAGCTGCCTGCAATACTGGGGCGGCATGGGCTTTATGTGGGACAACCCGGTGGCCCGCGCCTACCGCGACGTACGGCTGGTATCGATTGGCGGCGGCGCCGACGAAATCATGCTGGGCATCATCTGCAAATTGATGGGCACGCTGCCCGGGAAAAAATCATGAACACCTTGCTGCTCGAACCGCATAACGGTGTGCTGCACATCACCCTCAATCGCCCGGCGCATCGCAATGCCATGAGCCTGGAGATGGTCAACGAACTGCGGGCGGTGTTGGCGCAGCTCGACAGCCAGGTGCGCGCGCTGGTGATCAGCGGCGCGGGTGGGCATTTCTGCGCGGGGGCGGATGTGAAAGACATGATCACCGCCGGCGGCACGGCGCAGTTGCAGGCGCTGAACCGCGCGTTTGGCACCTTGCTGCAAGAAGTTGAAGCGGTGCCGCAAGTGGTGATCGTGGTGCTGCAAGGTGCAGTGCTGGGGGGTGGGTTTGGGCTGGCGTGTGTGAGTGACATTGCGATCGCCGATCACCAGGCGCGATTCGGCTTGCCGGAAACCAGCTTAGGCTTGTTGCCAGCGCAGATCGCGCCGTTTGTGGTCAAGCGGATCGGCCTGACCCAGGCGCGCCGGCTGGCGCTGACCGCGGCGCGGTTTGATGGGCTTGAGGCGCAGCGCTTGGGCGTGGTGCATTTTGCCGAGAGCGATGCGCAGGCATTGGCACAGCGCCTGGATGAGGTGTTGGGACAAGTGCTGCAGTGTGCGCCGGGCGCGAATGGGCGGACTAAAGCGCTGTTGCTCGCCAGTGCCGACGAGCCGCTTGAGGCGGTGCTGGATCGCGGTGCGCAGTGGTTTGCCGAGGCGGTGACGGGCATGGAAGGGATAGAGGGGACGCAGGCTTTTGTGCAAAAGCGTAAGCCAGGTTGGTGCAAATGACGCCATCGCTGGCAAGCCAGCTCCCACCGGGAGAACGCCTTTCACATGGTGAGAGCTGGTTTGCCTGCGATGGGGCCAGAACATTCACCCAGTGCGCCAAGGGATAAACCAATGCCCACATTCAGCAAAATCCTGATCGCCAACCGCGGCGAAATTGCCTGTCGCATACAGCGCACCGCCCAGGCCCTGGGCTACCGCACCGTGGCGGTCTACAGCGATGCCGACGCCCAGGCCCTGCATGTGCAGATGGCCGACGAAGCCGTCAATATCGGCCCGGCGCCCGTCCAGCAGTCGTACCTCAACATCGCCGCCATTCTCAACGCAGCCAACATCACAGGCGCCGACGCCATCCACCCCGGCTATGGCTTTCTCTCCGAAAACGCCGACTTCGCCCGGGCCTGCCAACACGCGAACATCACCTTCATCGGCCCAAGCGTTGAGGCCATCGAACTGATGGGCAGCAAACGCCTGTCCAAACTGGCCATGCTCGAGGCGGGCGTGCCGTGCATACCCGGTTACCAAGGCGGCCGCCAAGACGACGCCACCCTGCACGAGCAAGCCAAGCGCATTGGCTACCCTCTGATGATCAAGGCCAGCGCCGGCGGCGGCGGGCGCGGCATGCGCCTGGTGCACGACAGCAGCCAGCTGCTCGACTCACTGCGCACCGCCCGCTCTGAAGCGATGAACGCCTTCGGCAGCGACGAACTGATCCTCGAGCGCGCGCTGATCGACCCGCGCCATGTCGAAATTCAATTGTTCGGCGACAGCCACGGCCAGCTCATCTACCTGGGCGAACGCGATTGCTCGATCCAGCGCCGCCACCAGAAAGTCATTGAAGAAGCCCCCTGCCCCGTGATGACCCCGCAACTGCGCCAAGCCATGGGCGAAGCCGCCCTGAAAGCCGGGCGGGCGGTCAATTACGTGGGCGCCGGCACGGTGGAATTCCTGCTCGACCGCGACGGCCAATTCTATTTCCTGGAAATGAACACGCGCCTGCAAGTGGAGCACCCCGTTACCGAGCTGATCACCGGCCTCGACCTGGTGGCCTGGCAACTGCACATCGCAGCCGGTGAAGCGCTGCCACTCACACAGGCCGACGTGACCTTGAGCGGTCACGCCCTGGAAGTGCGCCTGTACGCCGAAGATCCGGCGCAGGGCTTTGTGCCGCAAACCGGTGACGTGCTGCGCTGGGAGCCTGCCGTCGGCGTGCGGACCGACCACGGCGTACTCGAAGGCCAACGCATCAGCCCGTTCTACGACGCCATGCTCGGCAAGATCATCGCTCACGGCGCCACCCGTGAAGAAGCTCGGCGCAAACTGCTGCGAGCAGTCCAAGACACGGTATTGCTGGGCGTAACGACCAACCAGCGACTGCTCGCCGATCTGCTTGAACACCCGGACTTTATCGCCGGCGATTTCAGCACCGGATTCATCGCCAAGCACTTCAGCGAGATTCCCCGTCAGGCAGCCACAGATGAACAGATCGCCCTGGCCGCCGCGCTGTTTTATCACCACAGCGCCGGTACCCACCACTCAGGTTTAACGGGCTGGCGCAACAACGCCAGCGTGCCTTGGACCTATCGCCTGGATATTAACGACGCACCCCACAAGGTCGCCGTGAGCGTGCTGCACGCCAACCACCTGCAGGCCAACGGCATCGACATTCGCAACCTCAGCACCGATGGCCGCCGGGCCACGCTGGAGATCAACGGCGTGCGCCGCCGCGTCGCCTACCACCTCGACGATGCCCAGCTCTGGCTGCCCGGCGTGCGGGTGATCAACCGTACTCAGCAGGTCGCCAGCCGCCAGGTCGATGCCGGCAGCGGCACCGTCAAGGCGCCGATGGACGGTGCCATTGTCGACATTCGGGTCAGCGCCGGTCAGCGCGTCACCCAGGGTCAATTGCTGCTGGTGCTCGAAGCGATGAAGATGGAGCATCCGCTGACGGCCGGCATCGACGGCGTGATCAAAAACGTGCAGGTGATTGCAGGCGCTCAAGTGCACAATCGCCAGGTTTTACTGGAGATCGAAAAGGCCTAGGCGGAACTACACGGCCCGGCTACGCTCTATCCCCATCAGGAAGGGACGAGTACGGGAACCTGCGCGATGCCTCATTGGCTGATTATTGACCTTGAAGCCACAACGGATGAAGGCGGCTGGCCCGTGACGGAGATGGAAGTCATCGAGATCGGCGCGAGCCTGGTGAACCGCCAAGGCCGTGAACTGGATCACTTCCAGCGCTTCGTGCGGCCGCTGCGTCGGCCGTTGCTGACGCCGTTCTGCCGACAGCTCACCCACATCACCCAGGCCAACATCGACGCCGCCGCACCGATGACCGACGTGTGGCCACTGTTCGAACGCTGGCTGGGCCAGCATCACACGCGCCTGGAAGGCTGGGCCAGCTGGGGCGACTACGATCGCAAGCAGCTTGAACTCGAATGGCAACGCCATGGCCTGGTCAGCGCGCTCGCGCAAACGCCGCATGTGAACCTCAAGCAGCGCTTCGCCAAGGCCCGGCGCCTGGATAAGCCGCTGGGTCTCAACGGCGCGCTGCAATTGGCGGGGATGCAGTTTCAGGGTCAGCAACACCGGGCGCTGGAAGATGCGCGCAACACCGCGCGCCTGCTGCCGTTGATTTTGCCGGTCTAGGCAGCGCGCAAAGGCTTGGGCATACTGGCCGGCCTTTTCCAATATCCTGCTGTTCTGTGGGAGCCGGCGTGCCGGTCATGGCGTGCGCCTGAGCGAAGCCAGGCCCAAGGGCCTCATCGCAGGCAAGCACGTCCATACAGAGCAGGAAGCCTTAATCCACTTTTCGAGGATTCACCCATGTTCAAAGTCAACGAATACTTCGACGGCACCGTCAAGTCGATCGCTTTCGGCACCGCAGAAGGTCCGGCGACCATCGGCGTGATGGCCCCGGGTGAATACGAATTCGGTACCGCCCAGCGTGAAATCATGCACGTGGTGTCCGGCGCCCTGACCGTGAAACTGCCCGACGCCGACTGGGAAACCTTCGCTGCCGGCAGCCAGTTCAACGTACCGGCCAACAGCAAGTTCCAGCTGAAGGTCGCGGTAGACACTGCTTACCTGTGCGAATACCGCGGCTAAGGGTTGCACCGGTCAAAAAAAATGCCCGTCTCGCAGGAGACGGGCATTTTTCATGCGCGAACGTGTTACTCGATGACGGTCACCGGCATGCCCACTTGCAGAAGGCCCAGGTCATCGTTGACCAGGTTCTGGCCGAACAGGGCGCCGTGTTCCGTCTTGCGATAGGCATCGAGCGTGGCGAAGGGTTCGCGATCGGCACTGCGTTCGCCGGTCGCCGGGTCAATCGTGGTGAGAATGCAACGAGCACAGGGCTTGACCACTCGGAACTCAACGTTGCCGATACGCAGGCGCTTCCAGCCATCTTCGGCGTACGCTTGACTGCCCTCGATCACCAGATTGGGGCGAAAACGCAGCATTTCCATGGGCCGGCCAACCTGCCGGGAAAGGTCGTCCAGGGACGCCTGGCCGATCAACAACAGCGGGTAGCCGTCGGCAAACGCCACCTGGTCGCCATCTTTGCCGAAACCGGCCTCGGTGGTGCGTGCACGGGCCAGTGGCATCTGCACCAGCCGCGTGGCTTTGCCGATAAAGTCACTGACCCAGGCCGCCGCCGCATCGCCGGCATCCGGCACACGCAGGGTATCGCGCCAGATCGTCACCCCGCGCAGTTCGGCGTCGCTGCCGGGCAAGGCCACCTCCAGCGGCGCCTTGCCTGGCGTACTCAGGGTCAAGCCACCGGCGCTGTTCCACAACGCCGACAACTGGCTCATCTTCGCCACCGCCCGCTGCGTCAGAAATCGCCCGCTGGCTTCGTCGACCAACATCCAGCGTCGATCCCCGTCCAGCCCGAGTTGATCCAGACCGACCTGCCGCAAGGCTTCGGCCTTGCCAGACTTCAAGGGATAACGGTACAACGCGCTGAGACGAAGCATGAGCCTGCGTTCCTGAGGGGACAAAGCGCCACCCTATAGCAGGCAGCCCCGGAATCAAAGGGCGACGCCCCCACAGTCAACAAGCAGGTGCAACGCGCAGACTCGCCGCGCCCCCAGACTTACCGTGGCGAGCGGGCTTGCCCCGCGTTCGGCTGCGAAGCAGCCCCAAAGCCAGACCCCGCAGTTCTGCTGAGACACCGCAGCGTCCTTAAGGGGCCGCTGCGCAGCCCAACGCAGGGCAAGCCTGCTCGCCACAAAGAGCCGGCTCACCCAACCCTAAGTTCCTCACAAAGAATCAGGCCGGCACTTCATCCAGCATCAGGCGTTGGCGCACCACATCCACCAGCTTGTCGGGCTGGAATTTGGACAGGAAGTTATCGCAACCGACCTTTTTCACCATCGAGTCGTTGAAGCTGCCCGACAGCGAGGTGTGCAGCACCACGTAAAGCCCTCGCAGGCGCGGATCGTTGCGAATTTCGGTGGTCAGGCGGTAGCCGTCCATCTCGGGCATTTCGGCGTCGGTAAAGATCATCAGCAGTTTGTCGGTCATCACCTGGCCGCTGTCGGCCCAGGCCTTAAGCATGTTCAGCGCCTTGAGGCCATCACTGGCGATGTGCATCTTCACCCCAAGCTGGCCAAGGGTGTCGCGCAGTTGCGACAGGGCCACATTGGAGTCGTCCACCAACAGCACTTCGCGGCCACGGGCGCGCTCCAGTACCGGGTCTTCGAGTTTCTCGCGGGAGACCTTGGCGTTGTACGGCACGATTTCGGCGAGGACTTTTTCCACGTCGATGATTTCCACCAACTGGTCATCGACCTTGCTGATGGCGGTGAGGTAATGCTGGCGACCGGCGCTGGCCGGTGGCGGCAGGATGGCTTCCCAGTTCATGTTGACGATGCGGTCCACACCGCCCACCAGGAATGCCTGCACCGAGCGGTTGTACTCGGTGACGATAATCGTGCTGTTAGGCCCCGGCACCAGCGGACGCATGCCAATCGCCTGCGACAGGTCGATCACCGGCAGGGTCTGGCCGCGCAGGTTGACCACGCCACACACAAACGGGTGACGCTGGGGCATCAGGGTCAGCTTGGGCAACTGCAGGACTTCCTGCACCTTGAACACGTTGATCGCGAACAGCTGCCGCCCGGCCAGGCGAAACATGAGAATCTCCAGGCGATTCTCACCCACCAGTTGCGTGCGTTGATCTACCGTGTCGAGAATGCCGGCCATTAAAAGCTCCTGATGTGGTGTGTGCGGCTGGTTCAAGCGGGTCGGGTATCGCGACCCTGCCGACCAACGCGCCGTCTTTGAATTGTTCGCGAGCACGCTTGCGCCTATGCTCGTTATCGGCGGCGATCGCCAGAGCTTGACCCCGGTAAAATGCCACGTAAATTCATTGATGTCACACTGACATCATGGTTTACTGCAACGGCCTCTTCAAACGGCACTCCAGCAACGTCGCGCGACCTTCAAATCGACGCGAGGTTCCGCTGCGTAAGGGAATCCCCTATGCACAATCAGGCCCAACCTGATATTCGCGATATCTAATAGCCATTAATGTGACGCCATTCTCATTGCATGAATGGAGTCACGCTTTTGTTTGCCATCCCAAGCCCTTGGCCCACGGGTCTTTCAGAGATTGCCGTGGCGGCATCCAAAGTTGTGCAAGCGACCCGAATGACCAGGGCCACTCACGGCTATCGTGATCATTCAAATAACAGTCCTACTGGAATTTCGGAAGCAGGCTACAGATTTCAGTCATATTTCAGCGGTAGGTTTACGCCATTCACCCGGTGCGGCATCTCATCACCCGAGCTTATGTTACGGAGACATGCATGATGAATAACGCAAACGAATGGCAAACTGCACTTCCCGAATTCCTGCTCGAGGCCGAGATGCTCCTGGCCAAGTCGCAAGAGTGCTTGAACCACTTGCATCTGATCCGCAACGACAGCGATGCCATCGACTGCATGAAAATCAGTTTGAGCAAACTGGCTGAAAAGGCCGAGGGCCTGGCCCTGCAGGCGATCAGCGAATTCTCTCGGCATATTCAATACCTGATTGCCAATGCCGCCTGCCCCATGGAACTGCATGATCAGGCGCTCAATGCCTTGCATGACTGCCTGACACTGCTGGCCTGGCAACTGGAATTGATCGACACCCGCACCGGCGAACTGGCCCTGGATGAAAGCGAACAAACTAAATTGATCGCGACAGTCACCCTGCAGATCCCGCAAAAAGACTTCGGTTATAAACCGCAGCAACGCTTACATCACACCTCATGAAGGGCGTAGAGGTCGTATTTAATCAGTGAGTTATCTAATAACGACAGCAACATATCAATTAGCCATCAGCGCTAGAACTCTGCCCACCCACTTCCTTAATACAACGGCCTGCTGTTTCAACTCCGGGACCCTTTAACGCGCAGATTAGGGCCCTGGGAGTTTATACGTGGTTAATAACCCATGAGGCGAGTCGCCAGGCGACCAACGGTAATAGTGGTGGTACTATGCCCCGCTCGAAGTGACTCAACTTCATGATGTATAAAAGATGTTTCGGCACCGCATTCCAAACAGAGCCCCGTCAGCCGCCGTGACCGGTCTTCCCGCAGCGAACCTTCATTGGCTCCATCCGCTATGTACGCCAGCCTAAAGTCACTCATCGCAAGAGCCGTGTCCCGCAGCAATGCCCGCCGCATCGTTCTCGCCCTGTGCCTTTGCTCCTTGCTGGTCAGCCTGTGGGCCTATACCCGTTCCGCACCGTTGCCGTTATTGATCCCTTTGCTCAACCTGGCCACGTTGCTGGTGGTGGGCGTGCAACAGTGGCGCTCGCGCAAATCGATAAAATTCCAGCCGCAGGAATTGGCCGATCGCTTGCTGCAAGTGCAAGAAAACGAACGGCATCGCCTCAGCCGCGAATTGCATGACGACATCGGCCAACTGCTCACTGCTGCCAAGCTGCAAAGCGAATGGCTCAAGCGCCGCTTGCCGCCAGACCTGCAAAGCCAGTGCACGGTGCTGTGCAACACCTTGAATGAAACCCTGGCCAAAGTGCGCGACGTCTCGGCCATTCTCAACCCGAGGCAGCTGGCCAGCCTGGGGTTGGAAGCCAGCCTGCGCGCGCACCTGCTCAAGACCCTGGAAAACACCCCGGTGCACTGGAGCCTGGAATGCCAGCAACGGCTGACCGGTATTCCTGAAGAGATGGCCGTGGCGGCCTTTCGGATCACCCAGGAAGCGGTGACCAACATGCTTCGCCATGCCCAGGCGCACAACCTGCTGGTGCGCCTGCAACGCCTGCCCGAAGGTCTGTCGCTGATGATCTGCGACGACGGCCTGGGCTTCTCGCCTGCCATCAACCCCGGCCTGGAAGGCCAACGGGGCATGGCCGGCATGTCCGAGCGGATAGATCAGTTGGGGGGCACTTTGTCCGTCAACAGCCAGCCTGGCAAAGGGACCCGGATCGACGCGCTTTTCCCCTGGGCGCCGCGCGCCCTCGAACGGGCCAGTTCCCCTAAGGTTCTCGAGTGACCTGCAATTTACTTCTGGTGGATGACCACGCACTGATTCGGGCCGGCGTGCGCGCGCTGATCCAGGATATTCCCGGCTACACCGTGATCGGTGAAGCCAGTGACGGCGCGCAGTTACTGGAAAAATTCAGCGCGCTGCAGCCGGATATCGTGCTGCTGGACCTGTCGATGAAGCACGTCGGTGGCCTGGACGCATTGCAGCAACTCAAGACGGCCTACCCCAAAAGCAAAGTACTGATCCTGTCGATGCACACCGACCCGGAGCTGATCATGCGGGCGCTGGAGTCCGGCGCCCATGGCTACCTGCTCAAGGACACCACCGCCAACGAGTTGGAACACGCCCTGCTCGCCTTGCGCAACAACGAGCGCTACCTCAGCCCGGCGATTGCCCACACCGTGATCAATCAGGCGCTGATCCGCAGCCAGGGGCCGACGTCCCCCGTCGCCCACAGCCACAACCTCACGGCGCGTCAGCTGGAAATTCTGCGCCTGATCGTGCGCGGCAAATCCACCCGGGAGATCGCCCACGGTCTGGGCCTGAGCATCAAGACCGTGGAGGCGCATCGCTCGCAAATCATGAAGCGCCTGCAGATATTCGACGTGGCAGGCCTGGTGCTATTCGCCGTTCGCGAGCAGATCATCAGCCTGGACGATTAGCGGCGAGTTCAACGGCAGGTGTACACGCAAGGCCTTGGGCAGTGCAGAGAACCGCAGGTCATCGCCTTTTAACGGTTCACCGTCCAGGTTGATATACAGCCCTTCGGCCACTTTGATCTCGACCCACGGCAGGCGCGCGCGCACGAACATGTTGTCCAGGCCCCAGCCGTCGCTCATCAGCGTCATCAGCGTGCCAACCACCTCCTGAGGCGCCGGCAGAATGCTGATATCCAGCAAGCCATCATCGGCCAACGCGCCAGGGCACAGCACATGCCCGCCGCCCGCCTGGCGACCGTTGCCGATCCCCAGCGCGAGCAGGTCGCCCTTCCAATGGAAGCCCGGCCCTTCCAGCTCGCCATAGGCAGCCTTCAGCTCACTGAAACGCGTCAACCCGGTGAACAGGTAGGCCGCGCCGCCGAGGACTTTTTTCAGGTCTTCGGAGGTGTTGGCCGTGACCTGGCTGCCAAACCCGCCGGTGGCCATATTGAGGAACATTTGCCCGCCAGCCTGGCCGAGGTCGATGGCTCTGGGCGGTACGTCCAGCAGCGCCAGCGCATGCGCAGGCTGCAGCGGCACACCGGCGGCGCGGGCAAAATCATTGGCGGTGCCCAACGGCATCAGCACCAGGCTGGCGTCGGTCTTGGCCAGCGCCATGGCTTCGGCCACATCACGCAACGTGCCGTCGCCGCCGCCGGCGATCAGGTGGGTATAGCCGTCGGCCAGGGCCTCATTGACGATGCGCTGGGCGTCGCCGCCCTCCCAAGTGACCCGTACCGCCAGCTCCCAGCCCTGCTCACGACGGGCCTGCACGGCGGCGCGCACGTCCTCGTTGAGGGCTTGCTTGCCGTGCAGGATCAACAGTGCCTTGGGGGTGGTCATGCGGGGATTCTCCTGGGTTCAAAGGTGCTTGAAGGATGTGGACCTTGGCCGGAGGAAAAAAAGCCATCGGAGACGCAAATTTATTGGCCGCCTGGAAGTTATCCATCGCGTTGCACATCGATACCTTGCCGTTGGGCACAGGTTCTACGGCATCCCATTGCTTGCCGTTGGCAGACAGCGCATGCCGCTGGATTGAACAGTCGGCGCAAATGCTCGCCTGCACTCTCTAATCCGTCCGAGGGCGAGGCACAAATGTCAGATGGCATCTATCGAGTGTGCCTCGTGTACCGAGGTATCCGCATCGCAGGCAAGCCAGCTCCCACAGCAAAGCCTGCCAGCAACGTCGGACAGGTGCAGCAACCTGCGTCAGCTTTTGTGCAACTTACTCATCAATTGCGCTTCAGCCTGGGTCAAGCCACACGACTGCGTCAGCTCATCCACGGTCGCGCCCATGCCCACCAGCTTCGCCGCCTGGGCGAACGACAGGCTCGAAGGGTCGCGTTGTTCGATCTGCGCCAGTTTGTCCGGCAGCGGCCCGAGAATCGCGCGCAGTTCATGCACCTCGTCCCCGACCTTTACCGCAGTCTGCTGGAAGTGATCCACGCGCTTGACCAGGTCAAGAATGCGCCGGTCACGCACGGCATCGCGCTCGGCCTGTTGCTGGGCCAATTCGCGTTGCTGGCGCATATAGCGCAGCAGAAACGCCAAGGTCCCGGCCCACAACAGGGCCAGGACAATCACCGCCGCTTCAAGAAACAATCAGATGTTCTCCAGGTCCTGCCATTCTTCTTCGCTCATCATCTTGTCCAGCTCAACCAGAATCAGCAGTTCGCCGTTCTTGTTGCACACGCCCTGGATGAACTTGGCCGATTCCTCGTTGCCCACGTTCGGCGCGGTTTCGACTTCCGATTGGCGCAGGTAAACCACTTCGGCCACGCTGTCGACCATGATCCCGACCACTTGCTTGTCGGCCTCGATGATGACGATGCGCGTGTTGTCGTTAACCTCGGTCGGCACCAGGCCAAAACGCTGGCGGGTGTCGATCACGGTCACCACGTTGCCGCGCAGGTTGATGATGCCCAGTACGTAGCTCGGCGCACCCGGTACCGGCGCGATCTCGGTGTAGCGCAACACTTCCTGCACGCGCATCACGTTGATGCCGTAGGACTCGTTGTCCAGTTTGAAGGTTACCCATTGCAGGATTGGATCATCGACCAAACCTTGTGCGGATGCTGACTTGTTCATTCCTCGGACCCCTTCAAATACCGTTTTCACGGCGTATGTACTTCGCTGACCGCACTTGCATGCGGGCCTTATTGTTCAATCAACTGCGTTTGTTCTGTGGCATCGCTTTTACCGCGCCGCTGGCGATCAACTCAGCCAGCTCGGCGACGTCGAGCAACGCGCACATGTGTTCAATCACGGTGCCGGCCAACCACGGCCGTTGGCCCCGGTGGCTGCGCCATTTGATTTCATTGGGGTCCAGGCGCAACGAGCGGCTGACTTGATGCACCGCCAGCCCCCACTCGTAGCCCTGAACAGAAATCACATACTGCAAACCCTGGCGAAAATCATCGCGGTAGCGGTCGGGCATGACCCAGCGTGCGGTGTCCAGCACCTTGAGGTTGCCGGCCTGGCTTGGCAGGATGCCGAGAAACCACTCCGGTTGCCCGAACAGCGGCGTCAGCTCCTGGCCTTCCAGCGAATAGATCGAGCCCAGGCACACCAGCGGCACCGCAAGGGTCAACCCGGCGACATCGAACAACAGGCATTCGAACGGCTCGGCGGCCCACGCCGGGCGGCCATCTCCGGTGACTGGCGGCGGGGTGATGCTCGGCGGCAGATGGACTTCCACCACCGGCTCGACCACCACGGGCGCCATCACCGCTGGCGCAATCGGCTCTATCGGCTCAACCACAGGCACCAGGTGCGCATCGCGGGCTTGTTCTTCGAGCACTGCCAACTGGAACTCATCCAGCGTGCTTTCGGCTTCTACCACCGGTTCAAGCAGCAGAATCGGTTCCGGCAGTTGCTCCGCGGTCGCGTCCTGCAGCAAGGCATCCAGGTAGGATTCCAGCGCCAGTTGCGGCCGGGTCTTGAGTTCAACGGGACGGTTCATCACGCCACCTGCGCCACAAGCTGTTGCGACAGCAAATGCTTGAGCAACGCGCGGTACGCCAGCACGCCACGGCTTTTGCCATCGAACTGCGAAGGCGTCAGGCCTGCGCGGCTGGCGTCGCGCAGGCGCGTGTCGACCGGGATGTAGCCATTCCAGATGGTGTCCGGGTAGGCATCGCGCAAGACCCGCAAGGTGCCAAGGGACGCCTGGGTACGACGGTCGAACAACGTCGGCACGATGCTGAACGGCAGCGCCTGCTTGCGCGAACGGTTAATCATCGCCAGCGTGCTGACCATGCGCTCCAGGCCTTTGACCGCCAGGTGCTCGGTCTGCACCGGGATCACCAACTGCTGGCTGGCCGCCAAGGCGTTGACCATCAGCACGCCCAGCAACGGTGGGCTGTCGATGATCGCGTAGTCGAAGTCTTGCCACAGCTGCGCCAGGGTCTTGGCGATCACCAGGCCCAAACCGCTCTGCCCCGGCGACTGCCGCTCCAGGGTCGCCAGCGCAGTGCTGGACGGCAGCAGGGAAATGCTTTCGTTACTGGTGGGCAGCAGCAATTGCCCCGGCAAGCCGGCGGGCACGCTGCCTTTGTGCAGGAACAGGTCGTAGCAGCTGTGTTCCAGCGCATCCGGGTCGTAGCCGAAATAGCTGGTCATCGAGCCATGCGGGTCGAGGTCGACCACGACCACACGCTTGCCCGCCTCGGCCAGCAAGCCGGCTAAGGCGATGGAGGTGGTGGTCTTGCCGACTCCACCCTTTTGATTGGCAACTGCCCAGACTCTCATTCGGTTGGTTCCTCCCGGCAGGCGATGGCGCGACCGAGACATTGCATAAGTTATTGAGCCGGTGACGGAGAATTGACGGCGCTCTGACGAACCGACGGCTTAACGGTTGGCGGTGCAGTTTGTGTGCCAGCCCGCTTCAGTGCCGCATCCGGTGTTGCATTGGCTGTGCCGGTGCCGGTCAGGCTGCGGCGGACATCCAGGTTGCGCGACACCACCAGCACCACACGACGGTTGCGCGCGCGGCCTTCGGCAGTGGCGTTATTGGCCACCGGCTGGAATTCACCGTAGCCCACCGACGCCAGCCGGCCAGGGTTCACGCCCTGCATCGCGAGCATACGCACGATGCTCGCGGCGCGCGCCGAGGACAGTTCCCAGTTGGTCGGGTACTGCGCGGTGGCAATCGGGAAATTGTCGGTAAAGCCTTCCACGTGGATCGGGTTTTCAAACGGTTTGAGGATCGCCGCCACCTTGTCGATGATGGTGAAGGCCTGGTCGCTCGGCATCGCATCGGCGCTGGCGAACAGCAGGCTGGAATTCAATTCGATTTCCACCCACAACTCGTTGCCGCGCACGGTCATCTGGTTGGATTTGATCAGGTCGCCAAACGCAGCGCTGATGTCGTCGGCAATGCTTTTGAGCGGGTCACTGGTGCCACCGATGCCGGCGGCGGTTTCGTCGCTGTCGTTGACCAGCGGCTTGGCTGGGGTCACGGTCTTGGGCCGCTCTTCACCAATGGGGATCGGCTTGAGGGCACGGTCGGCGTCGTTGAACACGCCAATCAGCGCCTGGGAAATGACTTTGTACTTGCCTTCGTTGATCGACGAGATGGAATACATCACCACGAAAAACGCGAACAGCAAGGTAATGAAGTCGGCGTAGGACACCAGCCAGCGTTCATGGTTGACGTGCTCTTCAGGCTCGCGGCGGCGACGGCTCACAAACTCCCTCCTACACAAAGCATGCCCATCAATCCATGAAGCCCTGAAGCTTCAATTCGATGGAGCGCGGGTTCTCACCCTCGGCAATCGACAAGATGCCTTCCAACAACATTTCGCGGTAACGCGACTGGCGCATGGCAATCGACTTGAGCTTGCTCGCCACCGGCAGCAACACCAGGTTGGCACTCGCCACGCCGTAGATGGTGGCGACAAACGCCACGGCAATGCCGCTGCCCAGCTGCGACGGGTCGGCCAGGTTGCCCATCACGTGGATCAAACCCATCACCGCACCGATGATGCCGATGGTCGGCGCGTAGCCGCCCATGCTTTCAAAGACTTTGGCTGCGTTGATGTCGCGGCTTTCCTGGGTGTAGAAATCCACCTCGAGGATGCTGCGGATCGCCTCCGGTTCGGCGCCGTCCACCAGCAATTGCAGGCCTTTGCGCGCGTAGCTGTCGGGCTCGGCATCGGCCACGCCTTCCAGGCCCAGCAGGCCTTCCTTGCGCGCGGTGAGGCTCCAGTTGACCACGCGGTCGATACCGCCTGGCAGGTCGACGCGTGGCGGGAAAATGATCCACACCAGAATCTGCATGGCGCGCTTGAACGAACTCAGGGGCGACTGCAGCAACGCGGCGCCCACGGTGCCGCCAATCACGATCAGTGCCGCCGGGCCATTGGCCAAGGCGCCAAGGTGGCCGCCTTCAAGGTAGTTGCCGCCGATAATCGCGACAAACGCCATGGTGATGCCAATCAGGCTCAAGACATCCATCAGAGGCAGGCCTCCACCAGATGCTTGCCGATGTCGTCCAGGCTGTAAACGGCGTCGGCCAGGTCAGCCTTGACGATGGCCATGGGCATGCCATAAATCACGCAACTGGCTTCGTCCTGGGCCCAAATGGCGCTGCCGCCCTGCTTGAGCAGGCGTGCGCCTTCACGGCCGTCGGCGCCCATGCCGGTGAGCACCACCGCCAGAACTTTGTCGCCGTAGGACTTGGCCGCCGAGCCGAAGGTGATGTCCACGCACGGCTTGTAGTTGAGGCGCTCGTCCCCCGGCAGGATTTTGATCGCGCCACGGCCATCGACCATCATCTGCTTGCCACCCGGGGCCAGCAGCGCCAGGCCAGGACGCAGGATGTCGCCATCCTCGGCTTCCTTGACGCTGATGCGGCACAGCTTGTCCAGGCGCTCGGCGAACGCTTTGGTAAAGGCCGCGGGCATGTGCTGGATCAGCACGATCGGCGCAGGGAAGTTGGCCGGCAGTTGGGTCAATACCCGCTGCAAGGCCACCGGGCCGCCGGTAGAGGTGCCGATAGCGACAAGCTTGTAGGCTTTGCGCTTGGGCGCAGGCGAATGCGCGCTCGGTGCAGCGGCGCGCACCGGCGGCGCCGCAGGGCGTGCCACGGGCGCAGGGGCCGGGCGCGCAAATGACGACGTCGGCGCAGCAGGCGCTGCCACCGGGGCCGGCGCCGGCGCACTGAACAGGCTGCGACGGTTACTGCGCGAAATGCTGTGCACCTTCTCGCACAGCATCTGCTTGACCTTCTCGGGGTTGCGCGAGATGTCTTCGAAATTCTTCGGCAGGAAGTCCACGGCACCCGCGTCCAGCGCATCCAGGGTGACCCGGGCGCCTTCGTGGGTCAGCGAGGAGAACATCAACACCGGAGTCGGGCAGCGCTGCATGATGTGCCGAACAGCCGTGATGCCATCCATCATCGGCATCTCGTAGTCCATGGTGATCACGTCCGGCTTCAACGCAATGGCTTGATCAATCGCTTCTTTGCCGTTGGTGGCCGTGCCGACCACCTGAATCGTTGGATCGGCGGAAAGAATTTCCGAGACGCGGCGGCGGAAGAAACCCGAATCGTCCACCACCAGGACCTTGACTGCCATAAACACTCCGTTAGGCGGGGCGGGCATTACCGCCCTGCCCCACCAGAATCAAATACGCCGTGCGGCGTAACGCTTGAGCATGCTCGGAACATCGAGAATCAGCGCGATCCGACCGTCACCGGTGATGGTCGCACCCGACATGCCCGGGGTTCCCTGCAGCATTTTGCCCAAAGGCTTGATGACCACTTCTTCCTGGCCAACCAGTTGATCGACAACAAAGCCGATGCGCTGGGTGCCCACGGACAAGATCACCACATGGCCTTCGCGCTGCTCTTCATGCTTGGCCGAAGCCACCAGCCAGCGCTTGAGGTAGAACAGGGGCAATGCCTTGTCGCGCACGATCACCACTTCCTGGCCGTCCACCACGTTGGTGCGCGACAGGTCGAGGTGGAAGATCTCGTTGACGTTGACCAGCGGGAAAGCGAACGCCTGGTTGCCCAGCATCACCATCAGGGTTGGCATGATCGCCAGAGTCAACGGCACCTTGATGACGATCTTCGAGCCTTGGCCCTTGGTCGAGTAAATGTTGATCGAACCATTGAGCTGGCTGATCTTGGTCTTCACCACGTCCATGCCCACGCCACGGCCGGACACGTCGGAAATCTCGGTCTTCGTCGAGAAGCCCGGGGCGAAGATCAGGTTGTAGCACTCGGTGTCGGTCAGGCGGTCGGCGGCGTCCTTGTCCATCACGCCACGCTTGACCGCGATATTGCGCAGAATCGTCGGGTCCATGCCTTTGCCGTCATCGGTGATCGACAGCAGGATATGGTCGCCTTCTTGCTCGGCCGCCAGAATCACCTTGCCGTTGCGGGACTTGCCCGCAGCTTCGCGTTCTTCCGGCGTTTCGACGCCGTGGTCGACGGCGTTGCGCACCAAGTGGACCAGCGGGTCGGCCAGGGCCTCTACCAGGTTTTTGTCGAGGTCGGTTTCTTCACCCACCAGCTCCAGGTTGATTTCTTTCTTGAGCTGACGAGCCAGGTCGCGAACCAGGCGTGGGAAGCGGCCGAAGACTTTCTTGATCGGCTGCATCCGCGTTTTCATCACGGCGGTCTGCAAGTCAGCGGTGACCACGTCGAGGTTCGACACGGCCTTTTGCATGGCTTCATCGCCGCTGTTCAGGCCCAGGCGCACCAGACGGTTACGCACCAGCACCAGTTCGCCGACCATGTTCATGATGTCGTCCAGGCGTGCGGTATCAACCCGTACGGTGGTTTCGGCTTCACTGGCAGGCTTCTCGGCCACTGGCGCCGCGGCAGCCCGTGCAGGCGCCGGGGCGGCTGCGGGGGCCGGAGCGGGTTTGGCGGCGGCCGGTGCGGCGGCTTTGGCTGGGGCAGGTTTCGCGGCTACCGGGGTGGCAGTCGCCGCGGCGGCCGGGGCCACTTCGGTGAACTTGCCTTTGCCGTGCAATTCATCCAGCAAGGCTTCGAATTCGTGATCGGAGATCAGCCCGTCGCCAGCCGGTGCTGCCGTGGCAGCAGGTGCGGCGGCGGTGGCCGCGACTTCCGGCAAGGCTTCGGCCGCAAAGGTGCCCTTGCCATGCAACTGGTCGAGCAACGCTTCGAATTCGTCGTCGGTAATGTCGGTGTTGGCAGACGCCGCTGGTGCCTGCGGCGCAGCGGCAGGTGCCACGGCGTCGGCGGCAAACTGGCCTTTGCCATGCAACTGGTCAAGCAGGGACTCGAACTCGGCGTCGGTAATGTCTTCGCTGGTCGGCGCCGCGGGCGCAATGGGCGCAATGGGCGCCTGCGGTGCTTCAGCTTCGGCCTTCACCGCACTGAGGGAGTTGAGCAACTGCTCGAACTCGCTGTCGGTCACATCCGGCTCAGCCTCGACAACCGGCTCAGGCGCCGCTGCCACAGGTGCCGCCGACGTGGCCGGTTCTGCCAGGCGTGCCAGGGCCGCCAGCAGTTCCGGCGTGGCCGCAGTGATCGGCGCACGTTCGCGCACTTCGCTGAACATGCCGTTGACCGCATCCAGTGCTTCGAGAATCACGTCCATCAGTTCCGAGTCGACGTGCCGCTCACCCTTGCGCAGGATGTCGAACACGTTCTCGGCGATGTGACAGCACTCCACCAGCTCATGGAGCTGGAGGAAGCCGGCGCCCCCTTTTACAGTGTGAAAACCGCGAAAAATTGCATTGAGCAGGTTCGCATCATCCGGTCGGCTTTCCAGCTCGACCAGTTGCTCGGACAGTTGCTCTAAAATTTCGCCGGCCTCTACAAGGAAATCCTGAAGGATTTCTTCATCGGCGCCGAAGCTCATGTGGGTGCTCCTTAGAAGCCTAAACTGGATAACAGGTCATCTACGTCATCCTGACCTGACATAACGTCTTCACGTTTATCGGCATGAATCTGCGGACCTTCACCCTTGGCGAGATGTTTTTGTGGATCTTTTTCCGAGAGGATCGCTTCGCGGTCATGTTCGATGCCGGCAAAACGGTCTACCTGGCCGGCCATGAGCACCAGTTTGAGCAGGTTGCTTTCCACTTCGGTGACCAATTGGGTCACGCGCTTGATCACCTGACCGGTGAGGTCCTGGTAATCCTGGGCCAGCAGAATGTCATTGAGGTTGCTGGAAACCGTGCGGTTTTCCTGCTCGCTGCGTGACAGAAAAGCATCAACCCGACGCGCCAACTCACGAAACTCTTCAGCCCCCACTTCACGACGCATGAAGCGGCCCCAGTCAACGCTGAGCGCCTGAGCTTCGGTGGCCATGCCATTGACCAGCGGCGTGGCGTTTTCCACCAGGTCCATGGTGCGGTTGGCCGCCGCCTCAGTCAGCCTGACCACATAGGACAGGCGTTCGGTGGCATCGGTGATTTGCGAAATTTCTTCGGCCTGGGGCATGTGCGGGTCAATCTGAAAATTGACGATCGCACTGTGCAGCTCGCGTGTGAGCTTGCCCACTTCCTGGTACAGGCCGCGGTCACGGGTCTGGTTAAGCTCATGGATTAACTGCACCGCGTCGCCGAACTGGCCTTTTTCAAGGCTTTCGACCAACTGGTGAGCATGCTTTTTCAGGGTCGACTCAAAGTCGCCCTGTGACGTTTCTTTATGCTCCATAGCTCCCCCGTGGCAGCATCAATGACCGATGCGTTCGAAGATTTTTTCGATCTTCTCTTTCAAGGCCAGTGCAGTGAATGGCTTGACCACGTAGCCGTTTACCCCGGCTTGGGCGGCTTCGATGATCTGTTCACGCTTGGCTTCGGCGGTCACCATCAATACAGGCAGGCTGCGCAGTTTTTCATCGGCGCGCACGTGACGCAGCAAGTCGATACCGGTCATGCCCGGCATGTTCCAGTCGGTTACCAGAAAGTCGATGCTCCCGCTGTTGAGGATCGGAATCGCCGTAATGCCGTCATCCGCCTCGACCGTGTTGGTGAACCCAAGGTCACGCAACAGGTTTTTTATGATCCGCCGCATCGTTGAGAAGTCATCAACGATGAGGATTTTCATGTTCTTGTCCAATTCGACCTCCAAGCAGTCTTAAACGCGCCCAGCACCTGGACGCGCCATTTCAATCAACAGGCGTTACACAAAAAGGACTGCCCAGGGCACCACGGTACGAACCCGCGAAGGCATGAAGCCTTCGCGGTAGCGTCTGCAGTGTCCCCACACTGCCTGTCAGCGCGCGCGCCACTCTCCCAATCGCCCCCGCAAGCGGGCTGCGCACTGGCTGTGCAACTGGCTGACACGCGATTCGCTGACCCCCAGGACCTCACCGATTTCCTTGAGGTTCAGCTCTTCGTCGTAGTACAGCGCCAACACCAGTCGCTCACGCTCCGGCAAATTGGCAATCGCTTCCGCCAGCGCACCCTGGAAACGTTCGTCCTCCAGGTCGCGTGACGGTTCGAGATGAGCACTCGCGCCGTCCTCGTGCAGCCCTTCGTGTTCGCCGTCCTGCAACAGGTCGTCGAAACTGAACAGGCGGCTGCCCAAGGTATCGTTCAAAATCCCGTAGTAATCGTCGAGACTCAATTGGAGTTCGGCCGCAACTTCATGATCTTTAGCGTCACGACCGGTTTTTGCTTCAATTGCGCGAATTGCGTCACTGACCATGCGCGTATTGCGGTGTACCGAACGCGGCGCCCAATCCCCTTTACGCACTTCATCGAGCATCGCGCCACGGATACGGATACCCGCATACGTCTCGAAACTCGCGCCTTTGCTCGCGTCGTATTTAGTCGACACTTCGAGCAGACCGATCATGCCGGCCTGGATCAGGTCTTCGACCTGCACGCTGGCCGGCAGGCGTGCCAGCAAGTGATAGGCAATGCGCTTGACCAGGGGCGCATAGCGCTCGATCAATTCGCCCTGGCTGTCACGTGCCGACTTTTTGTAAAGGTTGTAGCCGCTGGATGTCATAGCACAGGTCCCGCGCTCGTCTGATGCACCAATCGCTCGACGAAAAACTCCAGATGCCCCCGAGGGTTGGCGGGCAACGGCCAAGTATCGACCTTCTGGGCAATAGCCTTGAACGCCAGTGCGCACTTCGAACGAGGGAACGCTTCGTAGACCGCACGCTGCTTTTGCACAGCCTTGCGTACACACTCGTCATAGGGAACTGCGCCTACATATTGTAAGGCGACATCCAGGAAGCGATCCGTGACCTTGGTCAACTTGGCGAACAGGTTGCGCCCTTCCTGCGGGCTTTGGGCCATGTTGGCCAGCACGCGGAAGCGGTTCATGCCGTAGTCACGGTTAAGCAGTTTGATCAGGGCATAGGCGTCGGTGATCGAGGTGGGCTCGTCGCAGACCACCAGCAGCACTTCCTGGGCGGCGCGCACGAAGCTGACCACGGACTCGCCGATGCCGGCGGCGGTGTCGATCACCAGCACGTCGAGGTTATCGCCGATATCGCTGAACGCCTGGATCAGGCCGGCGTGCTGCGCCGGGCTCAGGTGCACCATGCTCTGGGTGCCCGAGGCGGCCGGCACGATGCGAATGCCACCGGGGCCTTGCAGCAGCACATCGCGCAGCTCGCAGCGGCCCTCGATCACATCGGCAAGGGTGTGTTTGGGTGTCAGCCCCAGCAGAACGTCGACGTTCGCCAGGCCCAGGTCAGCATCCAGCAGCATGACGCGACGGCCAAGCTCTGCCAGGGCCAGGGACAAATTCACTGACACGTTAGTTTTCCCGACGCCACCTTTGCCGCCGGTCACCGCGATCACCTGTACGGGATGCATGCTGCCCATTTTATTTCTTTACCTTGTCTTGCTTAGACGCAGGCTACATGGCTTGGCCGCGTGAATCGCTTGCAGACCATCGATGTAGATACATTTCATGGTGTTCATCCTGGCCTTAACCGACCCGTTTGGCGGGGTTGTGGTAAAGGTCGGCGAACATATCGGCCATCGCTTCCTCGCTAGGCTCTTCTTGCATTTGCACGCTGACAGCACGGCTGACCAACTGATGACGGCGCGGCAGATGGAGATCATCCGGGATCCGCGGCCCGTCGGTCAGGTAGGCGACCGGTAATTCATGACTGATGGCCAGGCTCAGCACTTCACCCAGGCTCGCGGTTTCATCGAGCTTGGTGAGGATGCAACCGGCCAGGCCGCAACGCTTGTAGCTGTGATATGCAGCGGTAAGAACCTGTTTCTGGCTGGTGGTTGCAAGCACCAGGTAATTTTTTGACTTGATGCCACGCCCGGCCAGGCTTTCGAGCTGCATGCGCAGCGCCGGGTCACTGGCTTGCAGGCCGGCGGTGTCGATCAGCACCACGCGCTTGCGCAGCAGCGGGTCGAGGGCATTGGCCAGCGACTGGCCCGGGTCAACGTGGGTCACTGTCACATTGAGAATGCGACCCAGGGTCTTGAGCTGCTCCTGGGCGCCAATGCGGTAGCTGTCCATGCTCACCAGCGCGATATTCTGCGCGCCGTACTTGAGCACATAACGCGCTGCCAGCTTGGCCAGGGTGGTGGTCTTGCCCATGCCGGCCGGGCCGACCATGGCAATCACACCGCCCTCTTCCAGGGGTTCGATTTCCGGGGTGACGATCATGCGTGCCAAGTGCGCCAGCAACATGCGCCAGGCCTGGCGTGGTTCTTCAACTTCGGCGGTCAGCGCCAGCAGGTCGCGGGACAACGGGCCAGACAGACCGATGCGTTGCAGGCGACGCCACAGGTTGGCTTGTTGCGGCTTGCTGCCTTGCAACTGGTTCCACGCCAGCGAGCCCAGCTGCACTTCGAGCAGCTCACGCAGGCCGTTGAGTTCAAAGCGCATCGAGTCGAACACGCGCTGGTCGACTGCGGCAGCCGGGGCCGGCGCTGCAGGACGTGGCGGTTCTTTGAAGGTCGGTTCAACCAGCGGCTCGGCAGCGGTCAGCGGCAGGCCGGCGAACAACTGGCGGTTGGTGCTGGCATCGCTGTCGCCACGCATGCTCAATTCAGCCTGGGCCGAGACAATCCGCGAGGCCGTCTTGCGCAGCTCGTCTTCGAGCTCCATGTTCGGCACACGCGGCGCCAGCGCCGAGGGGGTGTAATCCAGGGCAGCCGTCAGCTCGACACCGCCGGCAATACGACGGTTTCCGATAATCGCGGCATCGGCGCCCAGCTCATCACGTACCAGTTTCATGGCCTGACGCATATCGGCGGCGAAAAAACGCTTAACTTGCATAACCCACTACCTCAGCCGTTGTGCCCTACTGTCGCGACAATAGTCACTTGCTTGTTGTCAGGAATTTCCTGATAAGCCAAAACGTGCAAATTCGGCACTGCCAGACGTCCAAACCGCGACAACATCGCGCGGACCGGGCCCGCCACCAGCAGAATCACCGGGTGACCCGCCATTTCCTGGCGCTGCGCGGCTTCAATCAATGAACGCTGCAGTTTTTCCGCCATGCTTGGCTCCAGCAGAACGCCCTCTTCCTGGCCTTGTCCTGCCTTCTGAATACTATTGAGCAATATTTGTTCCAACCTTGGCTCCAAGGTGATCACAGGCAGCTCAGACTCAATCCCTACAATGCTTTGCACGATTGCACGGGACAATCCGACCCGCACCGCCGCCACCAGCGCGGCGGTATCTTGACTCTTGGCGGCGTTGTTCGCGATGGCCTCGGCGATGCTGCGAATGTCGCGCACCGGCACCTGTTCGGCGAGCAAGGCCTGCAACACCTTGAGCAATTGCGACAGCGAGAGCACGCCCGGCACCAGTTCTTCGGCCAGTTTTGGCGAGGCTTTGGCCAGCAAACCCATCAATTGCTGGACTTCCTCGTGGCCGATCAGCTCGTGGGAGTGCTTGTACAGAATCTGATTGAGGTGCGTGGCGACCACCGTGCTGGCGTCTACCACGGTGTAACCCAGCGATTGCGCCTGGCTGCGCTGGCTGACTTCGATCCACACCGCTTCCAGGCCAAAAGCCGGATCTTTGGCGGTGATGCCGTTGAGCGTGCCGAACACCTGGCCGGGGTTGATCGCCAGTTCGCGGTCGGGATAAATCTCGGCTTCGGCGAGGATCACGCCCATCAGGGTCAGGCGGTAGGCGCTGGGCGCCAGGTCGAGGTTGTCGCGAATGTGTACGGTGGGCATCAGGAAGCCCAAGTCCTGGGACAGCTTCTTGCGCACGCCCTTGATCCGCGCCAGCAATTGGCCGCCCTGGTTGCGGTCTACCAGCGGAATCAGGCGGTAGCCGACTTCCAGGCCGATCATGTCGATCGGGGTCACGTCATCCCAGCCCAGCTCCTTGGTTTCCTGGGCGCGGGCCGGCGACGGCAGCAGGTCCTGCTGGCGGGCGATCTCCTGCTGGGCCTGCACCTTGACCAGGTTTTGCTTGCGCCAGAACAGGTACGCGCCGCCAGCGGCCATGGCCGCCATGCTCAGGAACGAGATATGCGGCATGCCCGGCACGATGCCCATGATCGCCATGATGCCGGCGGCCACGGCCAGCGCCTTGGGCGAGGCAAACATCTGGCGGCTGATCTGTTTGCCCATGTCTTCGGAGCCCGAAGCACGGGTCACCATGATCGCGGCGGCTGTGGATAACAACAGTGATGGCAATTGCGCCACTAAACCGTCACCGATGGTCAGCAAGGCGTACACCTTGCCCGCATCGCCGAAGCTCATGCCGTGCTGGAAGATACCAACCGCCATGCCGCCGATCAGGTTGATGAACAGAATCAACAGGCCGGCGATGGCGTCACCGCGCACGAATTTGCTCGCGCCGTCCATGGAACCGTAGAACTCGGCTTCCTGCGCCACTTCCAGACGACGGGCCTTGGCCTGGCCCTGGTCGATCAGGCCGGCGTTGAGGTCGGCGTCGATCGCCATTTGTTTGCCGGGCATGGCGTCGAGGGTAAAGCGCGCGCTCACCTCGGAAATCCGCCCGGCACCCTTGGTCACCACCACGAAGTTGATGATCATCAGGATCGCGAACACCACGATACCGACCACGTAGTTACCGCCGATCACCACTTCACCGAACGCCTGGATCACCTTACCGGCGGCGGCATGGCCGTCCTGGCCGTGGAGCATCACCACCCGCGTGGACGCCACGTTCAGCGCCAGGCGCAGCAGGGTCGCAATCAGCAGGATGGTGGGGAATACCGCGAAATCCAGCGGCCGCAGGGCGTACACGCAGACCAGCAGCACGACGACGGACAGGGCAATGTTGAAGGTGAAAAACACGTCGAGCAGGAACGGCGGCATCGGCAACATCATCATTGCCAGCATCACCAGCAACAACAACGGCACACCCAGGTTGCCCCGCGACAGATCAGTCAGGGTGCCACGGGCCGTGTTGAGCATTTGAGAGCGATCTACCACCGGTATTCCTCGTGTTCCTTGAAGCAAAGTTTTGACGCTGAAGCGCGTCCTGAAGGCGGTATTGCAAGAAGCCTTCCAACTTTTGCTTTGAGGCGTAGATCACCTCACAAGCGATCGAGCCTTCCGGGTGTCAATCGATTCAGAAATGTGGGAGCGGGCTTGCTCGCGAAGGCGGTGGTTCAGTTTGAACATTGCTGAATGACACACCGCTTTCGCGAGCAAGCCCGCTCACACATTGGATTTGTGTACATCTGCTGCTATCGAGGAAATTTCCGACACGGTTGTGGGGTTGTCCTAGGAAACTCGCTCTCTAGTCTTCGTACACCGCTCCCCGACCGTATTCTTCACTCTCGCCGACAGCATCAGCACCGAAAACCTGTGCCTAAAGGACTTCAACGTGCTCAGCCTGCGGCCCTTTCGCCCCCTGGGCGACGTCGAATTTCACTTTTTTACCTTCTTCAAGCGTCTTGAACCCCTCACTGACGATGGCCGAAAAGTGAACGAACACGTCAGACCCGCCCCCATCCTGAGTAATGAAACCAAACCCCTTCTCCGCGTTAAACCACTTCACTGTGCCTGTTGCCATTGCCGCTCTCCTTGGATCGGGTTCCATGACCCGCACGGGTCGCTAGATAATCTTGATATGCGCCGCGAAGACGCCCTTGGGCCGATGGATCCTCGCAAATTGCACCCGCAGGCCCTTTTTCAACCAAACCCCGCACGAACTCTTGAGATCCACGTGCACCGGCTCATCGCCGCCATCCAGTGCAATCAAGCCTTCCCCGGTTTTCCGGCTATAGGATTTGATCGTGCCCGTTACCGCTTCCATTACCGCTCCCTCTGCATCTCTACAACGACCTGTGTGCAGTGTGCCGCCATGGAACCGCGAGCAGGCGGCGCTGGCTACTGTCAGAGTTGACAGGTAGACGGGGGTTAACGACGAGTGGTAGCCGATGGCGCGACGAACGTATCGCGGCGAGCAGAAGTTTTTGTAGCGAGCGGGTTTGCCCCGCGCGGGGCTGCGAAGCGGCCCTGAAACCGGATGCTGCAGTGGGTCTGAGGGAATGCGGTGGCCAATTGGGGCGGCTGCGCAGCCCAACGCGGGGCAAGCCCGCTTGCCACAAGAAGCCGCTCGCTAACCATTCAGAATCAGGAATCGCGGCGCAAATCCGGCGGGATCGGCAGATCCTTGAGCGGGTCAGGCCGCTTGCCCTTGCCCGCGCGGTATTGGCGGATCTGATAGACATAGGCCAACACCTGCGCCACGGCCAGGTACAAGCCCGCCGGAATTTCCTGGTCGAGGTCGGTGGAGTAGAAGATCGACCGCGCCAATTCCGGCGACTCCAGCAACAGGATGTCGTTGGCCACGGCAATTTCGCGGATTTTCAGCGCCGTAAAGTCGCTGCCCTTGGCCAACAGCATCGGCGCGCCGCCCTTCTCCGGGTCGTACTTGAGGGCCACGGCGTAGTGAGTCGGGTTGGTGATGACGACGTCGGCATCCGGCACCGCCGCCATCATCTTGCGCTGGGACATTTCGCGCTGCAGCTGGCGAATGCGCTGCTTGACCTCAGGGCGACCTTCCTGGTCCTTGTGCTCGTCACGCACCTCCTGCTTGGTCATCAGCAGTTTCTTGTGGCTTTCCCACAGCTGGATCGGCGCATCCACGGCGGCGATGATGATCAACCCGCAGGCCATCCACAGCGCGCTCCAGCCCACCACCTGCACGCTGTGGATGATCGCCGACTCCAGCGGCTCATGGGCGATGCGCAGCAAGTCGTCGATGTCGGACGACAACACCGTCAGCGCCACAAACAGAATCAGGATGAATTTGGCCAGCGCCTTGAGCAGTTCCACCAGCGCCTTGGTGGAAAACATACGCTTGAGCCCAGGCCCGGGGTTCATCCGGCTGAACTTGGGCGCCATGCTGCCGGCGGCAAAGAGCCAGCCACCGAGGGACACCGGCCCGATCAAGGCCGCCAGCAACAAGGTGATGAGCACTGGCTGCACCGCCAGAATCGCGATCTTGCCCGAGTGCAGCAGGTATTGGCCCATGGCGCCGGGGCTGAGCAGCACCTCGCGCGGCAAGGAAAAGTTGAGCTTCATCAGCTCCATCATGTCCAGTGCCAAACCACCGCCGTAAATCAACAGGCCACCGGAACCGGCAAGCATCACGGCGAGGGTATTGAGCTCTTTGGAGCGCGCAATCTCACCCTTTTCCCTGGAGTCCTTTTTGCGTTTCTCCGTGGGGTCTTCTGTTTTGTCCTGACCACTCTCGCTCTCGGCCATGGCTCAACGCGCCCGTGCCAGATCACGTAAGAACTGCAAGGCGTCGGTCGCCAGCGGTTGATACTGATTGAGAATGTCGGCCATGCCGATCCAGAAAATCCCCATGCCCAGCACCAGGGTCAGCGGGAAACCAATCGAGAAAATGTTCAGTTGCGGCGCCGCGCGCGTCATTACGCCGAACGCGATGTTGACCACCAACAGCGCGGTGATTGCCGGCAACACCAGCAACAGCGACGCGCCCAACACCCAGCTCAGGCGCCCCACCAGTTCCCAGAAGTGACTGACCACCAACCCCGAGCCCACCGGCAAGGTGGTGAAGCTTTCGGTCATGACCTCAAACACCACCAGGTGGCCGTTCATGGCCAGGAACAGCAAGGTCACCAGCATGGTCAGGAATTGCCCGATTACCGCCACCGACACGCCGTTGGTAGGGTCGACCATGGACGCAAAGCCCATGCCCATCTGGATCGAGATGATTTGCCCGGCGATTACAAACGCCTGGAAGAACAATGTCAGCGAAAAGCCCAGCAGCGCGCCAATCAATATCTGCTCGGCGATCAGCAGCAAGGCACTCAGGTCCAGCGCATTCACCGGCGGCATCGGCGGCAGGCCGGGCACGATCACGACGGTAATGGCAAAGGCGAAATACAGGCGGATACGCCGCGGAACCAGGGTGGTGCCGAACACCGGCATGGTCATCAGCACCGCCGTGACGCGGAACATCGGCAAGATGAAAGACGCCACCCAGGTGCTGATCTGGGTGTCGGTCAGTGCCAGCACAGATTGCATGCGGTCAGCCGATCAACTGCGGAATACTGCCGTACAGCTGCAGGATGTATTCCATGAAGGTTTGCACCAGCCACGGGCCGGCGACGATCAAGGTGATCAGCATCACCAGCAACCGCGGGAGGAAGCTCAAGGTTTGTTCGTTGATCTGGGTCGCGGCCTGGAACATCGCCACCAGCAGGCCGACCAACAGGCTCGGCACCACCAGCACGGCGACCATCATGGTGGTCAGCCACAGCGCTTCACGGAACAGGTCGACCGCTACTTCTGGGGTCATGGCGCTAAACTCCGCCGAAACTGCTGGCCAGCGTGCCGATAATCAGCGCCCAGCCGTCCACCAGCACAAACAGCATGATCTTGAATGGCAACGAAATAATCAGTGGCGAGAGCATCATCATGCCCATGGCCATCAGCACGCTCGCCACCACCAGGTCGATGATCAGGAACGGGATGAAGATCATGAAGCCAATCTGGAACGCGGTCTTGAGCTCGGAAGTGACAAACGCCGGCACCAGGATGGTCAGCGGCGCCTGATCCGGCGTGGCGATGTCGGTGCGCTTGGACAAGCGCATGAACAGCTCAAGGTCGCTGGAGCGGGTTTGCGACAGCATGAAGTCCTTGATCGGGCCCTGGGCCTTGTCGATCGCATCCTGGGCGCTGAGTTTTTCCGCCAGATAGGGTTGCAGGGCTTGCTGGTTCACCTTGTCGAACACCGGCGCCATGATGAACAGCGTCAAAAACAAGGCCATGCCGGTGAGGATCTGGTTCGACGGCGTCTGCTGCAGGCCCAGGGCCTGACGCAAAATCGAAAAGACGATGATGATCCGCGTAAAGCTGGTCATCAGCATGACAAACGCCGGAATAAAACTCAGCGCGGTCATGATCAGCAGGATCTGCAGGCTGACCGAGTATTCCTGAGCGCCGGCGGCGTTGGTGCCCAGCGTGATTGCCGGGATCGACAACGGGTCGGCCGCAAACGCCAGTGGCGCGGCCAGCAACAGCATGAGCGTCAATAAAACGCGCATTACTTCTTATCCTTCTGATCCTTGCCCAGCAACTCCATCAGGCGCTGGGCGAATTCTGGCGTGGCGGCCTCGGTCTTGGCCACTTCCACCGGCGACTTGAGCACATGCAACGGGGTGATACGGCCAGGCGTGATGCCGAGCAGAATCTGCTCTTCGCCGACTTGCACCAGCACCAGACGATCACGCGGGCCGAGGGCGCGCGAGCCGATCATCTCGATGACCTGGCCATTGCCCGGGCCGATACGCTGCACGCGGCGCATCAACCAGGCCAGCACGAAAATCAGACCGACCACCAGCAACAGGCCCAGCACCAACTGGGTCAATTGCCCGCCGATGCCGCTGCTGACCACGGGGGCCGCAGCCGCCGCTTGGGCAACCGGCTCAGCCGCCAGGGCGCTCAATGGCAGCGCCAGAAACAGTCCCGCCATCGAATACTTCATATCAGCGCAACTTCTTGATGCGTTCGCTTGGGCTGATCACGTCCGTCAGGCGGATGCCGAACTTCTCGTTGACCACCACCACCTCGCCGTGGGCGATCAGGGTGCCGTTGACCAGCACGTCCAGCGGCTCACCGGCCAGGCGGTCGAGTTCGATCACAGAACCCTGGTTGAGCTGCAACAGGTTGCGGATGTTGATTTCGGTGCTGCCCACTTCCATGGAAATCGACACCGGAATGTCGAGGATCACATCCAGGTTCGGACCGTCGAGGGTCACCGGGTCGTTGTTCTTCGGCACGCTGCCGAATTCTTCCATCGGCAGGCGCTTGCCGGCCGGCGCGGTGGCGGCGTCGGCGGCCAGCAGCGCGTCGATGTCGTCCTGGCCGACATCGCCGGTTTCTTCCAGCGCTGCAGCCCACTCGTCAGCCAGGGCCTGGTCTTCGGCGGAAGTGTTTTCGTGTTCGGTAGCCATTACATGTCCTCGGCGAAGCAAAAATAATTGTTGATCAGCGGCGGTTGATCGGTTCGATCACTTGCAACGCCAGGTTGCCTTTGTGCGAACCCAGCTTGACCTTGAACGACGGCACGCCGTTGGCACGCATGATCAGTTCTTCCGGCAATTCCACGGGAATCACGTCCCCCGGCTGCATGTGCAAAATATCCCGCAGACGTAGCTGGCGACGGGCCACAGTGGCGCTCAGAGGTACGTCGACGTCGAGCAGGTCTTCGCGCAGGGCCTTGACCCAACGCTCGTCCTGGTCGTCCAGGTCGGACTGGAAACCGGCGTCGAGCATTTCGCGCACCGGCTCGATCATCGAGTACGGCATGGTCACGTGCAGGTCGCCGCCGCCGCCATCGAGTTCGATGTGGAAGGTGGAGACCACAATGGCTTCGCTGGGGCCGACGATGTTGGCCATGGCCGGGTTCACTTCCGAGTTGATGTACTCGAAGTTGACTTCCATGATCGCCTGCCAGGCTTCCTTCAAGTCGATGAAGGCTTGCTCGAGCACCATGCGCACTACGCGCAATTCGGTCGGGGTGAATTCACGGCCTTCGATCTTGGCGTGACGGCCGTCGCCGCCGAAGAAGTTGTCCACCAGCTTGAACACCAGCTTGGCGTCGAGGATGAACAGCGCGGTGCCGCGCAACGGCTTGATCTTGACCAGGTTGAGGCTGGTGGGCACGTACAGCGAGTGCACGTACTCGCCAAATTTCATCACCTGCACGCCGCCCACGGCCACGTCCGCCGAACGGCGCAGCATGTTGAACATGCTGATACGGGTGTAGCGGGCGAAACGTTCATTGATCATTTCCAGCGTCGGCATGCGTCCACGGACGATGCGATCCTGGCTGGTGAGGTCATAACTTTTGACGCTGCCGGGTTCGGCAGCCATTTCGGTCTGTACCAGACCATCGTCGACGCCATGCAACAGCGCATCGATTTCATCCTGGGACAGCAGGTCTTGCACGGCCATGTCGTGATCCTACTGCAATACGAAGTTAGTGAAGAGCGCCTGCTCGACCACGACTTTGCCGAGCTCTTTCTGGGCCACTTCCTGCACGCTGGCAGTGACCTTCTGGCGCAGCATTTCCTGGCCGACCGGGGTCGCCAGGCTGTCGAAGCTCTGCCCGGAGAACAGCATCACCAGGTTGTTGCGGATCACCGGCATGTGCACTTTGAGCGCATCCAGGTCCGCCTGGTTACGCGCCAGCAAGGTGATGCTCACCTGCAGGTAGCGTTGACGGCCGTTCTGATTGAAGTTGGCAACAAAGGCCGGCAGCATCGGTTCGAAGATTGCCGGTTGCTTGACGTTACTGGCGGTTTCGGCGGCGGGTGCCGGCTTGCTTGCACTGCTGTGCATGATGAACCAGGTGCCGCCAATCGAGGCGCCGATGGCCAGGAGCAGGCCCAGCACGATCAGCAGGATAAGCTTGAGCTTGCCTTTGCCTGCGGGGGGAGTTGCTGCGTCGTCGCTCTTCGCCATGCCAATAATCCGTCACTATTCTGGGATTCATAGATCTACGGAAAGGCAAGAGCAAGTGTTATGCCAGAGTTGTCAGCTAACCCGGTAAGCGCGAACACCCCATATCAAATGTGGGAGCTGGCTTGCCTGCGATGGCGGTGGCTCAGCTCACATCTGTGTGACTGATACACCACCATCGCAGGCAAGCCAGCTCCCACATCGATCGGGTTTCAACAGGGGTCAGGCGTAGTAATCAACGGCGCTGGAGCCGATCACTGTCTGGGTCACTGGCGCGACCGCTGCCGCCACCTCAGCGTGATCACCGGCATCCCCGCCATCACCCCGCCCGCCGCTGCCACTCACGCCGCGCGCCTGGTTCTGCTGCTGTTGATCCTGGCCCTGCCCCTGCCACCCACGCGACTGATCCGAGACGTTGACGTCGACCTGCCCCATGCCTTGCTGGGCAAACATCTCGCGCAGACGGCCGGACTGGCTTTCCAGTGCTTCACGCACCACGGCGTGACCGCTCATGAACGTGACTTGGGCCTGCTGGTCCGCGGTCATGTTGACCTTGATGTCCAGGCGCCCCAACTCTGCCGGCTGCAACTGAATTTCTGCCGACTTGAGGTTGGCACTGGACAGGTACATCACGCGGTTGACCACTTCCTCGGTCCAGCCGCTCTGGTGCATGGCCAGCGGCGCATTCGCAACCGGTGGCAAGGCATTCGCGGTTTTCGGCGTGGCGGCCTGGGTCAGTGCAGCGAGGCGGTTGGCGAAATCATCCACGCGGGTGTCGCTGCTGGCGTCTTTCAAATCCTTGAGGCCACCTTCGATCAACCCGTTGAAGGCTTTGTCGCCGCCCTGGTCAGTGCTGTCCTTGGTGGCTTGCTGATCGACCATAGTCGCCAGGCCCGCAGCAAAGCTCTGCGCAGCGGTCGGCTGATCCTGCGTGGTGGTCGGTGCGGTTTTCTGCGGCGTCTGGCTACTGGCCGAGACGTGACCGCCCTGCTCCATCGCCAGGCGCACGGCAGGCATCGCGTCCAGCGGATCCGCCTCCGGGTCGAAAGCCGGCTGTTTGGCGTCATCGGTGGCTGCCACAGCGGGCGCGACGACTGGCTGGGCCTTATCGTCCTTGGCGGCTACAGGTGCCGGCGTTTCCACCGGCACCGGCACCGGCACGGGGACCGGTGTGACCGCGGCGACCACTGCCGGGTCAACCACGGGATCGACCGGAGGCTGCTGCGCCACCGCCGGGTCGGCGGTTTTGTCGTCGTCATTGCTGGCGCTGTCGTCGGATTTGGCCGGCGGCTTGGCAGGCAAGGGATTGCCGCTATCGGCAACGGCCGGCTTGCTGGCGGCAGGCTTATCGTTGCCTGCAGCCGGCCTGGATGGGGTGTCCGAGGGCTTGTCACGCGTGACTTTGGCCGGGGCATCGTCGCTCTTGAGCGTCGGTTTCGGGCTTTGGTTTGCAAACACTTGCGCGAAGCCAGGGCCCTTGCCTCGTGGGTCCGCAGCCGCTACCGAAGGGGTGGCGGCCGGCGCTTGAGGCTTGGCCGCAGCGGCAGCCTGAAGAAGCGAATTGGGGGCGACTGGCATAGGTAAGGGTCTCCACTGCACTGGGATCGGGGATGCAGTAACCAGAGGTAGAGCAAGAGTTGGGCCAGGTTTACCTCGAACCCTCAATCACAGCTGAAAACGCTGACGCTCGTGTTCGTACAAAGGCCGAACCAGCGCGAACTCCTGGTCGATTTCGTCTACCAGTTCATCCAGGTCCACGCGTGTCAGTTGCGCAGAGCCGTCTTCGAGCCGGCGGCAAAGTTCTGCCAACCGCACCGCCCCCAGGTTACCGCTGCTGCCCTTGAAGCTATGCGCGATCCGTCCCAGCGCCTTGGCATCGTCGCGAGCCTTGCGCAACGCTTCGACACGCTTCTGCGAATCGTCAAGGAAGGTATCCAGCAGTTTCGGGTACTCGCCTTCCATCACTTCCTGCAAACCCGACAACACATCGGGGTCCAGATGAATCTCAGCCACTTGTTCGCTCCTTGATCAAGAATCGGCGGATTATGCCAGAGCCCCCCAGCAAAACTCCACGCACACACTGCGCCCGCCATCGGACCAGCGTACATCGCTGCTCAACTGGCGCACCAGGCTCAAGCCGCGGCCAGACAGACGGTCGACATCCATCGGCCGCGCCAGCACCTGTTCCACGTCAAACCCCGGACCGCTGTCCTCAATGCGCAGCGTCATTTTGCCGCCCGTGGCGGTCGGCACCACCTGCACATGCACCCGCACGTAACCGCTGTTCAACTGCCCCAGCCGCTCATTGCGCTGGCGGTAATAGTCGGCGAACCCCTGGGCATCTCGCTTGAGGCGCGAATCCAACTCCAGCACACCATGCTCCAGCGCGTTGGAATACAACTCGGCCATCACACTGTAAAGCGCCCCGCTCTGCCCGCGCAGACCGTGAATCTCCAGCAGCAACTGCAGCAGATACGGCAGCGGGTTGTAGCTTTTGAGGGTCTGCGCACGGAATTCGAAACTCACCGACCAATCCAGCGGGCACGACTGCCCGCTGTCGGCGTAGACGGGCTCGGCCGCGCGCAACGGCTGGCCGGCCTGCAAGGTGATTTCCACCATGCTGACGTCATCGCGCGCCTGGCCGCGAAACGCCGCCAGCGCCCGCTCGATGTCTTCGAATAACCGGTCGGGCTCGCGGTTGGCCGCGAACACCTGCTGCAAGCGCTCGGCGCCAAACAGCTGGTCATTGGTGTCAGCCGTGTCGAGCACGCCGTCGGAGAGCAAAAACACCCGATCGCCCAGCGCCATGGGCCAGACCTCGGTGCCGTCATCGAACGCCTGTGCCGACAACACACCCAGTGGCAGGTGCCGCGACACCAGCGGCGTGCGCTTGCCCGTGGCGACTTCATGCACATAGCCTTCGGGCATCCCGCCGTTCCACACCTCCACCACGCGCCGCTGGGCGCTCAGACACAGCAGCGTGGCGCAGCAGAACATGTCCACCGGCAGGATGCGTTTGAGCTTGGCGTTCATCTCGCGCAGGGTCTGCGCCAGGCCGTAGCCCTTGGCGGTCATGCCGTAGAACACTTCCGCCAGGGGCATGGCCCCCACGGCGGCCGGCAGGCCATGGCCGGTGAAGTCGCCGAGCAAAACATGCATGTCGCCGGAGGGTGTGTACGCCGCCAGCAGCAGGTCGCCATTGAACAGGGCGTAGGGCGATTGCAGGTAACGAATGTTCGGCGCCGCATTGATGCAGCCCGAATGCGCCACCTTATCGAACACCGCCTTGGCCGCGCGCTGCTCGTGCAGCAGGTAGTCGTGGTGCCTGGCAATCTGGTCACGCTGCTGCAAGACCGTGGCCTGCAGCCGGCGCAGGCGGTCCATGGCGTTGATTTTCGCTGCCAGGATCAACTGGTTGTAGGGCTTGGGCAGGAAGTCATCGCCGCCCGCGTCCAGGCACTGGGCCAGCGCCTCGCTTTCGCGCAGCGAGGTCAGGAAGATGATCGGAACCAGCGCCTCACCGGCAAGCTGCTTGATGCGCCGCGCGGCTTCAAAGCCGTCCATCACCGGCATCAACGCGTCCATCAACACCAGTTGCGGGCGCTCGCGGGTAAACAGCTCGACCGCTTGCGCGCCGTTGGTGGCGGTGAGTACTTGATGCCCCTGACGCCGAATGATGGTCGACAGCAACAGCAAGTCGGCAGCGCTGTCTTCGGCGATCAGGATGGTCAGCGGTTCCAGGACCGGGGCCAGGCTGCTCAACTGAGATCGAACAGTTTGTCAAAGTTGGAAATGGCGAGGATCTTGCGCACATCGGAGTTGCTGTTGATCACCTGGACTTCGGCATTGTCGCCACCGGCATGGTCACGCAACAGCAGCAACATGCCCAGGGCCGAGCTGTCCATGTAGGTGGTGTCTTTGAGGTCCACCACGTAGACCTCGGGCACCTTGTAGAACCGCTCGTAGGCATCACGAAAGGCCTGGTGGCTACCGAAATCGAATCGCCCTTTGACGGTAATCGTCAATTTTTTCCCGTCCAGGGACACTTCTGACACGACTGACATGCGACTGCTTCCTTGTCATTGGCAATGTGCAACAAGGTTTAGCAGGTGATCGGGGTATGGGCAACACAGCCAATCAAATGTGGGGGGGCTGGCTTGCCTGCGATAGCATCACTGCGGTATGCCTGATCCACCTCGGTGTCTGCCTCGCGGGCAAGCCCGGCTCCCACAGTGGGCCGGTGGTGGCCGTTAGTACTGTGATTGGCGCGGTAGTCGCTGTGACAGCTCGTCGAGCAGCTTTTGTTCGCGCTTGTCTTCAATCGCCCGCGCTTCATCGATGTAGCGCTGCACCAGCTTGCGCAAACCTTCGACCCGGGCAAACGCCGCCTGCCACGCCTCGCGGGCTTTATCGAGGTTGTTCTGGTGCCAGGCCAGGCTCTGGCGCTGTTGGCCTACGGCGGTTTCCAGCTGGTTGAGGAAACCCTGGTAACCCATCAGCCATTGGCCGGAAACGCCCTTGCTGCCGCGCTCGATCCATTGCTGCTGGTATTCGCCGCGAAAGCGCTCCAGGTCGCCGAGCTTGCTTTCCGCCAGGCGCACCTGCCCCTGAAAGTAGCCCAGGCGTTGCGCGGCGGTTTTTTCGGCCTTCTCCGCCATGTCCACCACTGGCGCCAGGCGCGAGGAACGGGTGCTGGCCATGGCTTAACCGCCTGGCGCCGGGGCAAAGATCGAGCCCAGGTGCGCTTCGCTTTCGCCCATGCTGATCTTGTCGTTGAGACCCTGGCGCAGGTAGGTCACCAGCTGCGGTTGCAGGGCAATCGCCAGGTCGGTTTCGCGATCACCGCCGGCCACGTAGGCGCCCACGCTGATCAAGTCGCGGCTTTGCTGATAGCGCGACCACAGTTGCTTGAAATGCTGCGCGCGGGCCATGTGCTCCGGCGTCACCACCGCCGGCATCACCCGGCTGATCGACGCTTCGATATCGATGGCCGGGTAGTGCCCTTCTTCGGCCAAACGCCGCGACAGCACGATGTGGCCGTCGAGCACGCCGCGCGCCGAGTCGGCAATCGGGTCTTGCTGGTCATCGCCTTCGGACAACACGGTGTAGAACGCCGTGATCGAACCGCCGCCGGCCTCGGCATTACCGGCGCGTTCAACCAGCTTGGGCAGCTTGGCGAACACTGACGGCGGGTAGCCTTTGGTGGCCGGCGGTTCGCCGATGGCCAGGGCGATTTCCCGCTGGGCCTGGGCGAAGCGCGTGAGCGAGTCCATCAGCAACAGGACATTCTTGCCCTTGTCGCGAAAATATTCGGCAATGCGTGTGCAGTACATGGCCGCGCGCAAACGCATCAGCGGCGCATCGTCCGCAGGCGAGGCGACGACGACGGAACGCTTGAGGCCTTCTTCACCGAGGCTGTGCTCGATGAATTCCTTGACTTCACGGCCCCGCTCGCCGATCAGCCCGACCACGATAATGTCGGCCTCGGTAAAGCGCGTCATCATGCCGAGCAACACCGACTTACCCACGCCGGTACCGGCAAACAGGCCCAGACGCTGGCCGCGGCCGACCGTCAATAAACCGTTGATGCTGCGAATGCCCACGTCCAGCGGCACGCTGATCGGGTTGCGGTTGAGCGGGTTGATGGTCGGGCCATCCATCGGCACCCAGTCTTCGGCCTTCATGCCGCCTTTGCCGTCCAACGCGCGACCGGCGCCGTCCAGCACGCGGCCGAGCATGCTCATGCCCATCGGCAGGCGGCCGGTATCGGCCAGTGGCACCACGCGGGCGCCGGGGGCGATGCCCGCCAGGCTGCCGACCGGCATCAGGAAAATCTTGCTGCCGGAAAAGCCCATCACTTCGGCTTCGACCTGCACCGGGTGGTAGCTGTCGTCGTTGATCACCAGGCAGCGGCTGCCCATGGCGGCACGCAGGCCTTCGGCTTCAAGGGTCAGGCCGACCATGCGCAGCAGGCGCCCTTCGAGGATCGGCTGGCCGGGCAGTTCGGTGGCTTCGGTGTAGCCGCTCAGGCGCTTGGCGAAGCTGGTGCGTTCAAGGCGCATCGGCGGCGTCCAGGTCCACGCTCATATCAGGCTCGGCCGGGTGCAGGGACTGTTCATGCAATTGATCGAACATTTTCGCCATGATCTGGCTGATGCGGGTTTCCACCGTGGCATCGATGCGGCTGTGCTCGGTTTCGACACGGCAACCACCGGGCAGCAGCGCCGCGTCCTCGACAATACGCCAGGTTTCTTCATGGCGCTCGCGCAGGGCTTTGACCTGTTCGAAATCCTGCGGATTGATGTACAGCCGCACATTGCCGACGCCCAATGGCAGCAGCTTGAGGGCTTCGCGCATCACGCTTTCGATGTGGCTGGAATCAAGCACCAGCTCGCGCTGGATCACTTGGCGCGCGATGTGCTCGACCAGCCCGACCATGGATTTTTCCAACTGCGAATCCTGTTCGGCGATCGGGTCGAACAGGTTGCCCATCAAGCGCTCCAGGCTGGCGAGCTTGACGCTCAGCGCCTCCTCGGCTTCTTGGCGGACTTTGAGGGTGGTGCTGCGAAAACCGTCTTTTTCACCCGCCGCGAAGCCCTCGTTGTAGGCCTCCTGGCGGATGGCTTCCAATTCTTCGAGGGTCAGTGGCTGGACTTCATCCAGCGGCACTTCTTCCATTTCGGCCGGTGTTTCAATCACCGGCTCTGGCTCAGGTTCCGGCACATGCGGATCGAAACTGGGCAACGACCAGATGTCGAACCCGCCGACATCCCGTGCGCGAATCAGATCGCTGGGCGTCTCATCTTTGTTCGACATGGGAGGCGCCTTAGATCATTTCTTCGCCGCCCTTCCCGCCGAGAACGATTTCTCCGGCTTCGGCCATACGGCGGGCAATGGTGAGGATTTCCTTCTGGGCGGTTTCCACGTCGCTGACACGCACCGGGCCCTTGGCTTCCAGGTCGTCACGCAACAGCTCGGAGGCGCGCTTGGACATGTTCTTGAAGATCTTCTCTTTGACGTTTTCGTCCGACCCCTTGAGGGCCAGCACCAGTACGTCGGAAGACACTTCGCGCAGCAACGCCTGGATGCCACGGTCGTCGACATCGGAGAGGTTGTTGAACACGAACATGAGGTCTTCGATCTGGCCGGACAGGGTGTCGTCGATCTCGCGGATCGAGTCCATCAACTGGCCTTCGACCGAGCTGTCGAGGAAGTTCATGATATCGGCCGCGCGCTTGATGCCACCCAAGGTGGTACGCGAGGCATTCGAGTTGCCCGAGAACTGCTTCTCGAGGATGGTGTTGAGTTCTTTCAATGCCGCCGGCTGCACCGTGTTCAGCGACGACACGCGCAGGATGATGTCCAGGCGCACTTTATGGTCGAAGTGGCCGAGTACTTCACCGGCCTGATCCGGGTCCAGGTAGGCGACGACGATGGCCTGGATCTGTGGGTGCTCGTAGCGGATCACGTCGGCAACGGCGCGCGGCTCCATCCATTTGAGGCTGTCCAGGCCACTGGTGTTGCCACCCAGCAGGATGCGGTCGATCAGGCCGTTGGCCTTGTCTTCGCCCAGCGCCGAGGTGAGCATCTTGCGAATGTAGCTGTCGGAGCCGACGCCCAGGCTGGTCTGGTCGCCGACGATCTCGACGAACTCGCTCATCACCTGCTCGACTTGCTCACGGTGCACATTGCGCATTTGCGCCATGGCCACGCCTACGCGCTGAACCTCTTTGGGGCCCATGTGGCGCAGCACTTGTGCGGCGTCGGTCTCACCCAAAGACAGCAGCAACACGGCGGCTTTGTCGACTTTGGTGAGCTTGGCAACAGCGGCTCGATCATTCATCTGCGTTAATCCACTCTTTCACGACCTGAGCCACACGGCCCGGGTCTTCTGCTACCAGACTCTTGATTGCGTTCAACTGCGCGTCATAGCCTTCGCTCGGGCTTGGCAACAGGATGCTTTGCGGGCCGCCAAGGCTGACGCGGTCGTTGGCCAGTTCGCCGTCCAGGCCGCCCATGCCACCCAGCTCGACGTCACTGCCAGCCAATGCCAGCTGCTTCTTGCCATGGCCGGTGATGTTGTTGAGCACCGGGCGCAGCACGCCGAATACCAGCACCAGGATGAACAACACACCCAGCACTTGCTTGACGATGTCCCAGAACCACGGCTGCGTGTAGAACGCCGGGTCGGCGATCACTTCGCCGCGCTCGGCGGAGAACGGCATGTTGATCACACTGACGCTGTCGCCACGGCTGGCGTCGAAACCGACGGCGTCCTGCACCAGGCGGGTGAAGCGCGCCAATTCGTCGGCGCTCCATGGCGCACGGGTGACGGCGCCGTCAGCGGCATTGACCTTGACCTGATCATCGACCACCACCGACACCGACAGGCGATTGATTTTGCCCTGCTGCTGCTTGGTGTGGCTGATGGAACGGTCGAGTTCGAAGTTCTTGGTGGACTGGTTACGCTTGTCCGCCGGGTACGGCGCGAGCATCGGCTGGCCGGTGGCCGGGTCCATGATCTGCTGGCCGTTGGCGTCCAACAGTGGCTGACCAGGCTGAATCGCAGCCGCCGTCGCGGCCGCGCCACCAGTGGTTTGCGGCGCCGTGGCCGGGGCCGGTGGCTGGTTGCTCAGGGCACCCGGCACACCTTGCGGGCCATTGCTGGCGGTGCGTTGTTCGCTGGTCGATTGCTCGCTGCGCAGCGCCGGCTGGTCCGGGTTGAACTGCTCGGAGGTCGACTCGACGGCGCTGAAGTCCACGTCGGCAGACACCTCAGCTTTATAGCGGTCGTTGCCCAGCACCGGCTGCAGAATGTTATGCACACGCTGAGTGAGCATGCTTTCCATGCGGCGGCTGTAGTCGAACTGCTTGCCGGCCTGGGTCAGCGCGGAGTTCTCGGCCTGGTCGGACAGCAGGTTGCCCTTCTGGTCCACCACGGTGATTTGCGACTTGCTCAACTCAGGAACGCTGGTGGCCACCAGGTTGATGATCGCCAGGACCTGGCCAGGCTCCAGGGAGCGGCCGGAAAACAGCTCGACCAATACCGAGGCGCTTGGCTTGCGCTCGTCGCGCACGAACACCGAGCTTTTCGGAATCGCCAGGTGCACGCGGGCACCCTTGACGTTATTCAAGCTTGAGATGGTGCGTGCCAGTTCGCCTTCCAGGCCACGACGGTAGCGCGTGGCTTCCATGAACTGGCTGGTGCCCAGGCCCTGGTCCTTGTCGAGAATTTCAAAACCGATATTGCTGTCGGACGGCGTAACGCCGGCGGCCGCCAGCTTCATGCGCGCACGCGCCACGTCATCGGCCTTGACCAGCAAGGCCCCGGAATTGGGCTCCACGGTGTAGGCGATGTCGGCGGCGGCCAGGGTTTCCATGATCTGCTTGGAATCCATCCCGGCCAGGCTGCCGTACAACGGGCGGTAATCAGGTTGCTGCGACCACAGCACCACGGCAAAACCAATCGCCACGCTGGCAGCCAGGCCGACCATCAGGCCCACCTGACGCAACATGGTCATTTCGGAAAGGTTTTCCAGGAACGACAGGCCAAACAGCGGCGGCTTGCCGTCTGCCTTGGCGGGTACGTTGTCCACGACTGCTTCTGCCATGACTTAAATCTCGTCCTTAAACCGGCATCTGCATGATGTCTTGATAAGCCTGAACCAACTTGTTACGCACTTGAGTCAAGGCCTGAAAGGAAACGCTGGCCTTTTGCGAAGCGACCATCACATCGGTGAGGTCCACGCCGCTTTTGCCGATCTCGAAGGCGGTAGCCAACTGATTCGAGGCTTGCTGGGTATCACTGACTTTGTTGATTGCCTGACCGAGCATGTCGGCAAAACTGCTTTGGCCCAATTCCGGCGCTGGCGCGACGGATTTCGGTTGAGCCATGGCATCCATTTGCATGGAGCGCATATCCAACATCAACCGATTGAACTCAATACCCTGGCTCATGACCTTCTCTCTCCGACGACCCGCAATTTTTTGACACTACGCAGCGGTTACTAGGGGTGGTAGCAACAAGGGTGCCAGCTCCGTGGCTATTCGTAAGAAAAGGCGACAAACCCTGTCAGCCTGAGTATTTCTAAGACAGCGATTTGTCAGGTCGCGAACAGGTAGGCTTCGACATCCATCCCCGCATCGCGCATCTGCGCCAGCTTGTAGCGCAAGGTGCGCGGGCTGATGCCCAGGCGCTCGGCGGCTTCCTTGCGGCGGCCGCGTTCGGCACGCAGGGTGTCGATGATCATCTGGAATTCGCGGCGACGCAGGTCGTCGCCCAGGGCGCCGCCAGACTCGGCTTCAGCCACGACCACCGGTGCCGGCGCCAGGCTCGGCAACGGCGCCGCGCCACTGCCCATGGCCAGGCAGAAGTCCTGCGGCTGAATCAACCCGCCCTGCTGCAAAATCAGCGCGCGCTGGATGGCATTGTCCAGCTCCCGCACATTGCCAGGCCATGGGTAGCCGATCAGGCAGGCCTGGGCTTCGGCCGACAGCCGCGCCTGGGCATGCTTCATTTTTTTGACGTGGTTGTTCAGCAAGCGCTCGGCCAACGGAATGATGTCCGCCGGGCGCTCACGCAACGGGCGCCAGGCCAGCGGGAACACCGAGAGCCGGTAGAACAAATCTTCACGAAAGCGCCCTGCCGCCACTTCACCCGCGAGGTCGCGGTTGGTGGTGGCGACCACGCGGATGTCCAGCTGGATGGGCTTGCGCGCACCGACGCGCTCGACTTCGCGCTCCTGCAGCACCCGCAGCAGCTTGGCTTGCAGGCCCAGGGGCATTTCCGAAATTTCGTCGAGCAGGATGGTGCCACCGTCGGCCTGTTCGAACTTGCCGGCCTGCGCCGCGATAGCGCCGGTGAACGAGCCCTTTTCATGGCCGAACAGCGTGGCTTCGAGCATGTTGTCGGGAATCGCCGCGCAGTTGATCGCAATAAACGGTTGTTTGGCGCGGCCCGACTGCTGGTGAATGTAACGCGCCAACACTTCTTTACCGGTGCCGGACTCGCCGGAAATCAACACGGTCGAATCGCTGCGCGCCACCCGGGCTGCCAGTTCCAGCAACTGCGCGCTGGCCGGCTCGAAGGCAATCGGGCCTTCACCCTCGGCATTCGACACCACGCCCAGCGCATGCCGAGCGACCAGCTCGATCAGCGCCTTGGGCTCGAAGGGTTTGACCAGGTAATCCGCCGCCCCTTGGCGCATGGCGTCCACCGCCCGCTCGACGGCGCCATGCGCCGTCATCAGCAGCACCGGCAGTTGCGGCTGGCGTGCGCGCAACAGGCCAAGCAACTGGTGGCCGTCCATGCCAGGCATGTTCACATCACTGACCACCAGACTGAAGGACTCTTGTTCAACGGCCTCCAAGGCATCCTCGGCAGAACCGACCGCGCGGTAGTCATGGCCCGCCAACAGCAGCGTGTCAGCCAATGCTTCACGCAGGGCGCGGTCGTCTTCGACCAATAAAACCTTGATAGCCATAGTCCTTTTACTCCGCGCTTGCCGCGCTGGAAAACAGCGGCAAGGTCATCAATGCACAGGTGCCACGCCCCAACCGGGAGTGCAGTTGCAATTCTCCCTGATGTGCACGCGCCACTGCCTTGACCACGGTCAGGCCCAGGCCCGTCCCGTTGGTCTTGGTGGTAAAAAAGGGTTCGCCCAGGCGTTGCAGCACAACCGGGTCGATGCCGCTGCCGCTGTCGCTGATGCACAGGCGCAGGGTTTGGTCGCGGGTATAGAGGTGCACTTTGAGCCGCGCACCCGGGCCGCTGGCCTGGGTGGCGTTTTCGATCAAGTTGAGCAAGGCGCCGACCAGCGTGTCGCGGTTGCACAGCAACTCGCCCAAGTGGCTGTCGCACTGCCAGCGCACATTGACGTCCTGGATATGCGTGGCGGCTGCCGCTTGCAGCGACTGCATCAGCGCCGATGGCGTGACGCGGTCGGTCAGCGGCAATTCGCCGCGGGCAAACACCAGCATGTCGCGCACCTGATGCTCCAATTCATGCAGGCGCTCCTTGAGGCGCCCGGCAAATCGCTGGTGGGTGGCGGCTGGCAGTCGCTCATCAGTCAAATGACTGGCGTAGATCAACGCTGCCGACAATGGCGTGCGGATCTGATGCGCCAAAGAAGCGACCATCCGCCCCAGCGACGACAAACGCTCATGGCGCGCCAACTGGTCTTGCAAGTGACGGGTTTCAGTCAGGTCGTTGAGCAGCACCAGTTGGCCGGGCTCGGCGTCCAGGGAACGGGTGGCGATGGACAGGCGCCGGCCATCCTTGAGGGAAATTTCATGGCCGTCGTCTTCGCGTGGCGCAAAGCAGCGTGTAATCACGTGGCGCCACAGCTCGCCTTCCAACGGCTCGCCCAGCAAGTCACGCGCGGCCGGGTTGGCTTCGCGGACACGGCCCATTTCATCGATGACGATTACGCCGCCGGGCAACAGGTCGAGGAGGTTTTGTAGACGGTTGGCCAGACGCTCTTTCTCGGCCAGCTCTTGCATGCGCTGGGCGCTGACCACTGCCAGCTCGCCTTTAAGCTCGGAGACCCGCGCCTCCAGCAGACTGTAGGAGTCGGTCAGCTGGCTCGACATCTGGTTGAATTGCGAGAACGCCTGTTCAAGACCCTGCCGGGTCAACGGCTCTGCGCACGGAACCAGCCCAGGAATAGCAGGGGCTGAAGAAAGTTTGGCGGCGTGGGGCATCATGCTCTCTCGCTGGCTGACCGTCAGTTAAACGGAACGTTGCGAGGGCTGTAGCAATACCCGTGCCGAAAAAAATAGACCTATATATCAGTCAGTTAAAAAACAGGCGTCAATCATCCGCCTGTTCATCACCTTCGCGACGGCTCATGCCGTACTTGCGCATCTTCTCCACCAGGGTGGTGCGACGGATGCGCAGGCGCTCGGCGGCGCGCGCGACAATGCCATTGGCATCGTCCAGCGCCTGCTGGATCAGGCCTTGTTCGAGGCTACCGAGGTAGTCTTTCAAGTCCAGGCCTTCGGGCGGCAGCATGGCGGTGGAACCGAAGTCCGGCGTATGGCCGTTGATGGCCACGCGCTCTTCCAGGTCGCTGCGCAGGCTGTCGACCAACTGCTCGTCTTCGTCGTCGACGTAGCGGAATTTCTTTGGCAGCTCGACCACGCCAATCACCCCGTACGGGTGCATGATAGCCATGCGCTCGACCAGGTTGGCCAGCTCGCGGACGTTGCCCGGCCAGCCGTGACGGCACAGGGACATGATCGCGGCGGAGTTGAAGCGAATCGAGCCGCGCTTTTCGTGCTCCATGCGCGAAATCAGTTCGTTCATCAGCAGCGGGATGTCTTCCACGCGCTCGCGCAGCGGAGCCATCTCGATAGGAAATACGTTGAGGCGGTAGTACAAGTCTTCGCGGAAGCTGCCGACCTCGATCATGCTTTCGAGGTTTTTGTGCGTGGCCGCGATAATGCGCACGTCGACGCTCTGGGTCTTGTTGCTGCCCACGCGCTCGAAGGTGCGTTCCTGCAACACGCGCAACAGCTTGACCTGCATCGGCAGCGGCATGTCGCCGATTTCGTCAAGAAACAGGGTGCCGCCATTGGCCAGCTCGAAACGCCCGGCACGGCTGGTGATCGCCCCGGTAAAGGCGCCCTTCTCGTGGCCGAACAGCTCGCTTTCGAGCAATTCTGCCGGGATTGCCCCGCAGTTGACCGGCACGAAAGGCCCGTCGCGGCGTTTGGAGTGATAGTGCAGGTTGCGTGCGACCACTTCCTTGCCGGTACCGGACTCGCCGAGGATCAATACGCTGGCGTCGGTATCGGCCACTTGCTGCATCATCTGGCGCACGTGCTGGATCGCACGGCTGGTGCCGACAAGGCTGCGAAACAGGTTGGGTTCGCGATGACGACCGCGCTCGCGAGCCTGGTCATACATCTCGCGGTAGACCTGGGCACGGTGCAGGGAATCGAGCAATTTGCTGTAGCTGGGCGGCATTTCCAGGGTGGAGAGCACGCGGCGGCGCTGGTCTTCCGGAAGGTCCACGGAAGAAATATCGCCCATCAGCAACACCGGAAGGAACTCATCCCAGGTTGACAGTGTCTTTAACAAGCCCAGAACTGCGCCAGGAGCGTTTACCGTCCCGATCAACACACAGATGACTTCACGGCTCGACGATAAAGAGCTGACCGCCTGCTGCCAGTCATGGCTACCGCAGGGCAAATTTTCTTCACCAAGAAAATTCAAAATTACCGCTAAATCGCGGCGGCGGACGCTATCGTCATCAATCAGCAGAATTTTGGTTTCACGCCACATGCAATAGCAACTTCCCTAGTAAAACGCTCTGCCCCAGAGTGAGGGCAATCTAGACGTTTGTAAGATTTCTTACCCTACTAGACGTCTGAAATCTGAAAACAGCACTAGTTAAGTCAAAAATGCTGGCACAGTCAAATATATGACGCGCCGTTCGGATTAACTGAGCCCATTCAGCCGAACAGATGGTAAACCTTTGACGCGCTTTCCGCTCGGTTGATCTGCGACATCTCTTCGAAAATCGCCTGGCGTTCGCCAGTCGTCACTTCAAGCAACTGCTGATACACCGCCAGCAAGCTTTCCAGCTTTTCCCGCAGGGCACCCTCGTCCACCGGCGCATTATTAAGCGCCTCATCGATCACCGCACGACACCCCATGTCCAGTTCGCCGATAGCGTCCCAGTTACGGTGTGCCAATGCGTCAACCAGGGCTTCGCGGGTCTCGTCAATCCGTTGCAGGGCGTGGCTCATGACATCATCCTCAGGCCAAAGGCCTACAGTGTTGCAATACCGTCCCAGCCTTCCTTGAGCGTAATCATCAGGCCGGCTACTTCGTCGATCATGGCGACATCGCTTTTGCTGTTTGCTTCCAGCAAGCGTGTGGTCATGTAGGCATACAGGTTATCCAATTGCTGCAACGCGGCCGGATCATCGGTTTTTTCCGGGTTCAGGCCGTCACGCAAACCGATCAGAATGTCGATCGCCTTGCCCAGTAACAGGCCTTTTTGCGCGATATCACCACGAGCCATGGCGCCCTTGGCCTGAGCCATGCGGTCCAACGCGCCTTCCATCAGCATCTGCACCAGACGGTGCGGGCTGGCTTCGGAGATCTGGGCATGGGAATTGACCTTCTGGTATTGGCGAAGGGCTCTCATGGGATTCATGTTTCTACCTCGTGACAGGCAACAGCTAAATTGGATGGGCTCTGACTAATATGTCGACTGGGTCGCAAAAAACTTTAACCCGCAAGTCGGTCGAAGGCGGCACCCGGTGGCGGTATTCACCACCGGGCGGCTTCATCGGGATCAGCTGTCCGAGGACGACTTGTTCAGCGCGTTGAGCGTGCTCATGACACTGGAACGCTGGCTGGTGAGCTGGGCCACCAGGTTGTTCATCGTCGTGTATTTGGCGGTCAGGCTGGTTTTCAGCGCGGCCATGCGCGCGGTCAGGGTGTCCTGCTGGTTCTGCAGGTCCTTGATGTTGGCCGACAGCGTCGACGAACGCGTGGCGAGCACGCCGGTGTTGCTCAGCGCGTAGCTGTCGGTCGCGGTTTTCATGCGCGCCAACAGGCCATTGTCACCGTTGAAAATACCGCCGATGTCGGTAGGGTTGGTCAAGATGGCCGCACCGAACACCTTGTCATCAATACTCAACTTGCCGGTGCCCGAGTCAGTGTTCACTCCGAATTGGGCCAGAGACTTCAAAGTGCCCGTGCCCGTCAACGCGTTCAACTCGCTACGCAAAGCCGTCTGCAGGGAGCGCATGGTGGCATCACCTGTCAGCGCAGCGCGCGTGGTGGAACCGTCCGCGTTGTTAGTCACTGCAGTCTCGGTGTTCATCGCAGTCATCAAGGCGTTGTAGGTGTCGACAAAACCCTTTACCGAGCTTTTGAGGGTGTCGTTGCTGCGGGTGACCGTAATGGTCGAGGCCACACGCGTCATGCCGTCAGGGAGCGCCCCAGTGATCCCGGCCGGCAGAGGCGAGACAGCCGTCAACTTGATACTCACACCACTGATCGCCTCGGTCAGGGTATTACTCTTGGATTCCTGAGCCGTGCCGTCAATGGTGTATTTAGCGTTTTGCGGTGGTTCACCCACAACCGACGAACCCGCTTCCAGGCCGGAGTTACCCCCCAGGGTAATGTCCGTGCCGGCGCCGGTATTGGTCGACGTCATCACCAGGCGAGAACCGGTGGCATCAGTCAGAATGTTGGCACTCAGGCCAGCACTGCTGTATTGCGCGTTGATCGAGTCACGCACTTGCTGCAGCGTCGCGCCTGGCGGAACACTGACCCCGTAACTCTGACCTGACTGGGAAATTTCCAGGGTCGTCGCGGTGGTGCCGGTATTGACGACGGTTTTCGCGCCGGTTGGATAATTCTGGGTAGCAACCTTCGAGGCGGTCGCCAACTGGTTGACTATCAGCTGGTAGCTGCCCGCGGAGGCACCGGCACCCAGGGTAACGGTAGACACGTTGGCATCCGACGTCGTCGCGGTCAGGCCGCCGATACTGGCGTCCTTGGTCATGTTGTCCATGGCACCACGGAAGGCATCCAGCGCGGCTTGAATCTTGCCGATCGAGGACAGCTGGGCAGTCGACGTTTGCGTCTGCTTGTTGATCTGCGACTGCTTCGGCGCCTGTTCCGCGTTCACCAATGCCGTCACGATCTGCTGGGTATCAATGCCCGTAACGGGGCCGCTAACTGATATATCACCCATGATTCTTCTCCTGATCCGGGGCTGGCGCTTTATTGACGGACGACGCCTAAAGCAGCTACAGCAACAAAATTCATGCCAGCTCAGACTTTGGCGTCAAACAACACACTGCTGGCGTCGTGAAGGCTTTGTGCGAGTTTCAATGCCGTTTCCGAAGGGATTTGACGAATGACCTCGCCACTGTCGGTCGCAATGACCTTGACCACCACCTGATGGGTGGAGTCATCAATGGAAAAGTCCAGGTTGCGCTGGGCAGCCTGGACGAATTTGCGAATATCCGTTACCGCCTGTTCAAGGTCGGAGGATTTCGAGTCTTGCTTGGGTTCGCCCGTGGCAACCGTGGGGTCTACCTTGGTTTTCTGCGGGTCGGCTGTCACAGGGGCAGGCGCGCTCTGTGGCGCCGCTGCTGGATAAGACAGGTTCAACTTGACGCTCATGTCCATGTCCAATCTCCTCATCACGCAAAAGACAAAAGGGCACGTAAACGCGCCCTTCCGTCAGTCATCTACCGATGGCTATTACTGAAGCAGCTTCAGTACAGCGGATGGCAGTTGGTTGGCCTGGGACAGGATCGCAGTGGAAGCCTGTTGCAGGGTTTGTTGCTTGGTCAGCTGAGCAGTTTCTGCAGCGTAGTCAACGTCCTGGATCTGACCGCGAGCGGCGCTGGAGTTGTCCGAGATGCTCTGCAAGTTAGCAACGGTGTTGTCGAAACGGTTTTGTACAGCACCCAGGCCAGCACGCTGGGAGTCGATGTCGGAGATCGCTTGAGTGATCACGTCGATCGAGTTCTGTGCGTTGGCAGCAGTGGTGATGTCAGTGTTGTTGACGGTGGTTTTGGTGGAGTTGGCAGCTGTACCGGTAGCTGCGAACAGACCCGTCACGCCAGCGCCGCTCAGCGAGTAGCTGCTGGAGGAGTTCAGCGACACTGCACCAGTGGCGATGATCGGACCGGCATCCAGTGCAACGGCAGTGCCGGCAGTACCGGTACCATCCAGGGTGGCAACCTTGATACCAGCAACAGCACCGGCGTCGCCAGCGTTGAAGGTCAGGTTCTCACCGGTATCGGACTTGACCGACAGCGCTTGAGTGGTCGAATCGTAGTTAACGGTGATACCCAGTTTGGCAGCGTTGGACTTCAGTTGGTCAGCCAGGTCAGAAGTTTTGACCACGCCAGTGAACTGAACCGCAGCACCGCTACCGACTTTCAAGGTGAAGTTGGCGCTGGCAGGGGTTGCAGCAGCGATGGCAGCGGAGTCAACGGTGAACTGAGCAACGGTGCTGGCGGTAGCAGCCAGGCCGCCTACAGCGCCGTTCATTTGCGCAGCGATCTGCCCGGCCGAAGCACCGGCAGCGATGGTCAGGCTCTTGGACTGGCCGCCACCGGTAACGGTGAGTGCGCCGCCAGCAACGCCAGTTGCGCTTGGAGTAATGCCTTGGGATTTCAGCTGCTGCGAACCAATGTTGTTGGCTGCAACGTTACCGATGCTCATGTCGATGGTCTGGTTGGCGTTGGCGCCGACCTGGAACGAAGTGGTACCGAAAGAACCGTCCAGCAGGTTCTTGCCACCGAAAGTAGTGGTGGTAGCGATACGGGTCAATTCAGCAGTCAGTGCTGCGTATTGAGCCTGGTTCGACTTACGGTCGTCAGCGCTTGGCGAGCCGTTGGCGGATTGCAGAGCCAGGGTACGCATGCTTTGCAGGATGTTGGTGGACTGCTGCATGGCGCCTTCAGCGGTCTGAGCAATCGAGCTGCCGTCGTTGGCGTTCTTGATTGCAACGCCCAGGCCGTTGATTTGGCTGGTCAGACGGTTGGAGATTTGCAGGCCGGCCGCATCGTCTTTGGCGCTGTTGATACGCAGGCCGGAGGACAGACGCTGCATGGAAGTTTGCAGGGCGCCAGAAGCCTTGTTCAGGTTGTTCTGAACGTTCAACGAAGCAAGGTTAGTGTTTACTGTTAAAGCCATGACGAAATCCTCGTGGGTGGTGTACTGCGGCTTCCGGCCCTGGCAACCGCCGGGTGTGGCCTAGAGAACCTTCGTAATAGTTATCGTCGTGAATGCAGGTCTCTTGAGGACTTTTTTGATTTTTTTTACTAGCAACGGGCCACCCTTTGTAATTCAAGCATTTACGATAGCCCAAAGCCTCGCATTTGCTGGGTTTTCTGGCGCCAAATAAAAAACGCCCAGGCTTTTTCAAGCCTGGGCGTTTTTGTGTGCGGCGCTATCAGCAGGTCACGGACGATAGAGAATCGCCGAACCCCACGACAAACCGACACCAAAGCCACTGATCGCAACACGCTTCCAGTCGCCATCCATCATGTGCTTTTCCAGCAGCAGCGGAATGCTCGAGGACACGGTATTGCCCGTCTCGACCATGTCCTTGATGAATTTCTCCACCGGTGCGTCTTCAAAACGTCGCGCCACGGCGTCGACAATCGCCGCACTGCCCTGGTGAATGCAGAACGCATCAATCTCGTCAGCCTTAAGCTCAGACTCGTTGAGCAGCTCGTGCAAATGCGCCGGTACTTTGAGCAGGGCGAAGTTGAACACCTGGCGGCCATTCATGAAAAACACGCCGTCGCTGACCTTAAGGTGCGGCGCACCGGAACCGTCGGTGCCGAACTTCGACTTGCCGAGCAACCACGGGGCATCTTCGCCCATCCAGGTGGCGGTGGCGGCGTCGCCGAAGAGCATGGTGGTGTTGCGGTCTTCCGGATCAACGATCTTCGAATACGGGTCGGCGGTGATCAGCAGGCCGTTTTTCAGGCCGGTGGCTTCCATGAAGCCTTTCATCGCGTAGATGCCGTAGACATAGCCCGAGCAACCCAGCGAGATATCGAACGCCGCCACGTGGGTCGGCAGGCCCAGCTTGTCCTGGACGATGGCGGCCGTGTGGGGCAAGCCTTCCTCATCGCCGTTCTGGGTCACGACGATCAGCGCGTCGATGGACTCGCGCTTCAAATCAGGGTTGTTGGCAAACAAGGCGTTGACCGCCTCGACGCACAGGTCGGAGGTTTCCTGCGCAGCATCCTTGCGCGGCAGGAACGCCGAACCGATCTTGCCAATGATGAAATCCTCATCCTTGGCGAATTTGGCGCCCTGGGCGTAGTTATCAACCCCGTCTGCCGGCACGTAACTGGCGATGCTTTTTATGCCAATCATTGTGGCTTCCCAATACTAAATAGCTGGATAACACCCCTCGGGCTACGCCGGGAGCGCTGACAATAAAGGGGATAACCCCGTAAAAATATCGCTGAAAGCCCCCGCGCAAAGACCCTGCGACGACTTATCCTTTTCACACGATACAGTGAAGATGCGCTTTATGACTCACAGGTCACTCAATTTTGTGCGCTTTATGCAAAACCCTGCAACATTCCCGCCCCCAGAAACGACAACGGCCCACCCTGTTGCCAGGGTGGGCCGCTTGTACGCTCGCCGGTTACATACGGCTGAACAGGCTCAACTGGGAGATCTTCACAAACGCCAGCTGCGAAGCCTGCAGCATGGTCTGCTGCAATGTCAGATCAATGGCCGCCTGGCCCATGTCGACGTTCGCCAGCGATGACATGGTGGAGGTGTTGGCCAGCCCCAGGCTGGTATTTTCCTGGCTCTGGATATCCAGCGCGTTCTGGCGCGCACCAATCGAGCCACGCACCTGGTCAATCTGCGCCGAAGCGTTGGTCAGGTTACCGATGGAGGTATTGATCACGTCCTTGAGCTTGTTCATGGCCACCGGGTCGCCATCGGCCGGAGTTTCCAGCGCCTTGCGCAGTTGGCCCAGCGTGTCCAGGGCGTTCATGTTCTTGTTGCTGGTGGCACCCACGGAAAACTGATCACCCGCCCCCGGCGCACCGCTCACATCGAAGGTCACCCCGGCAGCCGTGATCGACGTCGCGCCAGTGGCCATGGTGCCCGTGGCAATCGACTTGCTGTTCGCCGAGTACGGCTGGGCGTACACCTCGTAGTCATTGCCGCTGGTGAACTTGATCACCGCGCCCGAGTTCGGAAAGGTGCTGGCGTAGGCTGCCTGGTCCGTGACCCGGCCACCGGTCAACTGCGCCGTAGACGGATTACTGGCTGTGCGCGAACTGCTGAACGTGTCCGGCTTGCTTTCCAGCGTAAAGGCCTTGCCCGCCACCAGCGCATCAGACGGTGCGCCCGAGGCCACGTCAGACCCAAGGTTCAGGCTGATGTCGAACTTGACCCCGCGCAGGTTGACGCTGGACGCGCCTTCCTTGGTGGAATCAAATGTGCCGTTGCCGGTGATCTCGGACGTAACGTCGTTGCCGTCCTTGTCGGTCACGCTGTATTGGGTACTGCTGGAGAAGGTCAGCTTGTATGGCTGGCCATCGGCAAAGTTCTTCGTGTAAGCGGTGCCCGAGGTGACCAGGCCCGCCGAAATTGCGACTTTGCCGTCGTTGACCGCCGGCGGCAAAATCGTCGCCTGAGTGCGCCCGGTGTTGCCGGAGCTTTCCAGCAGCGTCTTGCCGGTATCGCCCGCCGCAATCGTCAAGTTGCTCGACACTTGCAGGCTCAGCGGCGTCTCATCACCCTGGTAGGTGTAGGTGCCATCGTTGTTACGGCTGTAGGGCGGCGTGTCGGTCTTGGCCCCGGAAAACATATAGTTGCCGCTGGAATCCTTGGTGTTGAGCAGGCCCAATACCTGGTCTTCGAGCGCGCCAACCTGAGCGGCGATGGCCTTGCGGTCGTCGTTGCTGAGCTTGAGGTTACCCGCCTGCAACGCCAGGCCGCTGGCGGTTTGCATGGCCGTGTTGATGCTCGCCAACACGCTTTCCTCGTTGGTCAGCGAGTTTTGCAGGCTGGTGATGTTGCCGTTGTACTGGCCCAGCATGTCTTTTTGCTGTTGCAGCATCAGCAGTTGCGCGGCGGCTACCGGATCATCCGCAGCGGTCTGCACACGCACACCGGAGCTGGCCTGGTCCTGAGCCTTCACCACACCCGAATAGTTATCCTGATATTTGGCGGAGCTGGTGTCGAAATACTGCTGTGTAGAGATACGCATCGTTCCAGACTCCTTTAAAGGGCGTTGATCAGTGTGCTGAAGGTTTCTTGCGCGGCCTTGATGATCTGCGACGACGCGGTGTAGTACTGCTGGAACTTGATCATGTCGCCCGCCTCCTCGTCCAGGTTGACCTGGGACACGGAGTTGCTGGCCGCCTTGTTCGCGGCCAGCAAGGCGCCGGTGGCGGTGCTGTCGGTGTTGGCCTGGGCGGCCTTGGAACCGACTTGGGACACCAGCCGGCTGTTGGCGCTGACCAGGCTCACGCCCGCATTGCCATCCACCGCACCGACCGTCGCCTTGGTCTGCAAACCCAGCAATTGCTGAGCGTTGCGGCCATCGGAGGTGGCGCCACTGTTGAACGAAAAGGTCGTGCTGTCGCCGTTGGCGGGCGTGCCCGCCACGGTGGTGTCGAAACTGAAGCTCTTGCCTGGAATCAACGTACCGCTGGCATCACGCATCGGCACACTGATAGAGACCTTGTTGCCCTGGCCCGGAATGATGCTGCCGGTGCCGATCGGGTTGCCCTGGGCATCGCTCACTGTGTAGGACTGGGTGCCGTCTGCCGCCGGCTTGCCAAACACCATCTTCACCGGCATCGAGTTTTCGATCCCGGTGCGCAACTGCGCGCTGGCAGCGCCACCGTTGATATCGATCGGCAGCGTCAATGTCGGCGGCGTGAACGTGCCGGTGCCGGTGTTGGTAGTGCTGGCATTGCCGGCCAGTGGCGCCGCGAACGCGAGCTTGTTCGGGTCCTTGAGGTCGACGCTGATGTTGCTGGCCCCGGTGGCCGTCGGGCTGACCTTGAAGCTGTCACCGGCAGCCATCGGCCCTTTGCCATCGAGCGCCAACGTGAAGCCGTCGATCACGGGCGGCGGCGTGGTGGTGGTGTCGAACGAGCCCATGGCTTTGCCGTCGGAGCGCACCACGTTGTACTGGTTGCCGCTGGTGAAGGTGACTTTGTAGTCGAAGGTCGAGAGCTTGCTGCTGTCGGCAATCGTCACATTCAGGTTGCCCGAGCCGGCGCTGTTGCCCGAGGCTGCCTGGCTACGCTGGGCAATGGCCGCGGCGCTGTTGATGTCGCTGAACAACGACGAACCGAAATCGCTGTTCAGGTCCAGGCCCTGGCCCAACTGGCTGTTGACGCTGTCAGCGGTGGCAATGGCAATGCGGCCCAGGTCGTTGATGGCCGGTATCAGCGCATCACTGCGATAGCGCAACAGGCCGCCGATGCTGCCGCCGGACACCACGTTGCCGATGTCCATCGGCGTGTCGCCCATGTTGAGCTGAATGGTGTACTGGCTGTTGTCAGTTTTGCTCGGCACGGCCGAAATCGTGTTGGCCACACCGCCTTCTACCAGCGACTGGCCGGTGCCGGTGGTGATGCTGAACTGGCCGTTCTTCTCGGTGGCCGTTACGCCGATCAGCTCGTTGAGCGAACGCACCGCCTCGTTACGCGCATCCAGCAGGTTGGCCGGCGCACTAGTCGACGAGCCCTGGGCAGTTGCGATTTGCGTGTTCAGCGACGCAATCGACGACGTCAGCTTATTGACCTGATCACTCATGGTGCTCAGTTGACTGTTGATGCTTTCTTTTTGCTGGGTCAGCTGAGTCGAGATCGCGTTGAAGCGGTTGCTCAGGGTCTGGGCGCTGGTCACCAGCAGTTGGCGCGCGGACACGTCGCTCGGGGTCGCTGCCGCGGTTTGCAGGGACGCGAAAAACGCGCTGAGCACCGCAGACATGCCGGTGGACTTGTCAGACAGGGTCTTGTCAATCGCAGCCGCCTGGCCCGCGTAGGCGGTGGCGTCGCTGTTGAGGGCCGTGCTGCTCTGGTAAGCGGCGCCCAAGAAATCGTTATAGATGCGGCGCACATCCGCCAGGGTCGTGCCGCTGCCGATGTACACGCCGCCGTACTGATTGTTGGCGCTGGCGTTCTGGGTGGTCTGCTGACGCGAGTATCCCGGGGTGTTGACGTTGGCAATGTTGTTACTCAGGACCGACAACGATCCTTGAGCGGCGTTGAGCCCCGACATCCCGATATTGAGCAAACTCATGATTCAGACCTTATAAATGAGTGGATGCGCCCGCGGCAGCGTAATCCTGGTAACTGTTCATCGTTTTGGCGATCTGCGAAATCTTGCTGGCGTAGTCCGGGTCGGTTGCATATCCGGCTTTTTGCAACTCGCGCACAAACTGTTCCGGGTTGTCGGCTGACTTCACAACTTCTTTATAGCGATCATTGCTTTGCAGCAATGTCACGAGGTCGTGGAAGCTGTCCTGATAGGAGTTGTAGGAACGGAATTGCGCCGTTTCCTTGACCATCGACCCATCACGAAACTCGCTGGTAATTGCACGCGCCTGGCCGCCCTGCCAACTCTGCCCGGCCTTGATGCCGAACAGGTTGTGACTGCTGCTGCCGTCCTCGGCGCGCATGACCGATTTGCCCCAACCGGTTTCCAGCGCGGCCTGGGCCACCAGGTACTTGGGGTCGACACCGATGCGCGCGGCGGCCGCCTTGGCCATCGGCAGCATGGTGGCGACAAATTCATCCTGCGAGCTGAAGGCTTTCTTCGCCGGCGCCAGCGGTGGCTGGGCGATGGCGCGGCCATACACCTGCATGCGCCCGCTCGGTACGGCAATGCTGCGCGCGGTGCTGTTGACCACGTTGTCGGCGGCGGCGCTGTTACGCAGCGGCGCGCTCTTGGCATCGATGGCGACCGGCGCGTTCGGCACGATGCCGGCCAACAGACGGTCAGTCAGCTTGCTCGGCAAGGCGATACGGCGCTGGTTCATCAGCTCCATGTCATTGGCGTGCGCGCTCGCGCCTTCAGGCACGGCCACGCGATAGGCCCACAGCGGACGCTGGCCGTTGGAGCGGCCCAACGGCCCTTCGGCTTGGGTGCCTGCGCCGATTTCAGTCGGCACATCGACCTTCTTCGCTGGCGCTTGCGCCGCCTCCGGGCCCTGCAACGTGGCCGCCTGGGCGTCCACCGGTTTGTTCTTCTGCATCTGGCGCATCAGCACGTCGGCCAGGCCAATACCACCGCCTTCGCGAGACATCGAAACCGCCAACTGCTGGTCGTACATTTCCTGGTATTGCTTGGCCGCCGGCGTATTCAGCGGGTTGTCCTTGCCCAGCGCTTCCGTGGCCGAACGCATGGACTTGAGCATCTCGCTGAGGAACAGCGACTCGAACTCCTGCGCGACTTTGCGCATGTTGCCTTCGCTGTTCTTGTCGGCGCCGACCTTGAGCTGGTTAAGCCGGTTCAGGTCGGAGTAAGACCCCGAATCCGCCGTGCTGCTGATCCCGCTCTTGCGCATATCCATGACCATGGCTCAGATCACTATCAGGTCGGCTTGCAAGGCGCCGGCCTGTTTCAGCGCTTCGAGGATCGCCATCAAGTCGCCTGGGGCTGCGCCCACCTGGTTCACCGCGCGGACAATCTCGTCCAGCGTGGTGCCGGGGCCGAACTTGAACATCGGCTTGGCTTCTTGCTGAGCATTCACCCGCGAACGCGGCACTACCGCCGTCTGGCCGTTGGACAAAGGCCCAGGTTGACTGACGATCGGGTCTTCGGTGATGGTCACGGTCAGGCTGCCGTGGGTCACGGCCGCCGGCGATACCTTGACGTTCTGACCGATCACGATCGTGCCGGTACGCGAATTGATGATGACCTTGGCCACCGCCTGGCCTGGATCGACCTCGAGGTTTTCCAGGATCGACAGGTAATCGACACGCTGGCTTGGGTCCAGTGGCGCGGTAACGCGGATCGAGCCGCCGTCAATGGCCTGGGCCACGCCAGGGCCGAGCATGTCGTTGATCTTGTCGACCACGCGCTTGGCGGTGGTGAAGTCCGAACGGTTGAGGTTCAAGGTCAGGCTGTTGCCCTGGTTGAAGCCGCTGGGTACGGTGCGTTCCACCATGGCGCCGCCCGGGATACGCCCGGCCGATGGCACGTTAACGGTGATCTTCGAACCGTCACGGCCCTCGGCGTCAAAACCACCGACCACCAGGTTGCCCTGGGCGATGGCGTAGACGTTGCCGTCGATACCCTTGAGCGGCGTCATCAGCAACGTGCCGCCGCGCAGGCTTTTGGAGTTACCGATGGACGAGACGGTGATGTCCACCACCTGACCCGGCTTGGAGAACGCCGGCAAATCGGCACTGATGGACACGGCCGCGACGTTTTTCAGTTGCACGTTGCCCGAACCCGGCGGCACCTTGATGCCGAACTGCGAGAGCATGTTGTTGAACGTCTGCAGGGTGAACGGGGTTTGGGTGGTTTGGTCACCCGTGCCGTTAAGCCCCACCACCAGACCGTACCCGATCAGTTGGTTGGAGCGCACGCCGGAAATACTGGCGATGTCTTTCAACCGCTCAGCCAAGGCCCCTGTGCTCAAGGCCAGCAACAACGCGGCAGCCATCAGCTGTTTGAGTTTCAAAGTGGCCACCTAGAAAGGGAACAGCGGGCTAAGGAAGAAACGGTCGAACCAGCCCGGCTGACTCGCATCAGCAAACGAACCTGTACCCGAGTAGGTAATGCGCGCATCGGCAATCCGCGTCGACGGCACGGTGTTGTCGGTGGAAATATCATCGGCGCGAACCATGCCCGCAATGCGCACCAGCTCGTCGCCGGTGTTGAGGGTCATCCACTTTTCACCGCGTACGGCGATGATGCCGTTGGGCAGTACATCGGCGACGGTCACGGTGATCGAACCGGTCAGGCTGTTGCCCTGCCCCGCCGCACTTTTGCCGTTGGTGGCGCGGTCGCCGCTGTAGCCGGCGTCCAGGCTCAGGTCACCGCTGCCCAGCGGGTTATTGGTGTTGGGCACGCCACCGAACAGCGACGTCAGGCCAATGCTGGTCTTGCTGGTCTTGCCGATCTGCGAGTTGGCATTTTTGCTGGCCTGGGTTTTCTCGTTCAGGGTGATGGTGATGATGTCACCCACACGGAACGCCTTGCGGTCGCTGTACAGGTTCTGTTCGAAACCGGCCTGGTAGATCGAGCCATTGTTGGCCGCCGCCGGCAACGGCGTGCGTGGCAACACCGGCGCGTAGTACGGGTCATTGGGTTTTGGCGTCGGGGCGACACAGCCCGCGAGCACGGCGATCCCACTCAATGCCAGAACAGAAACATAGCGATTCATGACCCTTACCTCACGGTGTTGCAGGCGCCGTCGATGGCGCCCCATAGACTTGATTACAGATTCTGCGTTACGAACGAAAGCATCTGGTCGGCGGTGGAAATCACCTTGGAGTTCATCTCGTAGGCGCGCTGGGTGGTGATCATGTTGACCATCTCCTCAACCGTGCTCACGTTGGAGGTTTCCAGGGTGCTTTGCAGCGTGGTGCCAAAACCGTTCAGGCCAGGGGTGCCGATTTGCGGCGCGCCGCTGGAGGCGGTTTCCAGGAACAGGTTGTTACCCATCGCTTGCAGGCCGGCCGGGTTGATGAAGTCGGCGGTTTGCAGGTTGCCGATCACTTGCGAAGCCGGGTTGCCGGCCACGGTGATCGACACAGTGCCGTCGTTGCCGACGGTAAAGGTCTTGGCGTCGGCGGGAACCACAACAGCCGGCTCCAGGGCGAAACCGTTGGCCGTGACGATCTGGCCATTGGAGTCGAGGTGGAACGTGCCGTCACGGGTGTAGGACGTGGTGCCATCCGGTTGCAGGATCTGGAAGAAGCCGCGCCCGTTGATGGCCATGTCCAACGGCTGACCGGTTTGCTGCAGGTTACCGGCGCTGAAGTTCTTCTGCGTGCCAACGATCTGCACACCGGTACCCAGTTGCAGGCCCGACGGCAATTCGCTGTCCTGGGTCGATTGGGCGCCCGGCTGCTTCTTGATCTGATAGAGCAAGTCCTGGAACTCGGCGCGGTCACGTTTGAAGCCCGTGGTCGACACGTTCGCCAAGTTGTTGGAAATGGTGGTCAGGTTGGTGTCCTGGGCGGACAAACCTGTTTTGGCAACCCATAGAGCCGGAAGCATGCTGTTCTCCTTCATGCGCCTGTTTGTTGGCGCTGCGCTGCAAAATTAGTAGTCGGTCAGTAACGCGGCAATCAGCTCATCGCCAGAACGCGGGTCATGGCCTGGTCGTCTTCCTTGGCGCTGTTCATCATCTTGATGTGCAGCTCGAACTGCTTGGAAAGCGACAGCACCGCGGTCATTTCTTCAACGGCGTTGACGTTGCTTGCCTGCAGGAAGCCCGACGTCAGCGTGACGTTGGCGTTCGCCTGGGCCGGCTGGCCATCCTTGGTGTGGATGGTGCCGTCGAGGCCCTTGGTCATGTTCTTGAGGTCCGGCTGGACCAACTTGATGCGGTCCACTTCAGCCATTACCCGCGGGCCTTCGCCCATGGCGCGGATGCTGATGGTGCCGTCGGCACCCACTTCGATTTTCTGCTGCGGCGGCACCGCAATCGGGCCACCGTTGCCCATGATCGGCATACCGTTGCCGGCCCGCAGCACGCCCAGCGCATCCACATTCATGCTGGCGCTGCGCACGTAGGCTTCACTGCCATCGGGGGTTTGCACGGCCATCCAACCGTCGCCGCTGACCGCCACGTCGAGGTCACGACCGGTTTCGATCATGGCGCCCGGGGAGAAGTCGGTGGCTGGCCGCTCGGTCATGGCAAACGCGCGCGCCGGAAAGCTGTCACCAAACACCGGCATCGAACGCGCCTGCTCCAGGTCACGCTGAAAACCGTTGGTGGAGATGTTCGCCAGATTGTTGGCATGGGCCTTCTGCGCCAGTGCATTCTGGCTGGCGCCGGTCATTGCCACATAAAGGTACTTGTCCACGCTCTATCCTCTTTCTGACGGACGCTTGCCGCCCACCGCTGTACTGATGAGGCTTAAGCAATTTGCGAACCAACTTTTAAAAACGAGGAAAAGTCCAGGCGGGACGGGGGTTTGCGCGCAGGCATGGAGATTATGTGGCTGGGCGAGAGTCGAAAAAACGGCGGACTACTGCCGCCTGCGGCAAGCACAGGTCTTTAAGATGACAAATAACAAATGTGGGAGCGGGCTTGCTCGCGAATGCGGTGTATCAGTCTGCACATGTAGTGACTGACACGTCGCATTCGCGAGCAAGCCCGCTCCCACAGTTTTAATCGTGTGTAGACCGCCAGTTATTTATCGGCCTTGAGGATTTCATAATCACGCAGCTTATTGGCGATGGTGGTGTGCGACACGCCCAAGCGCTTGCCCAGTTGCCGGCTGCTGGAATGCTCGGCATATAAGGCTTCCAGCACCGCCTTCTCGAACCGGCCGACGATCTGCTCCAACCCTCCCTCCAACGAGAAATCGCCAAGCGGCTGACGCACCCCATAATCCGGCAAGCGAATATGCTCTGCCTTGACCGTCCCGCCTTCGCACAACGACACCGCCTGAAACAGCACGTTTTCCAGCTGGCGCACATTGCCCGGCCAGTGATAGTGGCTGAGCCGGTCCATCGCAGCCGGTGCCAGCTTGGGCAGCGGGCAACCGATCTGCCGGCTGGCTTGATCGAGGAAATGCTCAACCAACGGCGCCAACCCATCCAGGCATTCGCGCAACGGCGGGATATGCAGCGACAGCACATTGAGGCGGTGATAAAGGTCCTGGCGGAATTCGCCGCGGGCGCAAAGCTCAGACAAGTCCACCTGCGTCGCACAGATCACCCGCACATCCAGGTAGACCTCTTCATCACTGCCCACGCGGCGGAAGCATCCGTCCTGCAGAAAACGCAGCAATTTCACCTGCAGACGTGCGCTCATTTCACCGACGCCATCCAGAAACAACGTACCGCCTGCCGTCAGCTCCAACAGACCCAGCTTGCCTTCGGCCCGCGCGCCTTCAAACGCACCAGGCCCGTAGCCAAACAGCTCGGTCTCGGCCATTGACTCCGGCAAGCCTGCGCAATTGAGCGCCATCAATGGCGACTGCCCACGCGGGCTGGCCAGGTGACAAGCGCGGGCCAACAGCTCTTTGCCGGTGCCGGTTTCGCCTTCTATTAATAGAGGCGCATCCAAAGGCGCCATGCGCCGCGCCTCGCGCACCACGGCCGCCATGACCCTGGAGCTCTGGAAGATGCTGTCGAAACCACGCAGTTCCTGCTTGCGCACGTTGTAGATGCGCTCACCGACGCGGTCGGCGCGGTGCAGGGTCAGCACGGCACCCGCCATGGCTTCGCTGTCATCGTGTTCGGAGGATTGCAGCGGCGCGATGTCCGCCAGGAATACGTCGCCCTTGACCTTGACCCGCAAACCATTGATCCGCGACTTGCTCGCCCGCACCAGTTCCGGCAGGTCGAAGTCCTCGGCATAGCGCGACAGTGGAATTCCCGGCACCTCGTCCACGCGCACTCCGAGCAACTGCGCCGCCGCCCGGTTGGCGGCAACGATGGAGCCGCCCATGTCGATCGACAGCACCGGAAACTCCAGGGCGCCAAGCAGCGCATTGAGCTCCATATGCCGACGTTCGCTGGGCATCAGCCCTACCCGCTTGACACCAAACACCCCGGCAATGGCTTCAAATTGCGGGCGCAGCGCCTGGAACTGCATATTCACCAGGTTGGGGCAAAACAGGTAAATCGCATTGCCATGCTCGCCACCGACCTCGCCCTTGGCGACGTTGACGCCGTACTCCACCAACAGGTTGAGGATGTCCCGCAGGATGCCGATACGGTTTTGGCAGTGCACTTTAATACGCATGAAAAAGCCCGAAAGGTGGGAAGGCGCCGCGTCTTTTTGCCGCTGGGCGCAGATAGTCGTCAAGATTATGTGACAGCCCATGGGCATTTCACAGCCCAAGACAACGATGAGTCGGGCCATCGTAACGAATACTTTACAAAAACCGGTAACATTTCCTACAGCATTAGGCCGCAGCCCGATGGAATCCGGCGCCTTGCGGGTTATCAATAGGCTCATCGCAGGACATAACAAGAACGAATGCCTAGCAGGAGAGCCGTATGAAGCAAACGCACTACGTGGCCCGCGAGCCCGATGCGCAAGGTTTTATCCACTACCCGCCGGAAGAACACGCGGTGTGGAACACCCTGATCACGCGCCAGTTGAAAGTGATCGAGGGTCGCGCCTGCCAGGAATACCTGGACGGCATCGACAAGCTCGGCCTGCCGTTGGACCGCATTCCGCAACTGGGTGAAATCAACCAGGTGCTGGCCGAGACCACCGGCTGGCAAGTCGCCCGCGTGCCGGCGCTGATCCCCTTCCAGACCTTCTTCGAATTACTCGCCAGCAAGCAGTTTCCAGTGGCGACCTTTATTCGTACCCGCGAAGAACTGGACTACCTGCAAGAGCCGGATATTTTCCACGAGATCTTCGGCCACTGCCCGCTGCTGACCAACCCCTGGTTCGCCGAATTCACCCACACCTACGGCAAGCTCGGCCTGGCCGCGACCAAGGAACAGCGCGTGTACCTGGCGCGCCTGTACTGGATGACCATCGAGTTCGGCCTGGTGGACACCCCGCAAGGCCGGCGCATCTACGGTGGCGGCATTCTGTCGTCGCCCAAGGAAAGCGTGTATTGCCTGTCGGATGAGCCCGAGCACCAAGCCTTCGACCCACTCGAAGCGATGCGCACGCCGTATCGGATCGACATCCTGCAACCGCTGTATTTCGTCCTGCCCGAGCTCAAGCGCCTGTTCGAAGTGGCGCAGGAAGACATCATGGGCATGGTCGAGCGCGGTATGCAGTTGGGTCTGCACGCGCCGAAATTTCCGCCCAAACCCAAAGCGGCTTGAACCTTATGTTTTGAGGCCAGGTGAGTCTGTTCCCTGGCCGCGCGTTGCTTTAGGGTGACGCCACTGACGACCGTTTTTCAAACACTCGAATTCAGGACACTTCCCATGACCACCTTGAACCAAGCCCACTGCGAAGCCTGCCGTGCCGACGCCCCGCAAGTCAGCGATGAAGAGTTGCCGGTACTGATCAAGCAGATTCCCGACTGGAACATTGAAGTACGCGACGGCGTGATGCAGCTGGAAAAGGTTTTTCTGTTCAAGAACTTCAAATTTGCCCTGGCCTTTACCAATGCCGTGGGTGAAATCTCTGAAGCCGAAGGCCACCACCCAGGCCTGCTCACCGAGTGGGGCAAAGTCACCGTGACCTGGTGGAGCCACTCGATCAAAGGCTTGCACCGCAACGACTTCATCATGGCCGCGCGCACTGACGAAGTGGCCAAGGACGCCGAGGGCCGCAAGTAATGCATTTCGATGCCATTGGCCGCGTGCCCGGCGACCCGATCCTCGGGCTGATGGACCTGTATGCCCAGGACGGCAACCCGAACAAGTTCGACCTGGGCGTCGGCGTCTATAAAGACGACCAGGGCCTCACGCCGATTCCGCATTCGGTAAAACTCGCCGAACAGCGCCTGGTAGACACCCAGACCACCAAGACCTACATCGGCGGCCACGGCGATGCGGCATTCGGTGCGCTGATCAGCGAACTGGTGCTCGGCGCCGACTCGGCCTTGATCCGCGACCGCCGTGCCGGTGCAACGCAAACCCCAGGCGGCACCGGCGCCCTGCGCCTGAGCGCGGACTTTATCGCCCATAACCTGCCGGGGCGCGGCGTGTGGCTGAGCGACCCGACCTGGCCGATCCACGAAACCATCTTCGCCAAGGCCGGGCTCAAGGTCAGTCACTACCCCTACGTGGGTGCCGACAACCGCCTGGATGTGGCCGCGATGTTGGCCACACTCGCCACGGTGCCCGAGGGCGACGTGGTGTTGCTGCACGCGTGCTGCCACAACCCGACCGGTTTTGACCTGTCCCAGGACGACTGGCGCCAGGTGCTGAAGATTGTGCGCGAGCGCCAATTGCTGCCGCTGATCGACTTCGCCTATCAAGGCTTCGGCGACGGTCTGGAGCAAGACGCCTGGGCCGTGCGACTGTTTGCCGCCGAGCTGTCGGAAGTGCTGATCACCAGCTCTTGCTCGAAAAACTTTGGCCTGTACCGCGACCGTGTCGGCGCGTTGATCGTGTGCGCGGCGGATGCTGAAAAGCTCATGGATGTGCGCAGCCAGCTGGCAAACACCGCGCGTAATCTGTGGTCGACGCCGCCGGACCATGGCGCCGCCGTGGTGGCGACCATCCTTGGGGATGCCGAGCTGAAAAAGCGCTGGAGCGACGAAGTCGAAGCCATGCGTTCACGGATCGCGCAGTTGCGTTCAGGCCTGGTAGAGGCGCTGGCGCCCCACGGGCTGGCCGAACGCTTTGCGCATATCGGTGCGCAGCGCGGGATGTTTTCCTACACCGGCTTGAGTGCCGAACAGGTCAAGCAACTGCGCGAGAAGCACAGCGTGTACATGGTCAGTTCGGGACGGGCTAACGTGGCCGGGATTGATGCGACGCGCTTGACCTTGCTGGCCCAAGCCATCGCCGACGTTTCCCACTGAAGAAACCGAATCAAACTGTGGGAGCTGGCTTGCCTGCGATGGCGGTGTATCAGTCACTGAACAGGCTGACTGAACGACCGCTATCGCAGGCAAGCCAGCTCCCACATGTGAATGGTGTTGGTTTTTAGCCCGCAACCATCTCGGCTTTGATCTGCGCTTCCTTCGCCTGCGCATCCGCCAACCGATACAACTCGATATGCCCGTCCCAGTGCTCGATCAACGCCGTGCACGACTCCACCCAATCCCCGCAGTTGAGGTAATCCACCTCGCCCACCTTGCGGATTTCCGCGTGGTGAATATGCCCGCAGACCACGCCATGCAACTCGCGCTTGGTCACTTCGTGGGCGATCGCCTCCTCAAAGTCGCTGATAAAGCTCACTGCCGTTTTGACCTTGTGCTTGAGGTACGCCGACAGCGACCAGTAGCCGTAGCCATACCGCGCCCGCCAGTGATTGAGCCAGCGGTTCAGCGTGAGGGTGAATTCGTAGGCCGAGTCGCCGAGAAACGCCAGCCAGCGGTGGTACCGGGTGATCACATCAAACTGGTCGCCGTGGATCACCAGCAAGTGCCGGCCATCGGCGGTGACGTGCACCGCTTCGTCGACCAGTTGGATATTGCCCAGCATCAGCTTGGAATAGCGCCGCAGAAACTCGTCATGGTTGCCGGTGACATAGATCACCTCGGTGCCGCGCTTGGCCATGGTGAGCAGGCGGCGGATCACGTTGGTATGGGCCTGGGGCCAATACATGCCGCCGCGCATTTTCCAGCCATCAATGATGTCGCCAACCAGGTACACCTTGTCGGCGTGGTAACCCTTGAGAAACCGCGACAAGTGTTCGGCCTGACAGTCCCGCGTGCCCAGGTGCACGTCGGAAATCCACAAGGTACGAACCCGTTGTTTACGACCGGGTTTGGCGAATTCGGCACGGGTCATGGGCATCCCTCGACGGTGTTTTCGCGAGCTTGCGCCCTGGTGGTTAATAGCCCATGACAGCGGTGCGTCAGTCTGATGACAGCGCCTGGCGCCCGTGAAGCGTTGTAGACTGGCGCCCTGCACCCTCAGGAGACCGCGATGAGACCGACGCTCACGCTGCGCCACTACCTCGAAGAGCCGCTTGCCCACAGCCATGACCATGCGCAGTTGGTGTTTGGCCTGTCCGGGCACCTGGACCTGGAAGTCGATGGCCGGGGCAGCCAGGTGCACGAAAACAGCGTGATGGTGCTGCCCTTCTCCGCCCACCACGCCTGCGGCAGCCGTGATGGCAGCCGTTGCCTGGTGCTGGACGTGCCCACCGAACACTGGGTTGTGCAATCGCTGGGCGAGCATGCCGATGCCAGCCGCCGCCTGCTCGACCAATCGGCACGCCTGACCCTGGATTCGCGGCAAAGCCAACTGGTGCAATGGCTGGCGCACAGCCCGGTGGATGACCCGCTGATCGTGCAGCAAGGCGCGGTGCTGTTATTGGCCAGCCTCAATCACCCGCTGGCCCAACCGATGCCGGGACGACGCCTGCCGTATGCGGCGTTTGATGCGCATATCGAGCGACACGTTGCGCACCCATTGCAGGTCGTGGACCTTGCGCGCATTGCCGGCCTGTCGGTCGCGCGCCTGCACGCGCGCTTTATCGCCGAGTGCGGGCAGACGCCGATGGACTACATCCGCGGGCGCCGCCTGCAGATGGCCTTGAACCTGTTGCGCAACACGCCGCTGCCCATCGGCGACATTGCCGAGCGCGTCGGCTACAGCTCGCAAAGTGCGTTTGCCGCCGCGATGTTGCGCGAATTTGGCGCATCACCGGGCGCATTGCGGCGCTCATCATAGTCTTGCGACAAAAAACGCGAGCCGGACGACAGACGCCCACACCTCCAACCTCTAGACTGCGATTCTGTCACCCCGTTGGTTCAAGGATCGCAATGACTCCCCGCTCAGCCCTCGGCGCCCTGCATATCGGCGCACTGATGTTTGGCCTCACCGGCGTATTCGGCAAGCTGGCGGCGGCCTCGCCCGCCATCATCGTCTTTGGCCGGGCGGCCTTCGCCGTGGTGGCGCTCGCCGTGTTTGCGCGATTCGCCAGCAACACCACCTGGAAAACACTTCAGATGCGCGACTGGCGCCGCCTGCTGATCAGCGGCGTGCTGCTCGCGGCGCATTGGGTAACCTTCTTCATCGCGGTCAAAGTCGCTGGCGTCGCCGTCGCCACGCTCGGGTTTACCGCGTTCCCGGCGTTTACCGTGATTCTCGAAGGGCTGATCTTCCGCGAGCGCATTCGCGCCAATGAAGTGCTGCTGGTGGTACTGGTCAGTGTCGGCCTGATCCTGGTGACGCCAGACTTCAACCTTGCCAGCGCAGCCACCGGCGGCCTGCTCTGGGGCATTGCCTCGGGCCTGCTGTTTTCGCTGCTGTCGCTGAACAACCGCGCCAGTTCCGGGCGCATCCCCGCGGTGCAGGCGGCGCTGTGTCAGAACGTGGTGGTCGCGGCTTGTCTGCTGCCGGTAGCGGCACCCGGGCTGGCGGATGTACGGGCAATTGACTGGTTGTGGATCGGGCTGCTCGGGGTGTTCTGTACCGGCCTGGCCCACAGCCTGTTTGTCGCCAGCCTGGCGGTGATCAAAGCGCGCACCGCCTCGGTGGTGTTTGCCATGGAACCGGTCTACGGCATCACCGCGGCCTGGGTGCTGTTTGCCGAAACCCCGACCCTGCGCATGCTGCTGGGCGGCGCGCTGATCATCGTCGCCATCGTGCTTTCCGGGCTGATGGGCAGCACCAGCCAAGCCAAGGCGCCTGCGGCGGCCTGATGCTCAGGCTGTGCGGTCGTTGTGGCCCAGATCCCGCTGTGGGTCGATCTGGTCACGTACGCGCTGCTTGAGCACCTTGGCTTCGGGGAAGCCGCCGTCGGCCTTGCGCTCCCAGATCTGCACGCCATCGCAGGTGATGCGAAACGCGCCGCCGGTGGCCGGCTCCAGCGCCACACGGCCCAGGTCATCGGCAAACGTACTCAACAATTCCTGGGCCAGCCACGCGGCGCGCAACAGCCACTGGCACTGGGTGCAATAGGTGATGACGATCTCGGGTTTGCTCAGCGACATAATTTGAGAGGTTCCTGGCATAACGGGCTGGGTGAATCGGGTGGCTATAATACCGGCCTTTATTGCCCAGCCTCGAGATTCATGATGCGCCGCCTGTTGTCTTGCCTGTTTCTGTGTTTGCTTCCATTGCTCGCCGACGCCGTTGAAACACCCCGTCCCAAAATCGGCCTCGTGCTGTCCGGCGGCGCCGCGCGTGGCCTGGCGCATATCGGTGTACTCAAGGCCCTGGAGGAGCAAGGGATCCAGATCGATGCGATTGCCGGCACCAGCATGGGCGCGGTGATTGGCGGGCTGTACGCCTCGGGCTACAAGATTGATGAGCTGGAAAAGCTCGCGCTGAATATCGACTGGCAACAAGCGCTGTCCGACGCACCGCCGCGCGAAGACGTGCCGTTTCGACGCAAGCAGGACGACCGCGACTTTTTGGTCAAACAGAAGCTCAGTTTCCGTGACGACGGCAGCCTCGGCCTGCCACTCGGAGTGATTCAGGGTCAGAACCTGGCACTGCTGCTGGAAAGCATGTTCGCCCACAGCAGCAACACGCGTAACTTCGACAAGCTGCCGATCCCGTTCCGCGCGGTGGCTACCGACATCACCACCGGCGAAAAAGTCGTGTTCAACAAAGGCCACTTGCCCCAGGTGATCCGCGCGAGCATGTCGATCCCGGCGGTGTTCGCCCCGGTGGAAATCGACGGCCGGCTGCTGGTGGACGGCGGCATGACCGACAACATCCCGCTGGACGTGGCACGCGAGATGGGCGTCGACATTGCCATCGTGGTCGACATCGGCACCCCGCTGCGTTCGCGCAAGCAACTTGCCACTGTCGTCGATGTGCTCAACCAGTCGATCACCCTGATGACCCGGCGCAACTCTGAAGAGCAACTCAAGGCGCTGCACCCCAAGGATGTGCTGATCCAACCGCCGCTGGCGGCCTTCGGCGTGACGGACTTCGGCCGTGCCAGGGACATGATCGACGCCGGCTACCGCGCCACCCGCGCGCTTGATATACGCCTGGCGCATCTGCGCCCTGCTGAGCCTGTCGACCCGCAACTGATCGCGGCCCGCACGCCCGGCGAGCGCACGCCCGTGATCACCGCCATCAAGGTGGAGAACGACTCGAAGGTCAGCGATGACGTGATCCGCTATTACATCCGCCAAAACCTGGGCGAGCCTTTGAACCTGGGCCGTCTGCAAACCGACATGGGCACCCTGTACGGCCTGGACTACTTCGAGCAGGTGCAATACCGCGTGGTGAAAAAGGGCCAGGACAATACCCTGGTGATCAGTGCTCGCGGCAAACGCAGCGGCACCGACTACTTGCGCCTGGGCCTGAACCTGTCGGATGACATGCGCGGCGACAGCGCCTTCAACCTCGGCGCCAGCTACCGCATGAATGGCATCAATCGCCTCGGTGCCGAATGGCTGACGCGGGTGCAGATCGGTGATCGCCAAGAGCTGTACAGCGAGTTCTACCAGCCACTGGATGTCGGTTCACGCTACTTCGTCGCGCCCTATATCAGTGCCCAGGCGCAGAACGTTGAACTGATTCTGGACAACGATCCCATCTCCGAATACCGTCTGGAGCGCTATGGCTTTGGCTTGAACGTCGGTCGCCAGATCGGCAACAGCGGCGAGATCCGCTTCGGCGTCGGCGAAGCCTGGGGCAAAGCGGACGTGCGCATCGGCGACCGCGACCTGCCGAGCGTGAGCTTCAGCGAGGGCTTCTATGAACTGAAGTACTCGTTCGACTCGCTCGATAACGTGTACTTCCCACACACCGGCGAAGACATCGGCCTGGCGTTCCGCGAATTCGAGCCCGGGTTAGGCTCGGACCAGCGCTATCGACAATGGGAGTTCAAACTGGACAAGGCCATGAGCCGCGGCCCGGACACGCTCATACTGGGCGGCCGTTACGGGCGCACTCTGGATAAATCCGACGTGGTGGTGTCCAGCTTCCTGCTGGGCGGTGCGCGGCAATTGTCCGGCTTTCGCGAAGATGCGATCTCGGGGCAGAACATCGCTCTGATGCGCGCGGTGTACTACCGCCGCCTGACGCCGCGCTCGTACCTGCCGCTGGATTTCCCGCTGTACCTGGGGGCCTCGGTGGAACGCGGCCGGGCGTGGAACAACGACAATCAATTCGATAGCGGTTACATCAACGCTGCGAGTATTTTCCTGGGGTTCGATACCCCGCTGGGGCCGCTGAATTTCAGCTACGGGTTCAATGATGACAATCAGCAGGCGGTGTACCTGAACCTCGGCCAGACGTTCTAGGCACAAAAAAAGTGGGAGCTGGCAAGCCAGCTCCCACTTTTTGATCCCTGGCGAATCCCAGATCAGGACTTTTCCAGATTCGCCAGGATGTGCCCATGCACACGCATGCACACGCGCAGATCCTCTTCATCCACGCCTACAAACAGCTCATGGCGCAACGCTGTGGCAATGGTTTCAATCTGATCGATCAACGGGCGGGCGGTGTCGCACAGCAATATGCGTTTGGCACGACGGTCTTCAAGCACCGCCTGGCGTTGCACCAGACCCTGACCTTCAAGGCTGTCGAGCAGGCGGGCCAGCGTCGGCCCTTCGACGCCAACACTTTGAGCCAGCTCGCGCTGAGTGGGCGCTTCCGCAAAACGGGCCAGGTGCAACAGCACCAGCCAACGCGCCTGGGACAAACCCAGCCCCGCCAAGCGGCGGTCCAGTTCGGCGCGCCAACCTCGGGACATTTGCGCCAACTGCATGCCAAAGCGGTGTTGATCGGTTAAAGGCATAAAAAACTCATGGTTTAGACTGAAAATAAAGTGTGGCTAATTATTAGTCAGCTAAGCATGAGCCATGCCAGGAGGCAAGCGCCGCTCTGTACTGATTCGTTACATTGGCGCAATTGGCACACTAAATTTCGAATTCCGACTGCAAAGCAGCCCGCACACAATACAAAACACCTTCAGGCACACGACCGGTAAACAGTGGCGCGATCTCCGCAACCGGTGGCAATTCGCCCTCTCCGTCGAGGAATGCATCCTGGATTTCACCGAGCAGATCTTCCGGCAAATCAAGGGCCTGCTCCAACGACAACTGCTGCTTGCCGATGGATTCGGCCAGCAGGGTATAGACGTTTTTTTCCGAACATTGCAGTTGGCCGGCAATCTGGATCGGGGTCATGCCGGCACGCGCCAGGCTGATCAATTCGTGGCGAATATCGGCGACTTCCTTCGGCGCCTCGGCCTGGCCGCCGAGCACTTCGAGGAACGCTTGCCCGTAGCGTTCCAGCTTGCGCGCGCCGACGCCGCTGACCCGGGCCATTTCGGCCATGGTGGTCGGCTGCTCGCGCAGCATCTCCAGCAACGTGGAGTCGGGGAAAATAACGTAAGGCGGCACGCTGTGTTCCTGCGCAAGTTTGCGTCGCAGGGTGCGCAAGGCTTCCCATTGCTCGCGCTCTTCGCCACGGACCAACTGGCTGGCCTGGCTGGTGCTGCTCTTGGCCGTGGTCTGCGGTTTGAGGTCGCGACGCAGCTCCAGGCTCACTTCGCCCTTGAGCAATGGCCGGCAACTGTCGTTCAGGCGCAGGCCGCCATACCCTTCCAGGTCGATGTCCACCAGGCCGCGGGCGACCATCTGCCGGAACAGTGAGCGCCACTCGCCTTCAGCGCGGGCTTTGCCGACGCCATAGACGGAGAGTTTTTCGTGGCCGAAGCTGCGCACTTTTTCGTTGTCCTTGCCCAGCAACACATCCACCAGATGGCCCACGCCGTAACGCTGGCCGGTGCGATAGATGGCCGACAACGCCTGGCGCGCCGGCTCGGTGGCGTCCCAGGTCTGCACGCCGTCCACGCAGTTGTCGCAGTGGCCGCACGGCTCGGGCATGTCTTCGTCGAAGTACGCCAGCAGCGTTTGGCGGCGGCAGCGCGTCTCTTCACACAGCGACAGCATTGCGTCGAGCTTGTGTTGCTCCAGTCGCTTGTGACGCTCGTCGCCCTCGGAGTTCTGCAGCATCTGCTTGAGCATCACCACGTCTTGCAGGCCGTAGACCATCCAGGCATCCGCCGGCAGGCCATCACGGCCGGCGCGACCGGTTTCCTGGTAATACGCCTCGAGAGACTTGGGCAGGTCCATGTGCGCGACAAAGCGCACGTTGGATTTGTCGATACCCATGCCGAACGCGATGGTCGCCACCATGATCAGGCCTTCCTCGTTGAGAAAGCGCTTCTGGTGGGCAGAGCGCGTTTCATTGGGCAGGCCCGCGTGGTACGGCAGCGCCGGGTAGCCTTGCTCGCAGAGGAACGCGGCCACTTCATCGACCTTCTTGCGCGACAGGCAATAGACGATGCCCGCATCGCTGCGCCGCTCGGACAGGAACGCCAGCAACTGCTTGCGCGGCTGCTCCTTGGGCACAATGCGGTAGAAGATGTTCGGCCGGTCGAAACTCGACAGGAAGCGCTCAGCGTTCTGCAAATGCAGGCGCTCGACGATTTCTTCACGGGTGCGTTTGTCGGCAGTGGCCGTCAACGCGATGCGCGGGACGTCGGGAAACAATTCCGCCAATTGGCCCAGCTGCAAATATTCGCGACGAAAATCGTGGCCCCATTGCGATACGCAGTGGGCTTCATCGATGGCGAACAGGGCGATTTCCAGGCTCTGCAAAAACGCCAGCATGCGCGGCTGCACCAGACGCTCAGGGGCCAGGTAAAGCATCTTCACTTCACCGCGCTTGATGCGCGCGGCCAGGTCGCGCTGCTGCTCGGCGCTGAGGGTGGAGTTCAAGGAGGCGGCGGCGACACCAAGCTCTTCAAGGGTGGCGACCTGGTCGTCCATCAACGCGATCAGCGGCGACACCACCACGGCCAGGCCGTTACGCAACAGCGCCGGCACCTGGAAGCACAACGACTTGCCGCCGCCGGTAGGCATCAGCACCAGAGCATCACCGCCACTGGCCACGCGCTCAATGATCGCACCCTGGCGGCCACGAAAACTGTCGTAGCCGAAGATGTCCTTGAGGACGCGTTGAGCCTGCTCGAGCATGTAAAACTCCAAAATGGTGCCGAAATCCCTCTGTACAGGCTGGCCGAAAAACCCCGGCTTCACGGGAAATAATCCGTAAGCGAAGTTTTCGCGGGTTGGCGCTTGGCCTGCAGGGGCATCACAAAACGCGGCAGTATACCCGAGCGTCGGTCCGCAAAGGGCGCCACTGACGAACAGCGACTGCTATCTAAAACCTGGCAAATATGCCTTGCAGCTGGCCTGGGGGCTCAAGAAAGCCTAGAATTGCGCATCGTTTATTCCCAAGGTATGCCGTAATGTCCTTCGCTGAGCAACTAACCCGCCTGCAAGCCTTCCTCGACGCCGATGAGCTGCATGACGAGGCGCTGGACTACGTGGCCGCCCACGGCTACCTGACCGCCCTGTCGATCTCTTCCGACATCGTGCCGGACCGTGAATGGATCGACGCCTTGTTCGCCGAAGAGCCGCATTACGCCGATGCCGCCCAACGCGAAGAAATCGAATCCACCCTGCTGGCCCTCAAGGCCCACATCGGTCGCCAACTGGCTTCCGACGAGGAATTCGAGCTGCCTTGCGAGCTGGACCTGGGCGAAGACCCGGATGACTCCGACCTGCGCGGCTGGTGCATCGGTTTCATGGAAGGCGTGTTCCTGCGCGAAGCCGCCTGGTTCGAAACCGCCGAGGAAGAAGTCAGCGAAATGCTGCTGCCGATCATGGTCGGTTCGGGTCTGTTCGACGACCAGCCGGAATTCTCCGACATCGCTTCCGACGCCAACCTGATGGACGACATGATCGTACAGATCCCGGAAGCCCTGACCGCCCTGTACCTGTTGTGCAACGCCCCTGACGAAAAACCGGCGATCCTCAAGCCCCGTCACCACTGAGTCGTTTGCCCGTGTCCCCCATGGGCAATCGCTCGCTACTCCTGCGTTACGCACTGCTGGCCATCGGCTGGTTGAGCGTGGCGCTGGGAGTGATCGGCATCTTCCTTCCAGTACTGCCGACCACGCCCTTCCTGCTACTCGCCGCCGCCTGCTTCGCTCGAAGCTCCCCGCGTTTCTACCACTGGCTGGTGGAACACCCGCGCCTGGGCCCGTGGATCAAAGACTACCTGGACGGCAATGGCATTCCGCTCAAGGGCAAGGTCTACGCACTCGGCTTGATGTGGCTGAGCACTGGTTTCTCCTGCTACCTGGTGCCGCTGCCGTGGGCACGCGGTTTTATGCTGACCAGTGCCGTGCTCGTGACTGTCTATATTCTGCGCCAGAAAACCCTGCCGCCCCGCGAACGGTAGCCGCGGGCCTGGGTGGTAGCCGGGCTTGCCCGCGATAGCGTCGCCACGGTGCAACTGTCACACGGCAGTGCCTGAATCGCAGGCAAGCCAGCTCCCACACTTGCCAGCAGGTACATGAGCCAGATCCTGCACACGACCTTGGTCGACACTGACTAACCCCAAGCATCATGCGAGACTGTCCCACCGGGCCCGGAATGCCTGGGTGTTCTTATGCTCGGAGTTACCATGACGCTGTCCAGCGGGCTGATCGCCGCCGTTGCCCTGGCCTATATGGCCATTATGTTTGCCATCGCCTTTTACGGTGACCGCCGCCATGCGCCGTTGCCGCCGAAAGTACGCGCCTGGGTGTACAGCCTGTCGCTGGCCGTCTACTGCACCAGTTGGACCTTCTTCGGCGCGGTAGGCCAGGCCGCCGAACAGCTGTGGGCATTTTTACCGATCTATCTAGGACCGGTACTGCTGCTTGTGTTGGCACCCTGGGTGCTGCAGAAGATGATTCTGATCAGCAAGCAGGAAAACATCACCTCCATCGCCGACTTTATCGCCGCGCGCTACGGAAAATCCCAGTCGCTGGCGGTGGTAGTGGCGCTGATCTGCCTGGTCGGCGTGTTGCCCTACATCGCCCTGCAGCTCAAAGGTATCGTGCTGGGCGTGAACCTGTTGATCGGCTCCGGCCCCGACACCACTGGCACGCGCGCCCAGGACACGGCCCTTATCGTGTCGCTGGTGCTGGCGCTGTTCACCATCGTGTTTGGTACGCGCAACCTTGACGCCACCGAGCACCACCGTGGCATGGTGCTGGCGATTGCCTTTGAATCCTTGGTCAAGCTGTTCGCCTTTCTCGCTGTCGGCGCGTTTGTGACCTACGGCTTGTATGACGGTTTCGGCGACCTGTTCAGCCAAGCGATGCTGGCCCCGCGCCTTGAGGAATACTGGAAAGAAACCATCAACTGGCCGTCGATGGTGGTGCAAACCGGCGTGGCGATGATGGCGATTATTTGCCTGCCCCGGCAGTTTCACGTCACCGTCGTGGAAAACATCGACCCGCAGGATTTACGCCTGGCCAAGTGGGTGTTCCCGGCCTACCTGATCCTCGCCGCGCTGTTCGTCATCCCCATCGCGCTTGGCGGCAAAATGCTGCTGCCCGGCTCGGTATTGCCGGACTCCTACGTGATCAGCCTGCCCATGGCCGAGGCGCACCCGGCCCTCGCCGTGCTGGCGTTCATTGGCGGCGCGTCGGCGGCGACCGGCATGGTGATCGTGGCCAGCATCGCCCTGTCGACCATGGTGTCCAACGACATGTTGCTGCCATGGCTGCTGCGACGCTCCAGTGCCGAGCGGCCGTTCGAAGTGTTCCGCCACTGGATGCTCTCGGTACGCCGGGTCAGCATTGTGATCATCCTGCTGCTGGCCTACGTGAGTTACCGGCTGCTCGGCTCCACCGCGAGCCTGGCGACCATCGGCCAGATCGCCTTCGCGGCAGTCACCCAGCTGGCCCCGGCGATGCTGGGCGCGCTGTACTGGAAGCAGGCGAACCGGCGCGGCGTGTTCGCTGGGTTGGCGGCGGGCACGTTTTTGTGGTTCTACACGTTGGTCCTACCGGTCACGGCGAAAAGTCTGGGCTGGTCGCTGAGCCTTTTCCCCGGGCTGACGTGGATGCATTCACACCCGTTTGGCTTCTCCGTGACCTCGCTGACCTTGGGCACTGTGTTCTCGCTGGCGGGTAACTTCACGCTGTTTGTGTGGGTCTCGATGCTGTCGCGCACACGGGTCTCGGAACATTGGCAGGCTGGACGCTTTATCGGCCAGGAAATCAGCCAACGCGCCAGCGCGCGCTCGATGTTGTCGGTGCAGATCAGCGACCTGCTCAGCCTGGCGGCGCGCTTTGTCGGTGAAGAACGTGCCCAGCAGAGTTTTATCCGCTTCGCCTATCGCCAGGGCAAAGGCTTCAACCCCAACCAGAATGCCGACAACGATTGGATTGCCCATACCGAACGCCTGCTGGCGGGCGTGCTCGGCGCCTCTTCGACACGCGCTGTGGTAAAAGCCGCAATTGAAGGGCGGGAAATGCAACTGGAGGACGTCGTACGCATCGCCGACGAAGCCTCCGAAGTGCTGCAGTTCAACCGCGCGCTGCTGCAAGGCGCCATCGAAAACATCACCCAGGGCATCAGCGTGGTCGACCAGTCGCTGAAGCTGGTGGCCTGGAACCGGCGCTATCTGGAGCTGTTCAACTACCCGGACGGTTTGATCAGTGTGGGCCGGCCGATTGCCGACATCATTCGCTACAACGCCGAGCGCGGCCTTTGCGGGCCAGGGGAAGCCGAAGTGCACGTCGCGCGGCGCCTGCACTGGATGCGCCAGGGCCGTGCGCATACGTCCGAGCGCCTGTTTCCGAATGGGCGCGTGATCGAGCTGATCGGCAACCCAATGCCCGGCGGCGGGTTCGTCATGAGCTTCACCGACATCACCGCGTTCCGTGAAGCCGAACAAGCCCTGACCGAGGCCAACGAGGGCCTGGAACAACGGGTGACCGAACGCACCCATGAACTGTCGCAACTGAATGTGGCGCTCACCGACGCCAAAGGCGTGGCCGAATCCGCCAGCCAATCGAAGACGCGCTTTCTGGCGGCAGTGAGCCACGACCTGATGCAACCGTTGAACGCGGCACGATTGTTCTCCGCCGCCCTCTCCCACCAGAACGACGGCCTGTCTGCCGAAGCCCGCCAGTTGGTACAGCACCTGGACAGCTCGCTGCGCTCCGCCGAAGACCTGATCAGCGACCTGCTGGATATCTCGCGCCTGGAAAACGGCAAGATCAATCCACAGCGACAGCCCTTCGTCCTTAACGAGTTGTTCGACACCCTGGGAGCAGAATTCAAGGCACTGGCCCACGAGCAAGGCCTGCGTTTTCGCCTGCGCGGCAGCCGTCTGCGGGTGGACAGCGACATCAAGTTACTGCGGCGGATCCTGCAGAACTTTCTTACTAACGCATTCCGCTATGCCGACGGCCCGGTGCTACTTGGCGTACGCCGACGCAAGGGCGAACTGTGCCTGGAAGTGTGGGATCGCGGCCCTGGCATCCCGCTGGATAAACAACAGGTGATCTTCGAAGAGTTCAAGCGCCTGGACAGCCACCAGACCCGCGCCGAAAAAGGCCTGGGCCTGGGCCTGGCAATCGCCGACGGCCTGTGCCGAGTGCTCGGCCATCGTTTGAGCGTGCGTTCGTGGCCGGGCAAAGGCAGCGTGTTCAGCGTGCGTGTGCCGTTGGCGCGTAACCAGACCAGCCCCAAGGTGAAGACTACGCAGGATAACGGGCTGCCGTTGAGCGGTGCCCAGGTGCTGTGTGTGGACAATGAAGAAAGCATCCTGATCGGCATGCGCAGCCTGCTCACGCGCTGGGGTTGCGAGGTGTGGACCGCTACCGACCAGGCGCAATGTGCGGTGTTGCTGGCCGAGGGCGTGCGCCCGCAACTGGCGCTGATGGACTACCACCTGGACCACGGCGAGACAGGCACTGAGTTGATGGGCTGGCTGCGCGCGCAACTGGCGGAGCCGATTCCCGGGGTGGTGATCAGCGCCGATGGGCGCCCGGAAATGGTGGCCGAGGTGCATGCCGCAGGGCTGGATTACTTGGCCAAGCCGGTGAAGCCTGCGGCGTTGCGGGCATTGATCAGTCGGCATTTGCCATTGTAGTAATGACCGAACTCAATCTCCCTGTGGGAGCTGGCTTGCCTGCGATAGCGGTGGATCAGTCACCAAAGCTATCGCAGGCAAGCCAGCTCCCACATTGACCACGTGCTACTCCGGTAAGTGTGCGACGCCGTCCGAGTCGGTCATCGCCCGCTCGAGCAAGTCCGCCGGCAGGCTTTTGCTCGCACGCGCACCCAGCAACCTTAACTGCTCGGTTCGGCTGACCAGATTTCCACGGCCATCCGTCAGCTTGTTTCGCGCCGCGCTGTAGGCCTTATCCAGCTGCTGCAGGCGGTTGCCGACTTCATCCAGGTCCTGGATAAACAGCACGAACTTGTCATACAGCCAGCCGGCGCGCTCGGCAATTTCCCGCGCGTTCTGGCTCTGGCGTTCCTGCTTCCACAGGCTGTCGATCACCCGCAGGGTGGCCAGCAAGGTGGTGGGGCTGACAATCACGATATGGCGGTCGAACGCCTCCTGGAACAGGTTCGGCTCGGCCTGCAACGCGGCGGAAAACGCAGCTTCTATCGGCACGAACAACAGCACGAAATCCAGGCTGTGCAGACCTTCGAGGCGCTTGTAATCCTTACCGGCCAAGCCTTTGACGTGATTGCGCAAGGACAGCACGTGCTGTTTCAGCGCCGCCTGGCCGATCACATCGTCATCCGCGGCAACGTATTGTTGATAGGCGGTGAGGCTGACCTTGGAGTCGACCACCACCTGCTTGTCGCCGGGCAGCATGATCAACACGTCCGGCTGGAAGCGCTCGCCGTCCGGGCCTTTGAGGCTGACCTGAGTCTGATACTCGCGGCCCTTCTCCAGGCCGGCATGTTCAAGCACGCGCTCAAGAATCAGCTCGCCCCAGTTGCCCTGGGTTTTCTGGCCCTTGAGCGCGCGCGTGAGGTTAGTGGCCTCGTCTGACAGTCGCAGGTTCAGTTGCTGCAGGCGCTCAAGCTCCTTGGCCAGGGAGAAGCGCTCGCGCGCCTCATTCTGGTAGCTTTCTTCCACGCGCTTTTCAAACGACTGGATGCGTTCCTTGAGCGGGTCGAGCAACTGGCCCAGGCGCTCCTGGCTGGTTTCGGCAAACCGTTGCTCACGTTCATCGAAGATCTTGCCGGCAAGCTCGGCGAACTGCGCACGCAGCTCGTCCCGCGAGCCTTGCAGGTCAGCAAGGCGTTGTTGATGGCTTTCCTGTTGTTCGCGCAGTTCGGCGCGCAACGCCGAGGACAGCGCATCGAGGCGGCGCAGCTCGGTTTCCTTGGCACTGCGGTCGAGGTTCCAGGCGTGGGCGGCGTCGCGGGCGTTATCGCGGTCGACCTGGAGCAACTCGACTTCACGGCGAACGGCGGCCAGGTCAGCTTGTTTGGCGGCGTTGGCCTGGCTCAAGTCACTGATCTCGTCGCGGCTGGCGTCGAGTTGCGCGGCCAGCCCTTCCTGGGCCAATTGCGCGGTGGCCAGGCGCTCTTCGAGCAGTTCCCAGCCGGTCACGCGCGCGCTCAGCCGCCGTTGAATCTGCCAGCACACAGCCAATAAAGGCACTGCAGCGCCAGCCAGGCCCAAGGCAATACTGGTCCAGTCAAAAGCCATCGCCATTTCTGCCATCACCGAAAAAGAGCAAGGTTAACCAAGCCTAGGGCTTGAGGACAGCTCAGTCTTCGACCTGCCCCAGTTCGCGCTGGGCGCGGCGGTCGCCGGCACGGGCGGCCAGGCGCAACAGGTCATGGCCGATGCGGCGGTCGCGGGCATTGCCGCACTCCCGGCACATCAGCTGGCCCAGGCGACTCTGCGCGGCAACCACACCTTCACGGGCCGGCTGCTTGAGCAAGCGCCCGGCGAAGTGCTTGACGTTGGTACTGTGCCCCAGGCGCGGGCTGTCGAGCAGCCACAAGGCAACTTTCAAGGAGAAACGCTTGGGTGCGGTAACAGTCTGAGGGGTGTCGGTAACAGAAGGTGATACTGAGCGAAACTTCATAAAGCACTGCGGGACAGAACGGAAGGCGCGCCACTCTACTCTTTTTTTCCTACAGGTAAAGCTGAAAAATCCCTGCACGCCCGTTCTAGAGCAAGCGCTTGGGACAATCCACAGAAGCTGTGGATAACTCAGTGGACAACCCACCTTTAACGCGCGCAAAGGCCCATGGAACGGGGGCCGCAGTCAAACTGACGATTTTTTCACCAATAAAAAAAAGCGATATTTTTCATTGACTTAAATTTTCATTGCAGGCAAATGGCGGCGCTTCCAGGCCATAGACAGACTGGTTACATACCCCGCAACTAATGTGCACAAGTACCCACCCACTGGTTATATGGCTGAGGTTTTTTGCTTCGACACGTCCGAAAAATGTTACCGACAGGCCAAGCCAGGCACTTTTCAAATCCGCGCCGGCTCGCCACACTGACCGACTCCCCCACGCAACCTCCTAAGGCTCGATGAAAGGAATCCTCTTATTCGCCGTGTTGCTGCTGGCCATCTGTGTAACCTCATTGGCGGTCAATGCCGCGCTGCCCTCCCCCGACGGTGCGCTGTTTGCCATCGCCATCCTGGTATCAGCCGCGTTTACTGCCGTAACGCTGTGCATAGAGTTGTGTGAAGGCAGAATCAACGACATGCGCGAGGTAATGAACGTGATCGAGACCGGGCGGTCCTGGCGCTTGACCCTGGCGGCCTACGGGCTCGGCTGCTCACTGGCCGCGGCGGCTACCGTGCTGGTCTACCGCGGTTTGTTGGGCAGTTGAATGAAGTTTTTTGGCTAGCACACTTCCCTTCCGTGTTTCAATCCGTTACTATCCGCGGCGTTAGTACCAAGCTGAAAGTCAATTCTGGTCGAACAACTCCCCTGAACAACACGGGATCGACCACCTCGATGGTTTCCAGGTATTCCTTGCGACGACACTGCCTTTGAACAAGCAAAGGGTGTCGCGAAGTTTCAATACTCTGACCGAACCAGCCTGCAAATTGATCAGGATCTTCACCCCGGGCCCAGAACCTTTGCCCCTGTTGTGTTGCCTGCCCTCCTAAGTACCTACCTGCCAGCCCAAGCGCGCCTAACTTATTAGCGCTTCAAACTGGCTGCTTTGTTCCAGTCGGGTTCTTCGTTTGATCAATGGTGATCAACGTTACTGGAACGTTTTAACGTTGCACGGTTCTTAACCGTGTCATTTGTAGGAACACCAATAATATGTCCGCTCAAATCCACACTCAGGATGCCATTCGCACCCTCACCAACGCTTTTGCACCAATGAACTGCCTGATCATGGCCGCTCGCAAAGGCTGCTTCAGCTTCACCCTGGTCAACGAACACGGCATCGCTCGTCACAGCGAACGCCTGTACCCCGATCAATACTCCAGCGCAGAGCCGCTGCAGGCCGTGATCGAGCGTACCCGTCAGGCATTGATTGCCTGATCGACCCGAGTCGCTGAAACCCAAAAAACCCTGCTTGAAACGCAGGGTTTTTTATTGCCCAAAATTCGGCTTTTGAGTACTTGCACTAAGTTCGAATAGGTATAAACGTTATAACTAAATGAAGAAGATGTTTTAAAAACAGTCCTTTACATCACAAATATGACACTACACTTCAACTCAAGCGGCATGATCCGCTTGCGACGAGCCTGAGGTCCGATTCACTGCTGCCAAGCTCCCCTCTCAGGCTTCGTCGACCACTTTCATGGACTGAGGCTCGTATGGGTATCGCCGCCAGCGAATTGTGTCGTTATGTGATCAGGCCGACGTTGATTTACCTCGGCCGCCATAACCCGACAGCCGAATCCCTGTTGCTGGGCATTGCCGCCAGCCAATCGGAACTCGGCTCCGCCCTGCATGATCGGCGCGGCCACGGCCTGTACAGCATCACCGAACCTCGTCATCGCGCGCTGTGGGACGACTACCTCGCCCAGGACCCCGAGCGCGCCAGCCTGGTACGTGGGCTGGCCAGTCAACATGCCTTCCTCAGCGCGCCCCAGCTGGAGCTGACGGTCAACCTGCGCTACGCCACCGCCATCGCCTGGCTGCTGGTAGAACAGCATCGTCCTGCCCTGCCGCCACCGGGTGACGTACTGGCCATGGCGCGTATCTGGAAAGAAATATTTCACCCTCAAGGTCGGCTGCGGGATTTCACCCAAGCCTGGCAAACCTGTGTTTTACCCATGAATCAGGCCATATGTTGATCAGGCGTTTTGCAAGATTCGGCTAAAACCTTCGAATCTGGTCGGATTGTCCTACAAAACCGCTCTATCTCCGACATTACAGCCTATAGCGCTAACTTAAATTTATTGTTACTTTCCGCAGCGGTGATCACCACGGAGTTCTAATAATGAAAAAAGTAATGCTCAAGACCACACTTAGCCTCACCGTTGCCATGGCATCCTCCCAACTGTTCGCAAGCGGCTTTGCCCTGAACGAACAAGACGTCGCCGGAATGGGTACGGGTTTCGCAGGCCGCTCTTCTTCTGCCGATAACGCCAGCACTGTCTACGGTAACCCTGCCGGTATGGCTCGCCTCGAAGGCCAGCAGATTACGGGTGGTGTTGCCGCTATCGATGCCTCGACTGACATCAAAAACGCCAGCGGCCGTTCTTTCGGCAGCAACAAAGGCGACATGGTGCCATTCACGGCGGTCCCGTTTGGTTTCTACACCAACAAACTCAATGATCAGTGGGCCGTCGGCGTTGGTGTCTATGCACCTTTCGGCCTGGTGACCGATTATGAGAGGGGCTTCCAGGGTCGCTCGTTCGGCAGCTACAGCAAAGTGTCGGTTATCACCTTGCAGCCAACCGTCAGCTACGCCTTCAACGACCGGGTTTCCATCGGTTTCGGCCCGACCATCAACCGTATTTCCGGCAAGCTGGAATCGGAGCTGGCCCTGTCGACCAACCCTGCCGTCCCGAATAGCAACGTCACAATCAAAGGTGACGATACGGCTGTTGGCTTCAACGTCGGCGTGCTGGTACAAGCCACCGATACCACGCGCGTGGGCCTGACTTACCACTCCAAAGTCAGCTACAAGCTTGATGGCCACACCGAAGTCACGGCACCGACCCCGACGGCTCCACTGCTGGCAAGCGGCCGCTACGATGCGTCGTTGAGCATTGATACGCCAGAGTCTTACGACCTGTCCGTGACACAGGACCTGAGCGATGCCTGGAAACTCTACGCCGGTTCCACCTGGACTCGCTGGAGCCGCCTGAAAGACATCACTGTCGACAACCAGGGCGTTACCCGAGCCGGCGGCCTTGCCGCTCCGCAGATCGTGGGTACCATCAGCGAGCCACAGAACTGGCATGACACCTGGGCCTATGCCTTGGGTACTTCGTACCAAGTCACCAAACAAGTGGTACTGCGTACCGGCCTGACTTTCGACCAGTCGCCAACCAACAACACTGACCGTTCGCCACGCATCCCTACCGGCGACCGGACCATTTTCAGTGTTGGCCTGGGCTACGAAGTAATGCCGAACATGATCGTCGACGTGGCTTACTCCTACCTGAAGGAAGAGCCAGTCAAGGTCAACAAGGCCAACGCGCTGGGTTCGTCCTACAGCGCCAAGTACGAAAACAGCGCCAACGGCTTCGGCCTGGGCGTGACGTACAAGTTCTGATCCAACGCGTATAAAAAAGCCCCGCTCTCCTGCACAGGAGGCGGGGCTTTTTAATGACCTGCGATCAGGGCTTCGAGGCCAGTGCAGCCTCCACCGCCTTGATCAGGTCCGGGCTGTCCGGCTTGGTCAAACTGGAAAAGTTGGCAATCACCTTACCCTGGCGATCCACCACGTACTTATAGAAATTCCACTTCGGCGCGCTGGTCTGCTGCGCCAGAATCTTGAACAGGTGCACCGCATCCGGCCCCTTGACCGTCTGCGGCTCGGTCATCGTGAAGGTCACGCCGTAATTCACGTAGCAGACTTTGGCGGTCTCTTCACCGGTCTTGGCTTCCTGCTTGAAGTCATCGGACGGCACGCCGATCACTTCAAGACCCTGGCTCTTGTAGCGCTGATACAACGCTTCGAGGCCCTTGAATTGCGGCGCGAAACCACAAAAGCTCGCGGTATTGACGATGACCAGGGGTTTGCCGGCAAAGCGCTGGCACAAATCGATGGATTCCTTGGCCCGTAACTTGGGCAATTGCCCCTCCAGCAAGGGCGGACAGCTGGCGGCCACGGCCACACTGCCTACAGCCATCAGGACGGGTACAGCGAGCCAGCGCATCAGCATGTCGAAAGTCCTTGAGTCAGATCAGACACAGAACTTAACAGATCGACATACCCAGTTGCATCAATGCCAGCCCGCCATGCTGCCAGCCCCACCAGGCCAGCAGCAACAGCACCAGGCCTGCCGAGATCACCAACCCTCTTGCCGTCAAACTCATGCCGCCTCCATCTGCGCCTGCAAGCGCGCCACCGGCCGCTCGCGCACCGGCCAGTTGAGGGCCGCAGCGAGCAGGCTCAACAGAATCGCCACCTGCCAGATCAAATCGTAGTTGCCGGTTCGATCATAGACCACCCCGCCCAGCCAGCCCCCGAGGAACGAACCGAGTTGGTGGAACAGAAACACAATCCCACCGAGCATCGAGAGGTTTCGCACGCCGAACAGCGTCGCGACAGTGCCGTTTGTCAGCGGCACGGTGGACAGCCACAAAAAGCCCATGGCCATGCCGAACAGGTAGGCCGTGACTTCGGTCACCGGCGCCCACAGGAACAGCACAATCACCACCGCGCGCAACAGGTACAGGGCGGTGAGCAAACGCGGCTTGGACATGCGCCCGCCGAGCCAGCCAGCGGTGTAGGTACCAAACACGTTAAACAGGCCGATCAACGCCAGCACCGTGGTACCCACCGTGGCCGGCAGATGCTGGTCCACCAGGTACGCCGGCAAGTGCACGCCGATAAACACCACCTGGAAACCGCAGACAAAAAAGCCGAAGGCCAGCAGCCAGAAGCCGGAGTGCGAGCAGGCCTCTTTCAGAGCTTCACGCAGGGTTTGCTGGCCGACCATCGCCGGCAGCGGTTTGTCCTTGAGCATCGCCACCAACGGCAGGATCAGCGCCACCATCAGGCCCAACGCCAACAAGGCGGCCGACCAGCCCAGCCAGCCGATCAGGCCCAAAGTGCCCGGCACCATCGCAAACTGGCCGAACGAACCTGCGGCGCTGGCAATGCCCATGGCCATGCTGCGTTTTTCCGGCGGCACTGCGCGGCCGACCACACCGAGAATCACCGAGAACGAAGTGCCCGACAGGCCAATCCCAATCAGCAAACCCGCACTGAGCGACAGCGACCACGCCGAATCCGACATGCCCATCAACACCAGCCCCACGGCGTACAGCACCCCACCGACAAACACCGCCTTGGTCGCGCCGAAGCGGTCGGCCAAGGCGCCGGTAAACGGCTGTGCCAGGCCCCAGATCAGGTTTTGCAGGGCGATGGCGAAGGCAAAGGTCTCACGGCCCCAGCCAAATTCCATGCTCATCGGCGTCAGGAACAGACCAAAGCCGTGCCGCACGCCCAACGACAACGCCAGGATCAGCGCACTCCCCACAAGAACCCAGCCACTGGTGCGCCACATCGAGGTCATTTCTTATTCTCCGCTCGCGGGTATATACCCGCTTGTAGTCGAACAAACCCGCGCTCAGGCGAGTTCGTCCAGCAAGGCCAACAAGGTTTCGCGCTTTTCAGCGCCCAACTGATCTATCAATTTCTGCTGCGCCGCCTCCCAAGCCGGCAACGCGGCAGCCAGGCGTTCTTCGCCGGCGACGGTCAACACCACCAAGCGGTTACGCAGGTCATCGCCCTCGACCAACTGCACCAAGCCCTCGCCCTCCAATACCCGCAGGTTGCGCCCCAGGGTACTGCGGTCCAGGCCCATGGCTTCGGCCAGGCTGGAAATGCTCGGTTGATCGAGGCGCTGCAGGTTACACAGCAAAGAATACTGGGCAACGTTGATCCCGAAGCCGTCGAGAGCGCCGTCGTAATGCCTGCTGACGCCACGGGCGGCACGTCGCAGGTTGGTGCATAAACATTGGGAGGCAAGCATGGAGCGTGTATATACCCGCGATTGTGAAAATGCAAGAAAGTGTTACAGCGCCAAGCCGACCAAAACCGCGACTTCCAGCAACTCCAACAATGCGCCGGCCGTGTCACCCGTGGTGCCACCCAGCCGGTCGACCATCAACTGACGCAGCCCGATAAAGCACAGCGCAGCGAGTAAAACAGCGATCCCGCCACTGAAACCGCCGATCAGGACGCAGGCCAGACCGCTGAGGATCAGCACCTGTTGGCCGACGATCCTGGGTAAATGATCCGACAGTGCCTGGCCCAAACCGCCTGCACGCACGTAACGCGTAGTAAGGAACAGCGCCAGCATCGACGCACGCCCGATCAGCGGCGCCAGAATCAGCGCCGTGCCGTTGTGCTGCTCGATCAAGGCCACCAGTGCGGTGAATTTGAGCAACAACACCAGCCCCAGAGTGACCACGGCAATCGGCCCGCTACGCGGGTCTTTCATGATGGTCAGCGTGCGCTCGCGGTCGCCAAAGCCACCAAGCCAGGCATCGGCGCTGTCCGCCAGGCCATCCAGATGCAGGCCACCACTGAGCAACACCCAGGCGGTCAGCACCAGCGCAGCATGCAGCAATAACGGTGCGCCCATCAGGGCTGTGCTCAGGGCCCACAACAGCAGCCCGAACAGCAACCCCACCACCGGGTAAAACAGCAACGAACGCCCCAATTCCTGAGGCTGCGGCATGCCGGGCAGGCGAATTGGCAGGCTGCTGAGAAATTGCAGGGCGATCCAGAACACCAGCATCTTCAGACTCCTTCCTTCAACACACCATCGGCCGTCACCTGCAGGCTGAACAGCCCACCGTGGCCGACCTCGACATTCAGTAGCTGCTCACGCGGCAAACCGCGCGCCTGCGCCAGCAGCAGCCGCATCACGCCACCGTGGCTGATCAACAGCACGCGCTGTGTGGCATATGCCTGATGCAACCGTGAGACGGCGCCGAGAACGCGCGCAGAAAAGTCGCTGACGCGCTCGCCTTCAGGCGGTGTAAAGCTGTAAGGATCGGCCCAGAACCGGCCCAAGCCTTCGGCATCGGTTTCCATCAGCGCCGCCGCGCTCTGCCCTTCCCAGGCGCCGAAGTGCAGCTCCTGCAGATCCTTTTCCAAGCTCACCGGCACCCGCAGCCGTGCGCCCAGCTCGTGGGCGAACAGCGCACAGCGTTGCAGTGGCGAACTGACCAACCGGTCCCACGGCCCCTGCTCTGCCACGGCGGCACGCATCTGCTCCCAGCCTTTGGCGGTGAGCGCGTCGTCCAGGCTGCCGCGCAGGCCGCCGCCCAGTTCGGTTTCGCCGTGGCGCAGCAGGTCCAGGTGCAAGGTCATGCCGGACGGTCTGCCACGGCGGCTTCGGCGAACGTCGCCATCTGCCCGTGCAGCGCGCACGCCAGGCGCAACAACGGCACCGCCAGCGCCGCACCGCTGCCCTCACCCAGGCGCAGGCCCAGTTCCAGCAGCGGTTGCGCGTCAAGGCTGTGCAGCACGTGACGATGACCGGGCTCAGCGCCGCGGTGGCCGAACACCAACCACTCACGGCTCGCCGGATTCAGGCGTGTAGCCACCAGCGCCGCGACCGTGCAGATAAACCCGTCCACCAGCACCACGATGCCTTCCTGGGCGCAGGCCAGATAAGCCCCCACCAACGCGGCAATTTCGAAACCACCCAGGTTGAACAACGTGTTCAATGCGTCGTCACGTTGCGCTGCATGCAAGGCCAGCGCACGTTCAATCACCGCCACTTTGTGGCTGACGCCCTGGGCGTTCAAGCCGGTGCCCGGGCCGGTCAGGTCGCTCACCTGGCAATCGAGCAAGGCGCACGCCAAGGCACTGGCGGCAGTGGTGTTGCCGATGCCCATCTCGCCGCCGATAAACAGCTGTGCGCCGCTTTGCAACGCACGGTGCGCACTGTCACGCCCGGCTTGCAGGGCAAGTCGCCCTTGCGCTGCGGTCATCGCCGGGCCGTTGACGAAGTTGGCCGTGCCGGCGCCGATATTCAAATGACGCACGCCCGGCAGATCCAACGACGGCGTGATGGTCCCGAGGTCGACCACTTCCAGCTGCGCATTCAACTGCCGCGCCAATACACTGATGGCCGCGCCACCGGTGACAAAGTTGTGCAACATCTGGCCGGTCACTTCCTGTGGAAATGCCGATACGCCTTCTGCAACCACGCCGTGGTCACCGGCAAAGATGGCGATCCACACCTGATCCACCGCAGGTTTGACCTGGCCTTGCAAGCCGGCCAATTGCACCGCTATGGCTTCGAGCTGGCCGAGCGAGCCGGCTGGCTTGGTCAGTTGCTGCTGACGAGCCAGCGCGTGTTCATGCGCCGAAGGGTCGACGGCCTTGCAGGGATTGAGCCACCAGGAGTCAGTCATAACGCAGTACCTTTCAAAGTCAGGGGCAGGCCGGCGACGGTCAGGACCACACGCTGACACCGCTCGGCCAAGGCTTGATGCAGCCAACCGGCTTCATCCACATAGCGGCGAGTCAATTCGCCCAGCGGCACGACACCCATTCCGGTTTCGTTGCTGACAAAAATGATTTCACCCGGCAGCGAGGCCAGGGTTTGCAGCAGTTGATCGCGCTCGAACGCCAGGCGTGCCGGGTTCTCCAGCATCAACAAATTGGTGAGCCACAGGGTCAGGCAATCCACCAGCAGGCAGCGGTCGGCGGCGGCGCTTTCGCGCAATACACGCGCCAGCTCGATGGGTTCTTCGATCAGCCCCCAGTGATCGGGACGGCGCTGGCGATGCAGTGCGACGCGCTCGTTCATCTCGCCGTCCAGCGGCTGGCTGGTGGCGATGTAGGTGACAAGCAAGCCACAGTCACTCGCCAGCTTTTCGGCGAGGCGGCTCTTGCCGGAACGGGCGCCGCCGAGGATCAGTTGATACATGGGAAGGCACCTGTGTTGGCCGGCTGACAGTGTGAGGCGGGCACTGGCCCGTGTGGGAGCGGGCTTGCTCGCAAACGCGGTGTGTCAGTCAGCCGATTTGTCACCCAAGCACCGCATTCGCGAGCCAGCCCGCTCCCACCTTTAAGGCGAGGTGCAACAGTTGAACCGGGGTTGGCTGGCCGGGCGCCCTGGCAGGCGAGCCGGCAGCTGATGGGGGATTGGGTGTACACCGTCAGATCCCGCATAGCTTGCGCAACAGTTCAGTGTCCAGATGGTTCTCCACCAGGTCCGCGAGGCGCTCAATGTCGCGCTCGCGCAGGGCGTGATAATCCACCTCTTGTACATCCTGCAGCCCGGCCCAACGCAGTAAAGCACTGCACGCCGCCGGGGTTTCGAACACGCCGTGCAGATAGGTGCCAAGAATCTGACCGTCTTCACTCAGGGCACCGTCACGGCGGCCGTCATCCAACAGCACGGCAGCGTTCGACAAGGCACTGCCGGAGGTCACGCCGGCATGGATTTCATAACCACTGACCTCGGCGTCCTCCAGCAGCAACCGTCCGCGCACATTGCGCAATTGTTTCTCTTGTTCCAGCGTCGTGCTGAACTCCAGTAAGCCCAGAGCCTCGCTGGAACCGGCCAAGCCTTCCAGGCCGAGCGGGTCATGCACCTGCTCGCCGAGCATCTGCAGGCCGCCGCAAATCCCCAGCACCTTGCCGCCATAGCGCAAGTGCCGCGCAATGGCAGTGTCCCAGCCGTTGGCGCGCAAATAGGCCAGATCGCTGCGCACGCTTTTGGAGCCCGGCAGGATAATCAGGTCGGCAGCCGGAATGGCCTGGCCTGGGCCGATAAACTGTAAATCCACCTGGGGATGTAAACGCAGCGGGTCAAAATCCGTGTGGTTGCTGATGCGCGGCAACACCGGTACCACCACCTTGAGTACTTGGGCGGCCTTGTCGATCTGGCGCTGGTCAATGCCGTCTTCGGCTTCCAGGTGCAGGTCCATCACGTAGGGCAGCACGCCCACCACCGGCTTGCCGGTGCGCGCTTCGAGCCAATCGAGCCCCGGCTGCAACAGCGCGATATCACCGCGAAAGCGATTGATAATGAAGCCTTTGACCCGTGCCTGCTCGGTCGGCGACAGCAATTGGAGGGTGCCGACCAGATGCGCAAACACGCCGCCGCGATTGATATCGGCGATCAACAACACCGGGCAGTCCACCGCCTCGGCGAAGCCCATATTGGCGATGTCATTGGCGCGCAGATTGATCTCCGCCGGGGAGCCCGCGCCTTCCACCATCACCACCGGGTAGGCCTCGCTCAACCGTGCATGAGAGGCGAGCACCGCCTGCATCGCGATGGCCTTGTAGTCGTGATAGGCCACGGCGTTCATGCTGGTCACGGCACGGCCATGGATAATCACTTGGGAGCCGGTGTCACTGTTGGGCTTGAGCAGCACCGGGTTCATGTCGGTGTGCGGCGCCAGATTGGCGGCCTGGGCCTGCACGGCCTGGGCGCGGCCGATTTCGCCGCCCTCAGCGGTGACGGCGCTGTTGAGTGCCATGTTCTGTGGTTTGAACGGCACCACGCCAATGCCTTGGCGTACCAACCAACGGCACAGCGCGGTCACCAGCGTGCTTTTACCGGCGTCAGACGTGGTGCCTTGCACCATCAACGTACTCATGCGGCGTCCTTGTAAGCGGCCAGGGCCTCATCGAGTCGCAACCAATCGGCCTCAGTGTCGGGCAGACCAAAGCGCAGGCTGCTGTCGTGGACAAACAGGCGCAGCAGGATGCCGCGCTGGGCCATGAATTCGTGCAGGCGTTCAGCGTGCGGGGTGATCAGCCATTGGAACAACGCGCAGCCGCCCTGGGGCTCAAAGCCGTGCCGCTCAAGCAGCGCGAACAAGCGCTGGCCGGCTTCGATACAGCGATGACGCTGCTCGGCATGCCCGGCCGTATCGCGCAGGCACACCTGGCCAAGCACCCGCGTCGGCCCACTGACTGCCCACGGGCCAAGCTGTTCGGCCAACAGCTTGAGCAGCTTGCGTTCCGCCAGCACAAAGCCCAGGCGCACACCGGCCAGGCCAAAGAACTTGCCGAATGAGCGCAACACAATCAGGCCGACTTGATGGGCCTGGCTGGCGAGGCTCAATTGCGGGGTCACGTCCATGAACGCTTCGTCCACCACCAGCCAGCCGCCGCGCTGGGCCAGCCGTGAGTGCCAGTCGAGCAGGCGCTGCGGCGGCAGACTCAGGCCGGTGGGGTTATTCGGATTGACCACCACCAGCACGTCGAGGCCGTCGAGAAAAAAGTCGACTTCCTGCTCCTGCACTTCGCGCACCACGTAACCGGCGCGGCGCCAGGCTTCGGCGTGTTCGGCATAACACGGCGACAACACGCCGACCTTGCCGGAGCGACGCAAGCGCGGCAGCAACTGAATCGCCGCCTGGGAACCCGCCACCGGCAACACGTGAGCGGCGCCGTAGTACTCGCTGGCGGCCTTTTCCAGGCCGTCGTCGGTTTCCGGCAATCGCGCCCAGGCCCGCAGCGGAATCTCGGGAATCGGCCACGGCCAGGGCGCCAGGCCGCTGGACAGGTCGAGCCAGTCCGCCTCGGCAATCCCGTACTCAATCACTGCCTTACGCAGCCGGCCACCGTGCTCAAGCATAAAATTGCGCCCCCGCGCACAGGATCAACAGCCATAACCATACGCCGCGCTGCACCAGTTGCCAGCCACGCTCGATGGCGTCGGCATCGGCCGCCGGGCCTTCGCCCAACTGCCCACGCTGATGCAGCTCGCCGTGATAAATCGCCGCCCCGCCCAATTCAACACCCAGAGCGCCCGCACCGGCCGCCATCACCGGCCCGGCGTTGGGGCTGTCCCAGGCCGGCGCCTGGGCGCGCCAGCATTTAAGCGCCAGGCGGGTTTTGCCGAGTACCGCGTAGGTCAACGCCACCAGACGCGCAGGAATGTAGTTGAGCACATCGTCGATTTTTGCCGCCGCCCAGCCGAAACGCTCAAAGCGCTCGTTGCGATAACCCCACATGGCATCGAGGGTGTTGCTCAGGCGATAAAGCACCACGCCGGGCACGCCGGCCACGACAAACCAGAACAGCGCGGCGAACACCGCATCGCTGCCGTTCTCGAGCACCGATTCAGTCGCAGCGCGCGCGACTTCAGTGCTGTCCAGTTCGCTGGTCTGACGGCTGACGAGGTAGCTCACGCGTTTACGCGCTTCATCCAGGTCATCGCTGCGCAACGCCTGGGCGACTGGAAGCACGTGCTCGCCAAGGCTGCGCATGCCCAGCGCCATGTACAGCGCCAGAATCTCCAACACCCAGCCGATATACGGCGCCCACGACAGCACGGTGGCCAGCAACGTCAGCGGCACCACCGCGATAAACCAGGCGGTCACGCCATGGCTGCGCCACCCGCGGCCGCCGCTGTTGAAACGTTGCTCGATACGCCCGGCAAAGTTGCCGAACGCCACCAGCGGATGCCAGCGCCTGGGCTCGCCCAGCAGCGCATCCAGCGCCACCGCAGCGACACACAGCAAGGCCACACTCATTGACTCACTCCCCACACATTCTCATACACCATGTCACTCAGCGGCCGAGGTTCGGTCCAGCCTTCGAGTTGCAACATTGGTGCCGGGTAGAACTCGGCCACCGGGCCCAGGCACAACACCGCCAAGGGCTTTGCACCCGCCGGCAGCCGCAGTAGGTCGGCCAGGGCCTGGGGTTCGAACAACGAAACCCAGCCCATCCCAAGGCCTTCGACGCGGGCGGCCAACCACAGGTTCTGGATTGCACAGGATAACGAGGCCATGTCCATTTCCGGCAAGGTGCGCCGGCCAAAGATGTGGCGCTCGCGATCATCCATCAGCGCGGCCACCAGCACTTCGGCGCAGTCATGGATGCCTTCGACCTTGAGCTTCATGAAGTCGTCGGAGCGCTGGCCCAGGGCCTCGGCGGTGCGCACGCGCTCTTCTTCCACCAACTGTTGGATTTGGCCGCGCAGCGCGCGGTCGCTGATTCGGATGAATCGCCACGGTTGCATCAAGCCGACGCTGGGCGCCTGGTGTGCGGCCTGGAGCAGGCGTTGCAGCAACTCGGGGGCCACGCTGCCGCCGATGAAATGGCGCATGTCGCGGCGTTCGGCGATGGCGCGGTAGACGGCGTCGCGTTCGGCTTGGGGGAAGGCGTTGTCCGTCATGGCCTCTTCGCGAGCAAGCCCGCTCCCACATTGGATTGAGTTTCAACTCGGTCAGTTGTGGGAACGGGATTGCCCGCGATAGCGGTCTCAGGGCCAGGCGCAAACAATGCAGCCACCGCCGCCGGATTGGAGGGGAAATAAAAGTGCACGTAGGAAGCCGTCATCCGCCCCTGCCTGTAAACCGCTTCGGCGCCACGCCCGCCATTAGGGCTCAAGCCTCGGGCGATCGGCGCCCATTCGGTGCTGGTCAGCGAATGATGATAGGTATGGCCGCGCAGCACGCCTTCCGGCAACTCGACACTTTGCAAAGCCAGCGCCGCGAGCTTCTTTTGCATCACCGCGTCGCCCTGCAGCAGGCCAACCAATTCGGCACGGGTGCCGTCGACATCGGTCAGCGAGTCCAGCAGGTAGAGCATGCCGCCGCACTCGGCGAGCAACGGCTTGCCTGCCGCGTGATGCGCGCGAATGGCGTTAAGCATCGGGGTGTTTTCCGACAGCGCCTGGTGGTGCAATTCCGGGTAGCCACCGGGCAGGTAGAGGCTGTCGGCCTCAGGCAATTGGCTATCGTGAATCGGCGAGAAGAAGCGCAATTCGGCGCCCATCGCGCGCAGCAGGTCGAGGCTGGCGCCGTAGGTAAACGCAAAGGCTTCGTCGCGGGCCACGGCGATGCGCACGCCCGCCAGCAGCGGCTCGGCCTCGATCACTTCGGGCGCGGCGAACGTCACCGGTGGCGGCACGGCGACTTCGCAGCTGCTGCCCAGGGCTTGGGCGGCGGCGTCCAGGCGCATATCGAGGTCATTCAATTCGCTGGCTTGCACCAGGCCCAAGTGGCGGCTGGGCAACTCGATGCCGGTTTCACGCGACAACGCGCCGTACCAGCGCAGGCCTTCAGTGAGGCTGCCTTCAAGCAATTGCGCATGGCGCAGGGTGCCAACGCGGTTGGCCAGCACGCCGGCGAACGGCAGGTCCGGCTGATAGCGCGCCAGGCCCAAGGCCAGCGCGCCGAAGGTCTGGGCCATGGCGGTGCCGTCGATCACGCCCAGCACCGGCACACCAAAGTGCCGCGCCAGGTCGGCGCTGGAGGGCGTGCCGTCGAACAGGCCCATCACGCCTTCGATGAGGATCAGGTCAGCCTCGCCCGCCGCTTCCCACAGCAAACGGCGACTTTCCTGCTCGCCGACCATCCACATGTCCAACTGGTACACCGGCGCACCGCTGGCGCGCTCGTGAATCATCGGGTCGAGAAAGTCCGGCCCGCACTTGAACACGCGCACCTTGCGTCCCAGGTTGCGGTGCAAACGCGCCAGCGCCGCGGTGACGGTGGTTTTGCCCTGGCCGGATGCCGGTGCGGCGATCAGTACGGCCGGGCAATGACGGGGCTGGTTCAAAGTTCGACGCCCTTCTGTGCCTTGATACCGGCCTGGAACGCGTGCTTGAGCATGCCCATTTCGGTGACGGTGTCGCCCATTTCGATCAACTCGGGCTTGGCGCCACGGCCGGTGACCACCACGTGCTGCATCGGCGGGCGGGCTTGCAGGTCGCTGAGTACCTGGTCCAGATCAAGGTAGCCGTGCTTGAGGGCGATGTTCAGCTCATCCAGCACGACCAGGCCGATCGACGGGTCTTGCAGCAATTGGCGCGAAACTGCCCAGGCGGCTTCGGCGGCGGCGATGTCGCGCTGGCGGTCCTGGGTTTCCCAGGTAAAGCCTTCGCCCATCACATGAAAGCGCACTTGCTCGGGGAAGCGACGGAAGAACAACTCCTCGCCGGTGCTGTTGCGCCCCTTGATGAACTGCACCACGCCGCACTGCATGCCATGGCCCATGGCGCGGGCGAGCATGCCAAACGCCGAGCTGCTTTTGCCTTTACCGTTGCCGGTCAATACCAGCAACAAGCCGCATTCGTTCGGGGAATTGGCGATGCGTTCATCGATCACGGCTTTTTTGCGCAGCATGCGCGCCAGGTGGCGTTCGTCGCGGTCGGGGGAATCGGTCATGGCAGCTCTCCGTTGGGGCTGGACAAAAAACGGCGGGCAGGAAAATAGACACACAGACAGCCAAGCATCGCCCACCGTGATGCTGTTGGATGATCCAGGCCGGTCTCCGGACTCATGAGTGGCGCTTGCTCAGCGGAGCGAGCAGGCCGACGGCGCGCCTTCCCATATCACGCGGATACAGTGGCAAAAGGCACCGTCTTGACTCATTTACCGTTGCGGGGGCAGCGCCGGAATCGCGGCAGCACTGTGTACAAGTGCGCTCACTCACCGGCTTCCCTGTTTCACTCTGTCGACCCACAGGTCACAGAGCACCTGGAACAAGCCGCGAAGGTTAGTGGGTTGGGGGTGGAGCGTCAATTAAAGCCGGCCTTGCACTTGAACGATCGGACCGGCAAACGCCTCTACCCTTACAGGTATCAAGGAGAAAACCATGCATAAAACCAGACTTGCCTTACTGATCATGCTCGCAGGCACCCTCGCCGCCTGCGGTGAAAGCTCTACTCTGCAGGTGTCCGACGGCACCGGGCCTTCACCCAAGCTGCCGGAGCCGAACAAAACCCTGATCCCCACGGTGAACATCGCCCCGGCGATTGGCTGGCCAGACGGCGCGAAGCCGACAGCTGCCGCCGGCACTCAGGTCGCGGCGTTTGCAGAAGGCCTGGATCACCCGCGCTGGCTGTATGTATTGCCCAACGGCGACGTGCTGGTGGCGGAAACCAACGCGCCGCCCAAGCCGGATGACGCCAAGGGTATTCGCGGCTGGGTGATGGAGAAGGTCATGGGGCGCGCCGGTGCCGCCGTGCCGAGCCCGAACCGCATCACCCTGCTGCGCGATGCCGACCACGATGGCGTGGCCGAGACCCGCACCGTGTTCCTGGAGAACCTCAACTCGCCGTTCGGCATGACCCTGGTCGGCAACGACCTGTACGTGGCGGACTCGGACAAACTGCTGCGCTTCCCTTATCAGCCGGGCGAAACCGCGATCAAGGCCGCCGGCACCAAGGTGGTCGACCTGCCGGGTGGCAGCATCAACCACCACTGGACGAAAAACGTGGTGGCCAGCAAGGACGGCAGCAAGCTGTACGTGAGTGTCGGCTCCAACAGCAACGTCGGCGAAAACGGCCTGGCAGCCGAGGAAGGCCGCGCTGCGATCTGGGAAGTCGACCGTGCCACAGGCCAGCACCGTATTTTCGCCTCCGGCCTGCGCAACCCCAACGGCATGGCGTGGGAACCGCAGAGCGGCAAGCTGTGGACGGCGGTCAACGAGCGCGACGAGATCGGCAGCGACCTGGTGCCGGACTACATCACGTCGGTCAAGGATGGCGCGTTTTATGGCTGGCCATTCAGCTACTACGGGCAACACGTGGATGTGCGCGTCACGCCGCAGAACCTGGACTTGGTCGCCAAGGCCATCGCTCCGGACTATGCCGTGGGGCCGCACACCGCGTCATTGGGCCTGACCTTCGCCGAGGGCAGCAAACTGCCGGCGCAGTTCAGCAACGGCGCGTTTATCGGCCAGCACGGTTCGTGGAACCGCAAACCGCACAGTGGCTACAAGGTGATCTTCGTGCCGTTCGAAGGCGGCCAACCCAAAGGCCAGCCGGTGGATGTGCTGACCGGGTTTCTCAACAGCGATGAGAAAGCCATGGGCCGACCGGTCGGCGTGGTGATTGATCAGCAGGGAGATTTGCTGGTGGCCGATGACGTGGGGAATAAGGTGTGGCGGGTGTCGGCAGCCAAATAGCCGATCTCGGGTACAGCGCAAACCAATGTGGGAGCGGGCTTGCTCGCGCAAGCGGAGTGTCAGCCATCAGGCGTATCGACTGATCCACCGCCTTTGCGAGCAAGCCCGCTCCCACATCGGGATCTGCACTCGCCTTACGGGTTGCGCGCCAGATTCGCCGGCAACACGCGCTTGGCGCTCAGGTAGGCATTTTGCCAATAGGCTTTGGACAGCGTATCCAGCTTCACCGTGCCGCCGGTCTGCGGTGCATGCACGAATCGCCCTTCGCCCACGTAGATACCCGCGTGGCTCACTTGTGAACCGCCGCCAGTGGCAAAGAAGATCAGGTCGCCGGTCTGCAGGTTATTTTCGCTCACGTCCTGGGCACGCATCACGATCAATTCACGGGTGGTGCGCGGCAGGCTGATGCCCGCAGCGTCACGGTAGACAAACCCGATCAGGCCGCTGCAATCAAACCCGGAGTCCGGCGTGTTGCCGCCCCAGCGATAAGGCGTACCGACCAGGCCCAGCGCACGGAAGAGCACGTCTTCGGCGGCCGGCGAGAAATTTTGCGTGGAGTAATTGAACACCGGCTTAGGCTTGACCACTACGGGAGCGGGCGGCGGTGGACGGCTTGCGCAGGCGCTGAGGAGCGCGGCGCAAACAAGAAGAATGAGGCGGGCTGAGGTCGACATGGGCAGAACAATCCTGGTCTGGATGCGGCTTTTCGCTGCCGAACGCTGAAAACCAGAACGCGCAAGCAAAGCTCGCGCGAACGGATTACAACAATATCCAGGGATTCTAGCGCTTACACGTCAAACTTCAAGTATCACTTTAACTTTACTTGCTAGCGGTAACTGTCGTCGGGGCCATGGCCAGTGCACGCTTGGCTTCGATGAAGGTTTTGCTCCAGTAACTGTCACCCAGGTTGTCGACGCGGACACCGCCACTGCGACGGCTGCTGGAGTGAATAAACTGGTTATCGCCCAAGTAGATACCGGCGTGGCTGACACGACCACGGCCCGCCGTACTAAAGAAAAGCAGATCACCGGGCTTGAGGTTGTTGCGTGCGACCAACGGTGCATCCACGTTGATCATTTCGCGGGTCGAGCGAGGCAGGTTCATGCCGGCTTCTTCACGAAACAGGTAGCCGATGAAGCCGCTGCAGTCGAAACCGGCTTCAGAGGTACCGCCGAAACGGTAACGGGTACCGATCAGGGACATGCCGCGTTCAAGAATGCTGTCGGCCAGAACTGGAAGCTGGTAAGGCTTGCTCCCGGCGAAGTCGGCGAGTTCTTTTTCAGTTGCAACTTCTTCCTCGTAAACAGTGGAAGACTGCGTTGCAACGAATTTTGCCTGGGACTGTTGTGCTGGTTTTTGCTGCTCAGCCACGTTTTGAGTGTGGGTGGCGCAACCAAACAACAGGGTAACGAGTGCGAGAGGCACGAGGGGTGCGAAGCGATTTAGCATGGGCACGACCGTGGCTGGTATGTAAAGAAGTCGAGACTATGCCCACTATCACATCGATTTGCAAATTCAATCGTGATCTATGTGACTTCTTGTTTGAACGATGACATCTAACCGCTTAACACCCATTACACGCCTTTTGCGTGGCCAAAGCGGCCCAAACGCAGGTTTTCTGGCGCCTGAAATTTGCCGGAAGCCGCGCAATACAAGGGCTGGCTACCAGCCGAGGGTTTCCTTGAGGAAGGGTATGGTCAGCTTGCGCTGAGCCTGCAGCGAGGCCTGATCGAGCTGTTCGAGCAAATCGAACAATGCGCTCATGCTGCGGGTGCCGCGGGTGAGAATAAAATGCCCGACTTCGTCGGTCAGGTGCAGGCCGCGACGGGATGCGCGCAGTTGCAGGGCGCGCAATTTGTCCTCGTCGGACAATGGGCGCATCTGGAAGATCAGTGCCAGGGTCAGGCGCGACTTGAGGTCGGCCAGCTTCACCGGCAGTTCACGCGGCGAGGTAGACGCGGCGATCAACAGGCGCCGGCCACTGTCACGCAGCCGATTGAACAGGTGGAACAGCGCCTCTTCCCAATCCGCCTTGCCGGCGATGGCCTGCAAATCATCCAGGCACACCAGTTCGTATTGCTCCAGGTGATCGAAGATGCCGATACCACGGTCCATCAACTCCGCCAACGGCAGGTAAACCGCCGGCTCGCCCATTTGCTCGAAGCGCAGGCACGCTGCCTGCAACAGGTGGGTACGCCCCACGCCGTGCTTGCCCCACAGATAGATCAGGCTTTCAGTCCACCCGGCGTCGGCTTCGCAAAGCCGCTCGACATAGCCGAGTGCAGCGGCATTGGCGCCTGGGTAGTAATTGATAAAGGTGGCGTCGTCACGCAGACGCACACCCAAGGGCAGCTGAATCGGTTTCATGCTGACTGAACGGCTCCAAACGAACCGTTAGTGGCCTCTGTGTAAAGTTTGCAAAGTTTATACCCGTGACGCCGGGCGCACAATGCAGCAGACCACAAGCAAAATCAAAGGTTTGCGTTAACTTGGGCGATTTGCGCAAATTGTTTGACACCCCGCCCGTAGAAACAACAAACCCGGCCTGGGCCGGGTTTGTGACGAAGCGGTTACAGATCGGGGTCTTCGACCCCGGTGTACACATCCGAATCCTTGTACAGATCATGCACATGGCGCACCAGCACCATGATCACCGCCGCCACCGGCAGCGCCAGCAGGATACCCGTAAAGCCAAACAGCTCACCGCCTGCCAGGATCGCAAAGATCACCGCCACCGGGTGCAGGCCGATCCGGTCGCCCACCAGCAAGGGCGTCAACACCATCCCTTCAAGGGCTTGGCCGACCATAAACACTGCAACAATCCCGAGCATCGGGTACAGGTCGCCGCCAAACTGGAACAACCCCGCCACCAGCGCCGCGCCAATCCCGATCACAAAGCCCATGTACGGCACGATGGCAGCCAGACCGGCAATCAAGCCGATCAACAGGCCCAGCTCCAGGCCGATCGCCATCAACCCCGCGGCGTAGATGATTCCCAGCGCGAGCATCACCAGCAACTGGCCACGCACGAACGCGCCCAGCACCTCATGGCACTCCTCCGCCAGCGAGACGATGCGCTCCTCGTTGTTGCGCGGCAACAGGCTGCGGATCTTGGCCATCATGATGTCCCAGTCACGCAGCAAGTAGAACGCCACCACCGGAATCAGCACCAGGTTGGTCAACCAACCGATCAACGCCAAACTGGACGCCGTGGCCTGACTGAGCACGACACCGACGATGTCGGTGGTCTGGCCCATGTGGTCACTGATGGCCGCCTTGACCTTGTCGAACTTCCAGAAGCCGTCCGCCAACCCCAGCTTGGCCTGCGCCCACGGCATTGCCGTGTGCTGCAGCCAGTCAAGCATCTGCGGCGCCAGTTCATACAGGCGAAACAGTTGCTTGGCCAGCATCGGCACCAGCACCAATACCAGCGCGGTGATGATCAACGTGAACAAGGCAAACACCGCCACCACCCCCAAGGTGCGCGACAGGCCGGCCTTCTCCAGGCGATCCACCACGGGATCGAACAGGTAAGCCAGCAGCAGCGCGACCAGGAACGGCGTCAGGATCGAATGCAGCAAGAACACAAAAACGCACAGCAGGACAATCCCGCCAAGCCACACCCAACGACGCGTATCCGCCATAAACCACTCCATTATTTGCTTCTATCTATATAGGAAGAACAGTTACCACCGAAAACGCAGCTGCGCCTGAGGTTCAGGTGCTGCGGGCGCCTGCGCACCCTCCGCCACCGGCGGCTGAACAGCAGCTTCGCCCGCAGGCACTTCCTGCAACTTGGCCAGGCTCAACTGGGTACGCAATTGATCAGCACTGCCGTTGACGCGGTACACAATGCGAGTGCCGTCGACCAACTGCGGCTGACCACCAAAAGGTTCGAGCAGATGGCCCAGTGCAGCGTAGCGCTCCAGGTTCATGCCCTGCACTTCGAGCAATTGTTCACTGCTCACACCGGGCTTGACCGCAAAGCGTGGCGCCAGCTTTTGGCTGACAGCCAGCAATACGGCGTCGGCCACGGCAGCGGTGTCGGCGCCCTGCGCGGTGCCTTGCTCAGTTTTGTCGCCCAGCCACAGGCGCCATTTGGCCTGCCACTGGTTGCCTTCCTGACGGGCGTGCACCGCGAGCAACGCGTCGGCACCGTAGCGCTCGGAGGCTGCACGCAGTGGCGTGGCATCGGCGCTTTCCAGATTCGGCGCGGTGGCGACGACCTGCTCATCCAGATCACCCAGCGGCAGGCGCAACGGCAAACCCCGGTGTTGCGCCGCACGGCGCAAGGCACCGGCAACAGCTTGACCATCACCCACCAGGCTGCTGCCTTCGGTGGAGTCGTTCAGCCACCAGCCGAGAATCGACGGCCGATTGCTGCCCCAGATCGACAGGCCCGCTGCACGCAGGGCGCGATCGGTGCTCACCGGGTCGAAATCCACTTGCAGGCTCTCTGGTGGGCCAGCGTCGTAGCCATACTGGCTGATGATTTGCTGCGGATCTTTGCGAATCGCCGCCAGGCCCGGGCCTTCGGCAGCTTTGGCGTCGCCAGTCAAACGGATCACCAGGGTTTGCACGGCACGCTGGGTGGCCTGGTCGCGCTCTTGGGGCGACTGGCTGCTGACCGGTTCAAGTACTTGATACAGGCCATTGAGGGTTTCGGCATGACTCGCCAGGCTGACCAACGACAAGCAGCCTACAAAGAAGAATTTACACAGACGCATGGAAGATTCCCGAACGACAAATTTAGCGGCTGGAACAGACCGCGTGAACCCGGCTTGCCAGGCTGTGACCACAGCAGCCGGTAAAACATTCACAGGGTCGCGGTAAGTTTTCGTACTGTCATAACGATAGCGGGTTAAAGGCTATACCTTAATACGCGCCATCACCGAGACGATTAGCAATTTTTTAACCGCGCTTTTTAACCTTTATGGCCCTGCCCGTCGGCCCGAGGATGGCCGCTGCCCCTCAAGCCTGATAAAATCGCGCGCCTTCGCAGACCGTCAACGGCTGGGCCTCTTCACGAAAGCCTTCGCCAGCTCGGTCGTTACCCAGAAATCCCCCCTAAAGGCCTGGATCATGAGCAAGCAACCCTCCCTGAGCTACAAGGACGCCGGTGTAGACATCGACGCCGGTGAAGCATTGGTCGAACGCATCAAGAGCGTCGCCAAGCGCACTGCGCGCCCCGAAGTCATGGGCGGCCTGGGCGGTTTTGGCGCCCTCTGCGAAATCCCGGCCGGCTACAAACAGCCTGTGCTGGTCTCCGGCACCGACGGCGTGGGCACCAAGCTGCGCCTGGCGTTGAACCTGAACAAGCACGACAGCATCGGCATCGACCTGGTTGCCATGTGCGTCAACGACCTGGTGGTGTGCGGGGCCGAGCCACTGTTCTTCCTCGACTACTACGCCACCGGCAAGCTCAACGTCGAGACCGCGACCCAGGTCGTGACCGGCATTGGCGCGGGCTGCGAACTGTCGGGTTGCTCCCTGGTCGGCGGCGAAACCGCTGAAATGCCAGGCATGTACGAAGGCGAAGACTACGACCTGGCCGGCTTCTGCGTTGGCGTTGTCGAAAAATCCGAAATCATCGACGGCTCCAAAGTCGCTGCCGGTGACGCCCTGCTCGCGCTGCCATCCTCGGGCCCGCACTCCAACGGCTACTCGCTGATCCGCAAGATCATCGAAGTGTCCGGTGCCGACATCGAGAACATTCAACTCGACGGCAAGCCGCTGACCGACCTGCTGATGGCCCCGACACGCATCTACGTCAAACCACTGCTCAAGCTGATCAAGGACACCGGCGCTGTCAAAGCCATGGCCCACATCACCGGCGGCGGCCTGCTGGACAACATCCCGCGCGTTCTGCCAAAAGGCGCCCAGGCGATCGTCGACGTGGCCAGCTGGCAGCGTCCTGCGGTGTTCGACTGGCTGCAAGAGAAAGGCAACGTCAACGAGACCGAAATGCACCGCGTGCTGAACTGCGGCGTCGGCATGGTCATCTGCGTGGCTCAAGAGCATGTTGAAACGGCGCTGAACGTTCTGCGTGAAGCGGGCGAGCAGCCTTGGGTCATCGGCCAGATCGCGACTGCCCCGGAAGGCGCAGCTCAGGTTGAACTGAAGAACCTCAAGGCCCATTGATGTCTCAGACCTGTGATGTCGTGGTGCTGCTTTCCGGCACCGGCAGTAACTTGCAGGCCTTGATCGACAGCACGCGCACCGGCGACAGTCCGGTGCGCATCGCTGCGGTGATCTCCAATCGCAGCGACGCCTACGGCCTGCAACGCGCCAGGGACGCGGGCATTGAAACCCGCTCCCTGGATCACAAGGCCTTTGACGGCCGCGAGGCCTTCGACGGCGCCTTGATCGAACTGATCGACGCCTTTAACCCCAAACTCGTGGTCCTCGCCGGCTTCATGCGCATTCTGAGCGCCAATTTCGTGCGGCACTACGAAGGGCGCCTGCTCAATATCCACCCTTCCCTGCTCCCCAAGTACAAAGGCATGCACACGCATCAACGTGCACTTGAGGCCGGCGACAGCGAGCACGGCTGCAGCGTGCACTTTGTGACCGAGGAACTCGATGGCGGCCCTCTGGTCGTACAGGCAGTGGTTCCGGTAGAGTCTGCAGATTCAGCGCAGACACTTGCGCAACGGGTTCACACCCAGGAACACAGGATTTACCCGCTGGCTGTTCGCTGGTTTGCCGAGGGGCGGTTGATTCTTGGCGATCACGGTGCATTATTGGACGGCCAATTACTTGCGGCCAGCGGCCACTTGATTCGAACCTAGGAGATTTTATGCGTCGCGCCTTGCTCTTCGCTTTTGCGCTGTTCGCCTTGCCTGCCGTGCAAGCAGCAGACCTTCACCCTTTCTCCGCCAGCTACACCGCCGACTGGAAACAGTTGCCCATGAGTGGTTCGGCCGAACGCAGCCTGACCAAGAATGACAATGGCACCTGGACCTTGAACTTCAAGGCTTCCATGATGATCGCCAGCCTCACCGAAACCAGCGTGATCCTGTTCGACAAGGACGCACTGCAACCCAAGAGCTACAGCTTCGAACGCGGCGGCCTGGGCAAGGCGAAGAAGATCAACCTGGATTTCGACCACGCGGCCAACAAGGTCACCGGTTTCGAAAACAAGGACCCGGTCAACGTGACGCTCGAAAGCGGCATGCTCGACAAATCGACTTATCAGCTTGCCCTGCAGCGCGACGTCGCCGCCGGCAAAAAAAGCATGAGCTACCGCGTGGTCGAGGGCACCGACGTCGATACCTATGACTTCCGCGTGATCGGCCCGGAAAAGGTCCAGACCAAAGCCGGCGCCATTGATGCGATCAAGGTTGAGCGCGTGCGCGACCCCTCCCAGAGCAAGCGCATCACCCAGATGTGGTTTGCCAAGGACTGGGGCGGCATCCTGGTTGCCCTGCGTCAGGTGGAAACCGACGGTAAGGAATACAACATCATGCTGCTGGACGGCACCGTTGACGGCAAGGCTGTCAAAGGGAGCTGATCGGCTGATGAGCTGAAAAACAAGCCTCGCTGAATGCGGGGCTTTTTTTCGCCTGCAGTTTGTGTGCTGGGCGTTCTACCGCTATCGCAGGCAAGCCAGCTCCCACATTGGAATGCGTTTCCATGTGGGAGCTGGCTTGCCTGCGCTAGCTTTGGAGCAAGCACTACAAGACTAAAGCCTAAGAGGAACATGAAACTTTTGTCATAAAACTCAGGCGCCTGCGACGCAATGTCGCGGATTACACGGCCTGCGGGACAGTTGCAGTTTGTGCAATGAATTGTTGCGTGCAAAATCGGTTTACTTAGCAAGCTAACAAAACATATAAAAGAGGCCTGCGACGACTTGCCGCAGATCAACCAGAGATTGGAGCAAGCAGATGACTGTAAAAGTAACTGAACGCGACGATGCACACATGTCTCACGAAGCACTGGGCCATGGGATTCACATCTGGGATGTCCATCAACAAGACCAACTGGTCGGCATGTTCCACAACGAGAGCGAAGCCCACAATTATAAAAACGAGCTCGAATCTCTAGAGATGAAACGCCAGGCAGAAAGCTCCTGAATACTGAAATCCACTAGGCTCCCCAGCCCCACGCAGCCAGGGTGCCTATAAACACAAACCCCGCCTTTTGAGCGGGGTTTGTGTTTATAGGCTTTGGCGTTGGGCGCGCCTGGCACGCCCGAGTGTTTTAACGCCTTACCACATCAGATCATCCGGGATCTGGTAGGCCGCGTAAGGATCATCCTCATCCGGCACCTGGCTTTCGGTAAGGATATTGAGCTGCACGATACGCTCTGGCGCACGCTCCTGAATCTTCAGCGCTGCCTCACGCGGGATCACCTCGTAACCGCCGCCATGGTGCACGATTGCCAGGGAGCCGTTGCTCAGCTTGTTGCGCATCAGCGTGTTGACCGACAGGCGCTTGACCTTCTTGTCATCGACGAAGTTGTAGTAGTCCTCGGTGGTCAGCTTGGGCAGGCGCGAGGTCTCGATCAATTGTTTGACCTGGGCTGTGCGGGCCTTGGCCTCGGCTTTTTCCTGCTGCTGGCGGTTCAGCTCCTGGTCGCGCTTGACCTTCTCGGCGTGCGCCTCGGCGGCCAGGCGTGCCTGGGTGTCATCCACCTCGGCTTGGCCCTTGTGGACCAGGCGCTGCTGCTTCTGTTTCTCTTTGCCGACCTGCTTGGCCTGCTTTTGGTTGACCAGACCTGCTTTAAGCAACTGGTCGCGAAGGGAAAGGCTCATGGTGCTCACTCACTTAGGCAACTGCTTAACCGCAGCTGGACAGATTCTTTTCCTGGCGTTTGGCTTCACCCCACAGGGCGTCCAACGCTTCGAGGGTGCAATCTTCTATGGATTGGTGCGTATCGCGCAATGCCTGTTCGATAAATCGGAAACGTCGTTCGAACTTGGCATTGGCGCCACGCAACGCAGCTTCCGGGTCAACCTTCAGATGCCGCGCCAGGTTGACCGCTGCAAACAGCAGGTCACCGACTTCATCGGCAATCGCCACCGGGTCGTTATCGGCCATGGCTTCGAGCACTTCATCCAGCTCTTCGCGCACGTTGTCCACCACCGGCAAGGCGGCGGGCCAGTCGAAGCCGACCTGGCTGGCGCGCTTTTGCAATTTGGCAGCGCGCGACAGCGACGGCAGCGCCGTGGGCACGTCATCGAGCAGGGACAGCTGCTGTGGCGCGTCGGACTTCTCCGCGCGCTCCTCAGCCTTGATCTGCTCCCAACGCTCCTTGACCTGCTCTTCGCTCAGCTGAGGAATATCCAGCGGCGCATACAGATCACCCGTGGGAAACACGTGAGGATGGCGGCGAATCAACTTGCGGGTGATGCTGTCGACCACACCGGCAAACTCAAAACGCCCCTCCTCCCGCGCCAACTGGCTGTAATACACCACCTGAAACAACAGGTCGCCCAGCTCACCTTGCAGGTGATCAAAGTCGCCGCGCTCGATGGCGTCGGCAACTTCATAGGCCTCTTCGAGGGTGTGCGGGACGATGGTTGCGTAGGTTTGCTTGATGTCCCACGGGCACCCGTACTTTGGGTCGCGCAGGCGGTTCATCAGGTGCAGCAGGTCTTCAAGTGAATACATCAGTCTCTTTCCGCCGAGGTGAGAACGCTGAAGATCAAATGTGGGAGCGGGCTTGCTCGCGAATGCGGTAGGTCAGCCAATGCACCCGGCACTGACACACCGCTTTCGCGAGCAAGCCCGCTCCCACATTTCAGTCCGCGCTCATCCAGCTGCTCATGGTGTGCGATTCCGCCGCGTTTCAATGATGTTCGGCAACTGAGAAATCCGCCCCAGCAACCGACCCAACGCGTCCAGGCCCGGAATCTCGATGGTCAGGGACATCAACGCCGTGTTGTCCTCTTTGTTCGAGCGGGTATTGACCGCCAGCACGTTGATCCGCTCATTGAGCAGCACTTGCGACACGTCACGCAGCAAGCCGGAACGGTCGTAGGCGCGAATGATGATGTCCACCGGGTAAGTGAGCACCGGCACCGGGCCCCAGCTGACCTGGATGATCCGCTCCGGCTCGCGCCCGCCCAGTTGCAGCACCGAGGCGCAATCCTGGCGGTGAATGCTCACGCCACGGCCCTGGGTGATGTAACCGACAATCGCGTCGCCCGGCAACGGCTGGCAGCAGCCGGCCATTTGCGTCATCAGGTTGCCCACGCCCTGAATCTGGATATCGCCGCGCTTGCCCGGTTTGTAGCCGGTGGCTTTGCGAGGGATCAGCTCCAGCTGCTCGCTGCCGCGCTCCGGCTCGACCAGTTGCTGCGCCAGATTGACCAGTTGCGCCAGCCGCAAGTCGCCGGCGCCAAGGGCTGCGAACATGTCCTCGGCGATCTTCATGTTGGCTTTTTCGGCCAACTTGTCGAAGTCCACCTGCGGCAGGCCCAGGCGCGCCAGCTCGCGTTCGAGCAAGGTTTTACCGGCCGCGACGTTCTGGTCGCGTGCCTGCAATTTGAACCAGTGAACAATCTTCGCCCGTGCCCGCGACGTGGTGATGTAGCCCAGGTTCGGGTTCAGCCAGTCGCGGCTCGGTGTGCCGTGCTTGCTGGTGATGATCTCGACCTGTTCACCGGTCTGCAGGCTGTAGTTGAGCGGCACGATGCGCCCGTTGATCTTGGCGCCCCGGCAGTTGTGACCGATTTCGGTGTGCACGCGGTAGGCAAAGTCCAGCGGCGTGGCGCCCTTGGGCAAGTCGATGGCGTGGCCGTCGGGGGTGAAGATATAAACGCGGTCGGGCTCGATATCCACCCGCAGCTGTTCGGCAAGGCCGCCGATGTCGCCGAGTTCTTCGTGCCACTCAAGCACTTGGCGAAGCCAGGAGATTTTCTCTTCGTACTGGTTGGACCCGGCTTTGACGTCGGTGCCCTTGTAGCGCCAGTGCGCGCACACCCCAAGTTCAGCCTCTTCGTGCATGGCGTGGGTGCGGATCTGCACCTCCAGCACCTTGCCCTCGGGGCCGATCACCGCAGTGTGCAGGGAGCGATAGCCGTTTTCCTTGGGGTTGGCGATGTAGTCGTCGAACTCCTTGGGAATGTGCCGCCACAAGGTGTGGACGATACCCAGCGCGGTGTAGCAGTCGCGCATTTCCGGCACCAGCACGCGCACGGCGCGTACGTCGTAGATCTGGCTGAAGGCCAGGCCCTTGCGCTGCATTTTGCGCCAGATCGAATAGATGTGTTTGGCTCGGCCGCTGATGTCGGCGTCCACGCCGGTGGCCTGCAACTCGGAACGCAGCTGGCCCATCACGTCGGTGATAAAGCGCTCACGGTCGAGCCGCCGCTCATGCAGCAGCGTCGCAATCTGTTTGTATTGATCGGGCTCGAGGTAGCGAAAGGACAAGTCCTCCAGCTCCCACTTGATATGGCCGATGCCCAAGCGATGCGCCAGCGGCGCGTAGATGTCGAAGACTTCGCGGGCTACCCGGTTGCGCTTTTCGTCGTCGGCGGTCTTCACCGCACGGATCGCGCAGGTGCGTTCAGCCAGCTTGATCAGCGCAACGCGCACGTCGTCGACCATCGCCACCAGCATTTTGCGCAGGTTCTCGACCTGGCCCTGGGTGCCCAGCACCATCGACTGGCGCGGGCTGAGGCTGGCACTGATAGCCGCCATGCGCAGCACGCCGTCGATCAGTTTGGCTACCACCGCGCCGAAACGCTGGCTGACCGTCGGCAACGGAATGTGCCCTTCGCGCACGCCGCGATAGAGCACGGCGGCGATCAGCGAATCCTGGTCCAGCTTGAGATCGGCAAGGATCTCGGCGATTTCCAACCCGGTGCGAAAGCTTGACGTGCCCTCCGCCCACAGGTTTTTGGCCGCATTGTCTTGTTGTTCAGACTCACGAGCGAACTCGCAGGCTGCTTTCAAGGCTTCACGGTCCAGTGCCGGGTCGACACTGACGGCATGATCCAGCCATGCCTCGAGATTGATACTGCCGTCGGTGTTGATCGGCTGGTGTGCTCTCACCTGTACCATCTTGCTTACCTTCCCTACGACGCACCTTTAATGCGCCAAAAATCATCGCTGACCTGCTTTACCTGAATAAAGCTTACACACACTCCCTGGCAGGTCACGGCCCTGGAGAATGCAGGCCAGTCGGATTAAACGGGCATCCTAGCCCGCTTCAAATAACGCCATGGCCTCGACATGCGCGGTTTGCGGAAACATGTCGAGGATCCCGGCACGTTTTAGCCGGTAGCCTTGCTTGACCAACTCAACCGTGTCCCGCGCCAGCGTGGCCGGGTTGCAGGACACATACACCAGACGCTTGGCCTTAAGGGTCGCGAGCTTGCGCACAACCTCCAGGGCTCCATCACGGGGTGGGTCCAAGAGTACCGCAGAAAAGCCCTGTTTGGCCCACTCCGCGTCAGTCAAAGGCTGGGATAAATCGGCCTGAAAAAACTGCACATTATGCAAATTGTTGCTGACGGCATTCTGCGCCGCCCGGTCCACCATGGTCTGCACGCCTTCTACCGCGACCACTTCACGCACCTGCCGGGCCAGTGGCAAGGCAAAGTTGCCGAGCCCGCAGAACAAGTCCAGTACCCGCTCGTCGGGCTGTGGCGCCAGCCATTCCAGGGATTGGGCGACCATCGCGGCGTTGACGCCGGCGTTGACCTGCACAAAATCCCCGGGCCGATAAGCCAGCTCCAAATCCCATTGTTCCAACCGATAACCCAAGGCCGAATCCGTCTCGACCGGCTCCGGCTGGCCTTCGCCATGCAGCCACAACTGCGCGTCATGGAAGGTGCAGAATTCTTGCAGGATCAGCAGGTCCGCCTCGGACAACGGCGCCATGTGCCGCAGCAGCACGGCAATCGACGAGCCGCTGAACAACTCCACATGCCCCAGCGCCTGCGGCTTGCTCAGGCGGCGCAGCATGTTCGGCAAACGCTGCATGATCGGTTGCAAGGCTTGTACCAGCACCGGGCAATCATCAATGGCGACAATGTCCTGGCTGGCCACCGCGCGAAAACCCACTTCAAGGTTTTTCGCCTTGGCATCCCAGCGTACGGCCACGCGGGCGCGTCGGCGGTAGCCAAATTCCGGGCCACTCAACGGTGCGGCCCACACCTGCGGCTCGACACCGGCGACGCGAGACAGTTGTTCGGCGAGCATGCGCTGTTTCAGGGCAAGTTGTTCGGCGTGGGGCAAGTGCTGCACGCTGCAACCACCGCAGCGGCCAAAATGGGCGCACGGTGCCGGACGGCGCAGCTCGCTGGCCGTGAACACGCGCTCGGTGCGCGCCTCGACCACTTTGCCGTGGGCGCCCAATACGCGTGCTTCGACCTCTTCGCCGGCCAGCGCGCCATTTACAAACCAGGTGCGGCCTTCAAAGAACACAATGCCGCGGCCGTCGTTGGCCAGGCGCTCGATGGTCAGACGCAGCTTCTTGCCTACCGGAATTTGCGGGGCTCGGCTGCCGCCCGTCGGTTGAAAGCGCAGGCCTCTCTCGTGCTTGGCCATCAGTTGGGTTCGTCGAAAATGCCGGTCGACAAGTAACGGTCGCCTCGGTCACAGATGATCGCGACGATCACTGCGTTTTCCACTTCCCTGGACAAACGCAACATACCGGCCACGGCGCCACCGGAGGACACGCCGCAGAAAATGCCTTCTTCACGCGCCAGACGGCGGGTGGTGTCTTCGGCTTCGCGCTGGGCCATATCGATGATGCGGTCCACACGCGTCGCGTTGTAGATCTTCGGCAGATATTCTTGGGGCCAACGGCGAATGCCCGGGATGGCCGCGCCTTCCATCGGTTGCAGACCCACGATCTGGATCGCCGGGTTCTGCTCCTTGAGGTAGCGCGAATTGCCCATGATGGTGCCGGTGGTGCCCATCGAGCTGACGAAATGGGTGATGGTGCCCTGGGTCTGACGCCAGATTTCCGGACCGGTGGTGGTGTAGTGCGCCTCCGGATTATCACCGTTGGCAAATTGGTCGAGCACCACGCCACGGCCTTCGGCGGCCATGCGCTCGGCGAGGTCGCGCGCGCCTTCCATGCCTTCTTCCTGGGTGACCAGGATCAGCTGGGCACCATAGGCGGTCATTGCCGCCTTGCGTTCGGCGCTGCCGTTGTCGGGCATGATCAATACCATCTTGTAACCCTTGATGGCCGCGGCCATGGCCAAGGCGATGCCGGTGTTACCCGAGGTGGCTTCGATCAGGGTGTCGCCGGGCTTGATCTGCCCGCGCAGTTCGGCGCGGGCAATCATCGACAGCGCCGGGCGGTCCTTGACGGAGCCGGCCGGGTTGTTTCCTTCGAGCTTGAGCAACAGGGTATTGCTGGTTTCACCCGCCATGCGTTGCAAGCGGACCAGGGGCGTGTTGCCGACGCAATCGGCGATTGTAGGGTACTGCAAGGTCATGGCGTATTCGCAATCCAGACTGCGGGGGCGGACATCATACCGGGAAAGGCTGGCGGGCCATATCACGCAAAGTATGGTGCTTATGGCTTATAGGAATAAGTAAACAAGATGTGTCCTGCAACGGCGCTATCGCGGGCAAGCCCGCGCCCGCAGGTAGCCGGAGGTCGGCGCAGAATCTGCGGCGAATGCAGATCAATGTGGGAGCTGGCTTGCCTGCGAAGGCCACGCGTCGGTCACGCTGTTACCCCAACTGCCCGTTGCCATGATTTTTACGAAACACCTCTTCGCCCATCGCAGAAATCTGTCCCTCAATAAGCGCCTCAAACGGTGTGAGCAATGCATCAAAAGACGCCGGCGCCTCCAGCACCTGCAATGCCTGCACAATCGCCTCCACCGTCGACAGCGCCCCCGGCCCTGGCGCCTTGCGCAGCCGGTAGCGGGACACCGCACCCTCGGCCAGGGTGACTCGAGGCAACGCCGCCAGTAATGGATTGAGGTGCAACAATTTGCGCGCCTTGCGCCAAGTACCGTCAGGCACCACCAGCAACATAGGTTCGTCAGTCGATGTGTAGGCCTGCAAAGGCTGCGCATCCTCAGCGGGAAACAACAACCGCGCCTGGTAGCCGGGCGGGTTTAATAAGGTCGGCAAATCCTCAAATACCTCACCCACCACCAATTGCGCATTGTTCAACCCCAACGCCGCCAGCCGCGCAGTATTGAGCGCGTGGCTGACCTCGCTCGGGTGCTGCAGCAGCAACACGCGGGTGCGGCTGTCGAGGCTGGGGATCAGCGCGCACAGGCAATGGGTGACAGGCCGCAGGCAGCGGGAGCATTGGGGTCTGGACATGGTTTCAGGCCTGGTTGAGCTGGGCTTTGAGTAAATCGCGGAAGGTCTGGATCAACGGCTCGCGGCTACGCCCCCGGCGCATGATCATCGAAAATGGTGCCTGATAGCCGAAGGTCGCCGGCAGCAATACGCGCAGGTCGCCCTTGTCGGCCCAGGCCTGGGCGTAATGCTCGGGCAGGTAGCCGATGTAGGCGCCGGACAGCACCAGAATCAACTGGGCTTCCATACTTTCCACCGTTGCCGCGCTGTGTTTGAAGCCGTGGCGCGCCAGTTCGGCCTGGCTCCAGTAGCCGCGCCCGACCATGCGCTGTTGGGTGATCACTTGTTCGGGGATGCGCCGTTCGTTGAACAACGGATGGCGGGTGCTGCAATACAACCAGTGTTGCTCGCGGTACAGCGGCATGTAGATCAGCCCGCTCATGCGGTTGGAAAAGGCGCCAATGGCCAGATCCAGGCGATTGTCCTGCACACCCAGTTGCAATTCGTAAGGGCTCATCACCGAGAGGTGCAAATGCACGGCCGGGTGTTCCTGGCTGTAGGCGCCAATCACCTCAGCGAACGGCAGCGCCTTGTCGCTGACGGTGGAGTCGAGCACGCCCAGCTTCAATGTGCCGCGCAACTCGCCCTTGAGCGCTGCGGCGTATTGCTCGAAGCCTTCCAATTCGCCCAAGAGGCGCAGGGTTTCCTGATGGAACAGCTCGCCCTTGCTGGTCAGGCTGAACCCGCCGCGCCCGCGATGGCACAGCACCAGACCCAACGCCGACTCCAGCTGACTCATATAAGTGCTGATGGCCGACGTCGACAGGTTGAGTTCGTGCTGGGCGTTGGCGAACCCCTGATGGCGCACGACGCTGACGAAGATGCGCAGGAGTTTCAGGTCGGGCAAGGCGTTGGCCATGGGTTCTCCAGAAGCAAACATAAAACCTGTGGGAGCGGGCTTGCTCGCGAATGCGGTGGATCAATCGAAACCGCCGTGACTGACACACCGAATTGGCGGGCAAGCCCGCTCCCACATTTGAGCCGAGTTTACCCCAGGCGTTAGTTTAGAAAAATCTGAACTAAGTATTTGCCCCTGCCGATTCTTCCCGCCCTGGGCTTTTCGCAGAATCGGCCCCTAATAACCACAACAACGATGAGGCACTCCTGTGGACAAGATTTTTCACCAACCACTGGGCGGCAACGAAATGCCGCGCTTCGCCGGCATCGCCACCATGATGCGACTTCCCCACCTGCAAACGGCCAAAGGCCTGGATGCCGCCTTCGTCGGCGTGCCCCTGGACATCGGCACCTCGCTGCGCGCCGGCACCCGTTTCGGGCCGCGGGAAATCCGCGCCGAATCGGTGATGATCCGCCCCTACAACATGGCCACCGGCGCCGCACCGTTCGACTCCCTGTCGGTTGCCGACATCGGCGACGTGGCGATCAACACCTTCAACCTGCTCGACGCCGTGCGCATCATCGAGCAAGCCTACGATGAAATCCTCGAGCACAACGTGATCCCGATGACGCTGGGCGGCGACCACACCATCACCCTGCCGATCCTGCGGGCGATCCACAAGAAACACGGCAAGGTCGGGCTGGTGCACATCGATGCCCACGCTGACGTCAACGACCATATGTTCGGCGAGAAAATCGCCCACGGCACCACCTTCCGCCGCGCAGTCGAAGAGGGCTTGCTCGATTGCGACCGCGTGGTGCAGATCGGTCTGCGCGCCCAGGGCTACACCGCCGAAGACTTCAACTGGAGCCGTAAACAGGGCTTTCGCGTGGTTCAGGCTGAAGAATGCTGGCACCACTCCCTCGCGCCGCTGATGGCCGAAGTGCGTGAAAAAGTCGGCGGCGGCCCGGTGTACCTGAGCTTCGACATCGACGGTATCGATCCGGCCTGGGCACCAGGCACCGGCACGCCGGAAATCGGCGGGCTGACCACTATCCAGGCGATCGAGATCATCCGTGGCTGCCAGGGCCTCGACCTGATTGGTTGCGATCTGGTAGAAGTTTCGCCGCCTTACGACACCACCGGCAACACCTCGCTGCTCGGCGCCAACCTGCTGTACGAAATGCTCTGCGTACTGCCCGGCGTGGCGCATCGCTGATGAGCACGCGCGAGGTGCTGCACGCCGCGGCCGAACTGGTCTCGGCCTTCGCCCGCAATGACCGCGCCGCCTACTTCGGCGCGTTCACGGCCGATGCCAGCTTTGTGTTTTACACCCTCCCCCAGCCGCTGCTCAGCCGCGATGCCTACCAGGCATTGTGGGACAGCTGGCGCCGGGACGAGGGGTTTGAGGTGCTGTCCTGCGCGTCAAGCAACGCCTTTGTCAGCCTGCAAGGTGACGTGGCGATTTTTATTCATGACGTGGCCAGCGAGCTGCGCGTGAACGGGGAGCAATTTTTTAGCCAGGAGCGCGAGACCATTGTCTTCAAACGGCAAGGGTCTGGCACACAACAAAAACAAGGCCTGTGGCTGGCCTGTCACGAACATTTGTCCGCTATGCCGGAAGGGCTGCCGCCCCCTTAGCCAATGTGATCGGAGCTGATCATGAATAATAAAAACAACGATAAAAGTATTCGAACGATAGAAACCAACGGGGTCGAGCAGATCCCGGACCACGAACGTACTGCCGGGCCCAAGGATCTGTTCCGACTGATCTTCGGCGGTGCCAATACCTTTGCCACCGCCGTGCTGGGTTCGTTTCCGGTGCTGTTCGGCTTGTCGTTCCAGGCCGGCGTCTGGGCGATTGTGCTGGGCGTGCTGGTGGGCGCGCTGATCCTGGCGCCCATGGGCCTGTTCGGGCCGATCAATGGCACTAACAATGCCGTGTCGTCCGGCGCGCACTTTGGTGTGCACGGGCGCATTGTCGGCTCGTTTCTGTCGCTGCTGACGGCGATTGCCTTCTTCTCACTGTCGGTGTGGAGTTCAGGCGATGCGTTGGTCGGTGGTGCGAAACGGCTGATCGGCCTGCCGGAAACCGACCTGACGCTGGGCCTGGCCTACGGCCTGTTCGCCTTGCTTGTACTCACCGTGTGCATCTATGGCTTTCGCTTCATGCTGTGGGTCAACCGCATCGCGGTGTGGGCGGCGAGCCTGCTGTTCCTGCTGGGCATCTTCGCGTTTGCGCCAGCCTTTGACAGCCACTTCGCCGGCACCGTCGGCCTCGGCCAGAGCGACTTTTGGGCGGCCTTCATCGGCGCTGCGCTGGTGGCGATGAGCAATCCGATTTCCTTTGGTGCATTCCTCGGTGACTGGTCGCGCTACATCCCGCGTGAGACGCCGAAAATGCGCATCATGCTGGCAGTCGTCCTGGCTCAGATCGCTACGTTGATTCCGTTTCTGTTTGGCCTGGCCACGGCGACCATCGTGGCGATCAAGGCCCCGGACTACATCGCCACCAATAACTATGTCGGCGGTCTGCTGGCGGTGGCGCCTACCTGGTTCTTCCTGCCGGTGTGCCTGATCGCGGTGATCGGCGGCATGTCCACTGGCACCACCTCGCTGTATGGCACCGGCCTGGACATGTCCAGCGTGTTCCCGCGCCTGCTGTCACGGGTCAAGGCCACGCTGCTGATCGGCGTAATGTCGATTGCCTTCATCTTTATCGGACGCTTCGCCGCCAACCTGGTGCAAAGCGTGTCGACTTTCGCCGTGCTGATCATCACCTGCACCACGCCCTGGATGGTGATGATGATCATCGGCCTGATTGTGCGCCGCGGCTTCTACTGCCCGGACGACTTGCAGGTGTTCACTCGCGGTGAAACCGGCGGGCGCTACTGGTTCAGCCATGGCTGGAACTGGCGCGGACTCGGGGCCTGGATCCCGAGTGCGCTGGTGGGTTTGTGCTTCGTCAATTTGCCGGGGCAGTTTGTCGGGCCGCTTGGCAACCTGGCCGACGGCATCGATATCAGCCTGCCGGTGACGCTGGGGTTGGCCTCGGTGGTGTACCTGAGCTTGCTTCGCCTGTTCCCGGAACCGGCGGCTGTTTATGGCCCCCAGGGGCCGCTTCGCAGCCCAACGGGAGCAAATTCCCTGGCCACAAAAAGCGCCTCAATAGCCTAAAAAAATAATCGGAGACCCGCCGTCATGGCTTTGGATTTATTCGTCGTACTCATCTACGCCGCCGGCATGCTCGTGCTCGGCTATTACGGCATGCGCCGCGCCAAGACCCACGAAGATTACCTGGTGGCCGGCCGCAACCTGGGCCCGTCGCTGTACATGGGCACCATGGCCGCCACGGTATTGGGCGGTGCATCCACCGTCGGCACCGTGCGCCTGGGTTATGTGCACGGCATCTCCGGCTTCTGGCTGTGTGCTGCGCTGGGCGCCGGGATCATCGCGCTGAACCTGTTCCTGGCCAAACCGCTGCTGAAATTGAAGATCTTCACCGTCACCCAGGTCCTGGAAAAGCGCTACAACCCGATGGCCCGCCAAGCGAGTGCGGTGATCATGCTGGCCTACGCGTTGATGATTGGCGTGACCTCGATCCTGGCCATCGGCACCGTGCTGCAAGTGCTGTTCGGCCTGCCGTTCTGGGTCTCGGTGCTGTTGGGCGGTGGCGTGGTGGTGGTGTACTCGACCATCGGCGGCATGTGGTCGCTGACGCTTACCGACATTGTGCAGTTTGTGATCAAGACCGTCGGGCTGATGTTTATCCTGCTGCCGATCTGCCTGTACCGCGTCGGCGGTTGGGATCAACTGGTGGCCAAGTTGCCAGCGTCGAATTTCAGCTTCACCGAAATCGGCTGGGACACGATCATCACCTACTTCATGATCTACTTTTTCGGCATCCTGATCGGTCAGGACATCTGGCAACGGGTGTTCACTGCCCGCGACGAAAAGGTCGCGCAGTACGCAGGCACCTTCGCCGGCTTCTACTGCATTCTTTACGGCCTGGCCTGCGCGCTGATCGGCATGGCTGCTCATGTGCTGTTGCCGAATCTGGACAACGTCAACAATGCCTTCGCCGCTATCGTCAAAGCTTCATTGCCGGACGGCATTCGCGGGCTGGTGATCGCCGCCGCACTGGCCGCGATGATGTCCACCGCCAGCGCCGGTTTACTCGCCGCCTCCACCGTATTGACCGAAGACCTGCTGCCGCGTTTGCGCGGTGGCAAACAATCGAGCCTGAACATCAACCGCTTGTTCACGATGCTGACGGGCATTGCCGTGCTGGGTATCGCCCTGGTGGTCAACGATGTGATCAGCGCCTTGACCCTCGCCTACAACTTGTTGGTGGGTGGCATGCTGATCCCATTGATGGGGGCGATTTTCTGGAAGCGGGCAACCACCTCGGGGGCGATCGCATCCATGGCCCTGGGCTTCGTGACGGCATTGGTCTTCATGTTCAAGGACGGCTTGGACGCGAACACGCCGATCTATTACAGCCTGGCGGTTGGGCTGGTGAGTTTTGTTGGGGTGAGTCTGTTGTCGCGACGCCCGCAGGCTGCGGCGGCTAGGGCAATTTAAGGCAGCACCGGCATCAGAGCGGTTTCTTCAGCGGGTGCGACGTCGGATGTCGCACCCGTTTTTTTACCTGCCACAAACAACGATGGGAGCGGGCTTGCTGACGAAGGCGGTGTGTGAGCCAACATGTGCGTTGACTAACAGACCCCCTTCGCGAGCAAGCCCGCTCCCATCTGTTGAATTCTGCTGGAACCCGAGCTTATCTGCGACGGGGCCGGCGCTGCTCGTCATCCGTGCGAATCGGCACCGGTTGCAACGGAGGCTCGATCAGTCCGAGCGCGACGCCAACGTCATGGAGCCAGTTTTGGATTTTCTCTTTCATGGTTGCCCCCTTTGCGGGTAATGCGGGTCGGCGCGAGTTTTGTCGCCTTTTCCTACAGTGATAGTAGTCCTAAGTCCTACGTAATGCTTGAACGAAACCACAACGAACTATTACTGAATTGATTCAAATCCTGACGGATCGTTCAAGCAATCGCGCGCGTGTCCTGCAATAACTCGGCTTTGCCTGCCTGCTGAAGGTCAATCCATGCATTGAGGTTAGCGCCGAGCATACCCTTTCGCCACATCAGCCAGGTCGTTGCGGTCGCAAAAGGCCCCGTCAGGGGATGAACGGACACGCTGTCCTTGCCTGGCAGGCTCTCCAGCATGGATTCAGACATCAATGCCACACCGGAACCGGCGATCACGCAGGCGAGCATGCCCTGATAGGACTCAATCTCGATGGCCCGGCCCATGGCCACGCGCTCGTGGGAGAACCAGGTCTCCAGCCGCGTGCGGTACGCGCAACTGCGGCGAAAGGTGAACACCGAGCGCCCCGCTACATCCTGCGGCCCGCGCACGGGCGGGTGATCAGCCTCGCAGATCAACACCAGGCGCTCTTCGCACAGTGGCACACCGTCCAAGGTCGCGATGGTCAGCGGGCCATCCACCAATGCCGCATCCAGTCGCCCAGTGATCAAGCCTTCCAACAGTTCACCGCTGGGCGCCGACTGCACCTGCAGGTTCACCATCGGATAAGCCTTGTGATAGCGCGCCAACAACCTCGGCAAATGAATCGCGGCAGTGCTGTACATGCTGCCCAACACAAAATCGCCGGCCGGTTGCCCGCCCTGGACGGCGCCGTGGGCTTCATCGTGCAACGCAATCAGGCGAGTGCTGTAGTCCAGCAGCACCTTGCCGGCGGGAGAAAGCTGCAAGCGTTGACGCTCGCGCACAAACAATTCCACCCCCAGTTGCTCTTCCATCTGCTTGAGCCGTGTCGACAGGTTCGACGGCACACGGTGCAGGCGCTCGGCTGCGCGGGTGATGGAGCCCTCTTCTGCCACGGCCTGGAAAATCCGCAATTGACTGAACTCCATACCTTTCTCCAAAACTGAACAAGTTACTCACTATTATTCATTTTTACAGAAAGTCAATTCGCTTTAGCCTGAAGGTCTTCGCTTGCTTGCAGGAAACCAGAACATGTCACCGCTGATTCGCTTACTCGCCAGCTTTGTCGCCCTGATGATGGCCATGGGCATTGGACGCTTCGCCCTCACGCCACAGATGCCGCATCTGCTCAGCGAAGGGCAGATCGACCTGACCGGCGCAGGCCTGATCGCTGCCGCCAATTATTTGGGTTACTTCGTTGGCGCGGTGGATTCGATCTTCGCCCGCAGCCATCACCACGTGCGGGGGCGGATGTACGGCGGTTTGTGGTTGTGCGTACTGCTGACGCTGGCCTCGTACTGGGCGCAAGGGTTTTGGCCGCACCTGCTGCTGCGCTTCGGCACGGGTGTCGCAAGTGCCTGGGCGTTGGTGATGATCACCAGTTTGAGCCAACCGCTGGCAATATCCGCCGGCCGTCCACGCTTGGGAGCCTTGGTTTTCGCAGGGCCGGGGCTGGGGATTTTGCTGACCGGTCTGCTGGCTTTGGGCTCTAACCTGCTGGGACAAAGCTCGGCCACGCTGTGGCTGGTGTATGGCCTGGTGGGGTTGGTCATGCTGCTGGCAATCCTGCCGTTCTTGCCTCAGCCGATGCCCGCCGTCGCACACACTGCCCGTGCCGGCAACAATCAAAGCATCACGCACCTGTGCTGGATCTACTTTCTGTACGGTCTGGGCTACATCATTCCGGCCACCTTTCTGTCGCAGATGGCCAGCGCGCAATTCAACGGCGCCTGGCAGGCGGATCTGTTCTGGCCATGCTTTGGTCTGGCGGCTGCCATTGGCGTGGTAGGCGTGAGCTTGCGCCGCAACAACACGCACACCACCCGCCGCTGGCTGATGACCACCTTGTGGCTGCAAGCGACCGGCGTGTTTGCCTGCTTGCTGGGCAACGGCTGGGGCCTGGCGCTGGGCGTTTTGCTCTGCGGTACGCCGTTCCTGGCGTGCATGATGCTGGTGATGCAGCGCCTGCGCGAGGTCGCGCCCCACGGCTATCAGCGCAGCACCGGGTTGCTGACCGCCAGCTTCGCCATCGGTCAATTGAGCGGCCCGCTGCTGGCCTCGGTGAGCAGCCACCTGAGTGGCGGCCTGCAACCGGCCCTGGTGATTGCCGGCGCGGGCCTGCTGGTAGCCGGCGCGCTGCTGCTGCGCCCTACTGCCGCGGTCAGCCAGCCACCAGCGGCGCCGGTACGCGAACCTGTTCTCGCCGCGCCAGCACCAGGAAGAACAGCCCACCCAGCAAGCACCCGGTAAACCAGGCGAAGTTGGCCATGCCCTGCAACGCCGGGGTGAAGGTGATCGCGACGCCCGCCAGCGTCGCAGGCACCAAGGCTTTGACCGCGGTCCAGTTCACGCCGCCGTCGAAGTAATAGCGCCCGTTTGGGCTGTCATCAAACAAGGCGTCCACATCGATCTTCTGTTTTTTGATCAGGTAGAAGTCCACCAACAGGATGCCGAACAACGGCCCGATAAACGCCGCGAGAATATCCAGCGTGTAGTGAATCATCAGTGGGTTGTTGAACAGGTTCCACGGGGTGATGAAGATCGACGCCACCGCTGCAATCATCCCACCGGCGCGCCAGCTGATTTTGCTCGGCGCGACGTTGGCGAAATCAAACGCAGGCGACACGAAGTTGGCGACGATATTGATGCCGATGGTGGCGGTCACGAAGGCAAAGGCGCCGAGCAGCACGGCCATGCTGTTGTCGATACGTGAAACGGTGGCAATCGGGTCATGCAGCATTTCACCAAACACTGGCAAGGTGCCCGACACAATAACGACGGTGACCAGCGAGAACGCCAGGAAATTCACCGGCAGCCCCCAGAAATTACCGCGGCGCACGTCGTGCATGCTGCGGCAGTAGCGGCTGAAATCGCCGAAATTCAGCGTTGGCCCCGAGAAGTAGGACACCACCAGCGCCGTCGCCACGATCACCTGCCCAAAAGCCTGCCAGCCCGAGAGGGATTTTTCCGCCAGGGTAAAGCTGATATTTGCCCAGCCGGCCTTCCACACAATCCAGCCGGCCAGGGCAAACATCACTGCGTAGACCACCGGCCCCGCCCAGTCGATAAAGCGCCGGATGGATTCCATGCCCGCCCAGAATACGGCCGCTTGCAATACCCATAAGCTAAGGAAACCGAACCAGCCCAGGTAGGACAGGCCTGCAAAATGCGGCTCTGCATATACCGCCATCTGTGGGAAAAAACGCAGCACCACGATGATCAAGGCACTCGACGCCAGGTACGTTTGAATCCCGTACCAGGCCACGGCAATCAGGCCGCGAATCACCGCCGGAATATTTGCTCCGAACACGCCAAAGGCCAGCCTGCAGATGACCGGATACGGCACCGCCGCTTGCTGGCTCGGCCTGGCGACAAGATTGGCAATCAACTGCACGATACAAATACCCGCGAGCAAGGCGATCAGCACCTGCCAACTGGCCAGCCCAAGCGCGAACAGGCTGGCGGCGAACACGTAGCCGCCGACGCTGTGCACGTCACTCATCCAAAAGGCGAAGATGTTGTACCAGGTCCACTTTTGCGGCAGTGGGCCCAGGTCCTGGTTGTACAGGCGCGGGCTGTAGCCTTTGGGCAATTGTTCGGTCATCGCTTGGCTCCTCGAAATACCGGCCTGCGCTGCCGTAGCAGTGTGCATACGGGAGGCGGCGGGGTTTGTATACGAGGTGTTCAGCAGAATGCGTGCCAATGGCACACAATCCCTCTGGAACGGTGTTCCAAAGGGATTTAGGAAGCGCTAGAGGATGGGGCTCCGCTCAGCAACGGTGCACATGAATCGTGTACACAATCATCGTTGCACCCGATGTGCACACAAGTACCCGAGCGTGCAACAAATGCCAGTGAGGACGGTACCCCAGGCCATGTCCATGAGCGCCAACCCAGCAGACCAGCCCTGCAGCGTCGCCCAATTGCTCAGGTCATACGTGCCGTAGGCCACCAGGCCAAGCAGGGCTCCCAGCCGCGCTGCGCGCTGCCAACTGCCGCTTGGCAGGACCACAAACACCACACAACCGATCGCATACAGCAGGTAGAACACCACGGCAGGGAACAGGCGCGGCTGATCAAGCATCAGCGAGCCGAGCAGGGATTTGTAGGTCGGGCCCATGAGGACGCCGAGCCAGAGGCCGTCGAGCACCAGAAACGCAAGCAAGGTGCCGAGGTAAGCGAACAGGGTTTTCTTGGACATTGAAGCGACCTCTGCGAGAGCTGGCTTGCCAGCGATGGCATCCAACAGGACACCACGAAAACCACTGGCCTCGTCGCCGGCGAGCCGGCTCCTACAGAAGAACAAAGCGCACTCAGCTTAGTTCAATGCGATCCGCGTGAATCACAATCTGACCTTGCTTGTAGAGCGCACCGATGGCCTTTTTGAAGTTGCCTTTGCTGACACCGAACAAGTTGCTGATCACCGCCGGGTCGCTTTTGTCGCTGACCGGCAGAGTGCCGTTGTTGTCACGCAACTTGGCGAGAATCTTCGAGTTCAGGCTGGACGCCGCTTCTTGCCCAACCGGCTGCAGGCTCAGGCTGATGTTGCCATCGGCGCGAATCTCTTTGATAAAGCCTTTCTCTTCCTTGCCCGGGCGCAGGAACTTGAACACTTCGTTTTTGTGGATCAGGCCCCAATGCTTGTTGTTGATGATTGCCTTGAAGCCCATGTCCGTGGCTTCGGCCACCAGCAAGTCGACTTCCTGGCCCACCTGGTAGTTGGCCGGTGTCTTGTCCAGGTAGCGATCCAGCCGCGCGGTGGCGGTGATGCGCTTGGTGTGCTTGTCGAGGTAGACGTGCACCACGCAGTATTCGCCCGCGGTCAGTTGACGTTTTTCTTCCGAATACGGCAGCAACAGATCCTTGGGCAAACCCCAATCGAGGAATACACCGATGCTGTTGACTTCAACGACTTTCAAACTGGCGAATTCGCCGACTTGAACTTTCGGCTTTTCAGTCGTTGCGATAAGTTTGTCGTCACTGTCCAAGTAAATGAAAACGTTAAGCCAGTCTTCATCTTCACTGGGAATATCTTTGGGGATATACCGATTAGGCAAGAGGATTTCGCCATCTTGCGCACCGTCCAGGTACAAACCAAAGTTAGTGTGTTTAACCACTTGCAAGCTGTTGTAGCGCCCGACTAAAGCCATTTCCAAATACCCTCGTTACGTGGGCGGCATTCTACCTGAGTTGCGCCCGGCACGCGCGCGCACCTGAAAAATCACGGGCTGGCGTGGCGCTCCAATGGCACTGCCCCACTCGTCAGATCAGATCCTTGAATTTTGCCGCCCGTCAGGTACTGACTCCTCAAGTGGTTTCGAATTAAAACAGTAAGTTAGGCGCCTATTTCACTGGCAAACTTCGACAATTACCGCCTGACCCAACAATTCCCGGAGGATATTTGCCAAGCAATTGTCAAGTATTTCCTGTACGATGCCTGGCCAAGTTAATTTTCTACAGGTTAGTGGCCGCCATGCGCGTAAAAGCATCCAACAGCAAAGCAAAGCCAGCTCCAGCCGTTGAAACCAGCGAATCGATCAACAGCCAGATTGCTGCGTTCCTCAAGTCCGGCGGCGAAATCCAGCAAATTGCCAAGGGCGTCAGCGGCCAGACTTTCGGCCCGTCCAAGCAAATCAGCCTGGGCAAAAAGTAAAACTCGCGCAACATCCGCCTGCGTTGCACCTAGTCCCTAAGCGTCTTGCCCTCAAGGCGCCAGGACTAGAGCTCGAAACACCCTCTGTGCATCACTCTGTAGTGCGTTAATCGACGAACGGGCCTCACCTTCAGGCGTTCGCCGGTATGCTTGCACACGTCTAGAACGGGCATCTGCCCGATTTCCTCTGTCACTGCTCCTCGCTTTTCATGGAGTGAAGCATGCTCAAGCCCTGCTTTTTTCTGATAGCTGCCCTTGCGGCAACCCCTTTAGCGCAAGCGCAGGTTTTCCAGCGTGAACTGGGCGATTTCGACCTGAAACTGGGCACGACGCCCAGCCGTAGCATGGCCCAAGGCCTGGTAAAGCCGACCGCCCCAGGCAGCGGCTCATTTCACGGCGGGTTGGACCTGAGCCATGACAGCGGCCTGTATGTTGGCCAATTCTCACCCAATATGGGGCTGTCGTCGGCCGATAACCTTGAAGTCGATTCTTACCTGGGTTTCAAACGCCCCTTCGACAAAACGCTGGGCTATGAAGTCGGCTTGATTCACTACAGCTATCCCAAGCTCAGCCCTCTGGACAGCCAGGAGTTCTACGGTGGCCTGAACCTGCTGGGCAACCGCTTCGGCGTCTCCTTCAGCAACGACCCTGATCGCCAGGACAGCACGTTGTTTGCCGACCTCGGCGGCACGCAGCCTTTCGGCATCGGCGTCAGCATGAAGTACACCACCCATCAACTGGGCACTCCTGCTTCGGTGGAAGGCGGCTCGATCAGCAGCTTCAGCGATTGGTCGGTGCAGTTCTCGCGTGCGTGGAAAGGCATCGACCTGGACCTGATCTACAGCGATTCCAGCCTCAGCGGTGGCGACTGCTCGGCCTACTCCGGACACAATTCGCAATGCGACGGCCTGTTGACCTTGAAGGCGGCGCGGTCGTTTTATTGACGGGCTGAACTGTCGCACCTCGCTCAGGTTCACATGCATTAACCCCCTCTGCGCAAGGACTTGCCCATGCTGCGTCGGCTTAAATTTCTGGTGGTATTGCTGACCCTCAGCCTAGTGCTCGCCGGCTGCAATCGGGTAGGCCTGGCCTACCGCAATCTGGATGTCATTATTCCCTGGACCCTCAACGACTACCTGGACATGAACGCCGGGCAGAAGAGCTGGTTCAACGACACACTCAAGGAACACCTGGCCTGGCATTGCACCACCCAATTGCCTGGCTATCTGGATTGGCTCGATCGCCTGCAACAGATGGTCGACAACAATCAGGTCACCGACGCCGCACTGCAGGCCCGTACTGTCGAGGCCAAACAGGCGATAGCCGAGATCGCGCGGGAAATCACGCCGTCAGCCATCCAACTGCTGCAAGGGCTGGATGACCAGCAGGTCAAGGACATGAGCGACGCCCTGGCCAAAGACCTGCGTAAACGCCAGGACGAATACCTCAAGCCGCCCTTGGCGCAGCAGATCAAGGAGCGCGCGCAACGCATGAGCAAACGCCTGGACGCCTGGATCGGCCCGCTCAGTGACAGCCAGCAGAACCGTGTGACGGCCTGGTCTATCGCTTTGGGCGAACAGAATCAGGAATGGATCGGCAACCGCGCCCGCTGGCAGGCGCAATTCATCGCCGCGGTGCAGCAGCGCCACAGCGCGGACTTCCCGCAGAAGATGCAGCAATTATTGGTGGATCGCGAAAGTCTGTGGACCCCGGAATACAAGGCTGCCTATGCGCGGACGGAAACAGCGGCGCGCAGTCTGATTGTCGACCTGATGGCGGAAAGTACGCCGCAGCAGCGCATGAAGCTGACGCAAAAAATTGACGGTGTGCGCAGCGACTTCAAGGCCCTCAAATGCCTGAAAGCTACCGCCAACTGAGGTTGGCAAGGGGGACAAGTCCCCCTCGCTCAATTGATCGACGGATTGCCTGTCAGGCAATCTGCGCCTTCGACGCCACTTCATCAAACGTCGCCGGCTCCAGAGCATCCGCCTGGTCATCGAGCACCTGACGCGGGTGGTCATTGCCGGGGATGGAGCTGTCAATCAGCGCCAGCAGTTGCGCGCCGCGCGCGGTCAGGATGAAGTTCTCACCGTTTCCGCCCTCTTCTTCTGGCCGCGACTCAATAAACCCACGCTTGAACAACAGTGCCTCATAGTCCGCGGCGGTCTTTTTCAGCGTGTCCAGGTTACCGGTGGCTTCACCGGCCGTGGCCTTCTCGGCAGCTTCCTGCTCGGCATACTTGCGCGGGGCAAAGCTGCCTTCGCCGTTCTGCACTTCATGCAGCAAACGTTCGATCAAATCCCAATTGTAAGTCGTCATCCTGATGCCTCCTGCAGGCCGGTAGAAAGTAGCCCGTCTACAGGTGTGACATGCCCCGTCACTGGCCGTTCAGCCGGATAGACCGCCGTCATTTCTCTGAACTTTCCAGACGTTCGCCACCTCAACTGAACACACTGCCAAGGAGGTCCGACCATGAAAACCCTGATGAACCTGGCCATCGCCGCCACGCTGCTGACTGCCCTGCCCGCTTGGGCCTGTACGCCTGAAGAAGCCACGGCGAAACGTGAGCAACTGGCGCAGGAAGTGACCAAGCTCACCCAGCAGAACCCCACCAAAGCCAAGGAAATGAATGCAGAGCTGCAGAAAATGGATATGGATACAACCTCTGCCGACCTGCCTGACAAATGCCAATTGATCGATCAGCGCCTCAAAGACCTGGATAAAGCAGCCGCCGAGACAAAAAACTGAAGACCAAAAAAACCGGACATCGTCCGGTTTTTTTATATCGGTGCAGCCTTACTCGGCAGCCGGCGCTTCTGGCTTGCGGCGCTTGAGCGGCGCCATGCCGTCCTTGCTGACGAGCGACAGGTTGTCGGTCTTCGGCCGGTTGGCAATTTTGCGCTTGGTCGGCGACTTGGCACCGGCTTTCTTCTTGTCGCCCTTGGCGTCGACTTTTTTCTTCTTAACGCCAACCGCCTTGCCCGACGCCTTGACCTTCTTCGGCCCGGTGTAGGTGCCTTTGACTTCCTTGATAGTGCGGCGCTCGAACGACTGCTTGAGGTAGCGCTCGATGCTCGACATCAGGTTCCAGTCGCCATGGCAGATCAGCGAGATTGCCAGGCCATCATTGCCCGCACGCCCGGTACGACCGATACGGTGCACGTATTCGTCGCCGCTGCGCGGCATGTCGAAGTTGATGACCATGTCCAGGCCATCAACGTCCAGACCGCGCGCTGCCACGTCGGTGGCCACCAGGATCTTCACGCCGCCAGCCTTCAGCCGGTCGATGGCCAGCTTGCGGTCCTTCTGGTCTTTCTCGCCGTGCAGCACGAACGCTTTGTAATCCTGTGCCACCAGGCGACCGTAGATACGGTCCGCCGCAGCCCGGGTGTTGGTGAACACGATGGCCTTCTGATAGGTCTCGTTGGCCAACAGCCAGTTGAGGATCTGTTCTTTGTGCACGTTGTGGTCGGCGGTAACGATCTGCTGACGCGTGGTGGCGTTCAGGTCGCTGACGTTGTTGACCTGCAAGTGCTCAGGGTTGTTCAGGACCTTGGCGACCATGTCACGCAGGGTCGAGCCGCCGGTGGTGGCGGAGAACAGCATGGTCTGCTGACGATTGACGCATTCAGCCACCAGGCGCTGCACGTCATCGGCAAAGCCCATGTCGAGCATGCGGTCGGCTTCGTCGAGCACCAGCACTTCAACTTCCTTGAGGTCAAGGTTGCCGGCGTTGAGTTGCTCGATCATCCGGCCGGGTGTGCCGATCAGAATGTCCGGGACCTTGCGCAGCATGGCGGCCTGGACCTTGAAGTCTTCGCCACCGGTGATCAGGCCGGATTTGATGAAGGTGAACTGCGAAAAGCGCTCCACTTCCTTCAAAGTCTGCTGGGCCAGCTCGCGGGTCGGCAGCAGAATCAGGGTCTTGATGCTGACGCGGACTTTGGCCGGGCCAATCAAACGGTGCAGAATCGGCAGGACGAAAGCGGCGGTTTTGCCACTCCCGGTTTGAGCCGTCACCCGCAGGTCACGCCCTTGGAGCGCGAGCGGGATGGCCGCTGCTTGCACAGGCGTAGGCTCGACAAATTTAAGCTCGGCCACGGCTTTGAGCAGGCGTTCGTGCAGGGCGAATTGGGAAAACACGGGTGCTACCTCGAAGAAATACAAAATATCAGCTGCATAGGGTAACGGTTTCGGGCGTCCAAACCGAGTTTCTTTACGCGAACGGGGCTAATCAGCTGCTTTTTTGTCAGCTCTTTTGTCTACAACGTCAACTTTGTCGCACTTAAATGCTCTAATCGGCCCGTGTTGTCTTACAGAAGAATCGGTTTCACCCATGGATATCAAACAGTTCTGGCTCAACGTCCAAGACCTTTGGGGCGCCCTCGATCAACACCCGCTGCTGCATGCGAGCCTGGTTTTACTGGTGTTGCTGGTAGTCGCCCTGCTGCTCGGACGGGTCGCGCGCTACCTCATCCTCCACGCCGTCAAATTGCTTGGCCGGCAACCGGCGCTGCACTGGCTCAATGACCTGCGGCACAACAAAGTCTTCCACCGCCTGGCACAGATGACGCCGTCCCTGGTGATTCAGTTCGGCCTGTACCTGGTACCGGACCTGAGCAAAACCGCCACGCTGTTTATCGGCAATGTCGCCCTGGCGTTCACCATCCTGTTCATGACGCTGGCCGTGAGCGCCCTGCTCAACGCGCTGCTGAATATCTACGCACGCACCGAACATGCCCGCACCCGCTCGATCAAGGGCTATGTGCAACTGGCGAAAATGGTGCTGTTCGTGTTCGCCGCAATCATTATTGTCGCCACGCTGATCGACCGTTCGCCGCTGTTGCTGCTGTCGGGGTTGGGTGCGATGTCGGCGGTGATTCTGTTGGTGTACAAGGACACGCTGCTCTCGTTCGTCGCCAGTGTGCAATTGACCAGCAACGACATGCTGCGGGTCGGCGACTGGATCGAGATGCCTCAAGTCGGCGCCGACGGTGACGTGGTGGACATCACGCTGCACACGGTCAAGGTGCAGAATTTCGACAAGACCATCGTCTCCATTCCTACCTGGCGCTTGATGTCAGAGTCGTTCAAGAACTGGCGCGGCATGCAGGCGTCCGGCGGTCGCCGCATCAAGCGCAGCCTGTACATCGACGCCAGCGGCGTGCGGTTTTTGCGTGACGATGAAGAAGTGCGCATGACCCAGGTGCACCTGCTCACCGACTACATCAGCCGCAAGCAGGCTGAGCTCAAGGCGTGGAACGAGGCCCAGGGCAATAGCGCGCAACTCTCTGCCAACCGCCGCCGCATGACCAACCTCGGCACCTTCCGCGCCTATGCACTGGCCTACCTGAAAAGCCACCCGGACATTCAGCCGAACATGACCTGCATGGTGCGCCAGATGCAAACCACCGCTCAGGGCGTGCCGCTGGAAATCTACTGCTTCACGCGCACCACGGCGTGGGCGGATTACGAGCGCATCCAGGGGGATATTTTTGATTACCTGCTGGCGGTGCTGCCGGAGTTCGGCTTGAGCCTGTATCAACAGCCGAGCGGTAATGACTTGCGTGCCGGGATGTTGCCGGCGGTGCTGGGGGCCAGTCATTTGCCGACCCTGGAACCCAGCGCGGTATAACGCCACCGACCTTCTGTGGAAGCGGGCGTGCTCGCGAGAGCGCAGGATCAGTCAACCCATCAATGACTGACCCACCGTCTTCGCGAGCAAGCCCGCTCCCACAAAGGTGTTCAAGATTGGGCTAGCTGTTTACGCACGCCCAACCGGCTGATCCACACCGCCCCCAAAATCACCAACCCGCCCAACGCCAGCCGCCCCAGCGGCTCATGCTGATTCCAGATCAGCAAGTTCAGCAACAACCCCACGGGCACATGCAGGTTGTTCATCACCGCCAAGGTGCCGCCGTTGACCAGGCACGCGCCCTTGTTCCACCAGTTCATGCCCAGCGCGGTGCTGACCAACCCAAGGAACACCAGCACGCCCCACTGCAGCGGCGCTTGCGGCAGAAAGTCGGCCTTGCCGAACAGCAGGAATGCCGGCAACACCACGATCAAGGCGCCCAGGTAGAAATAGCCGAAACGTCGGTAATGCGGCAGATCGCTTGGATAACGCGCCACCAGATGTTTGTACATCACCTGCCCGGCGGCGTAGGTGAAGTTGGCCAGTTGCAACAGCAAAAAGCCGCCGAGAAAGTGCGGCGTGATCTGGTCAAAGCGAATCACTGCCGCACCGCCCACCGCCACCAACGCCGCAATCAGCGCCCAGGGATTGAAGCGACGGTTAAGCGCGTCTTCGATGAGTGTCACGTGCAACGGCGTGAGGATTGTGAACAGCAACACCTCCGGCACCGTGAGCACCCGAAAGCTCAGGTACAGGCACACGTAGGTCACACCAAACTGCAGCGCGCCGATCACCAGCATGCCACGCATGAACCGTGGCTCTACCGAGCGCCAGCGGGTCAGCGGGATGAACACCAGCCCGGCCAGCACCACGCGCACCAGCACGGCGAAATAGCTGTCGACGTGACCGGCGAGGTATTCGCCGATCAAGCTGAAGGAAAAAGCCTGAATCAGGGTGACAACCAGTAGATAGCCCATGCGCGCCTCGTTTCGAATGGGCGCGACTTTAAGGGTTTTCGGAGTTTGAAGAAACTCGAGGCAAAAAAAACCCGACCTCGCTAAAGCGGCAGTCGGGCAGGAGCACTCAGGAGCAACAAGTGCAAAGGGAGGTTCGATACGCGTACTTGAAGGGTTTGCGTGGAGCGATATAAACACCGCGCGATTATGTGACGATTAAACGATCAAGCGACCTGTGCCAGCAGCGCCTTGGCGTGGTTAATGCCTTTTTCCTGGAAGTCCCCGCTCAGGTTCACCCCTTCAGCGTGGATGAAGGTCACGTCGTGAATGCCGATAAAGGCCATGACCTGACGCAGGTACGGTTCCTGGTGATCGGAGCTGGCGCCGGTGTGGATACCGCCGCGTGCGGTCAACACAATGGCGCGTTTGCCAGTGAGCAAACCCTGAGGGCCGGTGGCGGTGTACTTGAAGGTCACACCGGCGCGCAACACGTGGTCCAGCCAGGCTTTGAGGGTGCTGGGGATCGCGAAGTTGTACATCGGCGCAGCCATCACCAGCACATCGGCGGCGAGCAGTTCGTCGGTCAATTCGTTGGAGCGGTCCAGGGAGGCCTGTTCGATGCCGCTGCGCTTTTCGGCGGGTTTCATCCAGCCGCCGAGCAAATTGGCGTCCAGGTGCGGAACCGGGTTAAGCGCCACGTCACGCAGGGTGATCTGATCGGTCGGATGAGCGACCTTCCATTGGCTGATGAACTGTTGGGTCAGCTGACGGGAGATCGAATCCTGTTGGCGTGCGCTGCTTTCGATGATCAGAACATTGGACATGGCTAGGTAGGCTCCATCTGTAAATGCTGTAAGGCGATGGAGAAAAGATTAACCAGGGCTCATTCGATAAAAAAGCGCAAAAAACTGCTACAACCCATCTAGAAATTTGTTTATAAGCGGAGTATTGCTGTGAGCATGCTCCGCTGCTGCTTTATTTTGGGGCACATGCCAGCGCGATACGCATCTTGATAATGGCGCGACTGAACTTGACCGTGGTGTTGGTGCTTTTGCCCGCCGCCACCGTGACCTTGCGATTACGCGGCGATTCCGGGCCGTTGGTGAAGGTTACCGAACACACTGCGTCGTTGGTGCCGTAGTTGTTTAGCCGGATCGAACTGATGTCGCCGTCCACGTCGGACGCGGTGTAGTCCACTTGCACGCCGTCGATCTTTTTCGTGACATCGATAGGGTAGGCAAATGCGCTCATCGGCAGCAGCGCCAGCAACACACAACAGAATTTTCTCATTCGGCAGTCTCCAATAAGGACCGCCAGCTTAGGACAAGAGGAGCTCATCTTGAAAGCGCCCCGCGTTACCCTCGATCAATGGCGCACGCTGCAAGCCGTGGTCGACCACGGCGGCTTCGCCCAGGCGGCTGAAGCGTTGCACCGTTCGCAGTCTTCGGTGAGTTACACCGTCGCTCGCATGCAAGACCAACTCGGTGTGCCGCTGCTGCGCATCGACGGGCGCAAGGCGGTGCTCACCGACGCCGGTGAAGTGTTGCTGCGCCGCTCGCGGCAACTGGTGAAAAACGCCAGCCAACTGGAAGACCTTGCCCACCACATGGAACAGGGTTGGGAGGCTGAAGTGCGGTTGGTCGTGGACGCCGCCTACCCCAATGCACGCCTGGTGCGCGCCCTCACCGCCTTTATGCCGCAAAGCCGTGGCTGCCGCGTGCGCCTGCGTGAAGAAGTGCTGTCGGGCGTCGAAGAGTTGCTGATGGATGGCATGGCCGACCTGGCGATCAGCGGGTTCATTATCCCCGGCTACCTGGGCACGGAAATGAGCGATGTGGAATTTATCGCCGTGGCCCACCCGGACCATTCGCTGCATCGCTTGAACCGTGAACTGAGCTTCCAGGACCTGGAAAGCCAGATGCAGGTGGTGATCCGCGACTCCGGCCGCCAGCAACCGCGAGACGTGGGCTGGCTTGGTGCCGAACAGCGCTGGACCGTCGGCAGCCTGCCCACCGCCGCGACATTCGTCAGCAGCGGCCTGGGCTTTGCCTGGCTGCCCCGACACATGATTGAGCGCGAACTCAAGGATGGCCTGCTCAAGCAGCTACCCTTGGAAAAAGGCGGCAGCCGCAACCCGACGTTTTATCTGTACGCGAACAAGGACAAACCCCTGGGCCCAGCCACACAGATCCTCGTGGAATTGCTGCGCACCTTTGACACCGCCCCCCTGGACGCGCCTTACGCCGCTCCCCAGCAAGCCTGAAACGGAGTTCATGCATGGCCTGGTTCGACCATGAAGGCTGCAGCCTGCATTACGAGGAATACGGCCACGGCAGCCCGTTGATCCTGATCCACGGCCTGGGCTCCAGCAGCCAGGACTGGGAACTGCAGATTCCGGTGCTGGCCCGCCATTACCGCCTGATCGTGGTGGATGTGCGCGGCCACGGGCGCTCCGACAAACCTCGCGAGCGCTACAGCATCAAGGGGTTCACCATCGACCTGCTTGCCTTGATCGAACACCTGAACCTGCCGCCTGCTCATGTCGTGGGCCTGTCCATGGGCGGCATGATCGCCTTCCAGTTGGCGGTGGACGAACCTGGCCGGGTCAAGAGCCTGTGTATCGTCAACAGTGCGCCTGAAGTCAAAGTGCGCAGCGCCGATGATTATTGGCAGTGGGCCAAGCGCTGGAGCCTGGCGCGAGTGCTGAGCCTGGCCACCATCGGCAAGGCCTTGGGTGATCGGCTATTCCCCCAACCGCACCAGGGCGACCTGCGGCGCAAGATGGCCGAACGCTGGGCAAAAAACGACAAACGTGCTTATCTCGCCAGTTTCGACGCGATTGTGGGCTGGGGCGTACAGGAACAACTTTCCCGGATCACCTGTCCAACGCTGGTCATCAGCGCCGACCACGACTACACACCTGTGGCGCAAAAAGAAATCTATGTAAAACTGCTGCCCGATGCGCGACTGGTGGTGATCGAGGATTCCCGCCATGCCACGCCTTTGGATCAACCCGAAGTCTTTAACGCTACCCTGCTCGATTTTCTAAAGACAGTCGAAACCACTACCCAGGATCACTGACCCATGTTGAAAAAAATCGCCTTCTTTGCCGGTTCTGTTTTGTTCGCCGCCAACCTGATGGCCGCCGAGCCCGCCAAGGCGCCTCACGTCCTGATCACCACCACCAATGGCGACATTGAAATCGAACTGGACCCGGTCAAGGCGCCGATCAGCACCAAGAACTTCCTGGCCTATGTCGACAAAGGCTTCTACACCAACACGATTTTCCACCGCGTGATCCCGGGCTTCATGGTCCAGGGCGGCGGATTCACCGCGCAGATGTCGCAAAAACCAACCGAAGCACCGATCAAGAACGAAGCCAGCAACGGCCTGCACAACGTACGCGGCACCCTGTCGATGGCCCGCACCAATGACCCGAACTCGGCCACCAGCCAGTTCTTCATCAACGTCGCCGACAATGCTTTCCTCGATCCGGGCCGTGACGCCGGTTACGCCGTGTTCGCCAAAGTGGTCAAAGGCATGGACGTGGTCGATATCATCGTCAACTCGCAGACCACCACCAAGCAGGGCATGCAGAACGTGCCTATCGATCCTGTTCTGATCAAGTCGGCCAAGCGCATCGACTGAGGTCTGCAGGTAGCTCCGCGCATGGCCCACAAGGCCACGCGCGCATTTGAACAGGAGAGCCCGCCAGGCGGGCGTCAACCTAATGCTCTATCGTCGTTTTGAACAACTGATCGATATTTTCCGCGCTGCCCCCAGCGACGCCCCGCCCGACAAAGTCCTGCCCTTCTACCTCTATTACCTGCGCCAGGTGTGGCCAAGCTTTGCCGCCTTGCTGGTGGTAGGCCTGATCGGTGCGTTGATCGAAGTGGCGTTGTTCAGCTACCTGAGCCGCATCATCGATCTGGCCCAAGGCACACCGCCCGCCAACTTCTTCCAGATTCACAGCGCCGAGCTGATCTGGATGGCCGTGGTCGCCCTGCTGTTGCGCCCGATCTTCAACGGCTTGCATGACTTGCTGGTGCACCAGACCATCAACCCCGGCATGACCAGCCTGATTCGCTGGCAAAACCACAGCTACGTGCTCAAGCAGAGCCTGAATTTCTTTCAAAACGATTTCGCCGGGCGTATCGCCCAGCGCATCATGCAAACCGGCAACTCCTTGCGTGACTCGGCGGTGGCGACGGCGGAGGCCATCTGGCACGTGTCGATCTATGCGATCAGCGCCCTGGTGCTGTTTGCCGAGGCCGACTGGCGGCTGATGATCCCGCTGATCACCTGGATCATCTGCTACAGCCTGGCCTTGCGTTACTTCGTGCCGCGCGTGAAAGAGCGCTCGGTAATCTCCTCTGAAGCGCGCTCCAAACTGATGGGCCGCATCGTCGACGGCTACACCAACATCACCACCTTGAAGCTGTTCGCCCATACGCAGAATGAGCAGGAATACGCCAAGGAAGCGATCATCGAGCAGACCGAAAAAACCCAGCTGGCCGCCCGCGTGCTGACCAGCATGGACGTGACGATTGCCATCTTGAATGGCCTGCTGATCGTCACCACCACCGGCCTGGCCCTGTGGCTGTGGACCCAGTCGCTGATTTCCGTGGGCGCGATTGCCCTGGCCACCGGCCTGGTGATTCGTATCGTCAACATGTCCGGCTGGATCATGTGGGTGGTCAACGGCATTTTCGAAAACATCGGCATGGTGCAGGACGGGCTGAAAACCATCGCAGCACCGCTGGCGGTCACCGACCGCGAGAATGCCCCGCGCCTGAACGTGCCCCATGGCGAAGTACGCTTTGAGCAGGTGGATTTTCACTACGGCAAAAAGAGCGGGATCATTGGCGGCTTGAACCTGACGATCAAGGCCGGGGAAAAGATCGGCCTGATCGGCCCGTCCGGTGCAGGCAAGTCGACTCTGGTCAACCTGCTGCTGCGCCTGTACGACCTGCAAGGCGGGCGCATCCTGATCGACGGGCAGAACATCGCCGAGGTCGCCCAGGAAAGCCTGCGCGCACAGATCGGCATGATCACCCAGGACACTTCGCTGCTGCACCGCTCGATCCGTGACAACTTGCTGTACGGCAAGCCGGATGCGACCGATGAAGAACTGACGGCCGCCATCCACAAGGCCCGCGCCGATGAATTCATTCCGCTGCTGTCGGACGCCGAAGGGCGTACCGGGCTGGACGCCCATGTGGGTGAGCGCGGGGTCAAACTCTCCGGTGGGCAGCGCCAGCGCATTGCCATCGCGCGGGTGCTGCTCAAGGACGCGCCGATTCTGATCATGGACGAGGCCACCTCGGCGCTGGACTCGGAAGTGGAAGCGGCGATCCAGGAGAGCCTGGAAACCTTGATGCAAGGCAAGACGGTGATAGCGATTGCGCACCGGTTGTCGACCATTGCGCGGATGGACCGGTTGGTGGTGCTGGAGAAAGGGCAAATCGCCGAGACCGGCAGCCATGCTGAATTGCTGGCCCACGGCGGGCTGTATGCCAGGTTGTGGCAGCATCAAACCGGAGGCTTCGTCGGCATCGACTGACCGCTTCCGGGGAAAACACCCTCCCACAGTTGATCGCATTGCATCGCAGCATTGGCCCATCGCGCCAGCACCCAAAGGGTTCTGGCGCTTTTTTATGGCCTGGATTTGCCACAAAAGCCTGCTTCAATCAAAGCAGTGCCCAGACGGGCGCTGAAGTAAATCTGCAGGGAGCATCATTGATTTACTGATTGGGTAGAGCGATCTATCAAGGACGTGTTGCATGTCTTTGTTCAAACGTTCAATCACAGAGGGATTGGGTACGTTTTGGCTGGTGTTGGGCGGTTGCGGGAGTGCGGTGTTGGCCGCAGCGTTTCCCGCCGTCGGGATAGGGCTGTTGGGCGTAGCCCTGGCGTTCGGGCTCACGGTGTTGACCATGGCGTTTGCCATCGGGCACATCAGCGGCTGCCATCTCAACCCGGCCGTATCAGTAGGCTTGGTAGTGGGCGGGAGGTTCCCGGCCAGGGAGTTACCGGCTTATATCATCTCGCAGGTTATCGGCGGCACGGTCGCCGCTGCGCTGTTGTACTTCATTGCCAGCGGCAAGCCCGGGTTCGAACTGGCATCGGGCCTGGCTTCCAATGGCTACGGCGAGCATTCGCCGGGCAGTTACTCAATGGCAACGGGGTTTGTCTGTGAGCTGGTGATGACGGCGATGTTCGTGCTGATCATCCTTGGCGCCACTGACCGTCGTGCCCCAGCGGGCCTCGCGCCTATCGCCATTGGCCTGGCGTTGACCCTGATCCACTTGATCTCCATCCCCGTGACCAACACCTCGGTCAACCCGGCCCGCAGTACCGGCCCGGCACTGATCGTCGGCGGGTGGGCGCTCCAGCAGTTGTGGATGTTCTGGCTGGCGCCCATTTTCGGTGCGGTGATCGGCGGCGCGACCTATCGATGGCTGGGCGAGGAGGACCCAGCCTGAGGTCAAGGGTTCAGCCCTGCCGATAAGGCAGGGCTGTCCTCGCCTCTTCGGCATACGCCAGAATCCCTACGCGCTCGCGCTCGAGGAAATCTTCCACGGCATTTTTCAGACCTGGATGGCGCAGGTAGTGCCACGACCGGGTGATCACCGGTTCAAACCCGCGAATCAACTTGTGCTCGCCTTGGGCGCCGGCGTCGAAGCGCTGCAAACCGTGAGCAATGGCGTAATCCATGCCTTGGTAGAAGCAGGTTTCGAAATGCAGGCGGTCGAATTCCGCCAGGCAGCCCCAATAACGCCCGTAGAAGCTGTCGCCACCGATCAGGCTGAAGGCCATGGCAACCGGGCGTGTGCCCTGTTTAGCCAGCACCACGCGAATCGCTTCGGGCATGCGCTCGGCCAGCAGGCTGAAAAACGCCCGCGTCAGGTACGGCGACTGGCGGCGCACGGCGTAGGTGTTGGCGTAGCAGGCGTAGACAAAATCCCATTGCGCCTCGCTCAACTCATGGCCTTGCAGCCATTCGAACTCGATGCCCTGCCCCGCCACTTGCTCACGCTCTTTGCGCATTTGTTTGCGCTTGCGTGAGCTCAAGGCGTCGAGGAAATCCTGGAAGTCGCGATAGCCGCGATTTTGCCAATGAAACTGACAGCCCAAACGCTGCAACCAACCTGGATGCTGCGCCAAGGCTTGGTCGGCCAAGGGGTCAGTGAAGTTGATGTGGGCGCTGGAGAGCCCTTCGATTTCCAAATAGCCCGGCAGGCTGTTCAGCAGCTCGAAAGCGTCTTCGGCGCTCCTGGCCAGCAAGCGCGGCCCGCTGACCGGGCTGAACGGCACTGCCGTCAGCAACTTTGGGTAGTAATCAATGCCTGCCCGCTCACACGCATCGGCCCAACCGTGATCAAACACGTATTCGCCGTAGGAATGCCATTTGCGGTAGCTGGGCATTGCCGCCACCAGGCGATCGCCTTCCCAGTGCAGCAAATGCTCAGGTTGCCAGCCCGATTGCGGCCCCAGGCTGGCGCTGTCTTCCAGCGCGCTCAGGAATGCATGCCGTACAAAAGGTTGGGCCTGCGGCACGAGGGCATCCCATACCTGCGGGGCGATTTCGGACAGGGCGTCCAGGCGTTGCAACGGCATCGGCATCCTCACTACTTCAGGGCGTGAAAGCCTGGCGAGTATCGCTTATCGGTGGCTTTCGCACACGCCCAAATGGCACGACAAAGGCCAACTCAAATAGTTCCTTATTAAATATTTTGTCATCTACATGACATCACTTAGCCACTGTCCCGTCATAAGTGATCGTGATACTGACGCCTGTTTTTTAGAGCGCCTGGTTCTAGCAGGCGGCTATTTTCCGTCCGTCATCGGTCGGTTGTGTCCTGGATGGTTTGCCATCCCTCCTCACTTTCGGAGATTGATATGCGTCTTGCTTCCACTAAAACTGCGGCGGCCCTGTGTGGCGGCCTGTTGCTGGCCCTGAGCGTTCCGGCCAGCGCTGCAGTCGACGCTAAATTGCTCGACATGCTCAAGGCCAACGGCCAGATCACCGCTGCGCAGTACACCGAACTGCAGGCGGAATTAGCCAAGGACCAGAAAGAAAAGCAGATCGCACAGCAAGCTCAACAAGAGACCAACGAGCAGATCGCGGCCACCGCGAAAAAAACCAATGACCTGAGTGTGTTCGACCAGAAACTGGCCTGGGCCGCGCGCACTCAGCTCAAGGGTGACGTGCGCTTCCGTCAGGAAACCGTGAAGATCCAGGGCGAATCCAACAACGGCGGGCGTGACAAGGACCGTCAGCGCATCCGTGCCCGCCTGGGCGCCTACACCGAAGTCAACTCGCAGGTCGACACCGGCATTCGCATTGCCACCGGCAGCAGCGACGACGCGCGCTCCACCAACCAGGACCAGGACAACTACTTCGACAAGAAGTCGATCTGGCTGGACCTGGGCTACATCGACTACCACCCGGACCAGATCAAAAACCTGCACGTGATCGGCGGCAAGATGTTGCAGCCGTGGGTCAACATGGGCGACGTGATCTGGGACAGCGACATCAACCCGGAAGGCCTGGCCCTGACCTACAAATACCCACTGGGCAGCAGCGCCGAGTTGTTCGGCAGCATCGGCAACTACAACCTCAAGGACAACGTCGACGGCGACGGCGTGCAATTTCGTCACGACCTGCGCCTGACGTCCGGCCAGCTGGGCACGCGGTTCTCGCTGACTGACAACTTGAAAATGACCCTGGGCGGCAGCGTCTACGCCTACCAGAACGACAAGGACAGCCGTTGCACGACCACCACCACGCCTTGCGCATTGGCGGTCAACGGCAACTCGGCCGACAACCAGTTCCGCCTGTACGAAGGCTTCGCCCAGGCCGACATCGGCGGCCTGGCAGTGCCGTTGGCGTTCTATGGCCAGTACGTGAAAAACAACGACGCGGTGACCGATCAGGACACTGCCTGGTTGATCGGTGCCAAGTCCAAAGTGTTCGGCTTGAACCTGGACTACAACTACCGCGATATCCAGCGTAACGCCGTGGTGGGTGCCTTCACCGACTCGGACTTCGCCAACGGCACCACCGGCTCACGCGGCCACAAGATGAAGGTCAGCTACGACATCGACAAGAACTTCGCCCTCGGCGCCACGTACTTCCTGACCAAGGCGGACTACGCCAGCCGCACGCAGCGTGATGCCAACACCAACACCCTGCAGTTGGATGCTGAAGCCAAGTTCTAATGGGTGTGCAATAAACCTTGGGCCAGGACGGCCCGAGGTCGTTTCAACAGCCTTGCGTGGGTGGGTCGCCCCTCATCATCCGTTCGCCCCACCCACGCGAGTCTGCATTGTTCGCGCTTTTACTGATCTTTCAGCCGCTCGGCTACCAGCCGGTCAGCCAATGCATCCACGTCCTTTACCGGTTCTTCCGGCATGATTTTCAAAGTCGCCTGCATCAGGCGCATCTGACGGATAAATCGCCGGCAGTTAGGGCAAAACATCAAGTGATGACGCACCAGCAAACGTTCGCGAAAGGTCAATTGCCCATCGAGGTAGTCACTGGAACGTGCCACTTGTTCTTTGCAGGTCAACATTCGCCCGTTTCCTCAAAATGCTCCACCGTGGCGAAGACTTTAAGCCGTGCCCGATGCAACAGCACACGGACATTGGAGAGCGAGAGCGTCAGAAGATTACAAATCTCTTCCAACTCCAGGCCTTGGCGCTCACGCAGCACCAGCACGCTGCTTTGCAGCTCCGACAAACTCAGCAACGTATGCTCCAGGCACTTGCGCAACTCATCCTCGGTCAGCAACGCTTCCGGGGTGTCCTGGTGCCAGGCGTACGGGGCCACGGCCCAGTGGCCATCGTCGGGAACGAAGCGATCGTCACCGATGGTGCCGTGAGGTGAGGGCAAATCGTCGAGCAACACTTCCCGGCGATTTTGTTTATAGCGGCCCTTGGCGGAGTTGGCGGTGATGGTCAGCAGCCAGGTCTTGAGGCTGGAACGCCCTTCGAACCTGGCCAGGTTGCGCACCACCGACAACCACGCGTCCTGCACCACTTCGTCGGCGTGGCGCTGGCCGACAATGGCATAGGCCACTGCCCGCATGGCGCTCTGGTAGGTGGTGACCAATTCCTTGTAGGCCCGCTGCTCGCCCTTGAGCAGCCGTTCCAGCAGGTGCGCGTCGTCGGCTGCTGCCATCGTTTACCTCAATCCTGCTGTGGAAATCCGATACCGGTGGGAGCTGGCTTGCCTGCGATAGCGGCGGTGGCTCCACTATCGTCATCGCAAGCAGCCAGCTACCACATTGACCGCATTCTGCCTCGAGATTAGCGCTTGCGCAGGATTACGCTGCCGATCGAATAACCGGCACCGAACGAACTGAGCACCGCCACGGCTCCTTTTGGCAAGTCGTCCTGGTAGGTGTGAAACGCGATCACCGAACCCGCCGAACTGGTGTTGGCGTAGGTGTCGAGAATCACCGGTGCTTCTTCCACCGAGGCTTCGCGGCCCAGCAGTTTTTTCACGATCAGGTGGTTCATGCTCAGGTTGGCCTGGTGCAGCCAGAAACGCTTCACATCGGCCACATTCAGTTGGTTTTCGTCCAGATGCACGCCGATCAGTTCGGCAACCATCGGGCAGACATCACGGAAGACCTTGCGACCTTCCTGTACGAACAGCTTGTCCGGCGCGCCGATGCCTTCTTCCGCCGTGCGGTTGAGGAAGCCGAAGTTGTTGCGGATGTTGTTGGAAAACTTGGTCAGCAGTTTGGTGCTCACCACATCGAACTGGTGCTCGGAAGTCGCCAGGTCGGCGCGCTCGAGAATCACGGCCGTGGCCGCATCACCGAAGATGAAGTGGCTGTCGCGGTCACGGAAATTCAGGTGGCCGGTGCAGACTTCCGGGTTGACCATCAGGATCGCCCGCGCCTGGCCCAGCTGGATGCTGTTGGCGGCGTTCTGGATACCAAAGGTCGCCGACGAGCACGCCACGTTCATGTCGAAACCGAAACCTTCGATACCCAGCGCTTCCTGGACTTCGATGGCGATGGCCGGGTAGGCGCGCTGCAGGTTGGAGCAGGCCACGATCACGCCGTCGATGTCGGCGGCAGTCTTGCCCGCGCGCTGCAGGGCCTGTTCGGCCGCGCCAACGGCCATCTGGCACAGCACCGACCACTCGTCATTGCTGCGCTCGGGCAAACGCGGAGCCATGCGCTGCGGGTCGAGAATACCGTCCTTGTCCATGACAAAACGGCTCTTGATGCCCGATGCTTTCTCGATAAAGGCTGCGCTGGACTCAGTCAGTGCCTGGACCTCGCCGCGCTCGATGGCGGCGGCGTTGTCAGTGTTGAACTGCTGAACATAGGCATTGAAAGACTGCACCAGCTCTTCGTTGGAGATGCTGTTGGCCGGGGTGTACAGGCCAGTGCCGCTGATGACGACGTTATGCACGGTCGTTCCTCTAAATCTGTCAGGCAGAAGATATTGGTACCGTCGTACCAAACTTTAAGTCGTTCGATTCCGTCCAGCGGGCATCAAACTGGCAACGCTTTATTCCATTGCGCCGCGGCTGCACACCAGCCCATCACGACGATCCCGGCATTTATGACCGCGAAGTTTGCCACAACCTCGGGGATTTGGCGCCATTTCCGGATAAACCCCATGCTGACGGTGGGAGCTGGCTTGCCTGCGACGCAGACACCGCGGTGTATCAGTCAAATCACTGGGATGCCATCGCAGGCAAGCCAGCTCCCACAACCTCGGTAGCCGAGAGGGCTTCAGGCCTCCACCTGGCTCCATTGCTTGCTCAAACGCTTATCGGAAATCGGCACTTTGGTGCCCAACTGCTGGGCAAACAACGACACGCGATATTCCTCCAGCCACCAGCGATACAGCTCCAGCTGAGGGTCGCGCTTGCCTTCCTGGGCATGTTTGTTCAGGCGGTTCTGGTACTGCGCCCACAGGCCGCTCAGCTCAGTGCTCCACACTCGGTCCTTTTGCACCTGGCTGGGCAGTTTCTCCAGGCGCAGCTCAATGGCCTTGAGGAAACGTGGCAGTTCCTTGAACCACTGCGCCGGTGTTTCCCGCACAAAACCTGGGTACACCAGATGGCTCAGCTGCTGCTTGATGTCATTCAAGGCCACCGCCTGGGCCAGGTCGATCTTGCCCTTGAAGCGCTTTTGCAAGCCATGCCACAGCTTCAGCACTTCCAGCGTCAGGCGGGCCAGGCGCTCGGCGTGATCGGTCCAGCTGCCGCGCTTGCGTTCAGCCAGGGCCGCCAAACCTGCACCGTCACGCGGCAAGCTGGCTTCGCCTTCCAGTACGCAGGTGTCGAGACTGGCCAACAGAATGTCTTCAACCAATGCATCGACGCGCCCCAGTTCGCGGTACATCAGGCCCAATTCGGTCAGGCCGGGCAATTTGCCGCGCAGGAATTTCGCCGGCTCGGCCAATTGCTGCAGCAGCAGGCGCTGCAACGCGCGACGATGCTGGAACTCCGCCTCGGCGGCCGTCGAGAACCGCCCTTCCTTGACCGTGCCATTTTCTTCGACCAACGCCGGGTAGACCGTCATCGACAGCCCCGCGATCTTTTGCTGGGTCTTCTCGGCCACCGCCGCAAACACCTTGGCTTGCACCGGTTGCTGGCTTTTGGCGGTTTGCGGCACGGCCAACGCGGCTTGGCTGGCCTCGGCAAAACGCGCGGTCAGCTCGGCCAGGTCGCGCCCTTCGCCGAGGAACTTGCCTTGGCCGTCGACCACTTCCAGGTTCATCTTCAGGTGGTTCTCCACCTGCTGCGCCGCCTCGGCCCAGGCTTCATCGCTGACCCGTGCGCCGGTCATGCGCAGCAGTTCGCGCCCCAGCGCCTGGGGCAGCGAGCCCTGGCCGAATTCGATGCGTTGCAGCGCCGCCTTGACGAAATCCGGCACCGGTACAAAGTTTTTGCGCAGCGCCTTGGGCAGGTTGCGCACCAGGGCAATGCACTTGGCTTCGATCACCCCCGGCACCAGCCATTCCAGGCGCTCCGGCGGCAATGCCGGCAGCAGTGGCGCCGGTACGCGCAGGGTCACACCGTCGCGGGGGTGGTTGGGTTCGAAGTGATAACTCAGCGCCAACTCCAGATCGCCCAGGTGCAAGGTGTCCGGATAATGCAGGGCCGTGACTTCACTGGCCTCGCGGGCCAGCACGTCTTCCTCGCGCATGATCAGCAGTTGCGGGTCTTTCTGGCTGTTGACCTTGTACCAGCTGTCGAACGTCGCGGTCTGGTGGATCTCCGCCGGCAAGCGCGCATCGTAGAAGGCGTACAGGGTTTCTTCGTCCGCCAGGATGTCGCGACGCCGCGCCTTGGCCTCCAGTTCGTCGAGCTGCTCGAGCAGTTGCTGGTTGGCCGCCAGGCACTTGGCCCGCGACTGAATCTCGCCGCGCACCAGGCCTTCGCGGATAAACAGCTCACGCGACACCACCGGATCAATCGGCCCGTAATGCACCGGTCGGCGCCCAACCACAATCAGCCCGAACAGGGTGATTTGCTCAAAGGCCACCACTTGGCCGCGCTTCTTCTCCCAATGCGGCTCGAAGTGGTTTTTCTTGATCAGGTGCCCGGCCAGCGGCTCGATCCAGTCGGCATCGATCTTTGCCACCATGCGCGCGTACAGCTTGGTGGTTTCCACCAGTTCGGCGGTCATCAGCCATTGCGGGCGCTTCTTGCCGATGCCCGAGGACGGGTGAATCCAGAAACGCCGCTGACGCGCGCCGAGGTAATCGCCGTCTTCGGTCTTCTGGCCGATCTGGCTCAGCAGGCCAGACAACACGGCCTTGTGCAGCTTGGCAAAGTCCGCCGGCTCTTTATTGACGGTCAACTGCATGTCGCGACAGATCAGGCTGAGCTGGCGATGGGAATCGCGCCACTCGCGCAGGCGCAGGTAATTCAAGAAGTTCTTGCGGCACCAGTTGCGCAACGGGCTGGCGGTCAGCGCCTGGCGCTGTTCCTCAAAACTGCGCCACAGGTTTACCAACCCGGCAAAGTCAGAATCGGCGTCCTTCCACTGGGCGTGGGCTTGGTCGGCCGCTTGCTGACGCTCTGGCGGGCGTTCACGCGGGTCCTGGATCGACATGGCACTGGCGACGATCAGCACTTCCTGCAAACTGCCGAGCTTGGCGGCTTCGAGCAGCATGCGGCCCATGCGCGGGTCCACTGGCAGGCGCGCCAGTTGGCGGCCCAGCGGCGTGAGCTGGCTGTTGCGGTCGACCGCCGAGAGCTCTTGCAGCAGGTTGAAACCGTCGCTGATGGCTTTGCCGTCCGGCGGCTCGATAAACGGAAAATCGGTGATTTCGCCGAGGCGCAGGTGCAGCATCTGCAGGATTACGGCGGCAAGGTTGGTGCGCAGGATTTCCGGGTCGGTGAATTCCGGACGGCCGATAAAGTCCTCTTCGCTGTACAAGCGGATGCAAATACCGGGCTCGACCCGACCGCAACGGCCTTTACGCTGGTTGGCGCTGGCCTGGGAAATTGCCTCGATCGGCAGGCGCTGCACCTTGGCGCGGTAGCTGTAACGGCTGATGCGCGCGGTGCCGCTGTCGATCACATACCGAATGCCAGGCACGGTCAATGAGGTTTCCGCGACGTTGGTCGCCAGCACCACACGGCGGCCCGGGTGGGATTGGAAAATGCGCTGTTGTTCAGCCGGTGACAGGCGCGCATACAGCGGCAGAATTTCGGTGTGCTTGAGCTGGGCCTTGCGCAGCATTTCGGCGGCGTCACGAATCTCGCGCTCGCCCGGCAAGAACACCAGCACATCGCCAGGGCTGCGCCGCTCGCTGCGTTCATAGGCGGCGATTTCATCCAGGGTAGCGAGGATCGCCTGGTCGACGGTCAAGTCGTCCTCGACGCGGTTGCCCTCCTCGTCCTGCTCCAGGGTCAGCGGGCGATACCAGGTGTCCACCGGGAAGGTACGGCCCGAGACCTCGACAATCGGTGCATCGTCGAAGTGCTTGGAAAAACGCTCCAGGTCGATGGTCGCCGAGGTGATGATGACTTTCAGGTCGGGGCGACGCGGCAACAGGGTTTTCAGGTAGCCGAGCAGGAAGTCGATGTTCAGGCTGCGTTCGTGGGCTTCGTCGACGATGATCGTGTCGTAGCGTTCCAGGTAGCGGTCGTTCTGGGTTTCCGCCAGCAGGATGCCGTCGGTCATCAACTTGATCAGGGTGTTGGAGTCACTCTGGTCTTCGAAACGCACCTGATAGCCGACCAGCGCGCCCAACGGCGTGGCCAGTTCTTCGGCGACGCGGCTGGCGACGCTGCGCGCGGCGATTCGGCGCGGCTGGGTGTGGCCGATCAGGCCGTACTGGCCACGGCCGATTTCCAGGCAGATTTTCGGCAGTTGAGTGGTTTTACCCGAGCCGGTTTCACCGGCGATGATCAACACCTGATGCTTTTGCAGCGCCTCTTTGATCTCGTCGCGCTTGGCGGCAATCGGCAGGCTGTCGTCGTAGCGAATCACCGGCAGGCTGGCACGCCGCGCCGTGACCTGTGCGCAGGACGCCTGCATGCGCGTGACCCACTGCGCCAGCTTGTCCTCGTCGGGCTTCTTGCGCAGCTCGAGCAACTGGCGCCGCAAGCGGTGGCGGTCGGCGAGCATGGCGTGATCGAGGTTTTTGAGCAGTTGGTCGATAGCGGGCGCTTGGTCAGTCATCAGGTACTTTGAAGGTCGTCATTTATGCACGGCCGGCAAGTGTGGCAGAAAAGCCGCTATCAGCGTCAAGCTTCAAGCGGCAAGTAGACGCAAAACCGCTTACCCGTGGCTTGCCGCTTGAGGCTTACAGCTGCTCTTTTCTACGGTACGGGAACACATCGATGACCTTGCCGGCGCGAATCGCTTCCTGCAGGCCTTTCCAGTAGTCGGCGTTGTACAGCTCGCCGTGCAGCTCGTCGAACAGCTTGCGCTGGCCGGCGTCGGCAAACAGGAACGGCGGGAATTCTTCGGGGAACACATCCAGCGGCCCAATGGAGTACCAGGGCTCCGAGGCCATTTCGTCCTCGGGCGTGCGCGGTGCCGGGATGTGGCGAAAGTTGGCTTCGGTGAGAAAGCAGATTTCGTCGTAGTCATAGAACACCACGCGACCGTGGCGGGTGACGCCGAAGTTTTTCAACAGCATGTCGCCGGGAAAGATGTTCGCCGCCGCCAGTTGCTTGATGGCCAGGCCGTAGTCTTCCAGCGCTTCGCGCACTTGGGCGTCGTTGGCGTTGTCGAGGTAGAGGTTGAGTGGGGTCATGCGCCGTTCGGTCCAGCAGTGGCGGATCAACACGGTGTCGCCTTCGACCTCCACGGTGCCCGCAGCGACCTCCAACAGCTCGGCCAGGCATTCAGGCTCGAACTTGCTCAAGGGGAAACGGAAATCGGCGAACTCCTGGGTGTCGGCCATGCGCCCCACGCGGTCGACGCTTTTTACCAGACGGTACTTCTCGATGACGGTGGCGCGATTGACGTTTTTCGACGGTGAAAAGCGGTCCTTGATGATCTTGAACACCGTGTTGAAGCCCGGCAGCGTGAACACGCTCATGACCATGCCGCGCACGCCGGGCGCCATGATAAAGCGGTCATCGGTGGTGGCCAGGTGGTTGATCAGCGCGCGGTAGAACTCCGACTTGCCGTGTTTGTAGAAACCGATTGAGGTGTACAGCTCGGCGATGTGCTTGCCGGGCAGGATGCGTTTGAGAAACCCGATGAATTCCGCTGGCACCGGCACGTCGACCATGAAATACGAGCGCGTGAACGAGAAGATGATCGACACGTCGGCTTCGTCCGTGATCAGCGCGTCGATCTGAATGCCGCGCCCTTCGCGGTGCAGCAGCGGAATCACCAGCGGCCATTGTTCGTCACGGGTGTAGATGCGTCCTACGAGGTAGGCGCCTTTATTGCGGTAGAGCACCGAGGAAAACAGCTCAACATTGAGGTCCGGATCTTTGCACACCCAGTCCGGCAGGTTTTCGCGCAATTGCGCTTCGAGCCGGCGCAGGTCGGTCGCAAGGTCTGCGTAGGGTTCGCTGAACGCGTAATCGGCGAAGACCTGCGCCAGCATCGCCGTCAGGTCGCCCGCCGGCTGATAAACGCGGGTTTGCGCCGCACGCGCACGGCGCAGGCTCGGCCGCGTGGTGTGGATGAACATGCAGGCATCGCTGATCAGGTCGTGACTGAACAGGCTGCAGAAGATCGAGTTGTACCAGGTCTCGGACAATTCATCGTCAAAGCGCAGGTCGATCAGGCCGATGTAGGCACGCTTCACCAGCGGCCACGCGTCCACTTCCAGCAGCGTGGCCTCGTCGAACTGGGCACGCAGGCGCGCCGTTACTTCAGCGACTTTCTCTTCGTACAAGTTGATCCGCGCCGCCGAAGCCGCCTGCCCTTGCTGCCACTGGGCCTTCTCGAAACGTTCACGGGCGCCGTCAGTGATCTGGCGGAAGTGCTCACGGTAATCGTCGAAGCCATCGAGGATCATGCGGGCGATGGCAAGCGCGGACTGCGGCATACGGGAAACCTCGAACGGGCGTCTGGAAGACCTGAGCTTAGCCAGTGAACGGGGGCACGAGAAGGATGATTTTTTGGGTCACGCTGTACAACTGTCGACACATTGTAGGATTTTTTCAAATTTCATAATTCGACCGTGTGGTCAGTAAACGCAGCCAAAGGCGCCAGCACCGTTGGCTACAGGCCTGCAATGCCGTGGCTTGCCGCCTGCCAGGGTAAACAGCAGCGCGCTTGCGCTTCACAACTTATGTAACCGAATTGATACACCGTAAGGGAAACCCTGATTACCTCCTTAGTGGCACTTTGATATATAGCGCGCCCTCTCCCAGCCTAACAAGGTCTGAAGACCGATCCGGGAACAGGTTCTAATCGCCTAAGGAGCATTGAGATGTCATTGAGGAACATGAGGATCGGATTGCGCGCCAGTCTGAGTTTTGCGCTGTTGGCCGGTTTGCTGGTGATTGTCGGCCTGTTTGGCCTGGGCCAGATGGCCAAACTGCGAGAAAGCGCGCTGGTTATCGAAGAGTCATGGATGCCGAGCATCGAGAATATCCACGACAGCGCGGCCTATGTGGCCAGTATCCGCTTGGAGGCCTTGCGCCTGGCGACCACCGACGAATCGCGGATTCGCGACAACAGCAAAAGCCTGATCACCCGCCAGAGCACTGAGCTGCAAACGCTGCTGACCCATCACGAAACCCTGACCAGCGGCGACGAAGAAGCCGCTCTGCTGAAAAAACTCAAAGCCGATGTGGGCACCTATCTCGGCATCGTCGGGCAGATGGTGGCCCTGGTGGACAAGGATCAACAGCAAGATGCCATCGACCTGCTGACCAGCCGCCTGGCACCCCAAGGTACGGTCCTCAACAAGAGCCTGGAGGACATGATCACCTTCAATCAGAAAGGCGTCGAAGACGCGGCCAACGCTGCCGCGCAGATGTATTCCAGCGCGCAGTGGGTGGTCGGCCTGATCATCGTGTGCGCGTTGATCGCCACCTTATTGCTCGCCTGGCTGCTGACCCGCAGTATCACCGCCCCCCTCGGCCAGGCCCTGGCCGTGGCACGCACCATCGCGGGCGGCGATTTGAGCCAGCCTGTGGTGGTGAAAGGCACCGACGAACCGGCGCAATTGCTGACGGCCCTGGCCACCATGCAGGACCAGTTGCGAACCACTATCCATGGCATCAGCGAATCGGCGCAGCAACTGGCCTCCGCCGCCGAGGAAATGAGCTCGGTGATGGAACAGAGCACCCGTGGCCTGCAGGCGCAAAACGATGAAATTGAACAGGCTGCGACCGCCGTCAACGAGATGAGCGCGGCCGTGGACGAAGTGGCGGGCAACGCGGTGTCCAGCGCCGAAGCGTCCAAGGCCTCCGATGAAGACAGCAAGCACGGCCACTACCAGATCAGCGAAACCATCAGCTCGATCCAGAACCTGGTGGACGAAGTGCTTGGCGCTTCGAACAAAGCCGAAGGCCTGGCCGTGCAAGCTCAGGACATCAGCAAAGTGCTCGAAGTGATCCGCGGCATCGCCGGGCAAACCAACCTGCTGGCGCTCAATGCCGCCATCGAAGCAGCGCGCGCAGGCGAAGCCGGCCGAGGCTTTGCGGTAGTGGCCGACGAGGTGCGCTCGCTGGCGCAACGCACCCACGATTCAACCGAGGAGATCGAACAGATGATCACCGGTATCCAGCAAGGTACCCAGGACACCGTCGAAGCCCTCAACAGCAGCGCCGAACACGCCGGCCAGACCCTGCAACGCGCCAACAGCGCCGGCAGCGCGCTGGAAAAAATCACCGCGGCCATCTCGCAGATCAGCGAGCGCAACCTGGTGATCGCCAGCGCCGCTGAGCAGCAGGCACTGGTGGCCCGTGACGTCGACCGCAGCCTGGTGAACATTCGCGACCTGTCCACCCAAACCGCTGCCGGCGCGACCCAGACCTCCGCCGCCAGCCAGGAACTGTCGCGCCTGGCCGTGGACCTTAACGGCATGGTGACGCGGTTTGTCCTGTAATTAGCCATTGTGTCGGCCAGGCCTCTAGGCAACACTCGCCGCCTTATTGAGGTAGGAGTGTTCCGTGAGACCTGTCGACACCCTGTATTTGCTGGGGCTGGCTGCCATATGGGGCGCGAGTTTCCTGTTCATGCGCATCATCGCGCCGGAAATCGGCACCGTGCCGACCGCGTTCTTTCGCGTGTCGATTGCCGCCGCCGGCTTGCTGGTGATACTCGCAGCGATGCGCGTCAACTGGGACTTCCAGGGCAAGTTCAAGACCGTGCTGCTGCTGGGCGTGATCAACTCCGGCATCCCCGCGACCATGTACTCGGTGGCCGCGCAGGTGCTGCCGGCCGGCTACTCGGCGATCTTCAACGCCACCACGCCACTGATGGGCGTGTTGATTGGCGGGTTGTTCTTCAGTGAACGCCTGACGCCGTCGAAAATCGCCGGCGTCAGCCTGGGCCTGCTCGGCGTAGCCGTGCTGACGCGCGCCGGGCCGGTGGCGTTTGACCTGGAATTATTGATGGGGGCGCTGGCCTGCCTGTTAGCCACCACCTGCTACGGCTTCGCCGGGTTCCTCGCACGGCGTTGGCTGGACCAACGCGGCGGCCTGGACAGCCGACTCGCCGCGCTGGGCAGCATGCTCGGCGCCACCCTGTTTTTGCTGCCGTTTTTTGCCTACAGCGCCATCAACCACCCGCCCGCGAGTTGGGGTGGCTGGCAGGTTTGGTCATCACTGCTAGGTCTGGGCCTTGTGTGCACGGCGTTTGCCTACATTCTGTACTTCCGCCTGCTGTCGTCCATCGGGCCGGTGAAGTCGATGACCGTGACCTTCATGATTCCGCCGTTTGGGGTGTTGTGGGGCGCGTTGTTGCTGGATGAGCCGCTGTCGATGGCGCATGTGTATGGCGGCGTGTTGATTGCGGGGGCGTTGTGGTTGGTGTTGCGGGTGGGGAGCGCTAAGTAACTCATGGGATCACTGCAAGCTTCGAAGGCAATGCGCCCTTAAGGATATGAAAAGATATGCGTGGTAAAGGATTCCACTTAAAGGCGGTCGCGTATGGGACACTCAAAAGAACTTAAAATTAAGTGAGTGGTAATTCCTTTCTGATACCCGCCATTGATGGCATGCGAACATGCACGCGAATACTTTCTACTGCGCAACGCCTACTTTGCCACTGGCTGATTATAACAAGCGTGCGCCATTCGTGTGAACACTTGCGCCGCGAGAGTGCATACTCATCTGCATTTAATGAGACGCTCAATCCAGCGGATGCAGGGAAACCATCAATCGCATAAGTTTGGCCAGCATATAGCAATTCAAAACAGGGAATGAAACTTCAAGCGCAAGCGCCGGACATACCATTCAAACAAAAGTGCCTTTGCTCACCCTTGTTCATTATAGCCCTAGACAGTAGCTTTTATTACTGAAAGCAAATTACTTAGTACCCATCAACTGCTAAGCACTCGGAAACCGGGATCACTCTAGTGCTTTTTCCTTAATTTGATTTGCAACTGGCATCATGATCTTTACAGTTATTATCGCACGCTTCAACAGTTAACACAGCTCACACATCGACCCACATGATTATAAACACCTGTCCCACTACCTACTATTACCACAGCCCTAACAGCAATAGATCGGGCTATGGCTTAGAATCGATAATCGCTAGCTTGTATTTTATACACACGACCATTCTCGCCATCACATCTAAGCGTGTCTTCGCCATTCAACACCAGCCTCTTGTAGGATCCATCGCCTTAATCTTTCGCTAGACGGAGCTAGTATCCAACAGCCAATAACCGGCGTAGGCATGGCGTGCCAACTGGCTACATCTGCTCAGCAGCTAACTACCACTTTGCTCAAAGTGTCGTGGGGCGATTTGGGATGGGATTCGATCTCGGCAAAGTGTTTGCGCGGCGATGCTCGTCGTATCCGAAATATTCGTTGCGGGCTTCATATGCCGTGAATATACGAGAGCAGTTGCGCCTGCCGACGAATGCCGATTTTGGCAACCAAGTTTTATGTGCTTCCGCTGCGCAGTGGCCGCGAGAGTAGTTGAGACTCATCACGACGGGTAGCGCCCCGAATTGGTTCGCTACCAGGACCAATCAATACTAATCAGCTCGCTTTAGAAACAACAATTTAGACAGTATAAAAGTCATAGGCACCGTAATGGCTATAGCGACTAATGGAGCGAGACGATCATCAAAGCCGAGTTGCTCTACCCAGACCCAAAGAATCAACAGACTTACAACATATTGCGCCAAGTAAATCAGCGGAAACAACAGAATAGATTTGATACCGTTATGACTTTTGAAAACAAAAAATCGATTTAGAATATACGCAAGTAAAATACCGCTAATGTACGCTATCGTATAACTTATTTTGTAAGGCACCACGTTCAAAAGAAGCAAATAAACTCCATATGTCAGGGCGGTATTGAAACCACCCGACACGAGGAATCTAGCAAAATCTTTTTTAAAGATTTTATCTAAAGCCCGTTGAGCTACAGGACTTATCACGAATTAGCAACCAAGGATTTAAACTCGTCGTAGTTACGAATATAATCGGCTGAATCATAGTAGTGCGAGGCAAATACCATCAACACCGCGTCGTGGGAGTAGCGATATTGAATACCCCACGTCATCGGAGGCAAGTAAATACCCTTGTTTGGTTTATTCAACACAAACTCCTCTCGGTTTTTTCCATCATCCGCGACCACATGAACCGAGCCTTTCACAGCAACCAAGAATTGGTGACAGATGCGATGAGCGTGTTCACCACGGGTTTCCGCAGTAGGCACATCGTAAACCAGAAAGTAACGCTCTGATTTAAACGGGACGGTGCGCTCAAATTCACCGGCAGATAAACTGCCGCGAATGTCTGCGACTTCAGTCATCGTATGCAACGTAACACCGCGAATGGACGTTTCGACTACGCTTGGCGAAGCCGCTGCCTTGTCGGCAGCGTCCTGCTTGGCGCTGACAGGCTTTGCGTCAACGTACCCAATAATCTTCGCAGGGTTCCCTACAACTATGGCATTCGGTGGAATAGAGCGTGTCACGACCGCACCGGCACCGACCATTGCATTAATGCCAACTGTCAGACCAGGCAGAATAGTGCAATTAGCACCAAGCGATGCACCCTTACGAATAATAGTGCGTGCAAACGCTTGCGGGTAAACCTTGCTACGTGGAAAAAGGTCATTGGTAAACGTCACATTGGGCCCAATGAATACGTCATCTTCGATAGTGATGCCATCCCATACTTGAACACCACATTTGAGCGTGACACGGTCACCAATAATTACATCATTTTCGATGAATACGTTGTCGCAAACGTTGCATTCTCCGCCCAGCTTGGCACCAGGCAAGACGTGCGCGAAAGCCCATATACGGGTGTCTTTGCCAATATTTTCGGATTCACACAGCGCATGACTGTGGACGAAATAGTTCTTAGCGCTGCTCATTGTGATCTCCAAAATCTTCTACTCGCATTGGTATAGCTAATGGCCGATTTTTCGTATTTTCGTAGGTTCGCCATGCGTATGAGCCCACTATCCCCAACCCCAAGAGATTCAAACATCCCAGGAAAGTCAGGGTGAGCATAATCATCGCGTAACCGGGCACTTCGATCATGCCATTCAGCTTTGCCAACAACGTAAAAACGCCAAATATAGCTGCCAGCACAGATCCGAACGCGCCTACTCTGGTCAGCAACCGGATGGGCAAGTCGGTGAACGAGAACACGCTATCCATCAAGTAATTGACTTTCTTACGCAAAGTCCACGCGGACTTTCCGTGGATCCTCTCCTGACGCGAATACGTAACAACTTCTCGTCGGTAGCCCAACCAAAAAATCTGTGCAATCAAAGAGCTGTGCCGCTCCTCCAGAGTCAGCAGTGTGTCTCTGAAAGCCTTATTACAGGCAAACATATCGACACCGCCTGGCGGTATCTCTGGGATGACATAACGGCGATACAGCCCCCAAAAAATCCTCGATGCGGTACGGCTCGCCCAAGGATCCTGACGCCCTTCTCGCACACCGACAACCACATCAATGTCCTGGCGCAGTAGCACACGGTTCATTTCGAGCACCAATTCGGGGGGCTCTTGCAAGTCCGCAGCCATCACCGCAAATCGATCACCACTCCCGTTTTCCAACCCTGTACGGATTGCCATGAACGATCCAAAGTTTCTGGACAGCAGTACGAGTTTCGACTGGAAAGGCTGCGAAGGCAGTTTATCTCGAAGTATTTCGTAGCAGCGATCCGGACTACCGTCAACAACGAACACAACTTCTAGGTCGTTCTGAAGTTGTGTATTCAACCCGATAATGGCTTGCAGCAGATCCGGAAGATTGCTTTCGTTGCGATAAACGGGGATGACCAACGTCAGCAAAATTATTGCTCCTTTGAAAAGTAAGCAGTGACTGCCTCAATGACGCGATCAACTTCTTTGTCTGTCAGGCCGGGGAAGCAAGGTAGCGAAATTACAGTCTCACAAGCGCGTTCCGTGACGTCCAGGGAACCCAGTTGATCGACTGCGTATGCAGGCTGTTTATGGTCTGCAATTGGATAATGGATATCTGTGCTGACCGATTTCTCTTTGAGCGATGCGGCAAACTCGGCTCTTGCTTTCACACGTACGACGTAAAGGTGAGCGACGTAATCTTCGTCAGTGGAATACGGCAATTGCATGTCGAGTGTGGCGAACGCCTCACTGTAACGCTTGGCAATGGAGCGACGAGCCTCGTTCCATGCGTCCAAGTGTGGAAGCTTGACACGTAGAATCGCGGCCTGCATTTCATCCAGTCGACTATTACGCCCACCCGGAATCGACACTTGGTACTTTTGTGTCCAACCATACTGCCGCAACTGACGGATACGCTTGGCCAGCTCGTCGTCATTGGTGACAACCGCACCACCATCTCCTAATGCGCCTAGGTTTTTGGTAGGGTAAAAGCTGAAACATGCAATGGTGCCGAAACTGCCCGCCTGCTTACCATTACGGCGAGCACCATGTGATTGGGCGCAATCTTCTAATACAGGTACACCGGCAGCGGAGGCAATACGAACAATCTCTTCGATGTTCGCAAGCTGACCATACAGGTGAGTCACAATGACAGCTGACGGCTTGCTCTCAATGACTGCCGCAAGCGCCTTGGGACAGATCGTGAGGGTGTCTGAATCGACATCAACGTAAAGTGGCTCTGCACCCACCGCGTGGATAGCTGTGCTGCCATAAAAACCGGCATTGGCTACAGCGACTACTTGGTCACCACTCTCAACACCTAGCCCCTTAAGCGCAAGCTCCAGCGCATCAGACCCGTTAGCAACGCTGACGCAGTGGTTGACACCTACATAGCTTGCGAACTCTTCTTCAAACAACTTTACTTCGTTTCCAAGCACGTACCAATGACTATCCAGTACACCACTAATGGCAGTGATAAAGTCTAGCCGAGCATTTACAACCGCAGCAGAAAAAAGTGGTATTTGACTAAAGGACATACTATATACCTTGCTTTAAATTATTTACTCTTAAAATACGAACGGCAACGGACTTCAAGATCTTTGATACTTATTTTTTGATTAGCCGTGACTGGGTCAAATCTGAGCTCAGATTCGAAGCCCTCAGCATTGCTAATAGTAAGGTTCAAGATCTGCGGCTCTTTGGAAGGAGATACAGAAATTGTAGTCGACCGATCTTCGCTGTAGCCAAGGTGCCCCGGTGTCATATAAAACAACTGCGCGATGCTCGCCTCTTCAACCGTCATGGCAGCCACCAAATCAATCGTTCCGCAATGCGCCAGGTCGGATGTAGGCGAAAAAGCCAGGATCAGCCCTGGATCGTTATCCGTCTTGAGATCCAATGTATTTGCCGAGCCTTGTTCACGCGTCGCATTATTGATCTTCACGACGTCTAAGTGTTCTGATAACCGATAAAGCGGAGCAGGATTATTAGTGCCGAGTGCGATAGGCAGAACCGGAAGAATTCTGGCAAAAGAAGCATTCGCCGCTCGTCCATTCTTGATACCTTCAGCTATGTCACCAAGGTCAATATTCGAGCACGTCACTGCACCCGGCTCTTGAATCCTTGCTACGACACATGCAACACCTTCAGAGCGATGTTTCATGGTTGTTTCAAAAAAAGTAGCGTTGCCCATAATAGTTGTAACCATTATAGCGACCGACCATAGCGCAACTGCCATCAGTGTTATAAGCATCGCCACAGATTTCGACGGCTTGCGGTTTTGTAGAGCTTTCAGGCACAACAATATCAGCCACGGCCAAAGCAGTGTCACCCAAAAAAAGTGAAACCTGTAGAAGCCGTAGATAAAAATATCACGTGCGCTAGTTACGTTATCGGGGCGTAGATTAGTACGTCCCGCAGAGATAAGCAGCAGGTATACGAAAATCACCCCAGAAAGGGCCAAAAATATAATGATGGCTTTTTTAGTAGAATCGCTTGCATTAGCGCTGAGCTTAAAAAGACCAACAACAACTAGTATAACTATCATCATCACAGCTAATGCTGTGATCACTAGAGAGAACGTCGGGTGAGACATCGGCAGCATCAACGATCGGCCAATTTTTCCCAACATGAAATACCAAAAATCGGATTCCCAAGGGTATGCCATCGGCGCATCCGCCCGGTGCGTACCATGCTGAACACCTACAATGACCCATAACTGGGCCATCGTTGAGGCCAGTGCGGGCAGTGAAATCGCTAGCCCGGTACTCACAAGATTTTTGCTGTACGGTGACTTGTACATCAGCCCAACAAAGACAAATATAAAACAAAGTGCCAACGCGGAAAACGCACCGCTTATATAAGTCAACCCCGACACCAAGGTGAGAAAGATTACAGCAGCGCAGGTAAGTCTTGAGTTAGGTTTGTCTCGCAATGTAAGTGAGAGTATTCCTAAAAGACAAAGCAGCGGCACGGCTTGGTGGTAAGCAAGATTTTGCCACCCCCAATAAGTATCGGGCTGTAACATCAACAATGTAAATGAGAACGCAACTGCCAGATAGCTTTTATTCGTGATGCAACTGCTCAAAAGCTTCCACTGCAATATCAGCAGTCCGCCGAGAAGCGCAACCATGCTGATAAATTGGTAGGCAACTGTATTACCATCTAGAAAACGAAAAGCAAGCGAATCTAGCAGTAAGCCAACAGTATATAAGGTGTCATTGTGCGGCGTCATCAAATAACGTAAATCAAGCCTGCCCATATCATTTGCATTGTATTGACGCCAATCATCATAAACAGGTATATCAACGCCGTACCTTAGCCACGACCATGCACTTATTACAAGACTGATCACCGGAAGCGCAATGAGCAGCAGGCGAAATAAGTCCTTCAGAGTAGGGGAGAAATGAGCCTTAGGGAGCGCTATTCCTTCGCCACGTGTTTCCTCTGAGCCGTTCTCAACCTCATTCGTCGAATTCATCTTATAACTTAACTCTAGGTGGCCAGGCCAAACCGAAATCTTCATGCTCTAAAGTTAGGTTCGGATTATAGGTATAGTCTTCTTCAATGTTTGGCCAGCGCGACTGCACATAAAGCACTTCGTTGGAAAAACGTTCTTTTTTCTCAGGCGTATCTTCCAATCCACGAGTTGCCGACTCGTGGTGATACAGTTCGGCAAAAGGTGTCCACACGTTGATGTAACCTGCCTCCTGTACTCTCATGCAGAAGTCGACATCGTTGAAGGCAATTTTAAGGTTCTCTTCATCCAAACCACCGACCTGCTCGAACGTTGACTTTTTGATGATCAAGCAAGCAGCTGTAACCGCTGAGAACTCTTGAATCAACGCTGCTCTGCCGAAGTAGCCATAGTCACCTTTTGGCAGATACTTGTGCGAATGGCCTGCTACTCCGCCTACTCCGAGCACCACACCACCGTGTTGCAAGCGGTCATCCGGATACCAAAGGCGCGCACCCACAGCACCTACATTTGGTTGCAGCGCAATAGACACCATCTCACTCAGCCATTCTGGTGTAATGACTTCGATGTCGTTGTTAATCAACCCGATCAGATCACCGCGAGCAATTCCAACAGCACCATTATTCAGCGCGGAGTAATTGAACGGCCCGTCGTCGCGCATCACTCGGATATTGTGTTGTTGATCAAGCCGCGCGAAATACTCAAGTGATTCGGGATCGTCCGACCCATTATCAATCAAAATAATTTCGTAATGCTTGTACGTGGTCAGTCGTTGAATGCTCTCGATGCATTGTTTCACCAAAGCGTAAGCGTTACGCGTAGGGATAATCAACGTGACCAACGGAGCTTTAGCTGGGAGCGTGTAGTGGACTCGGTACAAGCCCATAGGCAGCAGCTCTGTACGGCCTATGTCACCTTTGCGTAGCAAATGCTCGTCCAGCGCCTTAACACCAGCGAGGGCGGCATAGGGCTTTTCATCCCCTGCCATGGCTGTGCTGCCAGCGTGCATGCGCCAGTGGTAGAGAACCCGAGGAATGTGCACGATTTGTGCGCGCTCAAGTTTTTCGGCGCAGCGCAGTGCGAGATCGTAATCTTGCGAGCCTTCAAAGCCTACGCGGAAACCGCCGACTTCCTTGACCAGGTCGGAGCGATACACACCCAGGTGACAAACCATATTCTGCGAACGGAACAGAAACTCGTTCCAGTCCGATTTGAAATAAGGCGAGCTACGCTTCCCCGAGGAATCAATCTTGTCCTCGTCGGAATAGATCATACCGACGTCCGGGTTGTCATGGATTGCGCGAGCAACCCAATACAGTGCGTGTTCCGGAATGAGGTCGTCATTATCCATCAGCGCAATGTACTGACCCGAAGCCAGTTCCAACGCCGAATTACTGGCCTTGGAAATATGACCGTTTTCTTTGCGGAACATGACTTTGAAGCGCTTGTCCTGACTCGACAGCGTCTTGAGATAAGCGATGACTTCTTTATCCGTGGAAGCATCGTCGGCGATGCACAACTCCCAATTCTTGTAGAGTTGGGATTTAACACTGTCAATGGCTTCACGCAGCAAATCGAGCGGTGGATTGTAGACAGGCATGATGATCGAAATCAGCGGCTTGGTTTTCCACGTGCGAATTTCTTCGCTCAGCTTCCAACGGCCGTTGTCATCCAAAGTGTCGTAATACTCGACCCACTTGGAATAATCAAAGCGATCAGATACTTCTCGAGCTTCCTGACCGATGGCGGAAAGACTGCTCGAGGTGGCCACGTACACAACGCGTGCTCTTAAACCGGCCAATCCTTGCTGCCGAGCAACCGTAATGGCTTTGCCCACGGTGCTGCTCAGGCCGCCGCCACGACGAATCACCGCCGGCAACAGACGCACACCCTTTTTTACTTGCCCGACACGTTTCACAAGCTTGCGAAATGGCGCAGTCACCTTCCAGCTGGAAGTGGATTGCATGGCAATTATGTGCAGGTTCAAATTGTGGATATGAGTGTCTTTTTGAACTTGCTGAACACGCATTTGCTCTTCGAGGTTGGCGATGTGAACATCTTTATCCCTCAACGATTCCTGCCAAGTGGCCAGCGTGTTGTGCAACGCTTCGTCTTTAAGCGTGATTTGCTGATTCAGTGTTTCAATTATCTTGAGACGCTCGGCTTCGGAATGTGCGTTTTCCAGTGCCACCGCGGCGATAAACTCACTGATCTGAATGTCCTTTTCATCTAACTCGAGATTTTTCTGTTCGGTCAGAAGCTGAAGGGCAGACTGATGCTCTTCGGTCGCCAACTGCAACTGCTCAACCACCGCCTGAACTTCTTTATCTTTCTCGCGAACAGCTTGAGCGATCATCTCAGCATGCGTGGAGGTGATCGAGGCCTTCAACAGTTCCAGCACATCGCTGATTTCTCTGTTCGAATCAACGAGCTGCTCAAGCTTGACGCTCGAATCAAGTATCTGATCAAGTTTGCTGTTTGAATCGAGAATCTGATCCAGTTTGCTGTTCGAATCGAGAATCTGATCCAGCTTGCTGTTTGAATCAAGAATCTGGTCCAGCTTGCTGTTCGCGTCAAGAATCTGATCCAATTTAGCATTCGAATCGAGAAGTTGATCCAGCTTGCTATTTGAATCGAGAATCTGGTCCAGCTTGCTGTTTGAATCGAGAATCTGATCCAGCTTGTCTTGCAATTCGGAGTTGGGGCGTGTCAGCCCGGATTGATTCAGCACATTAATCTCTTGAGCGAGTTGCTCTTCCGTGAATAAAGTAAGGCTTACTTCCAGCTCAAGCAGGTCGGCGCCACTAAGCATGTCGTCTTTTATAGGAATCGTTACGCTTGGGTCGTCACTCAGCGCTAGATAAAGCGTGTTGCGACCGATCTGGGAAATCCGCATGGCGGAGGCGATGACCAGCGGGTCACTGATGTCATCCTGCCACTCCCAAATCGTTTCGGCGCTAGAGTACACCTTGATAGTGTCAATCGAGAAGCTCTGACGACGATTGATGGGGTCGAAACGCAACACCACACCCTCGGGCAATCCATCGGGCAGGCGAAACTTGATGACTTGGTGCCCGTCATTGACCACCTGGAGCAACGTTGACTCTTCGGAAAAATTTCCCGCCGCATCACTCATATAGAGTTTGGCGTGCGTGGAAGGCAGGTGCACCGCGCCTATCTTGTGAATCATGGCTTCAGGAGACCAGTTGAGAAACTGGTCTGCATCGGCCCCGGTTACCCGTTCTTGAAAGGCTGCTTCAGTCGCAATGTAGCGCGTCAGGTCATCTGCGCTGATATCCATGCCTGCGCTAGCCAACAGCTGAGTCACGAACTCTTGGCGGCTCACCGACGAGCTGCTTGGATAGAAGGGGTTCGCAGCCGCCATAAGCAGCAGCAGGGCTCGCATCATCAGATAACCGAGCTCCACACCCTCATTCATCTCCCACTCGACATCGATAAACTTGGGGATGTTGCTGGCGTCGACGACGATATTTTGCGGAACGGCGTCAATGTAACGACCGGGGAGCAGTGTTTTGGCTGAAAGAAGCTTGATGCCAGCGCCCTCTCCGTCCAACAGGCTCTGCAAACACGCCAGGTATTTCTGCAAAAACGGGGTAAAGCCCTCAATACTCCAATCGCGGCGGGCCGCAACATCGAGGAACTCAAGGCTCAGTACGCTACCTTTCGCGTAGGCATCCACACGCGGAAGCACGTATTTGAAACCGTCGTCAGCAATGGCACTCGACTCATCGACAGCCACATTGCCCAGCTTTCTATACTGAACCTGAATCCCTTCCTCGGTGTTGACGAACAACGATTCCTTGCAGTACCGAGTCTTTCTGCCTGTGCTGTAGTGGTACGCCAGAACGTCACTGTCCAGCGGTTGATCATCGGCACAAGAAGCCACGATCAAAAACGAGTTGGCCAGCTCCATACCCAGGCGGTTGTTGATAACCACCGACCAGGCCTTCTCCAGATTGAAGGTCGTCTGCTCAGGAAGTTGCGGGTCTTTCTTGACGTTCTGCCACGCCAGCGCGGCGGCGTCGAAACCGTCGCACGCAAAACCGCTCTCGGTAATGATCGAATTGGGAAGTTTGTAATCCGGGCTCGGCGCCAGAAAGCTGGACGAGGTGAAACCTGCGCGCGCTATGAGGTCTTCGAGCTCTTTCTTGCCGTAGGTTTTGGGCTGTCCATGCTCGTACCGACCTTCGATACCGTACATGGTGATGCCAACGTGATCTTCTGGCGCGCCGGCGAAGTACTTCAGACCCAGCTGGTTTTCGATGGCGATAAAAAGATGGCCATCAGGCTTCAACAATTGGCGAACGCGCATGAGCATCGCTAAGGCGGGGTCTGCTGCGTTACTGAACATACTGGCGTACTCCAGCACACCAATAAGCGTGACCACGTCGAACTGCTCTTCGATTTTGAAGTCGTCGAAGCGCTCGGCCAACACCGTCACGTTATCCAGGTCCCGTGTACGGCTCGCAGCCATGGCTGCTCGGCGAGGACTTCCTTCCAGACACAATAGATCGGCGCCACATTCGCCGAGGTAGCGGCTGATAGCGCCACAGCCGGCACCAATTTCCAGCACGCGGGATTTGAACAGATGCTCAAAGGGACGCAGGATGTTCGCGCGCGTCGCGCTCAAGTGGTAGAGCTTGGCCCAGTCGGTGCAGTATTGCGGCAGCTCGTCTGATAACACAGAAACGTCGCTGGCGTTACTGATGATCTGGGCGAGTTCGTTTTCTGCATTATCTCCGTCGCTGTACGCGATGCCTTGGAAGTCGGCGCGCACCCAAACACCCGTATCGCTATCCTTGGAATAACCATATTGATCAAGTTTAAACATTAAGGTCTACCGGATCGATGCTCATAGTCGCGGCGAGGTCAATCAACCCCAATAGCTTGGGCGTGGGTTCGACAACAAAGTGAATGGAGTCATAACGCCTGTCATGGGGAATGATGTGCTCGCCCTCTCTGGACGCGATCCCTAGGGATATAAAATAATCGCCAGTGGCCAACTTGTTAGTGAATTTCACACTGGCAGTGGCAACAGTCCCGGATTCGCCCATCGAACGGGTCTCAACACAACCGAGCAAATAAGAATTTGTGCCGTATACCGTGACACCTTCCTTGGTTTTGATAGTGAACCCAAGAATGGGGTTTATGACCGAACGGTTAAATTTAAGCGACAAACCCAGTACGATTTCCTCACCTGGTTCCAGGCTGGTTGGGTACTCTCGACCGCTTGCGCTCAGATGAAAATCCATCAACGTTGCAGCACCGTCACCCCATCGATACTCGTGCGGGTTATAGCCCACGCGCGACGCGTAAACATCGCTTTCCAGCGACAGTTGCACGGTTTGTACGAGGGGCTCGGCCGCTTTATCCGCCTGCACCGGAATGTCTTGCGCTTCGGTGCTTGCGTCGGAATTGCGGCCAAACAGGATGTCGGTGTAACGATTTATAACCGGACGTGACTCTCCGATCATTTCTATTCGACTTTGTTCCAACAGGATCGCGCGCGAGCAATGGGTGACCACTTGCTCACTGGAATGGGTCACCAACAGAATGCTGGTGCCATTTTCCTTAAGCTGACGCAGGCGTTCGAAGCACTTGGCTTGAAAGCGTGCATCACCCACCGAGAGTGCTTCATCCACCACAAGGATTTCAGGATCGACCTGGGCCTGTACCGCAAATGCGAGCCTTACCGCCATGCCACTGGAGTAAGTCTTGACCGGGTGATCCAGGAACTCACCGATATCGGCGAAGCTTGCGATTGCATCAAAGCGATCATTCACTTCGTCGTGCGTCAGCCCGAGGACCGCCGCGTTCAGATAGACATTCTCCCGACCGGTAAACTCCGGGTTAAAACCCGAGCCCAACTCAAGCAGCGCAGCGATGCGGCCGCGCGTCTCGATCTCGCCGATGGTCGGTGTCAGCGTGCCGCAGATAATCTGCAGCAGCGTGGACTTACCCGATCCATTGCGACCGACAATACCGACGGTTTCACCTTTATTGACTTCAAAACTGATGTCACGCAGCGCCCAGAACTCCTTGCCATAGGTGGTGACCTTGTCACCCGCCCATCGCTGGAAACGCGGCACGATCGCCTGCTTTAAACGGTCTCTAGGCTTGTCGTAAGTGTAAAAACATTTGGAGACATTCCGAACGCTGATTACGGCTTGATCAGATGACATCAGCGAACCCTTTACGTGTTTTTTGGAAGAACCAATAGCCGACGGAGGCAATGATTGCTCCAACGATGACAGCAACGCCCAGACTCTCCCAATTGGGTAGATGGCCGAAAAGCAAGACGCTTCGACTCTCCTCAATAATGTAGGTCAGCGGGTTGAGCTTTAACCAAGGCTTATAAACATCAGGCAGCGCCGCTACCGGGTAAAGCACGGGCGAAAGAAAGAGCAGTACCGTGGTGAGCACCGTGATTACGTGTCCCACGTCCCGCAGGTAAACCCCCAGCGACGCCAAAAACCAACTGACCCCCAGCGTGGCCAGAATCAATGGCACGAGAATCAAGGGGAACAGCAGCGCCGTCCAATGCAGTTGTCCCAGGATAAGAAACTGGGCGCCCAACAATACAACCAGGCTGATGCAACTGTGGAACAGCGCGGAACCCAAGGTAATCACCGGCAGGATCTCGAGCGGGAACACCACCTTTTTTACATAGTTACTGTTGGCCATCACCAAGGTCGGCGCACGATTGGCGCACTCGGCAAATAACCCATGCACGATCATGCCGACAAACAGCAGGATCGCGAACCCACCCTTGCCTGTATCGACACCGATCCATCGGGATTTGAAAATTTCTGAAAACACGAAGGTGTATACCGCGAGCATCAGAATCGGGTTGAAGAACGACCATGTCAGGCCCATCACCGATCCACGGTAACGCCCAATGACTTCACGTTTGGTCATTTGTGAAATCAATGAACGGTATTTCCAGAGATTGACCACAAGACTGATTGGACCTGCTGAAGGTCTGCTATGAGGATCCACTAGGCGAACTTCTCAGCGTTGATCAAACTTACGGCATTCGCATCTTTGGCAGAGAGCGTAGGCGGCTCGGTGATCGGCCATTCGATTGCGACGTCTGCGTCATCCCACGCAAGACTGCGCTCATGCTCAGGTGCCCAATAATCGGTGGTCTTGTAGAGGAACTCGGCACTTTCCGAGAGCACCACAAAACCGTGGGCAAAGCCTGGCGGAATCCAGAGCTGCGCTCGGTTGCTGGCACTAAGGTGCACGCCGACCCATTTGCCGAATGTCGACGAGCTTTCACGCAGGTCTACGGCAACGTCAAAGACCTCACCGTGTGTCACGCGCACCAGCTTGCCCTGGGCCTGTTTGATCTGATAATGCAGCCCGCGAAGCACGCCCTTGACTGATTTGGAGTGGTTGTCTTGCACGAAATGAACAGGTCTTCCAACGGCCTCCTCGAAAACTTTTTGATTGAAGCTTTCGTAGAAAAAACCGCGTTCATCCCCGAACACCTTCGGCTCAAACAGAATTACGTCCGGGATGGCAAGTGAGCTGGATCGCATTATTACAATATCTCCAAAGTGTTATCAGGGCCGGCTTCGCGGCGCTACAGATCAAATTATTCTTCAGGCAACAGCTCCGAATACCGCACCGGGCATCGCACTATCAAAAAATCTTTTCGTGCAGCAAACGCTTGAGATACTGACCGTAGCCATTCTTGGAAAGCGGCGCGGCGAGTTTCTCCAACTGCTGCGCATCAATCCACTTTTGCCGAAACGCGATCTCTTCAGGGCAGGCCACTTTAAGCCCCTGACGGTGCTCAAGCGTGGCGATGAAACTACTGGCTTCCAGCAGCGAGTCGTGGGTGCCGGTATCCAACCACGCATAGCCTCGGCCCATGATCTCTACCGACAGCTTGCCCCGCTCCATGTAGATACGGTTAAGGTCGGTAATCTCAAGCTCGCCTCGTGGCGATGGCTTGATGCTTTTGGCGATGTCCACTACGTCCTGGTCATAGAAGTAAAGACCGGTCACCGCGTAGTTCGACTTAGGCTCAAGAGGCTTCTCTTCGAGGCTGATCGCCTTGCCCTGTGCATCGAACTCTACAACGCCGTAACGCTCAGGATCGTTTACGTGATAGGCGAAAACACTCGCACCATCCTGACGCAGCATCGCGCTTGCCAGCAGCTCATTGAAATGATGGCCGTGATAGATGTTATCGCCCAGCACCAAGGCCGACAGGTCGTTGCCGATGAACTCTTCGCCGATGATGAATGCCTGCGCCAGGCCATCCGGGGATGCCTGTACGGCATACGAGATATTCAAACCCCAGCTACTGCCATCGCCCAACAGCTGCTCGAAACGCGGGGTGTCCTGCGGCGTTGAAATGATCAGGATGTCGCGAATACCCGCCAGCATCAGCGTGGTCAGCGGGTAGTAGATCATTGGCTTATCGTAAACCGGCAGCAATTGCTTGGAGATAGCCAAGGTTGCAGGGTGCAGACGCGTGCCTGAGCCGCCAGCCAGGATGATTCCTTTACGTTTGAGCATGTTCATTTCTCTAGTGTTTCTATGAGCATCCGTGCCACACCGTCTTGCCATTCAGGCAAGCGCAATGAGAAGGCATTCTGCAGTTTTTGGGTGTTGAGTCGGGAGTTGCCGGGGCGCTTGGCCGGTGTTGGGTAAGCGGCCGTAGTCAGCGCACCCACGGCATCCGGGGCAACCTTGAGGTGCACACCGGCAGTCTGAGCGTGTTCAAGCACGAAGCGGGCATAGCGATACCATGTGGTCTCGCCAGCTGCCGCCAAGTGATAAACCCCACTCAGTTGGGGGTTCGAATGCATCGTGCGGATGGCATGTGCGGTAACGTCGGCCAACAGATCCGCCCCAGTGGGCGTACCAAACTGATCGTCGATCACGTTAAGGCTGTCGCGCTCTTGCGCCAGACGCAGCATGGTCTTGGCGAAGTTATTACCTCGCGCGGCATAGACCCAACTGGTGCGCAAGATCAGATGCGCGCAGCCGCTGGCCTGGATCGCTTGCTCGCCCTGGAGTTTGGTCGCGCCGTAAACGCTCAGCGGCCCTACCGGATCGCTTTCCTGCCAGGGCGTCTGACCATCACCGGCGAACACGTAGTCAGTGGAGTAGTGAACCAGCAGGGCATTGAGCTTTTGCGCCTCTGCCGCCAGCACGGCCGGGGCCTGCGCATTCACACGCAGAGCCTGGTCCGGTTCGCTTTCGGCTTTGTCGACAGCCGTATAGGCCGCCGCATTGACGATGACGTCAGGCGCAAAGCGCTGCACGGTGGCCGCCAACCCTTGCAGGTCGTTCAGATCACCGCAGTAGTCCTGGCTTTTCGAGTCGAGCGCAAGCACTTGGCCCAGCGGGGCCAAACTGCGTTGCAACTCCCACCCCACTTGGCCATTTTTGCCAAGTAGAAGGATCTTCATGCTGAACGCTCGGCGTAGTTCTTCTCTACCCACTCGCGGTAAGCACCCGATTGGATATTGCTGACCCAATCCTGGTTATCCAGGTACCACTCCACGGTCTTGCGGATGCCGGTCTCGAAGGTTTCGGCCGGCTTCCAGCCCAACTCGCGCTCCAGTTTGCGCGCGTCGATGGCGTAACGGCGGTCATGGCCAGGGCGATCGGTCACGTATGCAATCTGGTCACTGTACGGCGTGCCATTCGCCTGAGGGCGCAGCTCATCGAGCAGGGCGCAAACGGTGTGGACGATGTCCAGGTTTGGCTTCTCGTTCCAGCCGCCGACGTTGTAAACCTCGCCCACGGTGCCGGCTTCCAGTACACGACGGATGGCACTGCAGTGGTCTTTTACGTACAGCCAGTCACGAATTTGCTGACCATCGCCATACACCGGCAGCGCCTTGCCTGCCAACGCGTTGACGATCATCAATGGGATTAATTTTTCCGGGAAATGGTACGGCCCGTAGTTGTTCGAGCAGTTGGTGGTCAGTACCGGCAAGCCATAGGTGTGATGGTAGGCACGCACCAAATGGTCGCTGGCCGCCTTACTGGCCGAGTACGGGCTGTTAGGCTCGTACTGATGGTGTTCGGTGAACGCCGGATCGTCCTTGGCCAAGGAGCCGTAGACTTCGTCAGTCGACACATGCAGGAAACGGAAGGATTGCTGAGCATCGGCGTCCAGCCCTTTCCAGTAGGCACGCACCGCCTCCAGCAGGCGGAAGGTACCGACGACGTTAGTCTCGATGAAGTCTTCCGGGCCATGGATAGAACGGTCTACGTGCGACTCGGCAGCGAAGTTCAGGATAGCGCGCGGCTGATGTTCAGCGAGCAAACGCTGGACCAGCTGGGTATCTGCGATGTCGCCCTGTACGAATACGTGGCGCTCGTTGCCCTCGAGCGAGCTGAGGTTCTCCAGGTTGCCGGCATACGTCAGCTTATCCAGATTAATGACCGGCTCATCCGCCTGGGCTACCCAGTCCAATACAAAGTTTGCACCGATAAAGCCAGCACCGCCGGTTACTAAGATAGTCATTGAGTCAGATCTTTTTCAGTAGTGTTGCAAGAATTAGCCCGAGGTTCCCCATTAAAGTCTGCCGATACAAACCGGCCGACCGGAACCCCAACACTCGTCTAAGTAACGTTTGCCTGCGCGCATGCTTGAAGCGCATAAGAGTCAGTCGTTGCTCTTCGCAAAGACGGTGGGACATCGCTTCGAGGGCACAGATGTTCTGTTCGTTCCATTCGAAGAACCGTCCTTGGAAAATCATTTTCAGCCGTACCAGGCGAGCGGCCCAACTGGAGTTGCTACCAATAAGATTTTCATCGTGCTGGCGGTATAACATTCTCGGCTGGTGATCATAGTGCACGGCGCCTCCGGCCCCCGTTACAAGCTGGTAGATCCACCAGTCGTGCGAGGGCACCTTGACGTTCAAACCCGCCTCGACGATCAATTCACGTGCAGCCCGATTAAAAACCATCGTGTTGCCACCCGCAATACTTTGAACGAGCGCGTTTGAGAAGTGCGGAGGGCGTGGGAAAAGCGGAGAAAAGCCAAGCTTTGCACCCGACTCACTGACTAACTGAGTACGGCCACAGTATAGAGCAGGGATGTGCTCAGGAATGGTCTGCAACCAAGACTGCGCCACCGCCAGCTTATCGTCGTTCCAGATATCGTCCTGATCACACCAGGCAAAATAATCGGCGACGATGTCAGGACGGCAAGTTAACGAGAGAAAATTGGCGACAAACCCTCTTCCGGGACCTGCCACAACCTTGAGACGGTCGCGTCCCCAACGCTGAGCATAGTCTTGGAGAATCGCTGACGTACTATCTCGAGAGCCGTCATCGGAAACGACTAATGACCAGTTGCGATGGCTCTGTCGCTCAATGGAGTCGAGTTGATCCCTGAGGAACGCCTCACCATTGTACGAGCACATCAAAACCGCAACCTTTGCTAAGCAAACGTCGTGCGGTTGGACATTGGATAGACTGCGCGATGCGAAAATAGACACAACATCCCTTTTGCGAGCAAACTGCATACCCTGTAAATACGTAGGATATAGGCCACAATAAGGTCGGAATTATTACAGCATTACTCTGTAAGCACAATCGTACTGAATGCCAGCGGTCGGCTGCCATGAACGTACCGAGTGCTCTGCAATGCGGCATCACGCCACTATCTGAGCGTCTGCCTTAATAGCATGAGTATGGCGCAGACTGTAAATCCTGCGCGAACCCACATTAAACAATGCTTTGACTGGAGCACCCTCATGCGCGTGCTCCAGTCAGCATTGATTCAACAGCTCGCCACGCACTCAGCTGTTACGAAACACAAACCCCAAGCCAACAATGATCAACGCCATCCCCAACACGCTTAACAGCGCAAGCCGATTGCCGAAGATCAGGTAATCCATCACCGCTGTCACCGCCGGCACCAGGTAAAACAGACTGGTGACATTCACCAGATTGCCACGCGCGATCAGACGGTACAGCAGCAGCGTGGCCAGTAACGACACCACCAGCCCCATCCATAGCACCGGCAGGTAAAAGCTGGCGCTTTGTTGAAAGTGGAAAGGTTGGAACGGCACAAATACCGAGCACAGCAGCAACCCGGCGAGGTATTGCACCGGCAGCGTACCCAATGGGTTATCGGTGATGCGCTTCTGCATGATCGAGCCAAACGTCATGCTCGCCAGTGCCAACAGGCCATACAGCATGCCCGCCATCGACATGCCGGACAGACCGATGCCCTGGTAGACCACCATGATCAACCCCGCCAATCCCAGGCCCAGGCCAAACATCCGGCGCCAGGAACGCTGGCGCTCCATCAGCACCACCGTGAGTATCGGCTGCACCCCCATGATGGTGGCCATCACGCCGGGAGTGACTTTAAGGTCCAGCGCCAGCAGATAGAAAATCTGATACGCGCCCAACAGCACGCAGCCGGTCGCCGCCGCATACAGCATGGGCTTGCCAGGACGTGGCGGTTTCAGTTTGAGGACCGGCACCAGGATCACCAGCCCCACGAGAGCGATGGCGAAGCGAATCAGCAGAAAGGCAAAAGGCGAAGCATGGGCCAGGCCCAACTTGGAGAAAATCGCCCCGCTGCTCCACAACAGAACAAACAGGCTCGTCGAGGCCGCCGCGGCCACGGATTGTTTCGAAAAAACAGACATGGATACCACCTGTAATCAGGCAAAAAAGCCGATTCAGCCAAAGCTGAAACTCAGTAGGTTTTTTTCAGGCAGGCAAAAGGGAACAGCGATTCGCTGATCAGCCCGAAATGCCGACACCCGGCGGTGATACGACTGCGTACACCGGCGTGCTACTGACAGGTGGGGGGTAGTGACTGATCTGCACAGGCTGTTTCTTCCCACACGGCACGACCACAGCGCTGACCGCTGAATCGACTACCGCTATGCGCTGGGAAGCTGGCATGTGCTGATCTTTTTTGAAGGGATAACGACGCGCCGACTATAACCAGCCGCCTTTCTGTTTTGCAATCACTTCACCCACGCACCGTGCATAGAAGAGTTTTCATGCCGACGCAGAAAGCCCGTCGCTATAATGCCGGCCAGTTTTTTCCAAGGATTTCACATGATCGCTCTGCCCTGGCTGTACCTGGTGCTTCTTTCGATTGGCTACGGACTGGCCCTGACCTACGGTCAACTGGGCGCTCTGGCGGCCGTGTCGGTGGCCATGCTGCTGATCGCCGGGTACGCCGTGCGCCAGCAACGCAGCCCTTGGGCGCGCTACCTCGGCCACGGCCTGTTCATTGTCCTGGCCCTGGGCCTGGCGATGCACTGGCTGCCGGGTTTCTACAACGGCCGCGGTATTGCGCCGCAGCGTTTTACCCCTGACTCGGTACCGTTCTCGATGTACCTGAACCAGGACAAACCGCTGATTGGCTTCTGGCTGTTGCTGGCCTGCCCATGGATCGTGGCGCGTCGCGCGCTGCGCCTGTCGCTTTGCGTCGCGGCCCTGGCATTGACGCTGACGGCGGTCGCTGCGCTGGGCGGCGCCACATTGCTGGGGATGATCGACTGGGCACCCAAATGGCCGGAACAGACATGGCTGTGGGTACTGAACAACCTGCTGCTGGTGACGCTGGTGGAAGAGGCGCTGTTTCGTGGCTATATCCAGGGCGGCCTGAGCCAACGCTTCAAACACCTGCCCTACGGCGAGCACCTTGCACTGCTGCTGGCCTCGCTGCTGTTCGGCCTGGTGCACCTCGGCGCGGGCTGGCATTGGGTGCTGCTGGCGAGCATTGCAGGCATCGGTTATGGCCTGGCGTACCGCTTCGGCGGGTTGGGTGCCGCGATTGCCACGCACTTTGGCTTGAATCTGCTTCACTTCGGGTTGTTTACCTACCCGATGCTGGCCGGATGATTGTTGCAAAAAATAAGTTAAATAAATGCCTGCAACGGCCGACAACCCATCAAAGCCTTGCGGATTGAACAATCATGCGTAATAACCAACCCGTTACCCAGCGCGAACGTACCTTCCCCGCTCAGCAACGGTTGATCTCCACCACAGATGCCAAAGGTGTGATCACCTACTGCAACGACGCCTTTGTCGAAATCAGTGGGTTCACCCGTGACGAGTTGATCCGTGCCCCGCACAACCTGGTGCGTCACCCGGATGTGCCGTCGGCCGTGTTCGCGCACATGTGGTCCACGCTCAAACAAGGCTTGCCATGGATGGGCATCGTCAAGAACCGCTGCAAGACCGGCGATCATTACTGGGTTAACGCCTATGTAACGCCGGTCTTCGATGGCAACCAGGTGATCGGCTACGAATCGGTGCGCATCAAGCCCACCGCCGAGCAGATTCGCCGGGCCGAAGCGCTCTACCAACGCATCAACCAGGGCAAGTCGGCCGTGCCTCAGCGCGACAAATGGCTGCCGGTGCTGCAAGACTGGCTGCCCTTTATTCTGGTCAGCCAGCTCAGCTTCATGATCGGTGCGTCGCTCAACTCCCACTGGGGCTTTGCCCTGGCGGCGGGGCTGTCGGTGCCGCTGGGCCTGCTGGGCCTGAGCTGGCAGCAACGCGGCCTCAAGCGTCTGCTGCGCCTGGCGGAGCAGACCACGTCCGACCCGCTGATCGCGCAGATGTACACCGACAGCCGTGGCGCACAAGCGCGGCTGGAGATGTCGATTCTCAGCCAGGAGGCGCGTCTGAAGACGTGCCTTACTCGCTTGCAGGATACGGCCGAGCACCTCAACGATCAGGCAGCGCAGTCCAACACCCTGGCGCACAACAGCTCCAGCGGCCTGGAACGCCAGCGCGTGGAAACCGAGCAGGTCGCCACCGCCGTCAACCAGATGGCAGCAACGACCCAGGAGGTGGCCAGCCACGTACAGCGCACGGCGGACGCTACCCAGGAAGCCAATCGCCTGACCGGTCGCGGTCGCGACATCGCCGGGGAAACCCGCGAAGCGATCCAGCGCCTGTCGGTCGCCGTGGGTGAAACCGGTGTAACCGTCACCCAGCTGGCCAAGGACAGTGATGAGATCGGCGGCGTGGTGGACGTGATCAAAGGCATCGCCGACCAGACCAACCTGCTGGCATTGAACGCCGCCATCGAAGCCGCCCGTGCCGGCGAAATGGGCCGTGGCTTTGCAGTGGTGGCTGACGAAGTCCGTCAACTGGCGCAGCGTACCGCCGAGTCCACCGGGCAGATCCATGCCCTGATCGCCAAACTGCAGCAGACCGCCGCCGCCGCCGTGCAAACCATGGACGCCGGGCATCGCCAGGCCGAAGAAGGCGTGGCACGCGTGATGGAGGCGGATCAGGCGCTGGTGGGCATCAGTGAAGCGGTGGCCAACATCACCGACATGACCACGCAGATTGCCGCCGCCACCGAAGAGCAAAGCGCCGTGGCTGAAGAGATCAGCCGCAATATCAGCACGATTGCGCTGTTGGCGGACCAGACCTCGGAGCAGGCGATGAACTCGGCGCAGTTGAGTGAAGAGCTGACGCATACCGCAAATACCCAGTATTCGCTGGTGGAGCGTTTTAACCGTTAAATCGCTTTCGCGAGCAAGCCCGCTCCCACATTGGATGGGGTTCACATATTTCTATTTGTGAATACATTCAAATGTGGGAGCTGGCTTGCCGGCGATGGGGCCCTAAAGGCCGGCAAGAAAGCTTGAAACCTTCAGCGCCGCAGCCCCCAAATGCTGTTCATGACTAAACCCCGAAGCCTTCAACGGCTTCAAATCATGATCCCCCGCCACCAGCCACATCACTTCGATGCTCGGCGACAACGCATACCCCTCCACCGCCGCCCGATTGCCCAGCGCATCGCGCTCGCCCTGCACAATCAACGTCGGCGTCTTCAGACCGGCCAGATGCTCAGTGCGGGGTTTCTCCGGTTTGCCCACCGCGTAAAACGGATAACCCAGGCACACCAACCCGTCTGCACCCAATTCATCCGCCAGCAAACTGGCCATTCGCCCGCCCATGGACTTGCCGCCAACGGCCAGTGGGCCAGCGACATGGCGTCGCACCTCGGCATACACCTCGCGCCAGGCTTGCAATAGTTTCGGCGCCGGATTCGGCGGACGTTTGCCGCCGTCCAGGCGGCGCTGGGCCATGTAGGGGAATTCAAAGCGCAATACGTTCACGCCGTGCCCGGCAAGGCGGGCAGCCACGTCGTTCATAAACCCCGAGTCCATGGGCGCACCGGCACCGTGGGCCAGGATCAGCGTCACCGGCGCACGCGCGCTGGTACCCGTTGCCGCATCCCACAACCAGCCGCGCTCGCGCACACACTGCGCCCATTGATCCCCGTCAATACTGGCCTTGTGCTCTTTGCCCATGCTTGCCTCGCTTTTTAGTCTGCCTATAACTCCAGCCCAAGTGCCGCATTGGCTTGGGTTGAACCGTGGATGGGGAACCATGAACACTACTTTAAGTACCGCCTATAACTACAAGGTGGTCCGCCAATTCACCATTATGACGGTGGTGTGGGGCATCGTCGGCATGGGGCTCGGGGTTTTTCTCGCCGCTCAATTGGTTTGGCCTGCACTCAACTTCGATTTGCCCTGGACCAGCTTCGGCCGCTTGCGCCCGCTGCACACCAACGCGGTAATCTTTGCCTTCGGCGGCTGCGCGCTGTTCGCCAGCTCGTTTTACTCGGTGCAGCGCACCTGCCAGACACAGCTGTTCGCGCCGAAAATCGCCGCGTTCTGCTTCTGGGGCTGGCAGCTCGTCATTCTATTGGCCGCGATCAGCTTGCCGCTGGGCTACACCAGCTCCAAGGAATACGCCGAGCTGGAATGGCCAATCGACATTCTGATCACCATCGTCTGGGTGGCCTACGCCATCGTGTTCTTCGGCACGATCATGAAGCGCAACACCAAGCACATCTATGTCGGCAACTGGTTCTTCGGTGCGTTCATCATCACCGTGGCCATTCTGCACATCGTCAACAACCTGGAAATCCCGGTCAGCCTGACCAAGTCCTACTCCCTCTACGGCGGTGCGACGGATGCCATGGTGCAGTGGTGGTATGGGCATAACGCGGTAGGCTTTTTCCTCACCGCCGGTTTCCTCGGGATGATGTATTACTTCGTGCCCAAGCAAGCCGAACGTCCGGTGTATTCCTATCGCCTGTCCATCGTGCACTTCTGGGCGCTGATCACCCTGTACATCTGGGCCGGCCCGCACCACTTGCACTACACCGCGTTGCCGGATTGGGCACAGTCACTGGGCATGGTGATGTCGCTGGTACTGCTGGCCCCGAGCTGGGGCGGCATGATCAACGGCATGATGACGCTGTCGGGCGCCTGGCATAAGTTGCGCAGCGACCCGATCCTGCGCTTTTTGGTGGTGTCGCTGGCGTTCTACGGCATGTCGACCTTCGAAGGGCCGATGATGGCCATCAAGACGGTCAACGCCCTCTCCCACTACACCGACTGGACCATCGGCCACGTACACGCCGGCGCACTGGGCTGGGTGGCGATGATTTCCATCGGCGCGCTGTACCACATGATCCCCAAAGTGTTTGGCCGCGAGCAGATGTACAGCCTCGGCCTGATCAATGCGCACTTCTGGCTGGCCACCATCGGCACCGTGCTCTACATCGCCTCGATGTGGGTCAACGGCATCGCCCAGGGCCTGATGTGGCGTGCGGTCAACGAAGACGGCACCTTGACCTACTCCTTCGTCGAAACCCTGGTGGCCAGCCACCCTGGCTACATCGTGCGACTGGTGGGCGGTGCAGTGTTCCTCAGCGGCATGTTCCTGATGGCTTACAACACGTGGCGCACCGTGCGCTCGGCGCCATCGCTGCAAGCCGCCGAACCCGCCACCGCCGCGCAAATGGCCTGAGGAGTCCGTGATGAAACACGAAACGATTGAAAAGAACGTCGGCCTGCTGATGCTGCTGATGGTGCTGGCCGTGAGCATCGGCGGCCTGACCCAGATCGTCCCGCTGTTCTTCCAGGACGTGACCAACAAGCCGGTCGAAGGCATGAAGCCCTACACCGCGCTGCAATTGGAAGGCCGCGACATCTACATCCGCGAAGGCTGCGTGCAGTGCCACTCGCAGATGATCCGCCCGTTCCGTGCCGAAACCGAACGCTACGGCCACTACTCGGTGGCAGGCGAAAGCGTGTGGGACCACCCGTTCCTGTGGGGCTCCAAGCGCACCGGTCCGGACCTGGCCCGCGTCGGCGCGCGCTACTCGGACGACTGGCACCGCGCGCACCTGTACAACCCGCGCAACGTGGTGCCGGAGTCAAAAATGCCGGCCTACCCATGGCTGGTCACGGCACCGGTCGACAGCAGCCACACCGAAACCAAGTTGAACGTGATGCGCACCCTCGGCGTGCCCTATACCGACGACGACATCAGTGGCGCCGTTGCCAGCCTCAAGGGCAAGACCGAGATGGACGCGCTGATTGCGTACCTGCAAGTGCTCGGCACTGCCATCAAGAGCAAGAGGTGAGCCATGGGATTTGAATTTGACGCGGGCACCATCCGCGGCCTTGGCACGCTGGTGGTCGCCATCGCTTTTATCGGCCTGTCGCTGTGGGTGTTCAACAACCGGCGCAACGCGGAATTCGAGCAGGCCCGCCTGCTGCCATTTGCCGATGAACCTACTCCATCCGACGCTCAAGAAGAGCCTGCAACAAGGAGCACTCGCCCATGACGACCTTCTGGAGTACATGGATCTGCGTATTGACCCTCGGCAGCCTGATCGGCCTGACCTGGCTATTGATCGGCACCCGCAAGGGCGAAACCAAGGGCAGCGTCGACCAGACCATGGGCCACGCCTTCGACGGCATCGAGGAATACGACAACCCGCTGCCGCAGTGGTGGTTCATGCTGTTCGCCGGCACCCTGGTGTTTGCGGTCGGTTACCTGATCCTCTACCCAGGCCTGGGTAACTGGAAAGGCGTGCTGCCGGGCTATGAAGGCGGCTGGACCCAGACCAAGGAATGGGACAAGGAAATGGCCAAGGCCGACGCCAGGTTCGGGCCGATCTTCGCCAAATTCGCGGCCATGCCGGTGGAAGAAGTCGCCAAGGACCCACAGGCACTGAAAATGGGCGGCCGCCTGTTCGCTTCCAACTGCGCGGTGTGCCACGGCTCGGATGCCAAGGGCGCGTATGGCTTCCCCAACCTGGCGGACAACCTCTGGCGCTGGGGCGGCTCGGCGGAGGCGATCAAAGCGACGATCATGAATGGTCGCCACGCGGCGATGCCGGCCTGGGGTGAAGTGCTGGGCGAAGACGGTGTGAAGAACGTCGCCGCCTATGTGCGCCACGACCTGGCCGGGCTGCCCTTGCCGGCAAACAGCACCGCCGACCTCGCCGCCGGGCAAGCGGCGTTCAGCACCACCTGTGTCGCCTGCCACGGTCCGCAAGGCCACGGCGTGGAAGCCATGGGCGCGCCGAACCTGACCGAGCCTGCCGGCTTCATTTACGGCACCAGCCTGGCGCAGCTGCAGCAGACCATCCGCCACGGCCGCCAAGGCCAGATGCCCGCGCAGGACGTGCTGCAAGGCAATGACAAAGTGCACCTGCTCGCGGCCTATGTGTACAGCTTGTCCCATAACGCTGATGGCGCAACGCCAGAAAGCCCAGCCGAGTAACCGCAGACTGCCGCCCCAACCCGGGGCGGCAGCCCTGTGTCTCTAAGCGACCAAGTGTCGCACCCCTCCCCACCCCAACTTTCCCCTGCTGCCATTCGGGTCTACGCTTGCCCAACAGTGACCGGTTTTGGCGTATCAGGCGACTGCCGTTGCGACCTGAAAAAATTCCTGTCCACTCGATCAGCTTTCGATTTCTGATTTTGTCCTTACGCCAAACATGGAAAGGGCGCAGAATCTGGCCCGGAACGCATTGATACAGGTCAGCCATTGCGTTGCAATGGCCCCTCGGTTTGTCCATACTTGCGGCCGATTTCAACTATAAAAAAACCTAAACCGTGGAACCTTAGAATGAGCACAGCAATCAGTCCGACTGCTTATAACTATAAGGTAGTCCGCCAGTTCGCCATCATGACGGTGGTCTGGGGGATCCTTGGCATGGGGCTCGGGGTGTTCATCGCCTCGCAACTGGTTTGGCCGGAATTGAATTTCGGTTTGCCATGGACGACCTTTGGCCGCCTGCGCCCGCTGCACACCAACCTGGTGATTTTCGCCTTCGGCGGATGTGCATTGTTTGCCACCTCCTACTATGTCGTGCAGCGAACCTGCCAGACGCGACTGATCTCCGACGGCCTCGCCGCCTTCACCTTTTGGGGCTGGCAAGCCGTGATCCTCGGCGCCATCATCACCCTGCCGCTGGGCTACACCACCACCAAGGAATACGCCGAGCTGGAATGGCCCATTGCCATTTTGCTGGCCATCGTCTGGGTGACCTACGCCGTGGTGTTCTTCGGCACCATCGTCAAGCGCAAGACCAAGCACATTTATGTGGGTAACTGGTTCTACGGTGCCTTCATTCTGGTCACGGCGATGCTGCACATCGTCAACCACGCGTCCTTGCCGGTGAGCTGGTTCAAGTCCTATTCGGCCTACGCCGGGGCGACGGACGCGATGATCCAGTGGTGGTACGGCCACAATGCCGTGGGCTTCTTCCTCACCACCGGCTTCCTGGGGATGATGTATTACTTCGTGCCCAAACAGGCCGAGCGTCCGATCTACTCGTACCGCCTGTCCATCGTGCACTTCTGGGCGCTGATCACCCTGTACATCTGGGCCGGCCCGCACCACCTGCACTACACCGCGCTGCCGGACTGGGCGCAGTCGCTGGGCATGGCGATGTCGATCATCCTGCTGGCCCCCAGCTGGGGCGGCATGATCAACGGCATGATGACGCTCTCGGGCGCCTGGCATAAATTGCGCACCGACCCGATCCTGCGCTTTTTGGTGGTGTCGCTGGCGTTCTACGGCATGTCGACCTTCGAGGGGCCGATGATGGCGATCAAGACCGTCAACTCGCTGTCCCACTACACCGACTGGACCATCGGCCACGTCCACGCCGGCGCGTTGGGCTGGGTGGCGATGATCTCCATCGGCGCGCTGTACCACATGATCCCCAAACTGTTCGGCCGTGCGCAGATGCACAGCGTCGGGCTGATCAACGCGCACTTCTGGCTGGCCACCATCGGCACCGTGCTCTACATCGCCTCGATGTGGGTCAACGGCATCACCCAGGGCCTGATGTGGCGTGCGATCAACGATGACGGCACGCTCACCTACTCCTTCGTCGAAGCGCTGCAAGCCAGCCATCCGGGCTACATCGTCCGCGCCCTGGGCGGTGCGTTCTTTGCCAGCGGCATGCTGTTGATGGCCTACAACGTCTGGCGCACCGTGCGTGCCTCCGACCCTGTAGAGGCTGAAGCCGCCGCCAAGATCGCCGTTGTGGGAGCTCACTGATGAAGCATGAAGTAGTCGAGAAGAATATCGGCCTGCTGGCCTTCTTCATGGTCATCGCCGTGAGTATCGGCGGCCTGACCCAGATCGTTCCGCTGTTTTTCCAGGACGTGACCAACAAGCCGGTCGAAGGCATGAAGCCGCGCACCGCGCTTGAACTGGAAGGTCGCGACGTCTACATCGCCAACGGTTGCGTGGGCTGCCACTCGCAGATGATCCGCCCGTTCCGCGCCGAAACCGAACGCTACGGCCACTACTCGGTGGCCGGTGAAAGCGTGTGGGACCACCCGTTCCTGTGGGGCTCCAAGCGCACCGGCCCGGACCTGGCCCGCGTCGGCGCACGTTACTCGGACGACTGGCACCGCGCGCACTTGTATAACCCGCGCAACGTGGTACCGGAGTCGAAAATGCCGGCCTACCCGTTCCTCGTGGAAAACAAGCTCGACGGCAAGGACACCGCGAAGAAGATGGAAGTCTTGCGCACCCTGGGCGTGCCCTACACCGATGAAGACATCGCCGGTGCAGCCGCAGCCGTGAAGGGCAAGACCGAAATGGACGCACTGGTGGCCTACCTGCAAGGCCTTGGCACCATCATCAAAAGCAAACGGTGATCTGCATGGATATCGGGATGATTCGTGGCCTGGGCACCGTTGTGGTGATGGTGGCCTTTATCGGCCTGGCGTTGTGGGTGTTCAGCCCCCGCCGCAAGTCGGAGTTTGACGACGCAACCATGTTGCCTTTTGCGGATGATCCCGAAGCCATCAAGCACGTCGAGCAAGCGTCTAGGAGTAACAAAGAATGACTACGTTCTGGAGTCTGTACGTCACAGTCCTCAGTCTGGGTACCATCTTCGCCCTGACCTGGCTGCTGCTGTCGACCCGCAAGGGCCAGCGCACCGAGCAGACGGACGAGACTGTCGGCCACTCGTTCGATGGCATCGAGGAATACGACAACCCGCTGCCCAAGTGGTGGTTCATGCTGTTTGTCGGCACCATCATCTTCGCCCTCGGCTACCTGGCGTTGTACCCCGGCCTTGGCAATTGGAAAGGCCTGCTGCCGGGCTACAACTACCTCGACAACGACAAGCAAACCCCTTTCGCCAACGGCCAGACCGGCTGGACCGGCGTGCACGAATGGGAAAAGGAAATGGCCAGGTCGGACGCCAAGTTCGGCCCGATCTTCGCCAAATTCGCCGCGATGCCGATTGAAGACGTTGCCAAGGACCCGCAAGCCTTGAAGATGGGCGGCCGCCTGTTCGCCTCCAACTGCTCGGTGTGCCACGGCTCCGATGCCAAGGGCGCCTACGGGTTTCCCAACCTGACCGACGCCGATTGGCGCTGGGGCGGCGAGCCGGCGACCATCAAGGAAACCATCATGAAAGGCCGCCACGCGGTGATGCCAGCGTGGGCCGAAGTCATTGGCGAGCAAGGCGTGGCTGACGTGGCGGGTTTTGTGGTGACCAACCTCGACGGTCGCAAACTGCCGGAAGGCGCGAAGGCCGATGTGGCCAACGGCGCGAAACTCTTCGCCGCCAACTGCGTGGCCTGCCACGGTCCTGCCGGTAAAGGCACGCCGGCGATGGGCGCGCCGGACCTGACGCACCCGGGTGCATTCATCTACGGTTCGAGCTTCGCGCAGCTGCAGCAGACCATTCGTTATGGCCGTCAAGGCCAGATGCCAGCGCAGGAGTTGCTGCAAGGCAACGACAAGGTGCACTTGCTGGCAGCCTATGTTTACAGCCTGTCCCATGGCGACAAGCCGGCTGAAGAGCAGTAAGACACACAAGCAAATGGTACGAGGGGCTTGCCCCCGATAGCGGTGGTTGAGTGACAGTTGTATCAACTGACATGCCGCAATCGGGGGCAAGCCCCCTCCCACATTTGGAGCGCACTGCACTGCCTGCAAATCTGCAACACAGCCAAAACCGACCATACTTCACAAGTCAATTGATCCAGATCACTTACACCATCAATTGATTTCCCCCAACGCGACCAAAGGTCGCACCCGTGCAGCACTGCCGCAGGCGTATCATTACGCCACTGCAAGAGCCTATTTTTGACCCCGGTTGGCACGTACTGGCCGAGGCAAATCTCCACCGCCGTGGGATGCAATGATGAGCAACCAAATACCGGTACATGACGTTACCCCGCCTGCCAAAAACGCCAGTCAGTCCGTCGACCTGTATGCGTCGCGAGAGAAAATCTACACCCGCGCCTTCACCGGCTTGTTCCGCAACTTGCGCATGCTCGGCGGCGCTGGTTTGTTCCTGCTGTACTTCGGCACCGTGTGGCTGAACTGGGGCGGGCACCAGGCGGTTTGGTGGAACTTGCCGGAGCGTAAATTCTTCATTTTTGGCGCGACTTTCTGGCCCCAGGATTTCATTCTGCTGTCGGGCATTCTGATCGTGGCCGCCTTTGGCCTGTTCTTTATCACCGTGTACGCCGGTCGTGTGTGGTGTGGCTATACCTGCCCGCAAAGCGTGTGGACCTGGATCTTCATGTGGTGTGAAAAGGTCACCGAAGGCGACCGCAACCAGCGCATCAAGCTCGACAAAGCGCCGATGGGCGCCAACAAGTTCCTGCGCAAATTCAGCAAGCACACGCTGTGGCTGTTGATCGGCTTTGTCACCGGCATGACGTTCGTTGGCTATTTCTCGCCGATCCGCGAACTGGTGTTCGACTTCTTTACCGGCCAGGCCGATGGCTGGTCGTATTTCTGGGTCGGCTTTTTCACCCTGGCCACCTATGGCAATGCCGGCTGGCTGCGCGAACAGGTGTGCATCTACATGTGCCCGTACGCGCGCTTTCAAAGCGTGATGTTCGACAAAGACACCCTGATCGTTTCCTACGATCCACGCCGTGGCGAAGTGCGTGGCCCGCGCAAAAAAGGCACCGACTACAAGGCCCAGGGCCTGGGCGACTGCATCGATTGCACGATGTGCGTGCAGGTGTGCCCCACCGGCATCGACATCCGCGACGGCCTGCAAATCGAGTGCATCGGCTGCGCTGCGTGTATCGACGCCTGCGACAACATCATGGACAAAATGGAGTACCCGCGCGGCCTGATCAGCTACACCACCGAGCACAACCTGTCGGGGCAGAAAACCCATAAATTGCGCCCGCGCCTGATCGGTTACGCGCTGGTATTGCTGGCAATGATCAGCCTGTTGGTCGGGGCATTTTTCATGCGCTCGCTGGTCGGTTTCGACGTCAGCAAAGACCGTGTGCTGTTCCGTGAAAACGCCGAAGGCCGCATCGAAAACGTCTACAGCCTGAAGATCATGAACAAGGACCAGCGCGACCACACCTACGTGCTCGACGCTTCGGGCCTGCCGGACCTCAAGCTGCAGGGTCGACGCGAGATCAAAGTGGCGGCCGGGGAAATCCTCAGCCTGCCGGTCGAGCTGTCCAGCGCACCAGAGCAACTGCCGTCGAGCACCAACGAGGTGACCTTCATCCTCAAGGATGCCGATGACGACAGCGTCCACATTGAAGCCAAGAGCCGATTCATCGGCCCACAAGTTCGTTAACTAGAGAGCACGACAATGCCCGCAGCTACTGCCGCAAGCCCTTGGTACAAGCACCTCTGGCCGTGGATCATCATTGGGATCCTGACCTGTTCGGTGACCTTGACCTTGTCCATGGTGACCATTGCGGTGAAGAACCCGGACAACCTGGTCAACGACAACTACTACGAGGCCGGCAAAGGCATCAACCGCTCCCTGGACCGCGAACTGCTGGCCCAGACCCTGCAACTGCGCGCCGCGGTGCACCTGGACGAACTGACCGGTGAAGTCGACCTGCACCTGACCGGCAACAGCAACCCGACCACGCTGGAGCTGAACCTGATTTCTCCGACCCAGCCGGAGAAGGATCGCAAGATCAATCTGGCCCGCAGCGACAGTGAGCCGGGCCGCTACATTGGCCAGGTCACCGACAAGGTCGAAGGCCGGCGCTTTGTGGAATTGCTCGGTGTCGAGGGCGACAGGACCTGGCGCCTGTTCGAAGAGGAACAGGTCAGCCACGACAAGGACTTGCTGCTCGGTGATGAGCCGTTGCAGGGCGCTGAAGACCTGAAGAAGTAATAAGCCTGCGCTTCGCGCATCGCGGGCAAGCCCGCTCCCCCACTGGATCGCGATTCCTTGTGGGGGCCGGGCTTGCCCGCGATGAGGCCCTCTCAGCCGACTAAGATCTAAACCCATGAGCACCCCAACCCCCTGCTACCACTGCGCCCTGCCCGTCCCGTCCGGCAGCCGGTTCACCGCCGTGATCCTCGGCGAGCGCCGCGAACTGTGCTGCCCGGGCTGCCAGGCGGTGGCCGAAGCCATTGTGGCCGGCGGGCTGGAAAGCTATTACCAGCACCGCAGCGAAGCCTCGGCCAACCCCGAAGCGCTGCCGGTGCAACTGGTGGACGAGTTGGCCCTGTACGACCGCGCCGACGTGCAAAAACCCTTTGTGCGCCATGACGGTGACCTCGCCGAAACCACCTTGTTGATGGAAGGCATCAGCTGCGCGGCCTGTGGCTGGCTGATCGAAAAACACCTGCGCAGCCTGCCCGCGGTGGCCGAGGCTCGGCTGAACCTGTCCAACCACCGCCTGCACGTGCGCTGGGCCGACGCGCAATTGCCGCTGAGCCAGCTGCTCAGCGAGCTGCGCCATATCGGCTACGCCGCCCACCCTTATCAGGCTGACCGCGCCGCCGAGCAGTTGGCCGGCGAAAACCGTCTGGCCTTGCGCCAATTGGGGGTCGCGGGGTTGCTGTGGTTCCAGGCGATGATGGCGACCATGGCCACTTGGCCCGAATTCAATATCGACCTGAGCCCGGAGCTGCACGTGATCCTGCGCTGGGTGGCGATGTTTCTGACCACGCCCATCGTGTTCTACAGCTGCGCGCCCTTCTTCAAAGGTGCGCTGCGCGACCTGCGCACGCGCCACCTGACGATGGACGTGTCGGTGTCCCTGGCGATAGGCGGCGCGTATCTGGCTGGCATTTGGACCGCCATCACCGGCGTCGGCGAGCTGTATTTCGACGCGGTGGGCATGTTCGCGCTGTTCCTGCTGGCCGGCCGCTACCTGGAGCGCCGAGCGCGGGAACGTACGGCCGCCGCCACCGCTCAACTGGTCAACCTGTTGCCCGCCTCGTGCCTGCGCCTGAAAGCTGACGGCCAGAGCGAACGCATTCTGCTCAGCGAATTGGCCGTGGGTGACCGCGTGCTGGTACACCCCGGCGCGGTGCTGCCGGCAGACGGCGTCATCCTCGACGGCCAGTCAAGCATCGATGAAGCCCTGCTCACCGGCGAATACCTGCCGCAGCCACGCCACGTGGGCGATGTGGTGACTGCCGGCACACTCAACGTCGAAGGTGTGCTGAGCGTTGAGGTCCGCGCCCTGGGCCATGACACGCGCCTGTCCGCCATCGTGCGCCTGCTGGAGCGCGCCCAGGCCGAGAAACCGCGCCTGGCACAAATCGCCGACCGTGCCGCGCAATGGTTTCTGCTGTGCTCGCTGATCGCCGCGGCGTTGATCGGCCTGCTGTGGTGGGAATTGGATCCCTCGCGGGCGTTCTGGATTGTATTGGCGATGCTGGTGGCGACCTGCCCGTGCGCGCTCTCTTTGGCCACGCCAACCGCCCTCACCGCCGCCACGGGTACGCTGCATAAACTCGGGCTGTTACTGACCCGCGGGCATGTGCTGGAAGGCCTGAACCAGATCGACACGGTGATTTTCGACAAGACCGGCACCCTGACCGAAGGCCGCCTGGCGTTGCGTGCGACCCACCCTTTGAGCGTGCTGAACAGCGATGATTGCCTGAGCCTCGCCGCAGCCCTGGAAAACCGCTCCGAACACCCGATTGCACGGGCTTTTGGCCGTGCGCCGCTGGCCGCCGAAGAAGTCCTGAGTTTCCCCGGCCTGGGCCTGGAAGGCCGTGTGGGTGAGCGCCAACTGCGTATCGGCCAACCGGGGTTTGTCTGCGACTTGAGCGGCTGCCCGACTCCCGCCTCGCCGGACGACGCGGGCCAGTGGCTGCTGCTGGGCGATCGTGACGGCGCGCTCGCCTGGTTCGTGCTGGATGACCGTCTGCGCAGCGACGCGCCAGCCCTGTTGGCGGCATGCAAAGCGCGCGGCTGGCGCACGTTGCTGCTGTCAGGTGACAGCTCGCCGATGGTGGCAAGCGTTGCCTGCGAACTGGGCATCGACGAAGCCCATGGCGGCCTGCGCCCCGACGACAAACTGCAGATGCTGCAACAGTTGCACAAGGAAGGCCGCAAGGTGCTGATGCTCGGCGATGGCGTCAACGATGTGCCGGTGCTCGCTGCAGCCGATATCAGTGTGGCAATGGGCTCGGCCACGGACCTGGCAAAAACCAGCGCCGATGCCGTGCTGTTGTCCAATCGACTCGACGCGTTGGTGCAGGCCTTTACCCTCGCGCGGCGCACCCGTCGGGTAATCCTCGAAAACCTGCTGTGGGCCGGGCTGTACAATGGCCTTATGCTGCCGTTTGCCGCGCTCGGCTGGATCACGCCGATCTGGGCGGCGATCGGCATGTCCCTCAGCTCGTTGACTGTGGTGCTCAACGCCTTGCGCCTGACTCGCCTGCCGAGCGCGCCGACTGCCAGTGCCCCCTTAGTAACCCGCCCGCTGCCGGCTTGAGCCGCGTGGGCATGGAGTGCAGATGCCAGCTCTATACGTGATGATTCCAGCGGCGCTGCTGTTAGTCGGCGTCGCTATCTACATCTTCTTCTGGGCGGTGGACAGCGGCCAGTACGACGACCTCGACGGCCCGGCCCACAGCGTGCTGTTCGATGACCAGGACCCAAACCACCTGGCGGCCGTCGACGAAGCCAACGGGCCCGAGCAACCGCCCAAAGACCCGCCCCATGCTTGAACTGGCGCCGCTGCTGGTCTCCGCGCTCATCCTTGGCCTGCTCGGCGGCGGCCATTGCCTGGGCATGTGCGGCGGGTTGATGGGCGCACTGACGCTGGCGATCCCCACAGCGCAACGCAGCCGGCGCTTTCGCCTGCTGCTGGCGTACAACCTGGGGCGCATCCTCAGCTATGCCGCCGCCGGCTTATTGATCGGCCTGGCCGGCTGGGCGGTGGCCAACAGCCCGGCGGCGATGTTCATGCGTGTGCTGGCAGGCTTGTTGCTGATCAGCATGGGCCTGTACCTGGCCGGTTGGTGGAGCGGCCTTACGCGCATCGAAAGCCTCGGTCGCGGCCTGTGGCGCTACCTACAGCCCGTCGCCAACCGTTTGCTGCCGGTGTCCAGCCTGCCGCGCGCGTTGCTGTTGGGCGCGCTGTGGGGCTGGCTGCCGTGCGGCTTGGTCTACAGCACGCTGCTGTGGGCGGCAAGCCAGGGCAATGCGGCGGACAGCGCGTTGCTGATGCTGGCGTTCGGGCTCGGCACCTGGCCGGTGTTGCTGGCGACCGGGCTGGCCGCTGAACGCGTCACCGCCGTGCTGCGCAAACGCAGTGTGCGTGTCGCTGGAGGCCTGCTGGTGATTCTATTCGGCCTGTGGACCTTGCCCGGTCCGCATCAGCATTGGCTAATGGGCCATTAAATCGCCATGTGGCATAGCGCCGCTCCCCGTTGATGCAAATCAACATGCCCTGCCCGGCGCGCCCCTAGACTCGGCCCACTAGCCAATCCGGGGGACCGCCCGCATGCTCGACGCCATTCGTTGGGACACAGATCTGATTCACCGTTACGACTTGGCGGGGCCGCGCTACACGTCCTACCCCACCGCCGTACAATTCGACAGCCAGGTCGGCACTTTCGACCTGCTCCACGCCCTGCGCGACAGCCGCAAGGCCGTGCGCCCCTTGTCGCTGTATGTGCATGTGCCGTTCTGCGCGAACATTTGCTACTACTGCGCCTGCAACAAGGTCATCACCAAGGACCGTGGCCGCGCCCAGGCTTACCTGCAACGCCTGGAGCAGGAAATCCAGCTGGTGGCCTGCCACCTCGACCCGAAACAGCCGGTCGAGCAGTTGCACTTTGGCGGCGGCACACCAACGTTTCTGAGCCACGACGAACTGCGCCAGGTCATGGCACGCCTGCGCCAGCACTTCAATGTGCTCGACGATGATTCTGGCGACTACGGCATTGAAATCGACCCGCGTGAAGCCGACTGGGCGACCATGGGCCTGCTGCGTGAACTGGGTTTCAACCGTGTGAGCATCGGCCTGCAAGACCTCGACCCCGAGGTGCAGCGTGCGGTCAATCGCCTGCAGAGCCTGGAAGAAACCCGCGCCGTGATCGATGCGGCGCGCACCCTGCAATTTCGCTCGATCAATATCGACCTGATCTACGGGCTGCCCAAGCAAACGCCGATCAACTTCGCGCGTACCGTGGAGGAAGTGATCAGCCTGCAACCGGATCGCCTGTCGGTGTTCAACTACGCGCATTTGCCGGAGCGTTTCATGCCGCAACGGCGGATCAACACTGACGAGCTGCCCTCCCCGGCGGAAAAACTGCTGATGCTGCAAACCACCATCGAACAGTTGACCCGCGCGGGCTATCGCTACATCGGCATGGACCACTTCGCCCTGCCGGATGACGAACTGGCCGTCGCCCAGGAAGAAGGGACGTTGCAGCGTAACTTTCAGGGCTACACCACCCATGGGCATTGCGACCTGATCGGGCTGGGCGTATCGGCGATCAGCCAGATCGGCGACCTGTACTGCCAGAACAGCAGTGACCTCAATCACTACCAGAACGCCCTGGCCGGTGCGCAACTGGCTACCAGCCGTGGCTTGGTGTGCACCACGGATGATCGGTTGCGGCGCGAGGTGATTCAGCAGTTGATCTGCACCTTCAGCCTGAAATTCGAGCAGATCGAACAGGCCTTCAACATCGATTTTCGCGGCTATTTCGACGAGCTATGGCCGCAGCTGCAGACGATGGCCGCCGATGGCCTGATCGAGCTTGATGCTCAGGGCATTCGCGTATTGCCCGCCGGGCGCTTGCTGGTGCGCTCGGTGTGCATGGTGTTCGACGCCTACCTGGAGCACCAGAACAGGCAACGATTCTCGCGGGTCATCTAGGCCTGAATTATTTCGACAGCAGCGTCATTGCTTCCATTTGAGCCTCAGGCGATTCATCTTTCAGCGACTTGGCCAGTTGCCCCTGAGCGGTCATCAACCCGGACTGAATTGAAGCAATATCCCCCTGCAAACCGGCGACTTTCGCCTGGCGTGCCTCCGGGCTCAGGGCCGTATCATTCATGGCTGCTGAAAGCTGAGCCATCTTCTCGGCAAGCTGCTTCCTGAGTTCGCGGATCATTTTCAGCAGCTGTTTGATGTTGTCTTTCAGGTTGCTGTCGTCGATGTCCTTGTTGGGGTTGCTACCGGCTTGAGAAGCCTCCATCCCTGCCCCGGATATCGTGACCACCACACCTTCACCGGGCGTGGGTGGCGGCGCAGGTTTGTCATCGACCTTTTTGCCCGCAAGCGCATCAGCGGCCGTCAGCACCTGAGGGGCTTTCGTAGCAATGACAGGGTTATTGAAAGGGATTACCGACATGACCTGAGCTCCAGCTCATAGGGATTCACCTGTGTATCGGCATCGATACAAAAACCTTTATCCACGTGCCGCTTTTTTGTACACGCTGGCCTGATCCACCCTCGGTGCGTTACCCTTACGTCTTATGTGTGTTTTCCCACAAGGATTTAAGAAATGTCCGAGCCAGTCAAACTGCGCGCTCACAGCCAGGCTCACTGCAAGGATTGCAGCCTGGCCCCCCTCTGCCTGCCACTTTCGTTGAATCTGGAAGACATGGAAGCGCTGGACGAAATCGTTAAACGCGGCCGCCCGCTGAAAAAGGGCGAGTTTCTGTTTCGCCAAGGCGACAAATTCGATTCCGTTTATGCAGTACGTTCAGGCGCGCTGAAGACATTCAGCCTCAGCGACAGCGGCGAAGAGCAGATCACCGGCTTCCACCTGCCCAGCGAACTGGTCGGGTTGTCCGGCATGGACACCGAGATTCACCCGGTGTCGGCCCAGGCGCTGGAGACCACATCGGTGTGCGAAATCCCCTTCGAACGCCTGGATGAACTGGCCCTGCAATTGCCGCAGCTGCGTCGCCAATTGATGCGTGTGATGAGCCGCGAGATTCGCGACGACCAGCAGATGATGCTGTTGCTGTCGAAGAAAACCGCCGACGAGCGGATTGCCACGTTCCTGGTCAACCTGTCGGCGCGTTTCCGTGCCCGTGGGTTCTCGGCCAATCAGTTCCGCCTGAGCATGTCGCGCAATGAAATCGGCAACTACCTGGGCCTGGCGGTGGAAACCGTGTCCCGCGTGTTCACGCGCTTCCAGCAAAACGAGCTGATTGCCGCTGAAGGCAAGGAAGTGCATATCCTCGACCCGATCCAGCTGTGCGCGCTGGCCGGCGGCTCCCTGGAAGGTTGATCCAGCCGCTTGCGGCCGCGCCAATCGGCGAGGCCGCAGGTATACTTCGAGTCCGTTTTCCGCTCCCAGGACTCTTCGACGATGACCTTCGATTCGTTCGACATCAAATCCCTGATCCGCCCTGTCATCGACTTCCCCAAGCCTGGGGTTATCTTTCGTGACATCACCCCGCTGTTCCAATCGCCCCGTGCCCTGCGCCTGGTTGCCGACAGCTTTGCCCAGCGTTATGTCGAGGCCGATTTCACCCACATCGGTGCGATGGATGCGCGGGGCTTTCTGATCGGTTCGATCATCGCCTACCAACTGAACAAACCGCTGATTCTGTTCCGCAAACAGGGCAAGCTGCCGGCGGACGTGCTGGCCGAGGGTTATCAGACCGAGTACGGCGAAGCTTTTCTTGAAGTGCACGCAGACAGCCTGTGCGAAGGCGACTCGGTGCTGATGTTCGATGACCTGATCGCCACCGGCGGCACCCTGATCGCGGCGGCCAACCTGGTGCGGCGCATGGGCGCGAGGATTTTCGAAGCGGCGGCGATTATCGACCTGCCGGAACTGGGCGGCTCGCAACGCCTGCAAGACATGGGCATTCCGACATTTTGCCTGACGCAGTTTGGACTGACGGAGCGTTAAGAGGCGTCTGTTATTAGGGCCTCATCGCGGGCAAGCCCGGCTCCCACAAGTGACCGCGTTCCAATGTGGGAGCTGGCTTGCTTGCGAGGCGTGGGAAAGACCACCACCAATCAAAGCCCTATTTGCTTGCTGATGATTTCATTCATCACCTCGCGCGTCCCCCCGCCGATGGACAGGATGCGATTGTCGCGGTACAGCCGCTCCACTAAATTGCCACGCATGTAACCCTGGCCGCCCAGGATCTGCACCGCGTCATAAGTCACGCGGTCGGCGGTGTCGGTCGCCAGGTTCTTGGCCATGGAAATCTCCTTGATCACACTTTTGCCGGCCGCCATCTTCGCCGCCTGGCGGTAGGTGAATTCCCGCGAAACCTCCACCGCCGTGGCCATTTCCGCCAGCCGGTGCTTGAGCACCTGGAATTTGCCGATGGGTTTGCCGAACGCTTCGCGCTGGGTGGCCCATTTGAGGCTCTCCTCCAATGCAAGCTGCGCGGTCATATTGGCCATCAGCGCCAGGGCCAGGCGCTCACTCTGAAAGTTGCCCATGATGCAGGCAAACCCCATGTTCTCGACGCCAATCAGGTTGCCCACCGGCACACGGCAATCGTCGAAGAACAACTCAGCCGTGTCCGACGCCCACCAACCCATTTTCTTCAGCGGCTGGCCGACCGTGAAACCGGGCGTGTCTTTCTCGATGAGCAATAAGCTGATGCCGCCAAAGCCCGGCCCACCCGTGCGCACCGCGACCGTGTAAAAGTCGGCACGCACGCCACTGGTGATAAAGGTTTTGCTGCCGCTCACGCGGTAATGCTCGCCATCGCGGATGGCGCGGGTTTGCAGGTTGGCGACATCGGAGCCGCCACCCGGCTCGGTGACCGCCAGCGCGCTGATCTTCTCACCGGCCAATACCTGAGGCGCAACGCGCTCGCGCACCTCGGGTCGCGCCCATTTGACGACCGGTGGCAGGCCGATATCCAGCGAACCCAGGCCGGCCACCACACCACCGGAGCCGCAGCGCATCAGCTCTTCGCTGGCGGCGACCTTGGCGAACAGGTCACCTTCGTGACTGCCGCCCAGGCTTTCGGGGTAACCGATGCCCAGGATTCCCGCCGCGCCGGCCTTGAGGTACAGCTCACGAGGAAAGCTCTGCGCTTCCTCCCATTGCTCAATGCCCGGCAACATCTCGCGCTCGACAAAACGGCGCACGCTGTCGCGGACCAATTGGTGGCTGGGGTCGAAGTAGTCCTGATAGGCAGGCATCGGCAAGCTCCACAGTGGGGTGGAGCGAACTTACCAAGCGCTTGCTTGGTTTTCAAGATCCCACTTACACCACAAAACCACTGTGGGAGCTGGCTTGCCTGCGATGGCGTTGGATCAGAGACGTCGATGTCGCCTGACACTCCACCATCGCAGGCAAGCCAGCTCCCACATTTTGAACAGCAGTGTGGCTTAGAGGGCGATCGGCTTGCGGCCTGCAAACGAATGCGCCAGCGTCCCGCCGTCCACCAATTCCAGCTCGCCGCCCAACGGCACACCATGGGCAATGCGCGAGGTGATCAAGCCTTTATTGGTCAGCAGCTGGGCGATGTAATGCGCGGTGGCTTCGCCTTCCACCGTCGGGTTGGTCGCCAGGATCACCTCGGTGAATGTGCCCTGCTCTTCGATGCGCGCCACCAGCTGCGGAATGCCGATGGCTTCCGGGCCCAGGCCATCGAGCGGCGACAAGTGGCCCTTGAGCACGAAGTAGCGACCGCGATAACCGGTCTGCTCCACCGCGTACACATCCATCGGCCCTTCCACCACGCACAGCAGCGTGTCGTCGCGACGCAGGTCGGCGCATTGCGGGCACAAGTCTTCTTCGGTGAGGGTGCGGCACTGGCGACAATGGCCCACACCGGTCATGGCCTGGCTCAAGGCCTGGGCCAACCGGGTGCCACCGCTGCGATCACGCTCCAGCAGTTGCAGCGCCATACGCTGGGCGGTTTTCTGACCGACACCCGGCAAGGTGCGCAGGGCGTCGATCAGTTGGCGAATCAGGGGGCTGAAGCTCATGAGCGAATGGTCCGACAAAACAACGAGACGCGGTTTATACCCGCGCCCCGGATTAGCGTCAAATGGTCAATCCTGCGCGACGCGTACCACCAACTTGCCGAAGTTGCGTCCCTCAAGCAAACCGATAAAGGCTTCGGGCGCCTGCTCCAGGCCCTCTACCACGTCTTCGCGGAACTTGATCTTGCCGTCCCGCACCCACGGTGCCATGGCGCTGAGGAATTCGGGCTGGCGATCGCCGTAGTCGTCAAACACGATAAAACCCTGGATGCGCACGCGTTTGGTCAGCAACGTGCGTTGCAACGCGGGCAGGCGGTCGGGGCCGCTTGGGGCTTCATGGGCGTTGTAGCCGGCAATCAGGCCGCACAAGGGAATCCGCGCCTTGGGATTGAGCAGCGGCAACACCGCGTCGAAGACCTTGCCACCGACGTTTTCATAATAGATGTCCACGCCGTTGAAGCACGCCAGCGCCAGCTCATGGGCAAAGTTGGCGCTCTTGTGATCGATGCAGGCGTCAAAGCCCAGTTCGTCCACCACGTAGCGACACTTGTCCGCGCCACCGGCGATGCCCACCACGCGCAAGCCCTTGAGCTTGGCCACCTGGCCCACCACTGAGCCGACTGCGCCGGATGCCGCCGCGACCACCAGGGTTTCGCCGGCCTGGGGCTGACCGATGTCCATCAACCCCATGTACGCCGTCATGCCCGGCATCCCCAGCACACCCAGCGCCATCGACGGGCTGGCCAGGCCATTGGGCACCGGCATCAGGTTGCTCCCGTCGCAGATGCTGTGGCTCTGCCAGCCCGTGGAACCGACGACCAGGTCGCCCACTTCAAATTTTGGATTACGCGACTGCTCGATACGGCTGACAGCGCCACCGGTCATTACCTCGTCGATTCCCACCGGCGCGGCGTAGGACGGTGCGTCGCTCATGCGGCCGCGCATGTACGGGTCGAGCGACAGGTACAGCGTTTTCAAGAGCACCTGGCCGTCTGCCAGCTCCGGCAGGTTCACGCGCTCCAGGCGAAAGTTTTCCGGGGTTGGCGCACCTTGCGGGCGCGAGACCAGAACGATGCGCTGGTTAAGAATAGGTTCTTGAGGCATGAGGGGGGTCCTTTATCGAATGCGTCGGTATAGGGTGCAGACCATGCTTGCCACGCCAGGGTTCGATTGGATCGGCACAAACAAAAATGCCAGGCACTGGGCCTGGCATTTGATGCTAGCCAAGGCTAGACCATCAGAACGGCATCTTCATGCCCGGCGGCAGTTGCATGCCAGCGGTCACGCCGGACATTTTGTCCTGGCTGTTGGCTTCGATCTTGCGCACGGCGTCGTTGACGGCCGCGGCGAACAGCGCTTCAAGCATTTCCAGGTCATCTTCGCTGGTGCCTGGCAATACGCTTGGGTCGATGCTCACGCGCTTGATGTCGTGACGACCGGTCATCACCACGCTAACCATATCGCCACCGGCTTTACCGGTGACTTCGGCGTTGGCCAGTTCTTCCTGCATCTTGGCCATCTTTTCCTGCATCTGCTGTGCCTGCTTCATCAGGCCGGCCATGCCACCTTTCATCATGGGAATCACCTCAAAAGTACGTGGATCAATTAATAGCCCGGTGTCATGACGCTTGGGGCACCGGGGCTTCGACAGGTTCAATAGTATCGTGACGCACGACCGCACCGAACTGTTGCATCATTTGCTGGATGAGCGGATCAGCCTGGATCGAGTGCTCGGCATCACGCTGACGGTTGATGCGTCGGCGTGTCGCGGCCTGGGCGGGGGTTTCCTGCTCGGGCTTGATCAACTCGATGGTGATGGTCAGCGTGCGCTCATGGTACTGGTTCAATGCATCGTTGAGCCGGCGTTGCTGGGTGGCGTTGAACAGCGCGCTGTGCGCCGGGTCCAGGTGCAACAGCCAGTGATCGCCATCGATGGCAATCAAGGTGCAGTTGGCGGCGATGCTGCCGGTCATGCCGGAGATCGGCAACTTCGGAAACAACTCCAGCCATTGCAGCGCCAGGCCGGTGGCCGGGGCCGCAGCGGGTTCCGCCTCGGGCTCGGGTGCAGGCTCAGCGGTGTGTTCGCTGGCCAGGTCATCGAGGTAGCTGTAGGCCGAATCCATGTCCGGTTCGATGTAATCTTCGTCCAGCGGCGGTTCGTCATCGAGGTCGATGCCGGGTGTCGCGGCCTCAACCTGGGCGACGGTCGGCTCTGGAACCGGAGCAGACACCCACTCGGGTGCGTCCGGCACCGCGCTGTCGGGGGTGGGCGTCGGCATCGGCGTCAGTTCGGGCTGCTCACCGCTGGTTTCCAGCACGGGCTCCACGGCAGGTTGCAATTCGACGTCGGGTTCGGCGTCTACCGGGTCATTCCACGGCAGGTCGACCACGGCTTCGGGCTCGGGCTCAGTCACCGGCGCGATGGCCGGCGCAGCCGCCACCGGCTCGGGCGCAGCCACTACGGGCTCAGGCGCGGGAGCCACGGGCGCAGGCGCAGCAACGACTGGCGCGACCACTGCCGCACCAGCCACTGGTTTGGCGGAATCAACTGTGGCCTGGCTGATCCCCACTGGCTTTAGCGGCTGTCTCGGCGCGTCGGCCGAATCCGCCGGTCGGAACGCCAGCATCCGCAGCAGGACCATTTCAAAGCCACCGCGCGGGTCCGGCGCCAGCGGCAGGTCGCGGCGCCCGATCAGGCCCATCTGGTAGTAGAACTGCACATCTTCGGCCGGCAAAGCCTGGGCCAGCGCCAATACGCGGTCGCGGTCGCCATGGCCGTTGTCGACACCTTCAGGCAACGCCTGGGCGATCGCAACGCGGTGCAAGACATTAAGGATTTCCGACAGCACGCCGTTCCAGTCCGGACCTTGTTCCGACAAGTGGCGCACCGCTTCAAGCAACGCCTTGGCGTCGCCCTCGATCAGCGCGTGCAGCACGTCGAACACCTGGCCATGGTCGAGGGTACCGAGCATGGCGCGCACGTCGGCGGCCATCACCTTGCCTTCGCCAAAGGCGATGGCCTGGTCGGTGAGGCTCATGGCATCGCGCATCGAACCATCGGCCGCGCGGCCAAGCAGCCACAGCGCGTCGTCTTCGAACGGTACGTTCTCGACACCCAGCACGTGGGTCAAATGCTCGACCACACGCTCAGGGGTCATGTTTTTCAGGGAAAACTGCAGGCACCGCGACAGGATCGTTGCAGGAAGTTTCTGCGGGTCGGTGGTGGCCAGGATGAATTTGACGTAAGGCGGCGGCTCTTCCAGGGTTTTCAACAGCGCGTTGAAGGAATGGCTGGAAAGCATGTGCACTTCGTCGATCAGGTAGACCTTGAAGCGGCCACGGCTCGGTGCGTACTGCACGTTATCGAGCAACTCGCGGGTGTCTTCGACCTTGGTGCGGCTGGCGGCGTCGATCTCGATCAGGTCGACAAAACGCCCTTCATCGATCTCGCGGCACACCGAACACGTGCCGCAAGGCGTCGAAGTAATACCGGTTTCACAGTTCAGGCATTTGGCGATAATGCGCGCAATGGTGGTCTTGCCCACCCCTCGCGTGCCGGTGAACAGGTAGGCGTGGTGCAGCCGTTGGCTGTCCAAGGCATTGATCAGAGCCTTGAGCACATGGGTCTGGCCGACCATTTCGCGGAACGAGCGCGGACGCCATTTACGTGCAAGAACCTGATAACTCATCGAAAACCGTCGCAACTGGGAAGCGGAAGCCGGTAATGCTAGCGGAGCAAGGGGGAAATTGCATCCGGCACGCTCGTCTAATCTGACTAAGCTCTGCTCAATGGCCCCGCAAAGGCCTGAACCCGGAGTGTGTATGCGCGTAGTCCTGGGCGCCTTATGGATGATTTCCCTTGCCAGCCTCGCGGCACCTGCGCCGTTGCGTTTCTCGGTTTCCGACAGCTGGGCGATGCCCATGGCCCAGGTGGAGGACAGCCAGCCCACCCAGGGTATTTTGTATGACTTGATGGTAAGCCTGGCCACCCAGGTCGGGCGCCCGGCCGAGTTTCACGTGCTGGCGCGGGCACGCATCGCCAACGCCATGGCGCATGGCGACATCGATGTGCGCTGTTATGTCGCCCAAACCTGGGTCGACAGCCTGTCCGGCGACTACACCTGGAGCGTGCCGCTGATGGTGCAACGCAATGTGCTGGTAGGCCGCCACACGGCGCCGCAGCCTGCAGACGTGGGCACGCTGACGCCTCAGCCGATCGGCACGGTGCTCAACTACCGCTACGCTGTCCTCGACCCACTGTTTGCCACAGGCCAGCTCACCCGTGACGACTCGCGCAGCGAAGCCTTGGTGCTGCAAAAGCTGGTCGCCGGGCGTTTTGAATACGCCGTCATTAACGAATGGATACTCGAGCGCTTCAATTTGAACCTGGCGCCGAACGAGCGGCTGCAAAAGGTCGCAATCATCGACGAGCAAAGCCTGGGTTGCATCGTGCGCAACGACCCGAACGTGCCGGTACAGCGGATCTTGCGTACGCTGCTGCAGATGAAGATGTCGGGGGAAATCGACGACATCATCAGCCTGTACACCGGCGAAGGTGCGCGATCACCGCTCACTCCTGACAAGAACTGACAGGGCATCCCCTTAGACTGGGCGCACTTGACCGCCCATTTCCAAGGAGCCTGCATGCCCACCGTCGCCCATTACTTCCTGCTCTACGTCGACAGCCCGGCCACCAGTGCCAACTTCTATAGCCGCCTGCTGGATAGGCCGCCGCTTGAACTGAACCCCACCTTTGCCCTGTTCATGCTCGACAACGGCGTAAAGCTGGGGCTGTGGTCGCGCCACACGGTGGAGCCAGGGGCCCGGATGACCGGCGGCGGCGGCGAAGTGGGCTTTTGCCTGCCAGACCAGGCCGCCGTAGAAACCCTGCACGCTCAGTGGGTGGCGCGTGGCGCAACCATCATTCAGTCACCGACCCCTTTGGATTTCGGCTACACCTTTGTCGCCCAGGACCTCGACGGCCACCGGCTGCGCGCGTTCTGCCTGAGCGACTGACCGCCAGCGGCCCTCCAGGCCGATGGCCGCCACGCTGGCCAGTACCATCACACCGCCCAGCATCACCTGCATGGCAATGTGCTCGCCCAGCAGCGTCGCGGCCATCATCATGGCGACCGGCGGGATCAGGTACATCGCCACCGACGCTCGGCTGACCTCGACGTGTTTCAACACATAGGCCCAGGCAAGGTACGCCAGGGCGCTGGGGAAAATGCCAAGTATCAGCACCGCGAGGTTTTCCGGCGCCGGTGCCTGCTGCACGGCATCAGCCAGGCCTGGCAGGTTCACGCACAGCATCAGGGTGCCCGCCCACACCATGTAACACGCCATGGTCAGCGGGCTGTAGCGATGGGCATAGTGCTTCTGGATGGCGAAATACACACTCCATGACACCGCCGCCAGCACAATCAGCAAACCGCGCGGGTCAATATCGCCCACGCCATGATCGCCCCAGATCACCACCAGCACGCCAAGCAAGCCCAGCAACACACAACCCCAGCGCCAGGCACTGACGCGTTCTTTCAAACACAAACTCGCGATCAGCACGCTGAACAGTGGCGCCGACTGCGCCAGCACGCTCGACGCCGCCGCCGTCACCCATTGCTGCCCATAATTGAGGCTGGTGTGGTGCAAAAACACGCCGAAGAACCCCAGCACCAGTAACCACGGCAGGTCGCGCAAACGCGGCCGGCCAATGCCCACCGCCCATGCCACACCGCCCATGAACACCGACGCAATCAGAAAGCGCAGCAACGCCAACTGGCCGGGGCTGTAGCTGTGCAACCCCATGTGCACGCCAATCGGCGAATAGGCCCAACAGAGGATGACGCCGGCGATGACTAGCGTAAGCTTTGCGGGTGACGGGGTATTCATCGGCGACGTCCGGCAACTGAGTGGGATGCCGTCAGTCTTGGCCCAGGCAAGGCGCAGGACAATTAAGCGTTTCTGACTTCTGAAATCACTGGAACTGAGCAATGGAACTGGCCCAACTGAAAATGGTGCGAGCCGTGGCGCAAACCGGCAGCGTGGCCCAGGCCGCCCTGCAATTGCATTGCGTGCCGTCCAACATCACTACGCGGATCAAGCAGTTGGAAAGCGAGTTGGGCACGCCCTTGTTTATCCGTGCCGGGCGTGGGCTGGCGATCAGTGCCGCCGGGGAAATCTTCCTGGACTACTGCGAACGCATTCTGGCGCTGGTAGACGAATCCAAACGTGCGGTGGATGCCGACGCCATCCCCCGCGGCACCTTGCGCATCGGCGCAGTGGAATCCAGCGCCAGCGGCCGCCTGCCGCCCTTGCTGGCGGAATACCATCGGCGCTACCCGGACGTCTCGCTCGAACTGGTCACCGGCGCCTGGGCGCAGTTGCTGGACGACCTGCAACACCATCGCCTCGATGTGGCGCTGGTGGCCTGTGGTGGCAAACGCGCCAAGCTTGAACACAGCGTGGTCTACAGCGAACGCCTGGTGCTGATCGCCAGCGCATCCAGCGCCCCGATCACCAGCGCCGAAGACCTGGCCGGTCGAACGCTGCTGGTATGGCCAGCGGGTTGCCCGTATCGGGCGGCGCTGGAGAACTGGGTCAAACCGCATGCTTTCAAACCGAGCATCGCCAGCTACGCCAGCTGGGGCACGATCATCGGTTGTGTCAGTGCGGGAATTGGCGTGGCATTGGCGCCGGAAGGCATCCTGGCCCGTTATGAGCAGGCCAATCAGTTGGCCTCCTACCGGTTTGAAGAGCTGCAGGCCGTGGACAACCTGCTGTTCTGGCACAAGGACACCCAGCGGCACTTGGCGCGGGACGCGTTTGCCGGGCTGCTGCGCGAGACTTTTGGCTGACCCGGGCAGCGAATTTCAGTATTCTTCCGCGAAATTAATTCAAAATGTAAGGGACTACCATGAATTACTTCCGCGCGTTGATGGCGGCGGCTGCACTGAGCCTGTCTGCCCTACCTGCCTTTGCTGCCCCTGCGCCCGCGCCCGCCGAAGCCAGCGCGCCGGCTGAAACGGCTGAACACTTCCTCGCCTCACTCAAGCAGAAGACCGGCACGGTCACGCTGCCCAGTGGCATTGCCACGCTCAAGCTCAACGACGAGTTCTACTACCTCGATCCCGCCGACACCGAGCGCCTGTTGACCGATGGCTGGGGCAACCCACCCGGCTTCAAGACCCTGGGCATGATCGTGCCAAAAGCAGTCAGCCCGTTGTCGGAACGCGGCTGGGGCGTGATCGTCAGCTACAAGGCTGACGGGCACGTTTCCGACGAGGATGCGGCGAAAATCGACTACGCCGAACTGCTCAAGCAGATGCAGGAAGAAGACGAGGAAGACAACCAGCAACGCCAGAAACAAGGCTACGCCGGCCTGCACCTGCTGGGCTGGGCCGAACCGCCGCGCTACGACGATACCACTCACAAAATGTACTGGGCCCGCGAGCTGAAAGCCGACGACGCCCAGCAGACCACCCTCAACTACAGCATCCGCGTGCTGGGCCGTGAAGGCGTACTGGAACTCAACGCCGTCGCCGCCATGGCCGACCTGCCCACCATCAAGCAGGAAATGCCCAAGGTGTTGGCCTTTACCAACTTTACCGACGGCAACCTGTACACCGACTTCAACCCCAAGACCGACAAGCTGGCCACTTACGGCCTGGCGGCCCTGGTGGCCGGCGGGATAGCGGCCAAGGCCGGGTTGTTTGCCAAGATCGGCATCTTTCTGCTGGCGGCGAAGAAGTTCCTGGTGGTCGGCGTTGTGGCGCTGTTTGCCGTGATCCGCAAGCTGTTCAACCGCAACAAGGCCTGAACCCCGGGCGTAAAAATGCCGCAACGTGCATGACACGTTGCGGCGCAGGGGTTGGCTCAGTGCTGCGCAGCAGGCTCTGGCTGCTGCGCGCCGAGGCACGGGTTGACGATCGCAAACTCATCCACAGCCGCCATCCCTGGTTTGTAGCCCGGCACCGTTACATAGCGCAGCACCCGATTGCCGGTGAGCTTCACAAATGAGCCCTCGATACCGGTGAACACCTTCTGCTGATGGCTCAACAGGTAATCGAAGATCTTGTCCTTCATCGGGACGTTGATTGCGCCACGCGGGGTGATCGGGGCAAGCATGAAGGCATCATCGTGGGTAAACACGTAGAAGGTTTCGGGTTTGCCGCGCCCATCCGTCACTTTTGCGCACATCACCTCATCGACACGCAGGGTCCTGACTGGCAGGTAGGACTTGTCCTGGTAAAGGCTGAGAATAAAGCCCTTTTTCGTCAGAACTCCCAAGCCCTGGACGGGATGGCAGATCTCCGCAATCCCGTAGGTGTAATAGCACCAGTTGGTCTCGGTGATCCCGATGATATCGGCCGGTGCGATGCCCAGGTCGTGTTCGATCCTGGCTCGGGCTTCAGGGCTTTCATAAGGGATCATCACGCAGCCGGGCAAACAAAACGCCAGCTCGGACAACCAGGCGACGGCAGGAAAACGCATACGGGACCTCCATGTCTACGGGGGGCGCATGCTACCTCAACAGCCGCCTTTGCGTGAGCGTAGAGGGTCGCGGATCAGCTTTTGGGCGCGGTCAGGCGGCTGTATTGATCCTGGCGGATCCAGCCGGTGAACGAGCGGTCCTTGGCATTGGTGAATTCAACCTGGGCCCAGCCATCCTTGTAAGCCAGTACGCCGACCACATCGTCCTTGACGATATACGGATGCTTGCCCGCGTTGTCGCCAGGGGTTTTGAGCAGGTAAGCCTTGTCGGCAGTGACCGTCACCAGGCCGATCCACTGTTTGCGGGCGGTTTGGGTCAGGTCCAGCCCGGTAGCGATTTCCGGCATCAGCACGCTGAGACAACCGGGGTGCTGGCGGCCTTGTTCCACGGTCAGCGTCACGCCGTCGGACGAGGCCGTCACGCTGCCAGGGTAGGCGTCATCGACCCAGGTCGTCAGCGCGTCGGGCGCGCCTTGCAGGTAAAACGTACAGGTGCGGGTTACGCCCTCACCCAACTCCTCCGAGTAGAAACCTTCGACTTGATGCTCAGGGGTGACCGCCAGCATCAGCCCTTCGTACTTGCCTGAGTGCAAGGCTGTTTCGTTTGCACATGCAGGCGCGATAGCGCACAACGACAAAACACCCACTGCCAGAAAACGCATCATCTTATTTCTTCCCTTCCAGTGCTTCGTAGGCCTTCTTGATACGGCGGTCATAGTCGCCGTAATCCTCGCCGTTATAGTTGCGCGCCATGGCCACATAGTCTTTGTCTTTCATGGCTTTGATCAACGCCGGGCTTTTACTGCAAAAACCGAGGAACGCCTTTAATTGGTTGCCGGCATTGATCTTTAATGCCGCGGCGAATTCAAACACGGTCTTGTAACCACAGGAGGCGTAGTTGAACCCCATGATCTGGAACATGCCCCAGGACGCTGACATCAACGCCGCTTCCTGATCCAGCGCAAAGGCGGTGGCCATGGTTTCCCAGGCCTTGGCCTGGTCCTTGTTGTTGACTTGCCACTGTGGCCCGGCCTTCCTCACGTAGATATACGACAGCAGTGGGTGTGCCTGGTCATAGATGTGCTTGGTGTACTTGCGAAACAGGTGCCCTTCAAAAGCGATCACCGGCAACTTGGCCGGCCCGAAACCGGAACGCCCGCCGGACTCCACAGTGGCGAACGCCTTGATGATATTCACCGAAATACCGCTGCCCAACTGCGTGGCGGCGTTCTGGAAGTCGGTTTCGGTGAGCGTCATGCCGCCGTCGCACGTGGGCTGGAGCATCAATTGCCGGTTGCGTCGCTCGGCCTCGACCATCGCACGCATGCGGTCCAGGTACACATTGACCGTAGCCTGCACCGCATCGGCGTTGTTATTGCCGAACGCGTTGAGAAAGCTTGGAATGCGCATCGTCGGAAACGCCTTCACCGGCACTTTCATCGCTTCTTCGATCAAGCTGTTGAACGTACGGCCGGTGGGGTCGATCACCCCATCGGGGTGCGCGTATTTAAGGTGGCGAAACTGATACTGGCTGATGCACTGCACCAACTGGCCATCGCACTTGCCGTTTTCGGCCAGCGGAAAACCCATCTTGGGAATGATCAAATTGAATAAATACTGGATGCACTGAACATCGGCAGGCAAGTTGCGCGCTTTACCCGGCGCGCCCACCGAAGCACTGATAAGACGGGGCAACCCTTGCAGGCTTTTCATCACTGACATCCTTGTAAGTTAAAGAAGTGGTGGCACTTCAATATCAATGCAGCGCTCTTGTTACACCTTGAAACAAGCGGCTGGCGGAAACTAACAAGATGGTTTTGGGTTGTCCAGTGGGCGCTTTGCACGTTGTGAAACAACCGTCATGCACGGCTACTTTTTCCTCTCCAGCGCCTCAAAGGCTTTCTGGATTCGCTTGTCGTAATCGCCATAATCCGCCCCATTGTATTGGGCGGCCATGCCCGCGAAGTCCTTGTTCTTCATGGCCTTGAACAACGTCGGGTTCTTGCGGCAAAAGCCGACGAACGCCATCAGTTGCTGGCCGGCGTTGAGTTTCATCGCGCTGACAAAATCGAAGACGCTCTTGTAACCGCAAGCGGCGAAGTTGAAGCCCATGATCTGAAACATGCCGTACGACGCCGACATCAACGCCGCCTCCTGATTTAACTTGAACGCATCGGCCAGGGTCTGCCACGCCACCGCCTGGGTTTTGTTGTTGGCTTTCCATTGCGGGCCGGCTTTCTCCCGGTAGGCGTATGACAGCAACGGATAGGCCTTGTCGTACTTCTGCTGGGTGTATTTGCGAAAGATGTGGCCTTCATACGCGATCACCGGCATCTGGGCCGGGCCGAAGCCGGATCGCCCACCCGATTCCACAGTGGCGAAGGCCTTGATGATGTTCACCGAAATACCGCTGCCCAGTGCTGTCGCGGCGCTTTGAAAGTCAGCGTCGGTCAGCGTCACACGTCCATCACAGGTGGCTTTTGTAACCAACTGCAGTGTGTCTGCTGGGGCGGGAGCAGGCGCCGGAGGGCGTGGCGGGGTTGGGGCGGCAGCGGCACCGGCCGAGTCGTTGGCCGGGGTCACGGGAATTGCCTGGCGCGCGTCTTCGAGCAGGGTGCTGAACGTTCGGCCTGCCGGGTCAATCACGCCGTCGGGGGTGGCGACCTTCAGACGACTGGATTGATAGTCCCTGATGCGCTGGACCAGCAGCGGGCCGCACTTGCCATCCACCAGCAAAGGCGACGTGGGTTTGGGGGTGATCAGGTTGAATAGATTCTGAATGGATCGAACATCATCAGAATCATTGCGGGCCTTGCCGGGGGTGCCGACGGAACCGCTGATACGACTGGGTAAACCTTGGAGGCTGTGCATGGCAATCATCCTTTCTGATTGAAGGAGTGCCATCACTTCTTTACTACTCCAGCACCACGGTCATTTTTTGAAAAAAACGCATGATTGACGCTAGCAGACGGTCGAAGGTTGTCCAGCAAAAAGCCGTCATCGCTGCACACTACAGATGGGCAGATGACTGAAGAGACATTTTTTGATTTGAAACAGAGGGTGTTGCGGGAGAGCGTTATGGAGGCAACCCCACCAGCCACACCCCGGCACACAATGTTCCCGCTGTGGCTGCTGCCTTCCGGCTCTGACCAGGTTCACGGGTAATCGTTGCGGGGGGACCGATGGGGTCACCATAACGACGCTCGCCTCTCGGCAAGCCGCGCCATTGTACCGATCTCATCGGAAGTTACAACCGTTGGTTCAGGATTAAAAAATCAAGGGGCTCAAGCACTTGTGCCGCTACAGAATCACGGCTTCATCTGCCTTGCCGCCCTCTTCCTGGATGACCAGGTGAATAAAGTGCAGCTTGGCGATCACTGCCGGCGGCAGCACAAAGGGATAAAAATCCGGCTGGCCCATGCTGCGCGACAGTTCGTTGAGCATGCCGGCCAGTTCGATCCAGGCGTTGACGAACGACAGGAACGCCGCACCGCCTGGGTGCTCAGGGTCGTAAAGGGTGCTGAGGGGAAACGGCTGGTAATCCAGGTCCATCTCACGGGCACTCATGCCAAAGCCCAGGGCGGTGTCGACGGCGTCCATCATGTGCAGGTAGTGGGCCCAGGTTTCGGCCCAGTCTTCCCAGGGGTGCATGGTGGCGTAGGCGCTGACGCAGGTTTGCTGCCAGTCGGGGCGCGGGCCGTTCTGGTAATGATGGTCGAGGGCATCGGCGTAGCTGGCGCGTTCGTCGCCGAACAAGGCGCGAAAGGGTTCGAGCCAGTGGGTATCGGCGATCAGGCGGTCCCAGTAGTAATGGCCGACCTCATGACGAAAGTGCCCAAGCAGCGTGCGGTAAGGCTCGCGCATTTGTACGCGGACTTTCTCACGGTGGGCGTCGTCGGCTTCCTTGATGTCGAGGGTAATCAGACCGTTGGCGTGGCCCGTCATGGGAGCATTGCCTTCCAGGTCGACGCCGACAAAATCGAAGGCCAGGCCGTTGTCTTCATCGACGCTCTTGGGCACCACTTGCAGGCCGAGGCTGATCAATTGCGCGACCAAGCGGCGCTTGGCGTTTTCGACTTTGCGCCAGCGCTCATGATTTTGCGCAATCGACAGGTCGGGAATGGTGCGGTTCAGACTGCACGCCACGCACAGCGGCGCCGTACTGTGCGCCGGGATCAGCCAGTTGCAGGCGGCGGGAGTGTCGAGGTTGGCACAGCGACGGAAGGCGCCGGCGTCAAGGTTGTCGTCTTGCAGCCAGGTCCCGACAACCGGGCCCGGCTGTAAAGACGATAGGCGGCTTTGCTGCGGCTGATAACCGAGCAGCGCCTGGCACGCCAGGCACTGGCTGTTGCGAAAGAACAGGGACTGGCCACAGCGGCACTGCCAGACTTTGCTGTTACGAGATGCGCCCGCCGTGAAGGGTGCTGCGATGCGTGAACTGAGTTGCTCAAAGTAGCGGAACATGGCGATCTCTCCCTGGGTGACCAAGACTAGATCATTTCCCGTGAGAGATCGTTCCACAGGCGAGGCGGCTGCGCAGCCCGACGCGGGGCAAGCCCGCTCGCCACAACAAAAGGCTCACTCCCCACACGCGCCATCAGACCGTGATGTTGTGCTTGGCCAGGAATGCCACGAACGCTTCTTCGTCCAACACCTTCAAGCCCAGCTCGCTGGCCTTGGCCAATTTCGAGCCGGCGCCCGGCCCGGCCACCACGCAGTGGGTTTTCGCCGAGACCGAACCGGCCACCTTGGCGCCCAGACTTTCGAGTTTGTCCTTGGCCACATCGCGGCTCATCAGCTCCAGAGAGCCGGTGAGTACCCAGGTGTGCCCTGCTTCGGGCAAGCCTTCGACGACCTTCTTCTCGCTCTGCCAGTGCATGCCGAAGTCCTTGAGCTGCTGCTCAATGGCCAGGGCATGGTTGGCATTGTCCTGGTTATCAAAAAACTCGCGCACGGCCTTGGCCTGCTTTTCAGGCAGTGCCTGACGCATGTCCAGCCAGTCAGCCTCGATCACGCCTTCCAGAGAGCCGAATTTATCCGCCAGTTTCTGCGCAGCGCCCGGCCCAACGCTGGGCACGTGCAGCTTGTCGAGCAAGCCGCCCAAGGTGGTGCTGGCGGCGAACTCGGCACTCAGGTCGCCCTGATCCTGCAATTGCAGGCCGCATTGCTCCGGCGACAGCAGCGCGCCAATCACCTCCTGGTTATGGCTGTCTTCAAAGAAGCTGTGAATCTCGTGCGCCACTTCCAGGCCCACGTCCGGCAAGTACGTCAGCACTTCCGGCAAGGCCTTCTGCACACGCTCCAGAGACGCCAGGGAGCGCGCCAGCACCTTGGCAGTCTCCTCGCCCACATCCGGGATGCCCAAGGCGTAGATAAAGCGCGCCAGGGTCGGGGTCTTGCTGTTTTCGATGGCGGTGATCAGCTTCTTGCTGGAAATATCGGCAAAGCCTTCCAGGTCGATGATCTGCTCGTATTTGAGTGTGTAGAGGTCGGCCGGCGAACCGATGAGTTTTTCGTCCACCAGCTGCTCGATGGTTTTGTCGCCCAGGCCATCGATGTCCATGGCACGGCGCGAGACGAAATGGATAATCGCCTGCTTGAGCTGCGCGCCACAGGCCAGACGCCCGACGCAACGGTACACCGCGCCTTCGCTGACGGTTTCCTTGCCCTTGCTGCGCTTGACCAGTTGCGTGCGCTCCACGTGGGAACCACACACCGGGCAGCTTTCGGGGACCTGCACCGCGCGGGCGTTTTCCGGGCGGCGTTCGGTGACCACCGAGACGACTTGCGGGATCACGTCACCGGCGCGGCGGATGATCACCGTATCGCCGATCATCAGGCCCAGGCGCGCGACTTCATCCATGTTGTGCAAGGTGGCGTTGGACACGGTCACACCCGCGACCTTGACCGGCTTGAGGCGTGCAACGGGAGTGACGGCGCCGGTACGACCGACCTGAAATTCGACGTCGAGCAGTTCAGTCAGCTCTTCCATGGCCGGAAATTTATGCGCGATGGCCCAGCGCGGTTCACGCGCGCGAAAACCCAGCTCACGCTGGGCCGCAATGCTGTTGACCTTGAACACCACGCCGTCGATCTCATAAGCCAGGCCGTTACGCCGCTCGCCGATATCGCGGTAGTAGTCCAGGCATTCCTGGATACCCTTGGCCAGCTTCAGTTCGTGGCTGATCGGCATGCCCCACTTCTGCAACTGCTTCAAGTTGCCGATATGGGTGTCACTGATGTCTGCGGTGACCTGGCCAATGCCGTAGCAGCAGAACTCCAGCGGGCGGCTGGCGGTAATCTTCGAGTCCAGCTGGCGCAGGCTGCCAGCCGCCGCGTTGCGCGGGTTGGCGAAGGTCTTGCCGCCGACTTCCAGCTGCGAGGCATTCAGGCGCTCGAAACCGGCCTTGGACATGAACACTTCGCCGCGCACTTCCAGGGTCGCCGGCCAGCCGCTGCCGTGCAGCTTCAGCGGGATATTGCGCACAGTGCGCACGTTGACGCTGATGTCTTCGCCCGTCGTGCCATCGCCACGGGTGGCGCCGCGCACCAGTTCGCCCTCCTGATACAGCAGGCTGACCGCCAGGCCATCCAGTTTGGGCTCACAGCTGTATTCCACCGCCGCGCCACCGCCGAACAGATCGCCCACCGGCAGGTCGAGGCCTTCGGTGACCCGGCGATCAAACTCGAGCATGGTGGTTTCGTCAAAAGCGTTACCGAGGCTGAGCATCGGTATTTCGTGCTTGACCTGAGTGAACGCCGACAACGCCGCACTGCCGACCCGCTGCGTCGGTGAATCACGCGTTACCAAATCCGGATGCTCGGCCTCCAGGGCTTTGAGCTCGTGGAACAGCCGGTCGTACTCGGCGTCCGGAATGCTTGGCTCGTCGAGCACGTGGTAACGGTAGTTGTGCTGATCCAGTTCAGCGCGCAATTGGAGGATGCGGGTATGGGCGGCGGTCATGGGTGTTCTCTCAGAAAGCAAAAGAGCAGCCGAAGCTGCTCAATATGTTAGTGCGCTTATTCTACTGACAACGCTGAAGACCAATCCTCAGCGTTTCTGTGTCAGGGCGCGACGCTCGAACTCGACGATGCGCTGACGGTAGTGTTCGATGGTCTGGGCGGTCAGGACGCTGCGTTGGTCGTCCTTGAGCTCGCCGTTGAGTTCCTGAGACAGCTTGCGGGCCGCGGCCACCATCACGTCGAACGCTTGTTTGGGGTGACGCGGGCCTGGCAGGCCGAGGAAGAAGCTCACCGCCGGGGTGCTGAACAGGTCGATATCGTCCAGATCGAAAGTGCCCGGCTTGACCGCGTTGGCCATGGAGAACAGCACTTCGCCGTTACCGGCCATGCTTTCGTGACGGTGGAAAATATCCATCTCGCCAAAACGCAAGCCGCTTTCCAGGATGTTCTGCAACAGCGCCGGGCCTTTGAAACCGGCGGCGTCGCGGCAGATCACGCTGATCACCAAGACTTCTTCCGCGGCCGGCTGGTCATTGACTGACTGGCGTGGCGCGCTTTTGGTTGGGGTCTCGTCGGGGAAATCATCATCACGGCTGCTGAAACTCGGGCCATCATCGACGTCAAGGTTCAGGTCGCCCTGATGCGGCTCGGCAACTGCGGCGCTGCCGCGTTTGCCGCGTTTGGAAGACGGTTCACGGGCTTCACGCACCGGCGCGCTCATCGACGGCAAGTCGTGTTCGTCCAGTTGCGGCTCTTTATGGGTATCCAGCACGCGAGGCGGCCCCAGCAGTTCGGCGCTGCCATCATCGTCAGGCAAGTTGGACAGGTTGCGGTCCAGACGGAACTTAAGCTTGCCCTTGCCACCGCGCATGCGGCGCCAGCCATCAAAAAGAATACCGGCAATGACAATAATGCCGATGACGATCAGCCACTCGCGCAGACCGATTTCCATGTAATCCCGTGCCTCTAATAAAAAATGCTGAAAAATAAGGGGTTTAGCAACATCCAAACCGCTTTAAAACGTGGCGCCAACTCTATGTTCTGACTGACGTTTTGCCCACGCATACGAGGAATTGACAATAAACTAGCACGACCTTCGATAACTTTACACAGTTGGCGCGAAATGTGTCGATTTGCCATGTTTTGGCCACATGGAAGAACTCTTGCGCCAGCCGTCAACCGTGAGCCTCAAGCTGCAAGCTTTAAGCCTCAAGCACTTGTAACTAGCAACTCGCCGCTAGGCGTCCACCAGCGCCATCGCCTCTTCCACATCCACCGCCACCAAACGCGAACAGCCGGGTTCGTGCATCGTTACACCCATCAATTGATCGGCCATTTCCATGGCGATCTTATTGTGGGTGATATAGATGAACTGCACGGTCTGGGACATCTCTTTAACCAACCGAGCGTAGCGTCCAACGTTAGCGTCATCCAGCGGGGCGTCAACTTCGTCGAGCATGCAAAACGGCGCCGGGTTCAACTTGAAGATCGCAAATACCAGTGCCAATGCCGTCAGTGCCTTTTCGCCACCGGACAACAAATGGATGGTGCTGTTCTTCTTGCCCGGAGGCCGCGCCATGATCGTTACCCCTGTATCGAGTAGATCTTCGCCCGTCAGTTCCAAGTAAGCGCTGCCACCACCGAAAACTTTCGGGAATAACGCCTGTAAACCGCCATTAATCTGATCAAAGGTATCTTTGAAGCGATTACGAGTTTCCTTGTCGATCTTGCGGATCACATTTTCCAGGGTGTCCAGGGCTTCCACCAGATCGGCGTCCTGGGCATCCAGATAACGTTTGCGCTCGGACTGCTGCTGGTACTCGTCGATGGCCGCAAGGTTGATCGCGCCGAGTCGCTGAATACGCGCGGCGATCCGTTCAAGTTCTTCTTCGGCTTCTTTCTCGTTGGCCTGGGCGGTCAACGTATTAAGCACGCCGTGCAGGTCGTAGCCGTCTTCCAGCAACTGGTCCTGCAGGGTCTTGCGGCGAACCGTCAGGGCCTGCCATTCCATGCGCTGCTGTTCGAGCTGGCCGCGAATCAACTGGGATTGCTGCTCGGCCTGGGTCCGGCGTTTTTCCGCATCGCGCAGTTCGCGGTCGGCGTCTTCCAGGGCGATTTGCGCAGTCTTGAGTTCTTCATCGACGGTCATGCGCTTGTCGAGCAATTCTTCGAGCTTGAGCCGCAACTCTTCCAGCGGCGCTTCGCCCTCCTCCAGGTTGAGGCTCAGTTGCTCGCGCTTTTCGGTGAGGCGTTCGGATTGCATTTCCAGGCGCTCAAGGGCCTGACGCGTGGACGCGTGCTGAGCCTGCAATGAACCGAGGCGCACCGCCAATTGGTGAGCGTGATCTTTGTGCTGGCGCGCTTCCTGGCGCACGCGGTCAAGGCGTTCGCGCAGGCTGTCGCGCTGGGCCAGCAGCAGTTCGCGCTGCTCGGTGTCCAGCGCCATGCTGTCGAGGGCTTCCTGCAGTTGCAGGCGCGCCTCACCGATCTGTTCGTGCTCGAGGGCGCGTTGCTCGCCCATCTCCGCCACTTCTTCGTCAAGACGGGTGCGGCGCAGGGTCAACTGCTCGACCTTGGCCTTGCTCGCCGACAGCTGGGCCTTGAGTTCACCTTGCTGGCGCGCTTCGTCCTGCAACAGGCGGCGCAGGTGTTCGCGGCCGGTCTCTTGCTGGCGCTGGGTGGCGCGCAGGGTTTGCAGTTCGGTTTCCAGGCGTTCGAGGGTGGCTTCGCGTTCCTCGCGCTCGGCGCTCAGGTTGACGATTTCCTGGCCACGGGCCAATACGCCGCTTTCCGCTTCGCTGGCACGGCGCACACGCAGGAAGTGGCGGCCGACCCAGTAGCCGTCGCGGCTGATCAGGCTTTCGCCCGCGCCCAGTTGGCCGCGCTGCGCCAGGGCTTGCTCCAGGGAATCCACCGGTTTGACCTGCCCCAGCCAGGGCGACAGGTCAATCGCCGCCTCAACCTTGTCCAGCAGACTGCCCGGCACGCGCGTGCCATCGGCCGCCGGGCTGAGCAAACGCAGGTCGCCCTGAGTAAAGCCGGCCAGGTCAAAGCCACCAAAATCGTCGACCAGCACAGCCTGCAGGTCGGCGCCGAGCACGGTCTCTACCGCCAGCTCCCAACCCGCTTCAACTTTTAACCCTTCAGCCAGGCGCGGGCGCTCGGCCAGATGCTGGTCGCGCAGCCACTCGGCAGTGCCGGTGCCGGGGTCCAGCGCGGCTTGCTGCAAGGCCTCCAGCGACGCCAGTCGGCCGTTCAACCGCTGCAAATCGCCCTGGGCCTGCTGCTGCGACTGGGTCGCCTGTTGCAGTTGCTGACGCAATTGCTCCAGGCGCTCCACTTGTTGTTCTTCGCTGGCCTCCAGCTCTTCCAGCGTCATCTCGCTTTCGGCCAGTTGCTCGCTCAGCTCCATGATCGCCGCGTCTTCCGGGTCGGCGGCGAGCAACACGCGCTCTTCCTGCAGACGCCGTTGACGCTCGGCCAAACGCTCCATGCTGGTTTCCAACTGCTGGATGCGCGACTGCTGCACCTCAGCCTGGCGGCGCGGCTCGGCGGATTGCAGGTTGAAAGCGTCCCACTGCTCCTGCCAGCCGTGCATGGTGGTTTCGGCTTCTTCCAGGGCGGCGGCGGCTTCTTCGGCGGCGGCGCTGGTGATTTCCTGCTCGGGGGTGAGCATGTCCAGCTCTTCGCCGAGGGTCAGCAGCAAGGTGCGGTCATGGCCCAGGTGCGATTCGGTCTCCAGGCGGGCGCGCTCGGCTTCCTTCAGATCATCTTGCAGCTGGCGCAGACGCTGCTGGCCATGCTGAATGCTCTGCTCGACACGGGCAATGTCGCCGCCCACCGAATAGAAGCGCCCCTGCACCAGATTGAAGCGCTCGGACAGGTCATGGTGACCGTCACGCAGACGCTCGATGCTGGCGTCGGCATTGCGCTGTTCGGCCACCAGCGCTTCAAAGCTGATTTCCTGGGTGCCGATGATCGCTTCGCGCTGGCCGACCTGATCGTTCAGCGCCTGCCAGCGCAGGGCCGAGAGTTGCGCCTTGAGCTGGCGTTCTTCGCCCTTGTATTCCTGATACTTCTCGGCGGCCTGGGCCTGGCGGTGCAGGCGCTCCAACTGGCGCTCCAGCTCTTCGCGCAGGTCGGTCAGGCGGGCGAGGTTTTCGTGGGTGCGGCGGATACGGTTTTCGGTCTCGCGGCGGCGCTCCTTGTACTTGGAGATGCCGGCCGCTTCTTCAATGAAATTACGCAGGTCTTCGGGCTTGGCTTCGATCAGCTTGGAGATCATGCCCTGCTCGATGATCGAGTAGCTGCGCGGGCCTAAGCCGGTGCCGAGGAAAATGTCGGTGATGTCCCGGCGCCGGCACTTGGTGCCGTTGAGGAAGTAGCTGTTCTGGCTGTCGCGCGTCACTTTGCGGCGAATGGAAATTTCCGCGTACGCCGCGTATTCGCCGATCAGGGTGCCGTCGGAGTTGTCGAACACCAGCTCGATGCTGGCCTGGCTCACCGGTTTACGGCTGGTGGAGCCATTGAAGATGACGTCGGTCATCGATTCGCCGCGCAGGTTTTTTGCCGAACTCTCGCCCATCACCCAGCGAACGGCGTCGATGATGTTCGACTTGCCGCACCCATTGGGCCCCACCACCGCCGCCATGTTACTGGGGAAGTTCACCGTGGTCGGGTCGACGAAGGATTTGAACCCCGCCAGTTTGATGCACTTGAGCCGCACGTTTAGGCGTCCGCCAACGCAGCGATGACCAATGAACAACTGCGCTGGCCATAGGCGGACAGCACCAGGCGAATCTGCGCCAGGTCACGCGCCAGCACGGCAGCGAGCAGTTGCTCGAACAGCGCCAGGTACTCGCTCATGGACGCCTTGCGTTGATCCAGCGCCAGGTAATAGGCGCGGTTCATCGCCGGCTGCAGGTTCTCGACGGTTTCCTGCAAATACGGGTTGTTGGCAAAAGGGTACGCGGCGCGCATCACGTTGAAGCTTTCTTCGACGAAGGCGCGGATGTCCTGACGCTCAAAACTATTCACCAGACGCTGCTGGATCTGCAGGAACGGCGCCATGTCGGCCTGCACCTTCCAGCCCTCGGCCACCGCATTGCCGAGCAGAATGTACAACTCGCCCATCAGCGTGCACAGGCTCTGCACCTTGTGCGCGGTGAGCTCGGTGACGTGGGCGCCACGGCGCGGCAGGATCGCGATCAGGTGACGGCGCTCGAGGATCAATAAGGCTTCACGCACGGAACCACGGCTGACATTGAGCGCCAGCGTGACTTTCTGTTCCTGGATCCGCTCCCCAGGCTTGAGATCGCCGCGAATGATACGTTCGGCGAGGTGGTGAGCAATTTGCTCGGCGAGACTGTCCGGCGCCTTGAACGTCATGTTTTCCCTTCAGAATCTTCTATCAGTACAAGCGCGGCAGTGTAGCGCATTGGCCCGCTGATGGCGCTACGCCCACGGTGGCGAATTTGGCATGAAATAAGCAGCGATGAAAAGCCAGAAGCCGTCAAAAACAACGGTTCCAGAAGACTGGACCATAATTGAAAGTGTTGTGACCGCAATTTCTTGACCTTCTGGTCAGAAAATCGTTGACCGAAAAGTCAGACATGACTAGATTCGGCGCAAAGCGGTTAACAACAATAATGAGTCTGCGAGGCCTTCCGTGATCCAGTTTTTACTCAACCAGGAACTCCGTAGTGAGCACGCCCTGGACCCCAACCTGACCGTGCTCAACTATCTGCGTGAGCACCTGGGCAAATCCGGTACCAAGGAAGGCTGCGCCAGCGGCGATTGCGGGGCATGCACCGTGGTGGTCGGCGAATTGCACCACGATGAACAAGGTGCCGAGCAGATTCGTTATCGCAGCCTCAACTCGTGCCTGACCTTTGTGTCGTCGCTGCACGGTAAACAGCTGATCAGCGTTGAAGATCTCAAGCACCAAGGCCAATTGCACAGCGTGCAAAAAGCCATGGTCGAGTGCCACGGCTCGCAATGTGGCTTTTGCACACCGGGCTTTGTGATGTCGTTGTTTGCCCTGCAAAAGAACAGCGACGCGCCCGACAGCCAAAAAGCCCACGAAGCGCTGGCCGGCAATTTGTGCCGTTGCACCGGCTACCGCCCGATCCTGGCCGCCGCCGAACAGGCCTGCTGCAACAAACCCGTAGACCAGTTCGACAGCCGCCAGGCCGAGACCATCGCCCGCCTCAAAGCCATCGCGCCAACGCAGACCGGCGAACTCAACAGTGGCGACAAACGCTGCCTGGTGCCGCTGACCGTCGCCGACCTCGCCGACCTCTACGACGCCTACCCGCAAGCCCGGCTGCTGGCCGGCGGCACTGACCTGGCGCTGGAAGTCACGCAGTTTCATCGCACACTGCCGGTGATGATCTACGTCGGCAATATCGACGAAATGAAGCGCATCGAACGCTTCGATGACCGCCTGGAAATCGGTGCCGCCACCGCCCTCTCCGACTGCTACACCGCGCTGCACCACGAGTACCCGGACTTCGGCGACTTGCTGCACCGCTTCGCCTCCCTGCAAATCCGCAACCAGGGCACCTTGGGCGGCAACATCGGCAACGCCTCGCCGATTGGCGATTCACCGCCGCTGCTGATCGCCCTGGGTGCACAGATCGTGCTGTGCAAAGGCAACGTGCGCCGCACCCTGGCGCTGGAAGACTACTTCATCGACTACCGCGTCACCGCGCGCCAGGACAGCGAGTTCATCGAGAAAATCATCGTGCCCAAGGGCCACACACTGTTCCGTGCCTACAAGGTGTCCAAGCGCCTGGACGATGATATTTCTGCGGTGTGCGCCGCCTTCAACCTGAAGATCGAGAACGGCGTGATCAACGAGGCCCGCGTCGCCTTCGGCGGTATGGCAGCCACGCCCAAACGCGCGAAAAGCTGCGAAGCCGTGCTGGTTGGCGCCACCTGGAACGCCGCGACGGTGGAGAAAGCCTGCGCCGCCCTGGCCGCGGATTTCACCCCGCTGTCGGACTTTCGCGCCAGCAAGGAATACCGCCTGCTGAGCGCGCAAAACCTGCTGCGCAAATACTTCATCGAACTGCAAACGCCGCACATCGAGACTCGGGTGACCGCTTATGTCTAACCATCACGCCGTCGTTAAAACCCAGGCCGAACTCGCCGAGCTGTTCGCCCAGGACCTGACCTCCGGGGTCGGCCGCAGCGTCAAGCACGACAGCGCCGCCAAGCATGTGTCCGGCGAGGCGCAGTACATCGATGACCGCCTGGAATTCCCCAACCAACTGCACCTGTATGCGCGCATGTCCGACCGCGCCCACGCCCGCATCCTCAGCATCGACACCGCGCCTTGCTACGCCTTTGACGGCGTGCGCATCGCGATCACCCACGAAGACGTGCCGGGCCTGAAAGACATCGGCCCGCTGATGCCCGGCGACCCGCTGCTGGCCATCGACACGGTGCAGTTTGTCGGCCAGGTGGTGTTGGCCGTCGCCGCCCGCGACCTGGAAACCGCACGCAAAGCGGCCATGGCGGCGGTGATCGAATACGAAGACCTGGAGCCGGTGCTGGACGTGGTCGAGGCCTTTCGCAACAAGCATTTCGTGCTCGACAGCCACACTCACCAGCGCGGCGACTCGGCGGGCGCGCTGGCCACGGCGAAACACCGTATCCAGGGCACGCTGCACATCGGCGGCCAGGAACACTTCTACCTGGAAACCCAGATCTCGTCGGTGATGCCCACCGAAGACGGCGGCATGATTGTCTACTGCTCCACGCAAAACCCCACCGAAGTGCAGAAGCTGGTGGCTGAAGTGCTGGACGTGTCGATGAACAAAATCGTCGTCGACATGCGCCGCATGGGCGGCGGTTTCGGCGGCAAGGAAACCCAGGCCGCCAGCCCCGCGTGCCTGTGCGCGGTGGTTGCGCGCCTCACCGGCCAGCCGACCAAAATGCGCCTGCCGCGCGTCGAAGACATGCTGATGACCGGCAAGCGCCACCCCTTCTATATCGAATACGACGTGGGCTTTGACGACACGGGTCGCCTGCACGGGATCAATCTGGAACTGGCGGGTAACTGTGGCTGCTCGCCGGACTTGTCGAACTCGATTGTCGACCGCGCGATGTTCCACGCCGACAATTCGTATTACCTGGGCGACGCCACCGTTAATGGTCATCGTTGCAAGACCAACACAGCTTCCAACACCGCGTATCGCGGCTTCGGTGGGCCACAAGGTATGGTCGCCATCGAGGAAGTGATGGACGCCATCGCTCGGCACCTGGGTCTGGACCCCTTGGCGGTGCGCAAGGTCAATTACTACGGCAAGACCGAGCGCAACGTCACGCACTACTACCAGACCGTCGAGCACAACATGCTCGAAGAGATGACCGCCGAACTTGAAGCCAGCAGCCAATACGCCGAGCGCCGCGAAGCCATCCGCCTGTACAACGCCCACAGCCCGATCCTGAAAAAAGGCCTGGCGCTGACGCCGGTGAAGTTCGGTATTTCGTTTACCGCCAGCTTCCTGAACCAGGCCGGTGCGCTGATCCACATCTACACCGACGGCAGCATCCATTTGAACCACGGCGGCACCGAGATGGGCCAGGGCTTGAACACCAAGGTCGCGCAAGTGGTGGCCGAAGTGTTCCAGGTCGACATCGACCGCGTGCAGATCACCGCCACCAACACCGATAAAGTGCCCAACACCTCGCCCACCGCCGCGTCCAGCGGTGCCGACCTGAACGGCAAGGCTGCGCAGAACGCCGCCGAAACCATCAAGCAGCGCCTGGTGGAATTTGCCGCACGCAAGTACGACGTGAGTGAAGCCGATGTGGAATTTCACAATGGTCACGTGCGCGTACGCGACCAAATCCTGACCTTTGAGAGCCTGATCCAGCAGGCGTATTTCGCCCAGGTCTCGCTGTCGAGCACCGGTTTCTACAAGACCCCCAAAATCTTCTACGACCGCAGCCAGGCGCGGGGCCGGCCGTTCTATTACTTCGCGTTCGGCGCAGCCTGCTGCGAAGTGATCGTCGACACCCTCACTGGCGAATACAAAATGTTGCGCACCGACATCCTGCACGACGTGGGCGCCTCGCTGAACCCGGCCATCGACATCGGCCAGGTGGAAGGCGGCTTTATCCAGGGCATGGGCTGGCTGACGATGGAAGAGCTGGTGTGGAACAACAAAGGCAAGCTGATGACCAACGGCCCGGCCAGTTACAAGATCCCGGCAGTGGCTGACATGCCCCTGGACTTACGCGTGAAGCTGGTGGAAAACCGCAAGAACCCGGAGGACACGGTGTTCCATTCCAAGGCCGTGGGTGAGCCGCCGTTCATGCTCGGGATTGCCTCGTGGTGCGCCATCAAGGATGCCGTGGCGAGTGTGGGTGAGTATCGCCATCAGCCCAGGATTGATGCACCGGCCACACCCGAGCGGGTGTTGTGGGGGTGCGAGCAGATGCGGCAGTTGCAGGCGGCAAAGGCTGTTGAGGCTGAAACCGAGATGGCTTCGCTCTAGGACCGAGGTGCTGCCATCGCAGGCAAGCCAGCTCCCACATTTGATGGTGTTCACACATCAAAATGTGGGAGAGGGCTTGCCCCCGATAGCGGCCTGACAGACGCCACAAGAGGTGACTATGAACAACTGGATCAGCGCCCTCGCCGACCTGCAGAACCAGGGTGAACCCTGCGTGCTGGTGACCATCATCGAAGAGCTCGGCTCCACGCCGCGCAATGCCGGCTCGAAGATGGTGATCAGCGCCGCGCAGACCTTCGACACCATTGGTGGCGGGCACCTGGAATACAAGGCGATGCAGATCGCCCGCGACATGCTCGTGCGCGGCCAGCAAAACACCCATCTGGAGCGCTTCAGCCTTGGTGCAAGCCTGGGCCAGTGCTGCGGCGGTGTGACGGTGCTGCTGTTCGAACCCATGGGCCAGGTGCAGGCGCACATTGCAGTGTTCGGCGCCGGCCATGTCGGCCGCGCCTTGGTGCCGCTGTTGGCAAGCCTGCCGTGCCGAGTGCGCTGGATCGATTCCCGCGACCAGGAGTTTCCGGAACACATTCCCCAGGGCGTGCGTAAAATCGTCAGCGAGGAGCCAGTCGACGAAATTGCCGACCTGCCAGTGGGCAGTTACTGCATCGTCATGACACACAATCACGCGCTGGACCTGGAACTGACCGCCGCGCTGCTCAAACGCAACGACTTTGCCTACTTCGGCCTGATCGGCTCGAAAACCAAACGGGTCAAGTTCGAACACCGCCTGCGTGATCGCGGCTTCGACACCGCGCAACTGCAACGCATGCGCTGCCCGATGGGCCTCACCGAGGTGAAGGGCAAACTGCCGGTGGAGATCGCCATCTCCATCGCCGGCGAAATCATCGCCACCTATAACGCCAATTTCGGCCAGCACACCGCGAGCGCCGAACCCATTGCCAAACTGCTGCCGGCCTCGCGCCGCAGCCAAGCTATCAATTGAGATGAACATGCCTTTGACTCGCAAAGCCTACCGTGCCGCCATCCTGCACAGCATCGCCGACCCTGCTGAAGTGGGGATCGAAGCTTCCTATGAGTATTTCGAAGACGGCCTGCTGGTGATCGATAACGGCCAGATCAGCGCCCTGGGCCACGCCAGTGATTTGCTCCCGACACTGCCCGCCGATATCGACATTACTCATTATCAGGATGCGCTGATCACGCCAGGCCTGATCGACACCCATATCCACCTGCCGCAAACCGGCATGGTCGGCGCCTATGGCGAGCAGTTACTGGATTGGCTCAACACCTACACCTTCCCGTGCGAAAGCCAGTTCGCCGACAAGGCTCACGCCGAAGAAGTCGCGGATATCTTCATCAAGGAACTGCTGCGCAACGGCACGACCACGGCGCTGGTGTTCGGCAGCGTGCACCCGCAATCAGTCAATTCATTCTTTGAAGCGGCCGAAAAACTCGACCTGCGCATGATCGCCGGCAAGGTGATGATGGACCGCAACGCGCCGGACTATCTGACCGACACCGCCGAATCCGGCTACCGGGAAAGCAAGGCGCTGATCGAACGCTGGCACGGCAAGGGCCGTTTGCACTATGCGGTCACGCCACGTTTTGCCCCGACCAGCACCCCGGAGCAACTGACGCTGGCCGGGCAACTGCTGGGCGAATACCCAGACCTGTACATGCAGACGCACATCAGTGAAAACCTGCAGGAAGTGGCATGGGTAAAAGAGCTGTTCCCGGAGCGCAAGGGCTACCTGGACGTGTATGACCACTACAAATTGCTGGGTGAGCGCTCGGTGTTTGCCCACGGCGTGCACCTGTGTGATGACGAGTGCGCACGGTTGGCGGAGACGGGTTCGGCGGTGGCGTTCTGCCCGACGTCGAACTTCTTCCTCGGCAGTGGGTTGTTCAACTTGCCGATGGCCGAAAAGCACAAATTGAATGTCGGCTTGGGCACCGACGTGGGCGGCGGTACCAGCTTCTCGCTGCTGCAAACGTTGAACGAAGCCTACAAGGTCATGCAGTTGCAGGGCGCGCGGTTGAGCCCGTTCAAGTCGCTGTACCTGGCCACTTTGGGCGGCGCGCGGGCGCTGCGTCTGGAAGACAAGATCGGCACGTTGCAGCCGGGTACCGATGCGGACTTTTTGGTGCTGGATTACAACGCCACGCCGCTGCTCAGCTATCGCTTGAAGCAGGCCAATAACATTGCCGAAACGCTGTTTGTGTTGATGACGCTGGGGGATGATCGGGCGGTTCTGCAGACCTACGCAGCCGGCAATCTCGTGCACCAACGCTGATCTAACAAACGCCACAAAACAAATGTGGGAGCGGGCTTGCTCGCGAATGCGGTGTGTCAGTCAACAGATACTTAGACTGAACCACCGCCTTCGCGAGCAAGCCCGCTCCCACATTTTTGATCGGGTTTACAGTTTTACGGACGAGCGACCCGGCTTTTTCGTCTGCAACAAATGCGAGAACACCGCATGCAAATCATCCGACGCGCTTTCCTCATCGAGGTTGAGCTTGCTGTCGATGTGATCCATGTGGTGCATCATCAGGTTCACCGCCAACGTTGCATCGCGTGCTTCGATCGCATCGATCAGCTGCGTGTGCTCATCGTAGGAACAGTGCGAGCGGTTGCCGCTTTCGTACTGGGCGATGATCAACGAGGTCTGCGACACCAGGCTGCGCTGAAAGCTGATCAGCGGCGCGTTCTTCGCCGCCTCGGCCAGCTTGAGGTGGAATTCGCCGGAGAGGCGGATACCGGCACCGCGGTCGCCGCGGGAGAAACTGTCACGCTCGTCGTTGACCATCTGGCGCAGCTCGGCCAGCTGTTCGGCCGTGGCGTGCTGCACTGCCAATTCCGTGATCGCCCGTTCGACCAGACGCCGGGCCAGGAACACCTGGCGCGCTTCTTCTACACTCGGGCTCGCCACCACCGCACCACGATTGGGCCGCAGCAGTACCACACCTTCATGGGCCAAACGCGAGAGCGCGCGGCGAATGATGGTGCGGCTGACGCCGAAGATTTCGCCCAGTGCCTCTTCACTCAACTTGGTTCCGGGCGCCAGGCGTTGTTCAAGGATGGCCTCGAAGATATGCGCGTAGACAATATCGTCCTGGGTTCCGCTGCGACCGGCCTTGCCGGCTCGCGGTTGTTTCTTGAGAGGTTGCAACTGTTCGTTCATGGGCACTCGGGTTTGGAGAACGGCGGCGAATTAACGGTAATACGGCAAGCGCGGGTTGCTGGCAAGTATCACCTAAAAACAGGGCACATTGTACACAACCCAATGCGCCAACACACTGTACGGCTGTTTGCTGCGTTGGCTGTATTGCAACGAGTAGTTCCGTTTGAGTTTAGGCTTGAATCTGCGCCTTCACCGGCAAATACCCAGGTAAAAGGAACGCCTCTCCATGAACGACGCCACCCAAGCGCCTTTGCGCCCGTTGGCCGACACTTCTGCGTCGGCCGTCGTCGCCGGCTTCATTGCCATGATGACCGGCTACACCAGCTCGCTGGTCCTGATGTTCCAGGCCGGACAAGCCGCCGGGTTGACCACGGCGCAGATTTCTTCGTGGATCTGGGCCATCTCCATCGGCATGGCGGTGTGCAGCATCGGCCTGTCCTTGCGCTATCGCACGCCCATCACCATTGCTTGGTCCACACCCGGCGCGGCGTTGTTGATCACCAGCCTGGGCGGCGTAAGTTACGGCGAGGCCATTGGTGCCTACATCACCTGCGCCGTACTGGTGACGCTGTGCGGGCTGACCGGCAGCTTCGAGAAACTGGTCAAGCGCATCCCGGCGTCGCTGGCGGCGGCCTTGCTGGCGGGGATTCTGTTCAAGATCGGCAGCGAGATTTTCGTCGCCGCGCAGCATCGCACCGGCCTGGTCCTGGGGATGTTTTTCACGTACCTGATCATCAAGCGCCTGTCGCCCCGCTATGCTGTACTCGCCGCGCTGGTGCTCGGCACTGTGCTGTCGGGGCTGATGGGGTTGCTGGATTTCAGTGGCTTTCACCTGGAAGTGGCAACGCCGGTATGGACCACGCCGCATTTCTCGCTGGCGGCGACCATCAGTATCGGCATCCCGCTGTTCGTGGTGGCGATGACTTCGCAGAACATGCCCGGCGTGGCCGTGTTGCGCGCCGACGGCTACACCGTGCCCGCCTCGCCTTTGATCACCGCAACCGGCCTGGCCTCGCTGGTGCTCGCGCCCTTCGGCTCCCACGGCATCAACCTGGCGGCCATCAGCGCGGCCATCTGCACCGGGCCGCATGCCCATGAAGATCGCAACAAGCGCTATACCGCTGCGGTGTGGTGCGGCGTGTTCTACGGGATTGCCGGGGTATTTGGCGCGACCTTGGCGGCACTCTTCGCAGCATTGCCAAAGGAACTGGTGCTGTCGATTGCAGCGTTGGCGTTGTTTGGCTCGATCATCAACGGCTTGAGCATCGCCATGAATGAGCCGAAGGAACGCGAAGCGGCGCTGATCACCTTTATGGTCACCGCGTCAGGCTTGACGTTGTTTTCCATCGGTTCGGCGTTCTGGGGGATTGTGGCGGGGGTGTTGACGCTGCTGATTCTGAACGGGCGCAAGGCATAAAAAAACGGCGACCCGAAGGTCGCCGTTTTTTCAGTATCACTTAGCCGCGTTGATCGGCTTTTCCGGATACCACACGTCCAGCAACGGGCTGACTTCAGCCTTGGTCAGCTCGGAACGGGTTTTCAGCCAGGCTTCAACGGCAGCACGCTGCTCTTCGGAGACCGAGCCACGCTTCTGCAGGCAAACCAGACCGTAGTCATCGCCGCCGACATAGCCCAGACCGTTGGCTTCCATGGCTTCTTTGATGAATGCTTCGAGGAAAGCGTCGATAGCTTCTTCACTCAGGCCTTCGTTGAAGTCCAGGTTCAGTTCGAAACCCAGCTCTTGAAATTCATCAACGCACAGTTTTTTGCGCAGACGCTGGGAACGGTTAGTCGCCATTGGAACAATCCTCATAAGTAATAACGGGCGGCACTTTAGCAGTTTAAGGCAAGGATTGCCCGACTCTCTGGGACAGGCGGCTATCTGTCTGCAAAAAAACGCGCAATACCAGCTATCGTTCAGCTACAACTGGATCCACCTTGGGGCATAATGCCGACACTTTCGTGACCAATGAGGGATTTTCTTCCATACCCCTCGCCTTTTTCACCCTTCTCAGCAGTAGGGTTTTATTCCTTATGATCAAATCTTTTCGTTGCGTGTTATTGGCCGGCTTTCTTCTTCCACTGGCCTTCTCCGCCGCTGCCGCCCCAATCAACAACACCCTGCCACCCAACGTTGCGCAGGCCCTGCAGAAAGCCAAGCTACAAAATACCGCGTTGTCGCTGGTGATGCTGCCCCTCACCGGCCCCGGTACCCCTACCGTGTTCAACGCCGACGTGTCGGTGAACCCGGCCTCCACCATGAAGCTGGTCACCACTTACGCGGCCCTGGAAATGCTCGGCCCCAACCATCAGTGGAAGACCGAGTTCTACACCGACGGCACGCTCAGCGGTGGCGTCCTGCACGGCAACCTCTACCTCAAGGGCGGCGGCGACCCCAAGCTGAACATGGAAAAACTCTGGCTGCTGATGCGCGACCTGCGTGCCAATGGCGTGCAGCAAGTGACCGGCGACCTGGTGCTCGACCGCAGCTTCTTCAACCAGCCGCAATTGCCCGAATTCAATGACGACGGTAATGACGAGAACAAGCCGTTCCTGGTCAAGCCCGACGCCCTGCTGGTCAACCTCAAGGCCCTGCGCTTCGTGACCCGCAACGATTCGGGCCGCGTGATCGTATCGGTCGAGCCGCCGATTGCCAGCATTCGCATCGACAACCAGGTGAAAGTCTCCAACGCCAAGCAATGCACCGGCGACGTGCGCTACAGCCCGGTCACCGCCGCCGACGGCAGTGTCACCGTGACGGTCAGCGGCCAACTGGGCGATGGCTGCAGTTCGCAGACTTACCTGTCGCTGCTCGACCACGCCACCTACACCGCCGGCGCTGTGCGTGCGATCTGGCAGGAATTGGGCGGCACCATCCAGGGCCGCGATATCCAGGCGCCCGTGCCCAAGGATGCCAAAGTACTCGCCCGTGCCTTCTCGCCGGACCTGGCGGAAATCATCCGCGACATCAACAAATACAGTAACAACACCATGGCCCAGCAGCTGTTCCTGAGCCTGGGCGCGCAATTTCGCAACGATGCCGACGGCGACGACGCCAAGGCTGCGCAACGTGTGGTCCGTCAGTGGCTGGCGAAGAAGGGCATCACCGCGCCGCACCTCGTCATGGAGAACGGCTCCGGCCTGTCGCGCGCCGAACGTGTCAGCGCCCGCGAGATGGCGGCCATGCTGCAAGCCGCCTGGAAAAGCCCGTACGCGGCGGAATACATCAGCTCGCTGCCGATTGCCGGCACCGACGGCACCATGCGTAAACGCCTGAAGACCACCGCCATGCGCGGCGAAGCCCACGTCAAGACTGGCACCCTGAACACCGTGCGTGCCATCGCCGGGTTCAGCCGCGACAACAATGGCAACACCTGGGTGGTGGTGGCGATCCTCAACGATTCGAAACCGTGGGGCGCCTCATCAGTGCTGGACCAGGTGCTGCTGGACCTGTATCGCCAGCCGAAGCTGGCGGCGGCTGCGCCGGTGCTCTAAAAGGCAACACAGATCAAATGTGGGAGCGGGGTTGCCTGTGATAGCGGTGCATAAGTCTCCAATTCGCTGACTGACACGCTGCAATCGCAGGCAAGCCATCTCCCACATGAATGCGCGACGTCTGGAAAAACCTGTCAATCAAGCCCTAAGTCGCTCGGCCTCCACCCGGTCCCTGCCCGCCTGCTTGGCCACATACACCGCCGAGTCCGCCCGCAGCAGCAGCCCATCAATGCCCTCGTCGATCCGCCAGCTGGCCACACCGAAGCTGGCAGTCACGATGCCCACCGTGTCCATCGGCGCACTGCGCAACGACTGCCACAACTCCATCGCCAGGCTGTACGCCTGCTCGCAATCAGTGTGCGGGCACAGCACCACGAACTCTTCGCCGCCCAGTCGGCAAAACACATCCGTGCGCCGCAGGCGCTGACTGATGCGCTTGCACACCTCCTGCAAAACCCCATCGCCTACCGCGTGACCGTACTGGTCGTTGATGCGCTTGAAGTGGTCGATATCCAGCATGATCAACGACAGCGCCCCACAGGCGCGGTTGAGCCTGAGCATCTCGGCCTTGAGGCGATCCTGGAAATAACGCCGGTTATGAATGCCCGTCAGCGAATCGGTGATGGACAGCGCGCGCAGCTCTTCCTCTACCCGCTTGAGGTCGGAAATATCCGACACGTAGCCATGCCACAGCGTACCGCCGCCCGGCAGTTCTTCAGGCGTGGCTTCGCCGCGAATCCAGCGCAGCCCGCGTTGTGGCAACAGCACGCGGTACTCTTCGCGCCAATGGCTCAGCTGCAACGCCGACAAGCGTATCGACAGGCGGACCCGCTCGACGTCCTGGGGATGAATGCGTTCGAAGACCTTGCCCGCGTCCTGGTGCAACACGCCGGTTTCGATTTCATAAATGTCGCGCATGCCATCGCTGGCATAGATGAAACGCCCGTTGCCCTTGGGCTCCAGGGTGAACTGGAAGATCCCGCCGGGCACATGGGCACTGAGTTTTTTCAGCAAACGATCGCGCGCCGCCAACGCCTCGTAGGCGCGTTTCTGCTCGGTGACATCCAGGTAAATCGCCAGATGCCCGATCCACAGGCCATGGTCATCCAGCAATACGGTGCCGAGCATGTTCACCGTCAAGGGGCTGCCATTTTCGCGTAACAGGGTCCACTCGCGCGCCTGGTGCAGGTGGTCCGGGCTCTCCACCAGCATCGCCTGGCTTGGCGGGATACGCTTGCCCATGGCCGCGCTCAAACGGGTGGCGCGCGCCTCGAGTTCAGCGGCCAGGTGCAGGCTTTCCAGGGTCATGCGCCCCAGCACCTGGTCGGATGTGTACCCCAGCATTTGCTCGGCCCCGGCATTGAACGTGTTGATTACCCCGCGCAGGTCAGTGGCGATGATCGCGACTTGGGTGGCCGCATTCAGCACGCTGCGCAATTGCCCGTGCGCACCGCGCAACTCCTGTTCACGCAGGCGCAACTGCACGGTGCGCTGCTCCACCAGTTTCAGCGCGCGCTGGCGTTGGCTGACCACCACATACAACAAGGCACTGAGCAGCAAGCTGAGCAACCCGCCCATGGTCAGGATGGTGCTCATCGAGGAATGGTTGGCCTGATCGAAGACCTGGCTGGCACGCAACGTGAGGGCATACACATGGTCGCCCAGGGTCAGACGGCGCGCGGCGCTAAGGTCGCTGGCGCCCACCGCATTGCTGGAGGCATACAGCACGCGCTGCTGGGTGTCGGAGGTATCGACGATCTGCATCACCAGGTTGTCGCGGTTCGGCTTGGGCAAACCGTCGGCCACCAGCTGTCGCATGCTGATCACCGCCATCACAAAGCCGCTGGGCTCGGCCTCAGCCAGCTTGCTCACCGGCGCCACCAGCAAAACCCCGGCCGCATAGGCTGGCTCCACACCCACCAATTGCATCGGCTGGGATACCGCGGGCGCACCGCTTTTTTGCGCACGCTCAAGAACCGAGCGTCGAAGCGGCTGGGCCAACAGGTCGAAACCGAGCGGCGAGCCCAGCAGGCTTTGGGTTTGGCTATACAACACCGGCACGTATTCATCGCGCTCGGCGGCAGGCGCCAACTCCCCTGACGAATTCAGTTCACGGATGGCAAAGGGCGTGCCGCGCTGGCGCGAGATCTCCTGTTCAAACGGCTTGCGCTGATCGCGAAAAATCCGCGGTGCCCAGGCATAGGCGCGGGCGCGCAACAGCAAGGGTTGAGCAAACCCATCGAACTCGGCGCGGGACACGTCACTTGAGTTGACGAAGAAGCGCTGCAGGCTGGCCAGGCGTTGCTCCTGGTCTTCGAAGCGCTCCTGCAGGCGGCTGTAGCGTTCATTGACCAGCAGCTGAAAACGCTGGCGAACCTGTTGCTGATAGAGATCGGCGGCGGCCCAGGCAACAATCACCGTCAGCGCGCAACCTGCCAATAACACCACCAATGCCACCAGCCAAGCCGACGCCTGCTCACTGATAAAGCCTAGGATTTTGGGGCGTACGGCATGCATCGGCATAGGCAACACTCACAACGCCAGCGTGCGGGGCTGTCACTTTGGCTAGGGCTTAAGTTATAGCCATGAGGCCACTGTTTGACCAGCGCAAAAAAGCCGCAAGCCCGGAATACGCCAGGCTTGCGGCTTTTTTGTTCCAACTGTGTGCAGCAATCAGCGCGCGGTGATTTTCCACGCCCGGTGAATCTTCGCGTTACGTGCAAAATCCGGGTCGAGGGTCTTGTCGCTGATCTCCTCGACCGCATAGCGTTCGCTGAGGTTGCCCTCGAGCACGAACTTGCGGAAGTTGTTCGAGAAGTACAACACGCCGCCCGGTGCCAGACGCGCCATGGCCAGGTCGAGCAACTGCACGTGGTCACGTTGCACGTCGAAGATGCCTTCCATGCGCTTGGAGTTGGAGAAGGTCGGCGGATCAATGAAGATCAAGTCGAACTCATCGCGGCTGGCTTCCAGCCACGCCATGACGTCGCCCTGCTCCAGACGGTTCTTGTCGGAGAAACCGTTGAGCGAGAAGTTGCGACGTGCCCAGTCCAGGTAGGTCTTGGACAAGTCAACGCTGGTGGTGCTGCGCGCACCACCCTTGGCCGCGTGCACACTGGCGGTAGCGGTGTAGCAATACAGGTTGAGGAAGCGCTTGCCGGCCGCCTCCTTCTGGATGCGCATGCGCATCGGGCGGTGGTCGAGGAACAGGCCGGTGTCCAGGTAATCGGTGAGGTTGACCAGCAGCTTCACGCCGCCTTCGTTGACCTCGGTGAACTTGCCCTGGGCACTCTGGCGCTCGTACTGCTTGGTGCCGCTTTGACGCTCGCGGCGCTTGACCACCACGCGGCTCTTGTCGACGTTCAGCGCCTGGGGAATCGCGGCCAGGGCGTCAAACATCCGGGCGGAAGCTTTTTCCGGGTCGATGGATTTCGGCGCGGCGTATTCCTGCACGTGCACCCAGTCGTGGTAGAGGTCGATGGCCATGGAGTATTCCGGCATATCGGCGTCGTACACACGGTAGCAGTCCACGCCTTCGCGCTTGGCCCACTTGCCCAGCTGCTTGAGGTTTTTCTGCAGGCGGTTGGCGAACATTTGCCCGCCTTCGCTCAGGCGCGCCTGCTCAACCACCGGGGCCGGGGCTGGCTTGATCGGGTTACCGTTCTTGTTGTACTGGCGTTCTACCGGCTCGGTCGGGGCCTGATCGTAAGCGGCTTGCTCACGTTCGGCCTGACGCTGTTCCGGGGTGCGGCGCTCGCCAGTGACGAACTGGTCCGGGTTAACCTTGATCAGCAGCAGTTTGCACGGCAAGGCGCCGTTCCAGAACGAATACTGTTTGTGGCTGCGGATGCCCATGCGCTTGCCCAGGTCCGGCGCGCCGGTGAACACCGCCGCTTCCCAACCCATGCAGGCCTGACGCAGACGCTCGCCGAGGTTCTGGTAGAGATACAACAGACTGGCTTCGTCACCCAAACGCTCGCCGTACGGCGGGTTGCAGATCACCAGGCCTTTCTGGTTCTGGTCCGGGCGCGGCTCGAAAGTGCCGACTTCGCCCTGGTACACCTTGATCCAGTGGCTCAAGCCGGCGCGCTCGATGTTATTGCGCGCAGGTTGAATCAAGCGTGGGTCGGCTTCATAGCCTCGCACCCACAACGGCGGCTTGTTCATGCCGATGGCAGCCCGCTCGGTCGCTTCGGTGTGCAGCTTCTTCCACAGCGCCGGAACGTGGCCGAGCCACGTGGTGAAGCCCCACAGTTCGCGATTGAGGTTGGGGGCCATGTCGGCGGCGATCATCGCGCCTTCGACCAGGAAGGTACCCACGCCACACATCGGGTCCGTCAGCGCGCCGCCTTCGGCCGCAATGCGTGGCCAGCCGGCGCGAATCAAAATCGCCGCCGCCAGGTTTTCCTTCAACGGTGCCGCGCCCTGCTGCAGGCGGTAACCGCGCTGGTGCAGGCTGTGGCCCGACAGGTCGAGCGAAAGGATCGCTTCGCCGCGGTCCAGGCGCAGGTGAATACGCAGGTCCGGGTTGATCTTGTCGATGGAGGGGCGTTCGCCGGTCGGGGTGCGCAGTTTGTCGACAATCGCATCCTTGACCTTCAGCGCGCCGAAGTGAGTGTTGTCGATGCCCGAACCATGGCCGCTGAATTCCACCGCCAGGGTGCCATCCGGGACCATGTGGTCGGCCCATTCGATGTCCAGCACGCCATGGTAAAGGTCTTCAGCGTCCTTCATCGGGAAGCGCTTGAGCACCAGCAACACTCGGTTGGCCAGGCGCGACCAGAGGCACAAGCGGTAGGCGGTTTCCATGTCGGCCATGCCGCGCACGGCCGAGGTGTGCTCGCGTGCGTCCTCAAGGCCAAGCCCGACGGCTTCCTCGATCAGCAGGCCTTCGAGGCCCTTGGGGCAAGTGAGGAAGAGTTCAAAACGGTCCGACATGGGGCATTCCAGGCTTTTCAGCAATAAATGAACAGGCGACGCATCGCCGGCTCGGTTTTTAATCAAGCACTTTTCTCGAAGAGTGCTCGCGTGGCACGAATGTGCCGTCCCACCCCGGCTGCCGGGCCTTTGGGCCAGAATTTCCGGGGCAGAGAAATAATTGATTGCAACAAAAAGAAATATTCCGACCCTTCGTCGAATAATAACCGACTGCAACGGGCGGACATTCTCACTAAAGGATTAAACCCATCCTCTATGCAGGGCACATCATAGCTGGCTTTGCCCAATAAAAGGGGCGAAAAGCCATCCCAGCTTATGGCTATAGCATCGTTATCGTTACGTGCTTATGACAAAACGATCATTGAATCCATGTGACCTATTGGTTAGAACTCAACACAGGTTGGCGCCGTAACGACGCCGACACATTGGCTCGCCACGCCGGCAGCGAGCCCACCAACGGCAGAAAAACTCTGCCCGGCCTCAGACGAGGCCGAAGGATATCAAGACAGTCAACAAGTGAGGGAAACACCCTATGAGAAGACTTAAGCGTGATCCGTTGGAAAGAGCATTTTTACGCGGATATCAATATGGCGTTCATGGCAAATCCCGTGAGCTTTGCCCATTTACTCTACCGTCGGTACGCCAAGCCTGGATCAACGGCTGGCGAGAAGGACGCGGCGACAACTGGGACGGTATGACTGGCACTGCGGGAATCCACAGACTCAACGAACTTCACGCCGTCGGCTAACACAGGGCACTTAATCCGACACACCACCTTGAATATGTAACGACTTAACCACGCACGCCCCATCAGGGCGGCGGGCTTCGGCCCAGGGGCTCCTTTAGGGAGCCCTTTTTATTGCTCCGACGGCGACATGGCCTACGCACTCACAGGTGTACTTTTGGCCTGCCATCGCCAACAAGCCGGGCCTACCTTTTTGGCAAAGCCGCTATCGCATCCACCGACTCGCGAATCAGCGACGGTCCCTTATAGATAAAACCGGAATACAACTGCACCAGGCTTGCACCGGCGGCGATCTTCTCGGCCGCGTGCTTGCCTTCGGTGATGCCGCCCACGGCGATGATCGGCAAGCGCCCGGCCAACTCAGCCGCCAGCACCTTGACGATGTGAGTGCTTTTGTCGCGCACTGGTGCGCCCGACAGCCCACCCGCTTCATCACCATGCGCCAGCCCTTCGACACCCACACGGCTGAGGGTGGTGTTGGTGGCGATCACCGCATCCATGCCCGAATCCACCAGCGCCTGAGCGACCAGCACGGTTTCTTCATCGCTCATGTCCGGCGCAATCTTGATGGCCAACGGCACACGTTTGCCATGACGTACGGCCAGGTCTTCCTGGCGCTGACGCAAGGCTTCGAGCAGTTGCTTGAGCGAATCACCGAACTGCAGGCTACGCAGACCCGGCGTATTCGGTGAGCTGACGTTGACGGTGACGTAGCTGGCGTGGGCGTAGACCTTGTCCAGGCAAATCAGGTAATCATCGACGGCGCGCTCTACGGGCGTGTCGAAGTTCTTGCCGATATTGATGCCGAGGATGCCCTTGTATTTCGCGGCTTGAACCCGTGACAGCAGATGATCGACGCCCAGGTTGTTAAAGCCCATGCGATTGATGATCGCCTCGGCTTCCGGCAGGCGGAAGATCCGGGGTTTTGGGTTGCCCGGTTGCGGGCGTGGCGTCACGGTGCCAATTTCGACAAAACCGAAACCCAGTTGCGCAAACCCGTCGATGGCCGCGCCGTTCTTGTCGAGGCCGGCAGCCAGCCCGACCGGGTTGGGGAAGTCGAGTCCCATCACCGATACCGGCATTTTTGCCGGTGCCTTGCATACCAGGCCATTGAGCCCCAGACGACCACCGGCACCGATCAGGTCCAGGGACAGATCGTGGGAGGTTTCCGGAGAGAGTTTGAACAACAGCTGGCGGGCCAGGGTATACATGGGCGGGCTAGACTCGGATGGCGGCGAAAGGTGGCGCCGATTATAGCCGGGGTGGCGCGCCAGGTGCGAGGTGCGCCGTCCAATCGTCAATGACGTTGTGCCACCAACGCCTCATACCGCGCCCATATTTTTTCTGCGTAACGCAAACGCAACGCTTCACGCTCAGGTGCTGCGCCGGCGTTGTAGGAGCCCACGGCTGTCCAGTTGTAACCGAAACGCTGGACAAACCCGGCAAGAATCGAAGCGCCCACCTCGACCGACAAACAGGGCTCACTCAACAACCTCTCTTCGGTAATGCCCTGCTTGGCCAGGCGAGGCAAGTGCATGCTGTTGATCTGCATCAGGCCAATATCCCGGGAGCCATCGCTGTTGAGCGCGTTCACGGCGTGCGCACGGTAACCCGATTCCACGGCGGCGATGGCCTGCAAAAGCTCAGGTTCGAGGTCATAGCGGCTAGCCACCTCTTCCCAGCAATCGGCCCAGGCCTGATGGCTGCCCATCAACAGGCTCAACACCAACGCTTTGCCCAATCGATTAATCATGTGTCACCTGCCCACAAGCCGAGCAGATGCGTTGCACGCGCCCTGGCCCCGTCTGGAGAATTGCGCGCTGCTCGGCTTTCACGGCACAGGTAAAGCGATACCCCCTGCCGTAAATTGTTTTGATAAAGCCCTTGTCCTTCTTAAGCTGCTTGCGCAATGCGTAGATACAGCGCGTCAGCGATTCCTCTGCCACCTCCCCTCGGGGCCAGACCAACTCAAGCAGACGATCCTTGGTCATCAATGCTCCGTCAGACGCCAACAGCAGCCGCAGCACGTGCCACTCCTTGGGCGGCAACTGAATATCCGCGCCCTCGCCGATCAATCGGCCATCGCCCTGCAAGGTCCACCCGGCAAACACCCAGGCAGCCGTCAGCCCATCATTCACGAGGGTCATGCACACCTCTGCACCCGACTACTGACATTGAATTCCTTGTTTCCAGAAACGGCCGATACGCCAACATCACGACTATAAAAACCTGAGCCGCGAACAACGTTAGGAAAAAGCCCATGTAATCGAGGCTTTCGGCGGGCGCCACGTAGGACTTTTCGCAGTCGCCGACCACAAAGCGTTTCAGGGCTCTGACCAACGGGTTATGTCACTCAAGGACTTCACGGCTTTCGCGCACAAACGCACGCTGTACGCGCTCAGATTGGCTAGGGGTCAGCGGCGGCGGGCCGACAGCACCGGCCAACATCCGCGGCTCACTGCCGACCGCCCGCGCCTGGATCACAAAGAGCCGTACCTGCGCGCGTCGACCATGGCGGGGCGCCTCGCCCTCACGGTGGAAACCACCCAGCCACAAGCGTCTGCCTTGAGGTACACGCACCACAGAGCTGACGGCCATTCGCCCCACCGCCCCTGCCGAGCCTGGCTTGAATTGGCTGTCCATCTGACGGCCATCCTCAAGGTTCACCAGCATCTCGATCTGATGCGCTCCGGCAAAGCGCGGGAGCACACTGGCTTCAACGCCATAACGCACGGGCTGCCAATCACCCTTATCGTCGCCAGGCCGTGGCAGGTAAAACGTATGGTTATCCTGGAAAACCGCAGGCACGTTTTCCTGGGTAAGGATGATGGGAAACGCGACGACCCTGGCCTTGCGTCGGCGCTCCAGCACACCGAGCTGTGCCATCAAGCGGTTGTCTTCCAAAGGTTCCAGTACGCGCGTCACGAAAGCCCCGGTATCGGTTTGCTGAGCCCAGGCTGCGCCCATCTTGGCGAATTCACTGCGCTCCACATCCACTTGCCACAGCGACACCTCAATCGGCCGCTTGGGCTTGTCGAGCTCCGCCACCAGTTCCTCGAGCACCTTCACCTGGGCAGGTTTGCCCTTGATCAACAGGCTGTTTGAATCCGGATAGGCCATCACCACCAGGCTCTTGTCGGCCAGTAAACCCGGGGGGCGTTGCGTGTCGTTCTTTTGCTCGCTGGCCAGCACGGCTTCGATCATCGAGGCCATACCCGGAAGGTTGACCTGGTCGTCGCCCATCGAATACGTGCGATCCGCCACGTGGGTGTTGTACACCTGCACCACGCCGAAGGTTTGTGCGCCGACGCGTACCTCAGTGCGCTGCTTGTCCATCAATTGAGTCAGGTGCAATACCTGGTCGACATAGTTAGGTGGCCCGGACACATAGAACATTCGCCCGCCGCTTTCCCTCAGGGGAAAACGCGATTCATCGAGCCCGGAACGGCGCATGAACCCGCGCAGCCTGTCGACCGAGATATGCCGCAGCGCTACTGCCGAGCTTTTTGCTTCACCGGCGTCGTACAGGTACAGCACCTGCCCGTCGCTATACCAGATCAGGCCTTGCTGCTCGGCGACTGTTTCCAGCGTGTGCTGCGCCGCCCCCAGGTCGAATCGGCCGGTGATGGTTTTACGCGCCACCTCGCGGCTGACAACGACAGGCAAGCCCAAGGGCACCGACAGCGCGGTAAAAAAGGTATGCAGGCTTTCATCCCGCGCCTGATAGCTATCCCCCAGGGCGCACGCGTTTGCCAACAGCAATGCACCGCCCACCAGCCAACGGCATAACCTGCGGTAACGGCTCATGGTTGGGGAATTGATAGACACCGTGGATGTTCCTCGCCGCCTGGCGCAAAGAGGCGGCCATACTGGAAGGCGGCTGAGTTTCAATCTTGATGGAAAGCTGACGGCGGACTGCGCCTGGATCTCCGTGGCATGTGCCTTGCTACGGGCTCTGTATCAAAGCCTGCACCAACGTCGGAGCAGGCTTACGGACAATGGCGTCGTTTCCCTGCAATGACTTGCGCTGCCACCCGCGCAACCCTCAAGGGTTACGACGCTTTTTTTTGAGCAAAGGTGAGTGTTGATGAACGATTCGGTCGGCAACAACCCGGTGAACCATTCGCTGGCCTGGGTAAACGGCAGTGACGCCCCGGAAAAGAGCAGCCTCGACCTGGGCTTCATGGCACTGACCGATTGCGCCTCGCTGGTGGTCGCCGCCACCCAGGGTTTCGCGCAACCCTACGGCCTGACGCTGAACCTCAAGCGCCAATCGTCCTGGGCCAACCTGCGCGACAAACTGGTCAGCGGCGAACTGGATGCTGCCCATAGCCTCTATGGGCTGATCTATGCCGTGCACCTGGGCATCGGTGGCGTAGCGCCGACCGACATGGCCGTTCTGATGGGGCTCAACCAGAACGGGCAGAGCATCAACCTGTCCCACGGCCTGCAACAGCAAGGCGTGATCACTCCTGAGGCACTGGACCGCCACGTGCACCAAAGCCGCACAAAACTGACCTTTGCACAGACATTTCCCACAGGCACTCACGCCATGTGGCTGTATTACTGGCTGGCGAGCCAAGGCATTCATCCGTTGCACGACGTCGACAGCGTGGTGGTACCGCCGCCGCAGATGGTCGCGCACCTGCAAGCCGGGCGCATCGACGGGTTCTGTGTCGGCGAGCCCTGGTGTGCCAGCGCGGTCAAGCAAAACCAGGGGTTCACCCTGGCGACCACCCAGGCGATCTGGCCGAATCATCCGGAAAAGGTTCTAGGTTGCACCCAGGCGTTTGTCGATCAATACCCGAACACTGCGCGCATCCTGGTGATGGCGATTCTCGAGGCCAGCCGCTTTATCGAGCAAAGCCAGGAAAACCGCCGCTCCACCGCACAATTACTCAGTGCTCGCGACTACCTCGATGCACCGCTCGACTGCATCGAGCCACGCCTGCTGGGTGCTTATGACGACGGCCTCGGCCACCAGTGGCAAGACCCACATGCCCTGCGGTTTTTCGGCGATGGCGAGGTGAACCTGCCGTACCTTTGCGACGGCATGTGGTTCATGACCCAGTTTCGGCGCTGGGGCTTGCTGCGCGAAGATCCGGACTACCTGGGCGTGGCCCGCCACGTGCAGCAACTGGCTTTATACCGTCAGGCCGCTGCCGCCGTCGGCGTCAATGCAAACGCAGCGGACATGCGCAGCAGCCAACTGATCGACGGCAAAATCTGGGACGGCTCCGACCCCGCCGCCTACGCGCGCAGCTTTCGACTGCACGCCATGGCAGACCACTCCAGCCACCAAGCGCAGCGCTGACAGGACGACCTTTATGTTACGCATCCTGTTGATCAACGATACGCCGCGCAAGGTCGGGCGCCTCAAGGCCGCATTGATCGAAGCCGGGTTCGAGGTGATCGATGAGTCCGGCCTGACCATCGACCTGCCCGCGCGCGTCGAAACGGTGCGCCCGGACGTGATCCTGATCGATACCGAGTCACCTGGCCGAGATGTAATGGAGCAGGTGGTACTGGTCAGCCGCGATCAGCCCCGGCCAATCGTGATGTTTACCGACGAGCACGACCCGAACGTGATGCGCCAGGCCATCAAATCCGGGGTCAGCGCTTATATCGTCGAAGGCATTCAGGCCCAGCGCCTGCAGCCGATTCTGGACGTGGCCATGGCCCGTTTTGAAAGCGATCAGGCCTTGCGCGCCCAGCTCCAGGCGCGCGACCAGCAACTGGCCGAGCGTAAACGCATCGAGCTGGCCAAAGGCATGCTGATGAAAATGAAGCATTGCAACGAGGAAGAGGCCTACACCCTGATGCGCCGCCAAGCCATGAGCCGCCAACAGAAACTGATCCAGGTGGCGGAGCAGATTATCGCCATGAGCGAGTTGCTCGGCTGATCTGGCGCAGCTCTTGCTAAGCATTCACCACAGGTAACCAACGGCGGTTGCCCCTTCCACGACAAAGACGTCGCACATCCGGTTTGCCCTCGCGAGCCCGGTGGCGGCGTTTTTTCGTTTTGGCCCCAGAGCCTGGGGCCGGTGGGGTGGCCTTTAGCCGGCGGCCCCATCACTTGGCCTTCTTACAAGACCCCAACCGTTGAGGTGCGTGATGAAATCAAGCTTCTGGAAATCCGGGCACACCCCGACCCTGTTTGCCGCGTTCCTGTATTTCGACCTGAGTTTCATGGTCTGGTACCTGTTGGGACCGCTGGCGGTGCAGATCGCCGCCGACCTGCACTTGACCACTCAACAGCGCGGACTGGTAGTGGCCACGCCGATCCTGGCCGGCGCGGTGCTGCGTTTTCTGATGGGCATGCTGGCCGACAAACTGTCGCCTAAAACTGCCGGGCTGATCGGCCAGGTCATTGTGATTGCCGCACTGTTCGGCGCCTGGCAACTGGGCATTCACAGTTACGAGCAGGCCCTGCTGCTGGGCATGTTCCTGGGCATGGCGGGCGCCTCGTTTGCGGTCGCCCTGCCGCTGGCCTCTCAGTGGTATCCCGCTGAACACCAGGGCAAGGCCATGGGCATCGCCGGTGCCGGCAACTCCGGCACCGTGTTTGCTGCATTGCTGGCACCGGTACTCGCCGCCGCGTTTGGCTGGAGCAATGTGTTCGGCTTCGCGCTGATTCCATTGGTCATCACGTTGGTTGTCTTCGCCTGGCTTGCGCGCAATGCCCCGGAACGCCCGAAGGCCAAATCCATGGCCGACTACTTTAAAGCCCTGGGCGACCGCGACAGCTGGTGGTTCATGTTCTTTTACAGCGTGACGTTCGGCGGCTTTATCGGCCTGGCCAGCGCCCTGCCCGGCTACTTTAACGACCAATACGGCTTGAGCCCGGTGACTGCTGGCTACTACACCGCGGCCTGTGTGTTTGGCGGCAGCCTGATGCGCCCGTTGGGTGGCGCCCTGGCGGACCGTTTCGGCGGGATTCGCACCCTGCTCGGCATGTACAGCGTGGCGGCGATCTGCATCGCAGCGGTGGGTTTCAACCTGCCAAGTTCTTACGCTGCGTTGGCACTTTTCGTCTGCACCATGCTCGGCCTCGGCGCAGGCAATGGCGCGGTGTTTCAACTGGTACCCCAGCGTTTTCGCCGCGAGATCGGCGTGATGACCGGCCTGATCGGCATGGCCGGCGGGATCGGCGGCTTCGCCCTCGCGGCAGGCATGGGCGCGATCAAGCAAAGCACCGGCAGCTATCAAATGGCCCTGTGGCTGTTCGCCAGCCTCGGCGTGCTGGCCTGGTTCGGCCTGCACGGGGTCAAACGTCGCTGGAGAACCTCCTGGGGTTCGGCTGCCGTGACCGCCGCACGCGTCTGATGGGCTTGCAACTGAGTGTCGCGCAGGCCAGCGCCATTGGCCCTCGGGCCGAAAACCAGGACGCCCTGCGCGTCGTCACCCCCGTGGCGGAGCTGGCGGCGAGTAAAGGTTACCTGTGCGCCATCGCCGATGGCGTCAGCCAATGCGCCGATGGCGGCCTGGCGGCGCGCTCGACCTTGCAGGCGCTGGCGCTGGACTACTACGCCACGCCGCAAACCTGGGGCGTGGCCCAGGCGCTCGAGCGTCTGTTGCTGGCGCAGAATCGCTGGTTGCAGGCCAACGGCGGCGGCCAGCCGCTGCTGACCACCTTGAGTGCACTGGTGTTTCGCGGCCAACGTTTCACCCTCGCGCATGTCGGCGATTGCCGGGTGTATCGCTGGCTGGACGGCGAGTTGCAGCGCATCAGCGAAGACCATGTGTGGGAACAACCGGGCATGCAGCACGTGCTCAAGCGCGCGCTCGGTCTGGACCAGCACCTGGTGCTGGATTTTCTCGACGGTGAACTGCGCGCAGGCGAATGTTTTTTATTGCTCAGCGACGGTGTGTGGGCCGCCTTGGGTGAGCACAGCATCAGTGCGATCCTGCGCGAGCAAACTGACCTCGATGTGGCGGTCAACACGCTGGTCAACGCCGCGCACCTGGCCGCCAGCCAGGACAATGCCAGCGCCCTGCTGGTGCGCATCGACCAGCTCGGCGCCGCCACCCTTGGCGATGCGCTGGTGCAGTTGCAGCAATGGCCGCTGCCCCCTTCGCTCAAACCTGGGCAACGCTTTGAAGGCTGGCAGGTTGAAAGCCTGCTGGCGCAGAGTCGACAGTCGTTGCTGTACCGGGTACATGATGCCCAGCAACAACCCTGGCTGCTGAAAACCTTGCCGCTCAACCGCGACGATGACAGCGATGCCGGCCAAGCGCTGCTATCTGAAGAGTGGTTTTTGCGGCGGGTTGCCGGGCGCGCGTTTCCTGAAGTTCACGCGGCCAGTGGGCGCCAGCACCTGTACTACGTGATGCGCGAATACCCGGGGCAAACCCTTGCTGAACTGTTCCGGCAACAGGGCCCATTGCCCCTGGCGCAGTGGCAGTTCATCGCCGAGCGGCTGCTGCGGGCGATGGGCCTGCTGCATCGGCGACAAATCCTGCACCGCGATATCAAGCCGGAAAACCTGCTGCTGGGCGACGATGGCGAACTGCGCGTGCTGGATTTTGGCCTGGCCTATTGCCCGGGGCTCTCCGAAGACCGCGCTCATTTGCTGCCCGGCACGCCAAGTTTTATCGCACCCGAAGCGTTCAGCGGCGAGCGGCCTACGCCGCAGCAGGATTTATACAGTGTTGGCGTTACCTTGTATTACCTGCTGACCGGGCATTATCCCTACGGCGAAATCGAAGCTTTCCAACGGCCGCGTTTCGCCCAGCCCGTCAGCGCCAGCCGCTACCGTCCCGACCTGCCTGACGGGTTGCCACTGAGTCTGGAACGCGCCGTGGCGGCCTCACCCGCGCAACGTTATGAAACCGCCGAAGAATGGCTGCTGGTGCTGGAGCAGGCCGACCGCCGTGAATTGAGCGTGCGACCACGGCCCTTGCTGGAGCGCGAACCGCTCAAGGTCTGGCAAAGCCTGGCCGCCGTGTCGCTGCTGGTCAATCTGGTGCTGCTGTACTGGCTGTTGCACCACTAGAGGGCAAATCCCCAGGCGGCTTTGACTCAAAGCCCCAATAAACCTGCAGGCTGGCCAACTTGGCACAGCCACTGCATTAGCCTCCCCAACAACACACATACAGCCGCCCCTTCAACGTCGAAGGGCGAGCTTCCCGAGAGAACGGGACCAGGACAAAGGCGTCCTCGCTAGATCACTAGCGGGGACGCCTTTTTTTGTTTGCGCGTAATTGGTCGAGCCATTGCGGAGAACGACATGAAAAAACTCAAATTGGTGATGATCGGCAACGGCATGGCCGGGGTTCGCACCCTTGAAGAATTGCTCAAACTGAGCAGCGACCTGTACGACATCACCGTGTTCGGCGCCGAGCCCCACACCAACTACAACCGCATTCTGCTGTCGCCGGTGCTGGCCGGCGAGCAAACGTTCGAAGAGATCGTGCTCAACGATCTCGACTGGTACCTGGATAACCACATCAAGCTGTTGCTCAACCGCAAAGTGGTGCAGATCGACCGTGTCAAACGCCTGGTCATCGCCGAAGACGGCACCACAGCCGAATACGATCGCCTGCTGATCGCCACCGGTTCGACGCCGTTTATCCTGCCGATCCCCGGTAACACCTTGCAGGGCGTGATCGGCTACCGCGACATCGCCGACACTCAGGCCATGATCGACACCGCCAAGACCCACACGCATGCTGTTGTGATCGGCGGTGGCCTGCTCGGCCTGGAGGCCGCCAACGGCCTGATGCTACGCGGCATGCACGTGACCGTGGTGCATATCGGCGAATGGCTGTTGGAGCGGCAACTGGACAAGACCAGCGGCCAATTGCTGCAAACCGAACTGGAAAGCCGTGGCCTGGTGTTTCGTCTGCGTGAACAGACCCAGGCACTGCACGACGCCGGCAACGGCCGCGTCGGCTCGGTGCAATTCAAGAATGGCGACGTCATCCCCGCTGACCTGGTGGTGATGGCTGCCGGCATTCGCCCCAACACCGAACTCGCAGAAAAATCCGGCATCCCGTGCAACCGCGGGATTCTGGTCAACGACACCTTGCAGACCTACGACCCACGCATTTATGCCATCGGCGAATGCGCCAGCCATCGTGGCATCGCCTATGGCCTGGTTGCGCCACTGTTCGAGCAAGCCAAAGTCTGCGCCAATCACCTGGCGCAGCTGGGCTTTGCCACCTACAAGGGCTCGGTCACCTCAACCAAATTGAAGGTCACCGGTATCGACCTGTTCTCCGCCGGCGACTTTATGGGCGGCGAAGGCACCGAAACCATCACCCTCAGCGACCCAATTGGCGGCGTGTACAAAAAACTGGTGATCAAGGACGACATCCTGGTCGGTGCCTGCCTGTACGGCGATACCGCTGACGGCGGCTGGTATTTCCGTCAGATCCGTGAGAACCATGCGATAGGCGAGATCCGCGACCACCTGATGTTCGGCGAAAACGCATTAGGCGATGTCGGCCATCAAGGCCAGGACAAGGCCATGAGCATGGCCGACAACGCCGAAGTCTGCGGTTGCAACGGCGTATGCAAGGGCACCATCGTCAAGGCCATCCAGGCACACGGGCTGTTCAGCGTTGACGAGGTCAAGAAGCACACCAAGGCCGCCAGCTCCTGTGGCTCCTGCGCCGGGCTGGTGGAACAGATCCTGATCAATACCGTTGGCGGTGCCGCGGACGTCAAACCGAAGAGCGAAAAAGCGATCTGCGGTTGCAGCGACCTCAACCACGGGCAAATCCGCCAGGCCATCCGCGATCAGCACTTGCTGACCATCGCCGGCACCATGAGGTACTTGAACTGGCGCACGCCCAACGGCTGCGCCACCTGCCGCCCGGCCCTCAACTACTACCTGATTTCCACCTGGCCGGGCGAAGCCAGGGATGATCCGCAATCGCGCCTGATCAACGAACGTGCCCACGCCAATATTCAGAAAGACGGCACCTACTCCGTAGTACCGAGGATGTGGGGCGGTGTGACCAATCCGTCAGAGCTGCGGCGTATTGCCGACGTGGCCGACAAGTACAACGTGCCGATGGTCAAGGTCACCGGCGGTCAACGCATCGACCTGCTGGGTATCAAGAAACAGGACCTGCCAGGGGTTTGGAAGGACCTCGACATGCCTTCCGGTCACGCCTATGGCAAATCCATCCGCACCGTGAAGACCTGCGTCGGCAGTGAGTTCTGCCGTTTTGGCACGCAGAATTCGACGCAGCTGGGCATTGAGCTGGAGCATGACCTGTTCAATATGTGGTCGCCGCACAAGGTCAAGTTGGCGGTGTCCGGTTGCCCACGCAATTGCTCGGAAGCCGGCATCAAGGACGTGGGCATCATCGGCGTGGACTCCGGCTGGGAGATGTACATCGGCGGCAACGGCGGGATCAAAACCGAAGTCGCGGAGTTCTTCGTCAAGCTGAAAACCGCCGAAGAAGTCCGTGAATACAACGGCGCCTTCCTACAGCTTTACCGCGAAGAAGCCTTCTACCTCGAGCGCACCGTGCATTACCTGCAACGCGTGGGCATGGAGCACATCAAGAAGGCCGTACTGGAAGACCCGGCTCGCCGCCAAGCCCTCAACGAGCGTCTGCAGTTTTCGCTGTCGTTCGAACAAGACCCTTGGAAAGAACGCCTGGAACAGCCGCTGCTGAAAAAGGAATTCGAGGTCATCCCCGTCAAACAGCTGGAGGTCTCGGTATGAACTGGCTGGATATCTGCGCACTCGATGAAATCAACGCCCTGGGCTCGCGAATCATCAATGGGCCCAAAGGTGATATCGCGATTTTTCGCACCAGTGATGACGAAGTGTTCGCCCTCGATGACCGCTGCCCGCACAAGGGCGGTCCGTTGTCCCAAGGCCTGATCTACGGCAAGCGCGTGGCCTGCCCGCTGCACAACTGGCAGATTGATCTGGCATCCGGCGAAGCCCAGGCACCGGACATCGGCTGCGCGCACCATCACCCCGCCCGCGTGGAAAACGGCCGGGTCATGTTGGCCCTGCGGGACGCGGGTTGATGAACCGCCAGGTCACCGCGTCCACCTGCTGTTATTGCGGGGTGGGTTGCGGCGTGCTGATCGAGCACGACGGCGCGCAGATCCTCGGCGTACAAGGCGACCCGAACCACCCGGCGAACTTCGGCAAGTTGTGCAGCAAAGGCTCAAGTCTGCACCTGACCGGCGACCTGGCGGCCCGCGCGTTGTACCCGGAGCTGCGTCTGGGCAAAGGCTTGGCGCGAGCACGCACCGACTGGGAAACCGCACTGGAGCACGCGGCCAACGTGTTCGCCGAGACCATCAGCGAACACGGGCCGGACAGCGTGGCGTTCTACATTTCCGGGCAATTGCTGACCGAGGACTACTACAGCTTCAACAAGCTCGCGCGCGCGCTGGTCGGCACCAACAACATCGACAGCAACTCGCGGCTGTGCATGTCCTCGGCAGTGGTGGGCTACAAGCGCAGCCTGGGCGCCGATGCGCCGCCGTGCAGTTATGAAGACCTGGAGTGCAGCGACTGCGTAATGATCGTCGGCAGCAACATGGCCTACGCCCACCCGGTATTGTTCCGACGCCTTGAGGAAGCCAAAGCGCGGCGCCCGCAGATGAAAGTGCTGGTGATCGACCCACGCCGCACGGACACCTGCGATTTGGCTGACCTGCACCTGGCCATCCTGCCTGGGACGGATGTGGCGTTATTCCACGGGATTTTGCATCTGTTGTTGTGGGAAGACTGGATCGACCGAGACTTCATCCAGGCGCATACCGATGGGCTGGCCGAGCTGAAACGGCTGGTGCATGACTACACGCCGCAAATGGTCACGCAGCTGTGCGGAATCAGCGTCGAACAGCTGCGCCTGTGCGCCGAATGGGTCGGCACCTCCAGCAGTTTTCTGTCGCTGTGGTGCATGGGGCTCAACCAATCCACCGCCGGCAGCGCCAAGAACAGCGCGCTGATCAACTTGCACCTGGCCACCGGCACGCTTGGCCGAGCGGGTTGCGGGCCGTTTTCCCTGACGGGCCAGCCGAATGCGATGGGTGGGCGCGAGACCGGCAGCTTGTCGAATTTGCTACCCGGCCATCGCGAGGCGGCCAACCCGGAACATCGGGCCGAAGTGGCCGCGTATTGGGGTGTTGAACAACTGCCAGCCAGCACCGGGCTGACAGCCATCGAACTGTTTGAACAGGTACAGGCCGGCAAGATCAAGGCCTTGTGGATCGCCTGCACCAACCCGGCCCAATCTTTGCCCGACCAGAACACCGTGCGCATGGCCTTGGATACGTGCCCTTTCGTGGTGCTACAGGAGGCTTTTCGTACAACCGAGACGGCCCGTTTCGCTGACCTGCTGTTGCCAGCGGCCAGTTGGGGCGAGAAAGAAGGCACGGTGACCAACTCTGAACGGCGCATTTCCCACGTTCGACGGGCCATCGCCCCACCTGGGGAGGCGCGTCCGGATTGGGCAATCACTGTGGATTTTGCCCAGCGCCTGGAGAGACGTCTTTGTCCCGGAAAACCGGGTCTTTTCGCCTTTGAACACCCCTCGCAGATCTTTGATGAGTACAAACTGCTGACCCGCAACCGCGACCTTGACCTGACGGGCATCAGCCATGCCCTGCTCGATCAGATGGGTCCGCAGCAATGGCCGTTTCCCACAGGCGCGCAATCTGGAACTGCGCGCCTGTACACCGACGGCGTGTTCCCCACCGAGAGCGGCCGCGCGCACTTTGTTGCCGACCCCTACCGCGCCGCCAAAGAGCAGCGCGACGCACGCTTCCCGCTGACGCTGATCACCGGCCGCCTGCGTGATCAATGGCACGGCATGAGTCGCACAGGTACTGCAGCCCAGTTGTTTGGGCATGTGAACGAAGCACTGCTGAGCCTGCACCCGGATGAGTTGCGCCGCCATCGCTTCAAGGACGGTGACCTGGTCAACCTCAAGAGCCGTCGCGGCAGCGTGATTGTTGCCATCAACAGTGATGACAGCGTGCGCCCCGGGCAAGCGTTCCTGCCAATGCATTGGGGTGACCGTTTTCTCAAGGGGGGCGTAAATACGTTGACCCAGCCAGCCTTCGACCCTTTGTCGAAACAACCGGAACTCAAACACAGCGGTGTGCGACTGGAGGCTGTGCAACTGCCGTGGCAGCTGTTTGCGTTGATCGAAGGCGATGTGCAGCAACACGTCGAGGCACTGCGCCCACTGTGCGAGGGCTTTGCCTACGTGAGCCTCAGCCTGGCAGGGCGCGAACGGCCGGCACTGGTGGTGCGCGCGGCACACACCGAGGCGCCCGACCTGCAACTGCTGACGCGTATCGACGCCTTGCTGGGGCTCAACGACGGTCCTGTGATGGCGTATGACGACCCGCGCCGCTCGATCGGTAAACGCGTAAAAATCGAACAAGGCCGGATTACCGCGTTGCGCTTGGCCGGCGAAACCCTGGCTCGGCATTGGCTGCAAAGCCTTTGGCTGGAAGGCCGCACTGACGATCAATTGCGACGCTGGCTGCTGGCACCGCTCAGCGCGCCACCGGGCGGTGCGGCAGCCAGCGGCAAGATTGTGTGCAACTGCAAGAACGTCAGCGAAAACGCCGTGTGCGCAGGCATCACTCGCGGCCTGGACCTTAACGGGCTCAAACAGGCGCTGGGCTGCGGCACGCAATGCGGCTCGTGCGTACCGGAAATCAAACGTCTTTTGGCCAGCAACCCGCAGCCAATCGCAATCAGTGTGTGAGGGAAAAACATGAGCGCAAAAGTCTGGCTGGTGGGTGCGGGGCCCGGTGATCCTGAACTGCTGACCCTGAAGGCGGTGCGGGCGCTCCATGAGGCCGACGTGGTGTTGATTGATGACCTGGTCAACCCGGCTGTGCTGGAACACTGCCTTGACGCGCGGATTATCAGCGTAGGCAAACGCGGTGGCTGCCGTTCGACGCCACAGGATTTTATCCATCGCCTGATGCTGCGTTATGCCCGGCAAGGCAAATGCGTGGTGCGATTAAAAGGTGGTGACCCGTGCATTTTCGGGCGTGGCGGCGAAGAAGCGATGTGGTTGCGCGAACGTGGCGTGGACGTGGAGTTGGTCAACGGGATCACGGCGGGCCTGGCCGGTGCGACAAACTGCGATATCCCGCTGACGTTGCGCGGGGTCAGTCGCGGTGTAACGCTGGTTACGGCGCATACCCAGGACAACAGCAGCCTGAACTGGCGTGCACTGGCCGAAAGCGGGACGACGTTGGTGGTGTACATGGGCGTGGCGAAGCTGGAGGAGATCCGTCAGCAGCTGCTGGAGGGCGCCATGGCAGAGGATATGCCGGTGGCGATGATCGAAAACGCATCGCTGCCTCAACAGCGAGAATGCCGTAGCACGTTGGGGCAAATGCACAAGGATGCGCGGGCGTTCGACTTGAAGAGCCCGGCAATCCTGGTCATCGGCAGTGTCGCCGCGGCTGCACAGGCGGCATGCGTGGCCGTATCCGCCAGCGCTTGAAGCAAACGCCAGACGAAAAAAAGCCCGGCCTAAGCCGGGCTTTTTTTTACCACTCAGTAATTACTGAGCAGCTTGAGCTTCTACCGAGGCTTCTACGCGACGGTTGATAGCACGGCCAGCTTCAGTTGCGTTGTCAGCAACTGGGCGGGATTTGCCATAACCAACCGAGCTTACACGGTTAGGAGCAATACCGTCTTTGACCAGAACTTGCTTGACCGCGTCAGCACGACGCTGGGACAGCTTCTGGTTGTAAGCGTCAGGACCGACGGAGTCAGTGTGACCTTCAACAACGGTGGTGGTTTGTGGGTACTGTTTCATGAAGTCAGCGAGGTTTTTCACGTCGCCGTAGCTGTTAGGCTTAACAACCGACTTGTCGAAGTCGAACTTCACGTCCAGCTCAACACGAACAACCTGAGCAACTGGAGCTTCTGGCTCTGGAGTTGGCTCTGGAGCTGGTGCTGGGGTAGGAGCTGGAGCTACTGCGCCAGCGTTACCGCCGAAGTTTACGCCCAGGCCAACCAGTGCGGAGTAATCCCACTTGCCGTTGTCCAGGTTGTAGTCGGACTCAACACCGGCACGTGCGAACAGGTTGTTGGTGAAGTAGTACTTCACACCAGCGCCAGCGATAGCCAGAGTGGACTGGTCGCGACCTTTGTGGCCGTCAACTTCAACGTTGGTACGGCTCTGGTGACCGAAACCACCTTCAACGTATGGACGCAGGGAGTCAACACCAGCCTGACCGAAGTGGTACTGAGCAGTCACGCTGCCAGTGTCACCTTTGATCTTCTGGCTGCCAGTACCGTCGTTCGAACGGGTGTGGTTGGTGGTGTCGTAGTTCAGGTTGATCGACACGTCGTCGGTCAAGAAGTAACCGATGCTTGCGCCAGGGTTGAAGCCGTCTTCGATGTGCTTAACGCTATCGTTGTACTGCTTCTTGTAGAACAGCTGGCCTTCAACTGCGCCTTGGCCTTGTGCCAGAGCGCCGAAAGAAGTGGCAGCAATAAGAGAACCAATGGCAAAGCCCAAGGTGTTTTTCAGTTTCATCCGTTAAATCCCCATCTGGTGATTGTAAAGCAGTCCCACAAACCGGGGGACAACTCGGCGACAAGTCTAACAGAACTTGCCTACACGTAAGAGATATTTGCCACGCACTAAGTTTCAGTCTCGCCCGCAAATTTCTCACGTAATTTATCAAGAGCACGCTTGTAACGCATTTTTGTAGCACTCAAACCCATGTGCATGATGTCAGCAATTTCCTGAAACTCCAGCTCTGCGACAAATCGTAGCACCAAAATTTCGCGGTCAATTGGGTTCACATGCACCAACCAGCGATCAAGTCCGCCCTTTTCCTCGGGTGCTGGCGCCTTTTCTTCAGACGCTTCCTCAAGGGGGTCCAGACTCAAAGCGTCCATCAACCGACGCTTTCGCCGCTCCTTACGATACTGCGTGATGCACTCGTTGTACGTGATGCTGTAGAGCCATGTCTTGAACTTCGATTTGCCCTCGAAGTTCTTCAGGCCATACAGCACCTTGAGCATCACTTCCTGACAGACATCGTCCGCATCTCTATCGTTCCCTAAATACCTTGAACAAACGTTGAACAGAGTGCGTTGATATCTGCGCATCAATTCTTCGTACGCGCGTGTTACGTGAAACAGCTCCGTGTGTGCGCGCGCGACCAACTCCTCATCAGAGAGCTCACGGGGGTCATAGCGCGTGGACAGCGTTTGGGCTTTATTCAAAACAAGTCGTGCCGGCAGTCAGGTCAATGTCCGCTGCAGCCCGGTTACCCGGGTTTGCGGCGGCGTACATTAGCAGGGTTTGCCGGATTAGCGGCTACTGACCTGCTGCTCCAGGAGAATCCGATTGGACAGCGATACCAGCTCACCGTCATCGGTCAGCACGGTCGTCTTGACTGTGCCGATCTCCTCGATTTGCCCTTCGACCTCGCCCACACGCACCTGTTGCCCCACCTGATACAGCTCACGCACATAGATTCCCGCAAGAATCTGACCGGCAATTTCCCGGCTTCCCAACCCCATGGCCAGCGCAACGGCCAGACCAACGGTAATCAAAACAATCACAATCACATGGTTGAGCAGGTCAGTTTTGACCTCGAGCTGGCTGATCGCAACGGAAATACTGATGATGATCACCAGCCCCTGAGCGATCCGCCCCAGGCCCGCAGCATAGTCCAGCCCCACGCCTTCAGCGGCGCCGCGCACCAGCCCATTGGCCAGTTGTGCCAGTAAAACGCCTACGAGCAGCACCAGCGCGCCACCGAAAACTTTCGGCAAATACAGCGCCAGCATGTCGAGCGTAGCTGAAACTCGCTCAAGTCCAAGGGACTGAGCAGCAGAAACCAGAAAAATAAGTAAAACGAACCAGTAAACGATCTTCCCGATGAGGGTCGAGATCGGCACTTGCAGCCCCGCACGACCCAACAGCTTGGTCAGGCCCGTGCCTGCCATCAAGCGGTCCAGGCCCAGTTTTGCAAGCAATTTGGACAGCAGGGTGTCGAGCAGCTTGGCCACGACAAAGCCCAGCAAGACCAAAACCAGAGCACCAAACAGGTTGGGAATGAAATTCGCCACCTTGGTCCACAATGCAGTCATCGCAGTGACCAGGCTCTGGGTCCAGAGATCAAGTTCCATATTCAATCAGCCTTATCAGCAGTGCGAGCAAGAGGTTTTCGACGGGAAACCGGCGATACATGGGCCGAACCATTGTTCAGAGCCATCATCAGCGCCGGCAGCCAGCGACCGAGCAGCCCGAACAGATCTCCCGCACCGACCTGACGGTTGGCGGTTTTCAACACGCGACCCAGGCAGGCGTCGTCGTCACGGTTGGACGGCGAAGCATTAAGCATGTCACGCAAAGACTGTTCGAACGGATCGTGCATAAAGACCTCTCGCAAGTGATTTAAAAGACGAGGGTTAATTTCCTGGGGTCACATATACCCCCTACTACGTTCAGGTCATATTCAGGTCAAACCCAGCGCAATCGTCGAAACAGCCACCATTGTCCCAACGCGACGGCCACCATCATCAGGCACGCAATCATGAATCCGTAGGGGCTGGCGGAGAACGGAATACCGCCCACATTTATACCCAGCAAACCGGTGAGAAAACTCATCGGCAAAAAAATCCCGGTGATGATACCGAAGCGGTACATGGTGCGATTCATCCGCAGGCTCAATCGCCGGTCTTCGGTCTCAAGCACAAGCCCCACGCGCTCTCGAGCCAATTCGAGCTCTTCCAGGTAACGCGTGAGGCTGTTGTGTAATTCGTTCCAGTAGTCAGCATCGTCATCACAAAACCATGGCAATTTGGTTCGCGTCAGTTGGGCAAAAATATCTCGCTGAGGGGCGAGAAAACGTTTGAGCCCTGCCGCGCGCCGACGGATCTGCAGGACGCTGCCATGTTCCGGAGTATACCGTTCGTCGGCATCCAGTTTTTCTTCTTCGATATCGACAACTTCAGACAGGTCGGTAACCAGATCCTGCACTTTGTTGGTCAGGTACTGCGCCATATAAAGGATGAGTTCCGAAGCGGTTTTCGGCCCTTTCCCCTCCGCCAGTTGCACCAGCAACTCATCCGTGGCGCGCAGCGGACGCAGGCGCAAGGAAATCACGCGATCGGCCGCTGCGAAGATACGCACCGACACCATGTCTTCCGGTTCGGCGCCCGGGTTCAGGTTGACCCCGCGCAGAAACAGCAGCAATTGGGCTTCGGGGAGCGGCAACAGGCGCGGACGGGTATTTTCCTCCAGCAGCAAGTCGCAGGCAAACTCGCTCAAGCCGCTGGATTTACGCAGCCAGGTCTGGGTCTGCGGATGGCTGCGATCCCAATGCAGCCACAGGCTTTCCTGAGGCTGCAGTTGCAAGTCGTCGAGCTCAGTCCGGGCAATCGAACGCGCACCGCCTTTACCGTCCAGCACCAGGGCATGCACCAGCCCCCATTGCGCGTTTTCTTCCTCGAACATCCTCACCCCTATCGGCTACAGCAGTTTATTCAGGCATTGTCAGCGGGCTGGGCGAGACGATCACGCCGTTATTGTCCGCATAGATGTACTCACCGGGGCGGAACGTCACGCCGGCGAAGGTCACTGCCACGTTCAGGTCGCCAATGCCGCGCTTGTCGGTCTTCATCGGGTGAGTTGCCAGCGCCTGCACGCCCAGATCGGTTTGGGCAATGACATCGACATCCCGGATGCAGCCATAGATCACCAGCCCTTCCCACCCGTTCTTTGCGGCTTTCTCGGCAATCATGTCACCGAGCAACGCGCGACGCAGCGAACCACCACCGTCGACCACCAGCACCTTGCCGGCGCCCGGCTGATCGGCCTGTTCCTTGACCAGGGAGTTGTCCTCGAAGCATTTGATGGTGACGATCTCGCCGCCAAAGGAATCCCGGCCACCGAAATTACTGAACATCGGCTCAACCACCTGCACCAGCTCCGGGTAGGCATCGCACAGATCGGGCGTCACGTAATGGTTCATCGAGAAACTCCTGTCATCAAAGAAGAGGTCGAACATCCCACGGTGTACATCAGAAAAACGTGTCGCAACAGGCAATCTTTAACGGTTCACCGGTTGGCGGCGGCCATGATCGGACTCACTTCGTCGCAACGCAATAGCGACTGCGCGACTGAATATGACCAGAAGCGTTTAACGCGTCATATCTTAGCCGCAACCGCACACGAGTGAAACGCCCTTGGCAGAGCGCTTGATCAAACAGCCGCCAGTACCTGCGGGTGCGCCCCGGCCAAGGGTGTCAGTGGATCGTTCAACCACCGCGCTACCATTGGCCATACCTCGGCTTGAGCGGCTTTGCTGACCAACATCTCGACATGCCCGAAATCCCCGCTGAAGCCTTGCTGGCGACCCAGACACAAGTATTGGCGGTGCTCGGAGCCGACTTGCTCGAACAACTTGCGGCACGCCCAATCCGGGTCCTGCTGGTCACCGGCGGCACTCACCGCCAACAACGGCACATCGACTTCCGCGAGGCCCTTCCACCAATCCTGTTTCCCATCGCCAAAGCGACCGAACAGGCCGTTCCAACGCATGGCTTCGATCATCACGCCCGCAGGCTCATCCTCCGGACCACGCTTAAGCCGCGCGCCGGACACCTCGCCAAAACGTTTCAGGAGCACACGAGCGGTCCACTCCACCGGGGGAATTTTCAACGGCCAGTGGGTACGGCTGACCTGGCAACCAAACAACGCCACCGAGGCCACCGCTGGCGCCCCCAGGTACTGCCCGCCTAGGGCTGCAGCCAGTGCGGTACCGCCCAGGGAATGCCCGATCCAGTGCGGGATTTGTGCACATTGCTCACGCACAAACGCGCCGATGGCCGGCAAATCGTAACGCGCGTAGTCGGCAACGCGATTGCTCGCGTAGTCATGGTTGCGCTTGGACAAGCCATGCCCGCGCATTTCCGCAATCCACACATCAAAGCCCTGGCGCGCCAGATAGGCGCCCAAACCGATGCCTTTGGGCGAGTACCAGAAACGCCGGTTGGAAAAACTACCGTGCAATAAAATTACCGGCGTGCCCCGGTTTTCCGGGACATCGGCCAGGCCCAAACGCGTTACGGCCAGCTCGACGGTACCGTCGGGGCTGTTGCCGGGTTTGAGGCGGTACACGTCTTCACTCAGGTCGCCGCGACGTTCAGCACTGATCAGGGCGACGGGAAACAGGTTGCTGCTGCTTTGCATAATGCTCTTGCACAAAAAAGGGCGGCGTCCGGAAGGAGTTCCGCCCTGCACAGATAAGAATGCCGGTCACCCTTTGGGAGTGACCGGCACTTTTTAAGTCACGACCTTAGGCGGACGCTTGCCCTTCCGCCAGGAAGAACCAGGTTTCCAACACGGAATCGGGGTTCAGCGAGACGCTCTCGATACCCTGTTCCATCAGCCATTTGGCCAGGTCCGGGTGGTCGGAAGGGCCCTGGCCGCAGATGCCGATGTACTTGCCGGCCTTGTTACAGGCCTGGATGGCGTTGGCCAGCAGCTTCTTGACCGCAGGGTTACGCTCATCGAACAGGTGGGCGATGATCCCCGAGTCACGGTCCAGGCCCAGGGTCAGCTGAGTCAGATCGTTGGAGCCAATGGAGAAACCGTCGAAGAACTCCAGGAACTCTTCGGCCAAAATGGCGTTGGACGGCAGCTCGCACATCATGATGACACGCAGGCCGTTTTCACCACGGCTCAGGCCGTTTTCTGCGAGCAGGTCGACCACTTGGCTCGCTTCGCCCAAGGTACGCACGAACGGCACCATGATCTCGACGTTGGTCAGGCCCATCTCATTGCGCACGCGCTTGAGAGCACGGCACTCAAGCTCGAAGCAATCGCGGAAGGCCTCGCTGATGTAGCGCGAGGCACCACGGAAGCCCAGCATCGGGTTTTCTTCTTCCGGCTCGTAGAGCTTGCCGCCGATCAGGTTGGCGTATTCGTTGGACTTGAAGTCCGACAGCCGCACGATCACCTTTTTCGGGTAGAACGCCGCCGCCAGGGTGCTGATGCCTTCCACCAGTTTCTCGACGTAGAAGCCCACCGGATCGTTGTAGCCGGCGATGCGCTTGTCGACGCTTTCCTTGATGTCCAGCGGCAGGCCGTCGTAGTTCAGCAGAGCCTTGGGGTGCACGCCGATCATGCGGTTGATGATGAATTCCAGGCGGGCCAGGCCCACACCGGCGTTCGGCAACTGCGCAAAATCAAAGGCGCGGTCCGGGTTGCCGACGTTCATCATGATCTTGAACGGCAGGTCCGGCATGGCATCGATGGAGTTTTGCTTGATGTCGAAGCCCAGCTCACCTTCAAAGATGAAACCAGTGTCGCCTTCAGCGCAGGATACGGTCACGCCCTGGCCGTCTTTCAACAGTTGGGTCGCGTTGCCGCAGCCCACCACTGCCGGAATACCCAGCTCGCGGGCGATGATCGCCGCGTGGCAAGTGCGCCCGCCACGGTTGGTGACGATGGCGCTGGCGCGCTTCATCACCGGCTCCCAGTCCGGGTCGGTCATGTCGGACACCAGCACGTCGCCCGGCTGGACTTTGTCCATCTCGGACACGTCCTTGATGATCCGCACCTTGCCGGCGCCGATGCGCTGGCCGATGGCACGACCTTCCACCAGCACGGTGCCGGTTTCTTTCAGCAGATAGCGTTCCATAACGTTGGCAGAGGTGCGGCTTTTCACGGTTTCAGGACGCGCCTGCACGATGTACAGCTTGCCGTCATCACCGTCTTTGGCCCACTCGATGTCCATCGGGCACTTGTAGTGCTTTTCGATGATCATCGCTTGTTTGGCCAACTCGCTGACCTCAGCGTCGGTCAGGCAGAAACGCGCGCGCTCGGCCTTGTCCACTTCAACGGTTTTTACCGAGCGACCGGCCTTGGCCTCGTCGCCGTAGATCATCTTGATGGCCTTGCTGCCCAGGTTGCGGCGCAGGATCGCCGGGCGACCGGCCTCAAGCGTGTGTTTGTGTACGTAAAATTCGTCCGGGTTCACCGCGCCTTGAACGACGGTTTCGCCCAGGCCGTAGGCGCCGGTGATGAACACCACGTCACGGAAACCGGATTCGGTGTCCAGGGTGAACATCACGCCGGCGGTGCCGGTTTCCGAACGCACCATGCGCTGCACACCGGCAGACAGGGCCACCAGCTTGTGGTCGAAACCCTGGTGTACGCGGTAGGAAATGGCGCGATCGTTAAAGAGGGAGGCAAATACTTCCTTGGCCGCGCGGATCACGTTTTCGACGCCGCGGATATTCAGGAAGGTTTCCTGCTGACCGGCAAAGGAGGCGTCTGGCAAATCTTCGGCGGTGGCCGAAGAGCGCACGGCGACGGCCATGTCCGGGTTGCCGGCCGACAATGTAGCGAAGGCGGTACGGATTTCTTCGTTGAGCTTCTCGGGGAACTCGGCGTCCATGATCCATTGACGGATCTGGGCACCGGTCTTGGCCAGGGCGTTGACGTCATCGACGTCCAGGGCGTCCAGCGCGGCGTGGATCTGGGCGTTGAGGCCGCTCAGCTCGAGGAAGTCGCGGTAAGCCTGGGCCGTGGTGGCGAAACCACCGGGCACCGAGACACCAGCGCCTGCAAGATTACTGATCATCTCGCCGAGGGATGCGTTCTTGCCCCCCACATGCTCTACATCATGGACGCCGAGCTTATCGAGGGAAACTACGTACTCTACCAAGGTGATCTCTCCACTTTCTGTGTTGGAAAAGCTCAGGACGCCGGCGGCTCAGTAGGAGCAAACGCCAGCGCTTGTGGCCTGGACCTGGAAAATAAGTGAGAATGCGGCCCACTGCGGGACGGCAAAATCGCGCCTATCATATCCAAGATTCGCCATCAGCTTAAGGCCCAGGGCTCAAATGAAACGATCTGCTTTCTTTATCTCCGACGGCACCGGCATCACAGCCGAAACATTGGGTCAGAGCCTGCTCGCGCAGTTCGAAAACATTACCTTCGCCAAATTCACGCGGCCCTATATCGACAGCGTGGATAAAGCGCGGGCCATGGTACAACAAATCAATCTGGCGGCTGAAAAAGACGGTTTTCGCCCGATCATTTTCGACACCATCGTCAATCAAGACATCCGTGAGATCCTCGCCACCTCCAATGGTTTCATGATCGACATCTTCTCCACGTTCCTGGCGCCCCTGGAACAGGAGTTGAGTGAACACTCCTCCTATTCAGTAGGAAAGTCCCATTCCATTGGCCACAACTCCAACTATATGGAGCGTATCGAGGCGGTAAACTTTGCCCTCGACAACGATGACGGCGCCCGCACTCATTATTATGACAAGGCCGATTTGATCCTGGTGGGTGTGTCCCGCTGCGGTAAAACCCCGACGTGCCTGTATATGGCCATGCAGTTCGGTATCCGCGCGGCCAATTACCCGCTGACCGAAGACGACATGGAACACCTGACGCTGCCGGCCGCCCTGCGCGCGCACCAGCACAAGCTGTTCGGTCTGACCATCGACCCGGACCGCCTCACGGCGATTCGTAACGAACGCAAGCCCAATAGCCGCTATTCCAGCTACGCACAGTGCGAATTCGAAGTGCGCGAGGTGGAAAATCTGTTCCGCCGCGAGAATATTGCGCACATCAATTCCACGCATTTTTCGGTGGAAGAGATTTCGGCGAAGATTCTGGTGGAAAAAGGCGTGGAGCGCCGATTCAAATAACTGGGTTGCCTGGGCCGGCCCCTTTGCAGGCAAGCCAGCTCCCACATTTGCATGCATTCCCGTGTGGGGGCTGGCTTGCCTGCGATGAACGATAACGCGGTAAACCGGCCTACAGGTGAAACCGGCCACCCCCCTGCCCCAACGCCGTCGCCAGCGCATCAAACCCCGCCCGCAACAATTGATCGTCACCCGACGTATTACAGATACTCGCCCGAATAAACTGCGGCACCGCCGTTTGCCCTACGGCAAAGGCCTCGGCCGTGGCGATCAGGTAATTATTCTGCTTGAGTTCCGCTTCGATTTCCGACGCGCGCCATGGCTCCGGCACTTCAATCCAAAAATGCGGACTGTTGAGGTGGGTGCGGTACTCAAGGCCGGTCAGCAGGTCGCGCACCAGGGCTTTGCGGCGGCTGATCTCGTTGATCTGCTGACGTAGCAGGTATTCCGCCGTGCCGTTTTCGATCCACTGGGTCGCCAGCTCCAGGGTGACTGGCGTGGCCATCCAGCACGTCGAGCGCAAGGCCGCCGAAATACGGCTGACCAGCGCCGGTGGCGCGTGCACATAGCCCACCCGCAAACCTGCGGACACCGCCTTGCTCAGGCTACTGATCAAAATCGTACGTTCAGGCGCGAAATGGCTGAGGGGCGGCGGCCGATCTTCTACCAATACGCCGTGGGCTTCGTCTTCCAGAATCAGCAGATTGTGCTCGCGACACACCTTGACCAACGCTTCCCGGCGCGCGACCGACAATACCGCCGTGGTCGGGTTCTGGATGGTGGGCGTGCAATACAACGCCGACACCCGGTGATTACGACAGACTTCATCCAGCGCGCCCGGCAGCACGCCTTCTTCATCCATCTCCAGGCCGATCAGGCGCACGCCGAGCATGCGCGCGGCCGTGATCAGCCCTGGATAGGTCAGCTGTTCGGTGACCACCGTATCGCCCGCTCGCAGCAATGCCATCATCGCGCACAGCAGGCCATGCTGACCGCCGTTGACGCAGATGACCTGTTCGGGAATCGGATGAAAATCACGCTGCACCAGCCACTGCGCCCCGGCCTCACGGTAGCGCGGCAAACCGGCATCCGGGGTGTAGGCGCTGATGTCCTGGAGAAACTTGGCGTTGGTCGACAACGTTTGGAAGCTCTGGGCCAGAAACACCGTCTCCTGACCAGGAATATGCATGTTACGGCTCATGTCGAAGTAATGGCGCGGCTCCTCGCTGACGTTGCGAAAACCTTCATCACGCTGGCGCTCCATCCCACGCTTGCGCACGAAAGTGCCGTCACCCACTCGCGCCACCACCAACCCGAGGCGTTCCAGTTCGCCGTAGGCCCGGCTGATAGTGCCGATGGTCACACCCAGATTGTCGGAAAGCACCCGATGGGGCGGCAGTTTTCGTCCGGGTTCAATCAAGCCTTCAAGGATGCCCCGTTCCATCACATCGGACAGGCGCTTGTACTTCACGCCCTGACCGCTGGACAACCCCTCACGCATAATTGACACCATGTCAATATTTGTTTTGACAGCCATCATTCGCCCTAATAGTGTGCTTTTACGGGTTCAATCACCGAATGAAACAACTTAATACACAGTCAATATAGAGTTCAATTCCGGCTCAGGGAAGCAATAAACGATGCCAATGTCCGCCGTTCTTGAAAACACAACAAAAACAAAAACTCAGAAACAGTGGTTGGCCGGCCTGGTAACCAGCGTGATGTTTCTTATCGTGTGCCTGAGTTGGGGCACTACATGGCTGGGGATCAAGATCGCCGTCGAAAGCGTGCCACCGCTGACCTCCGCGGGCTTGCGCTTCCTGATCGCCTTCCCGCTGTTCCTGTGTTTCGCCCTGGTGCGCCGCGAGCCCATCCTGTTCCCGCGCGAAAGCCGCTGGTTCTTCGTATTCGTGACGCTGTCCTACTTCAGCGTTCCCTATTACCTGCTCAACTACGGCGAGATGCATGTTTCTTCAGGCCTCACCGCGCTGCTGTTCAGCTGCATGCCGGTGTTTATCCTGATTTTTTCCGCGCTGTTTCTGCGCGAGCGGATCTATTTTTCCCAGGTAGTCGGCATCGGCATCGGTTTCGGCAGCCTCTACATGATCATCAAGAGCCAGGGCCTGCACCTGGACCACGCCGAGTTCTTCGGGGTGCTGGCGATTCTGACCGCCGCGATCATGCATGCCTTGTGCTACGTCATTACCAAGCAAAAAGGCAGCGCCATCAGCGTGATCACCTACAACACACTGCCCATCGGCATTGCCGGGTTGATGCTGTTTGTGGCCGGCCTGTGGTTTGAAACTCCAACCTTCGAAACCATCACGCTGCGTTCCTGGAGCGCGCTGTTCTACCTGGGGCTGGTGGCGTCGGTGGGCGGGTTTATCGTGTATTTCATGCTGCTCAAGCGCTTGAGTCCGATCATTCTGTCGTTCGTGTTCATCATCTTCCCGGTATTCGCGGTGATCATCGGCGCCTGGTACGAAGGCGTGGAAATTTCCCGTGACCTGATGCTGTATTCCGCCATCCTGCTGGCTGGTTTTGCGATCACCAAGCTGCCTGTCGAAAAACTCCTGGCCAAGAAAAATTGAGCCTCCTGACCCACCCCTATCAGCAACGCGAGAGAAACATGGACGTCCTCCGCCCCAATGCCCTGGAGCAGATCTATGCCCACGCCAGCCGCAGCTACCCAGAGGAATGCTGTGGTTTTGTCTTCGCCGACGGCAGCGTGTACCTGGGCAGCAATATCCAGAACGAATTGCACCGCAAGAACCCCCAGATGTACTCGCGCAGCGCGGCCAACGGCTACACCTTCTCGGTGGCCGACACCCTGTTGATGAACAAGGCGTTGCGCAGTGATAACCCGGTGGTGGTGATCTATCACTCGCACCCGGATGTCGGCGCCTATTTCAGTGACGAAGACCAGGACAAGGCGCTGTTCCTGGGTGAGCCGATCTACCCCGTGAGCTACCTGGTGGTGGACGTACGCCAGGGCAAGGCCCTGGGCTCAAAGCTGTTTGCCTGGGACGGCAAGCATTTCGCCCCTCAACCCTTCAACGACCTGCACACGGAGTTGTCCATGAACGCTGTCTCTTTCCCCGACATTCTGGTTCGCGTGGCCAAGCTGCCGGAATCGACCCTCGAGGGCACCGGATCGACATTGCGCGAAGTCATTGAAAACCTCTGCAGCAGCCATCCGCAGCTGCGCCCGCACCTGTTTCACGAGCAGAACAATCAGCTCAAGGAACACTTCCTGTTCACGGCCGAGGAAGAACTGATCGACGCCGACGAACCCTTGCCGGAAAAAGCCAGAATCGAAGTGCTGCTCGCCACCTCGGGCGGCATGGACGTGGAGGCTTTAAGCAATGAAGAAGTGCAGCGCTACGTGCGTCATATCACTCTGCCTGGCGTCGGGCGCGAAGGTCAGTTGAACCTGAAAAAGGCCAAGGTATTGATCATCGGCACCGGCGGCCTCGGCTCGCCCATCAGCCTGTACCTGGCGGCGGCCGGCATTGGCACCCTGGGCCTGGTGGACTTCGATGTGGTGGAAAGCAGCAACCTGCAGCGCCAGATCGTTCACGGCAACAGCACACTGGGCATGCCCAAGGTCGAGTCGGCCAAGCAGCGCCTGCAGGATCTGAACCGGCACATCCAGATTAACGCGCACGACACCGCCCTCAACGCCGACAACGCCCTGGAGCTGGTAGGCGCCTACGACCTGGTGATCGATGGCACCGATAATTTCGACACGCGTTACCTGGTCAACGACGCCTGCGTGCAGCTGGGTAAGCCGCTGGTCTACGGCGCCATCTACCGCTTCGACGGGCAGATCAGTGTGCTCAACTATAAAGGTGGGCCGTGCTACCGCTGCCTGTTTCCCTCTGCACCGCCTGCCGAGCTGGCACCCAACTGCAGCGCCGGCGGCGTAATCGGCGTATTGCCGGGGGTGGTCGGCATGATTCAAGCCACCGAGGCCATCAAGTTGCTGATCGGCATTGGCGAGCCGCTGTCCGGTCGGTTGATGCGCTTCGATGCGCTGGCGATGAAATTCAGCGAAATCCGCTTCAAGCGTCGCGCCGACTGCCCGTGCTGCTCGGCGCTGCGTCGCAGCGAACCCGTGGCGCCGACAGTGTGCGCCGATGCCGTGCCCAGCCAACCGTCACTGGCCGAAGAACGCTACATCAAGCCGCGAGTACTCAAGCAAGTGCTTGAACACCACCGCAGCGCCGATGTGCTGCTGGACGTGCGTGACGCCACTGAACTGGAGGTGTGCAAACTGCCAGGCGTGGTGCATATCCCCCTGGCCGAACTGGATGAGCAACTGCACAGCCTCAGCCGCGACAACACCCATTACCTGATCTGCTACGCCGGCTCCCGCGCCGAGCAAGCCGCCAGCACTTTGCTGGCCGCCGGTTTCGCCAACACCAAAGTCCTGCAGGGCGGCATGAAACACTGGGTTCGCGACGTCGAACCCGACATGCCTTTGTACTGATCCGGGGGCTGACCGATGTTGCATAACTCCATTCTTGACGTGATCGGCCACACGCCGATCGTGCGTCTGGCGCAGTTTTCCGAAGACCTTGGCATCGAGGTCTACGCCAAGCTGGAATCCCTCAACCCAGGTGGCAGCCACAAGGCACGCATCGCCCTGGGCATGATCCTCGACGCCGAGCGCCGCGGCGTGCTGATGCGCGATTCCGGGCAGACCATCATCGAGCCCAGCGGCGGCAACACCGGCATTGGGCTGGTGATGGCCGGCAACGTGTTGGGTTACAAAGTGGTGCTGGTGATCCCGGACAACTACAGCCCCGAAAAGCAGAAACTGCTGCGCCTGTACGGTGCCAGGGTGGTGCTGTCGGACAGCCGCCTGGGGAACAATTCCCACGGCGAAAAGTGCATGGAGCTGCAGCTGGAAAACCCCAGCTACGTGATGCTCAACCAGCAGCGTAACGGCGCCAATCCGCAAACCCACCGCGACACCACCGCCCCGGAAATCCTCCGCGCGTTCGGTGAACGGCGCGTGGATTATTTCGTCAGCGGCATCGGTACCGGCGGCCACCTCACGGGCATCGGCGAAACGCTCAAGGCCGCCTGGCCTGCACTGCGGGTCATGGGCGTGGAACCGGAGGAATGCGACCTGCTGAAAAACCAGCACGCGCCGCACCATATCCAGGGCCTGTCGATTGGCTTGATCCCGAGCATTCTCAACCTGGACGTGATCGACGGCATGCTCAAGGTGTCGCACCAGGCCTGCATCGACATGATCAAACGCATCATGTGCACCGACGCCATCAGCCTGGGCTTGTCCTCGGCCGCCAACATGGTCGCCATCGCCCAACTCGCCCCCGAACTGCCGCCCGAAACGGTGGTGTTGACCATGGTCTACGACAATGCTGACAGCTACCTGCCCAGTTTCGAATAACCGGTTTCCCAACCATCCAGAACGCGGGGGTGCCTCCATGGGGGGCTTTATCGACATGCAACAGCTGCACGATGAGTTGCTCACCCACCTCATCAAGACCCTGACGCCTGCGCAGATCAAGCAGCTGGAACCGCACCTGGCGCCGCTGATCCAGAACGCCGCCCAGGCGGTGGCCGAAGACTTGATCGCCTATGCCTATCGCGACCCGGCGTCACGCGGGCGCGGCGAGTTGATTCTGGAATCCTATGCCTCGTTCAAGGCCGTGCTGTTCTACCGCCTTGCGCACCTGGTATGGCATTTCCCCGATCAAACCAATGGCGAGTTTTCGCGCATGGCTCTCAAGCTCAGCAACCAGGGCAAAATTCTCTCTGGAGCCGAGATCCATCCCGCTGCGCGCATAGGCCGGCGCTTCGTGCTGGACCACGGTTACGGCACAGTGATCGGCGAAACCTGCGAGATCGGCAACGACTGCTACATCCTCTGCGGCGTGACACTGGGCGCCCGTGGGATCGCCAACAACCCGGATGGCAAACGCCACCCGCGCCTGGGCAACAACGTCGAGGTCGGCGCCGGCGCCCGCGTGTTGGGTTATGTGCTGATCGGCGACAACGTGTTTATCAGCCCTTCGTGCGTCATCACCCAGGACGTGCCTGCAGGGACCAAGGTCAAGGTGGTCAATCAGGTTCAACTGCAGAAAAACGATGAGTCAGACCACAGCAACTACCTCGGGGCGTTTGCCCTGGACGAGCGTTTGCACGTGGTCGGCGAAGTAAATGCCAGCCACAAGGTCACGGTGCTCGACGCCGACTTTCACCCGTTACAGGGGCTGATGCTGGAGCCCACCGTGAAAGAGCGGCATCACCTGCAGTTTCGCCTGCGCCGCCTCGACGTCGGCGAGCAGCTGCCACGCTTGCCGCTGAACCTGAAAATCTGCGGGCCGGAATTTGAAATCACCCTGCTCTCCCCCCCTGGCTTGAGTGCGATGGTGCGCCACCTGTTGCAAGCCAGCCCACTGATTGTCGGAGGTTGAACATGTCTGTGCACACCATGGAAACCCTGGCGCTGTTCGACAGCGCGCCCTATCAGAATGCCTTCAGCGCGCGGGTAATTGCTGTCAGCGAACACGGCATTGCCCTGGAGCACACGCTGTTCTACCCCACCGGCGGCGGCCAGCCGGGCGACACCGGGCACCTGACACTGGCCGATGGCACGCGCGTCGAGGTGATCGGCACCGTACGCGACCCAGTGCTGCGTTCGATCATCTGGCATCAAGTCGAAGAGTGTCCGCCGCAGTTGACTGCCGGGGTCCAGGTGGACGCGGGTCTGAACTGGGAGCGCCGCTACCAGCATATGAAGATGCACACCTGCCTGCATTTGCTGTGCTCGATCATTGATGCCCCCGTCACCGGTTGCAGCATCAGCGCAGACAAAGGCCGGCTGGATTTCGACTTGCCGGAAATGACCCTCGATAAAGACAGCATCACCCGCGACCTCAACGCCCTGATTGAGCAGGCACACGTGGTGAAAACCCTGTCGATGCCCGCCTCGGAGTACTCAACCCTGCTGCAGATCACCCGTACCCAGGCGGTAGCGCCCCCGGTGATCCAGGGTTCGGTGAGGGTAATTGAAATCGCCGGCATCGATATCCAGCCATGCGGTGGCACCCATGTGATCAACACCGAGGAAATCGGCCGGGTGTTCTGCGAGAAAATCGAGAAGAAGAGCAAGCACAACCGCCGGGTGATCCTGCGGTTCGAGGGATAGATCAACCCTGACGCGGCCCGTATGGGGTGCCCCCATACACGGCCGACGCGGTGCAGCCCTTATTGCTTTTGCTCGCTGATTTTCTTGCTCAAGGCTTCGATCTGCGCCTGAAGCTGCGCAACCACGGCCTTGAACTGCGCTTCCATCTGATCAAGCCCAGCCTGGAGCTGGGCGTTTTCGCTCATGAGTGCTTCGACGCCACGCGCAGAAGTCGCGTCTGGCTCATCGCTCGGGACCGGCGTTGAGTCATTCGCGGGCGCAGTTGCGTCGGGTGACGGACCCGGCTCAGCGGAATTGTCCGGCTCAGAAGGCACCGCGTTCTGAGGCGTGCCAATCGCGTCAATGCGTTGAGCCAAGCCCTGGATTTGCTCTTGCAGTTGCTGAATTACCGTCTTGAGCTCTCCGAAAAACGCTAACACTTCCTGACGAAACGCTTTGCTCTCACGGTTCAACGCTTCAAGGCTTTGAGCCTGGCCCGGCTCAGTTCCCGATGGGTCCTGTGTAACCGGCGTAGCCTGCGACGGCGCAGTGTGCTGCTCACCTGCAGAACGGTTCTGCGGCGCCGCCTCAGGCTCGTTCGAGGAGGGTTGAGTGGTATTGAGTTGCTGAGTCAGGTCGACGACTTGCTGTTGGAGGCTCTGGATCTGCGGCCCAACCTCGGCGGCAAACCCCTGGAACTTGGCACGAAGCGCTATATTTTTTTGCGTCAGTTCTGCCAGCAAGTCCGTTGCCTCCGAGCCCTGTGACGGTGGCGGGTTCACGATGGCGCTATGACTTGAGAACTGGCCGCGCTGCTCGGGCGTCATCGCGGGACGCAGCGGCGCCGAATCGGGCGGGGTACTGGTGCGTTCGGATGCGTGGGCGCTGTCCTGGTAGCTGATGGGCGACGGCTTTTGAGGCTGTTCATAGCCAACCGTGTAGGGTGCTGGTCGAGTGTTTACGCTAGTCATAGGGACCTTCCCGGATTCAGGTAGTGGAGGGGTGATTGCCGATTCGAAGGCCTGCGTTCGCACGCCGTCTGGTTACCTGATTGGCGTTTCTCTGAAAGAGGGTTCCGGAACCGTAGGGCGGGTAAGTGGCTATTTGTATCTCAGGCAAAAAACAGCGGTGTCTTGCGGTTGTGTCAGGGCGCACGCCCGGCGCACCACCCCATAAGCCGCAGTTCGTACAGGAAACTGACAGCAAATTTATGTGCTTGTAACATTCAGAAACGTACAATCCCGCCAGCAACGCCTCGTTGCCCCTGACTCACGAAAACAGCGCCCGCCCTTCTCGGTGGGTCATTCGTGCAGCAGCTAAGCTCACTCCCATCACGCCCCTGAACGCTGCAGGACTGACTGCCTATGAACAGAGTGTTTCGTCACTATTTACCGGCGTCCACGCTGCGCTTGCTGCCCAATCGCTGGGATTTGGTCGCCTTGCCGTTGGTGATCGGCTTTTTATTGTTTTTCTCCATTACGGCGCGGGAAACCTGGGCACCGATCGCCACGTTGCAAAGTGAAGTGATCTCCCTCGACCCGGCCAACCTGCCGGAATACGCCATGCGCACCACCCTGCGCATGCTGGCGGCGATGGTCGCCGCGCTGGTCTTCACCCTGTTGTACGGCACCCTGGCCGCCAAAAGCCGGCGTGCCGAGAAACTGCTGGTGCCGGTGCTCGACATCCTGCAATCGGTGCCGGTGCTCGGCTATATCTCGTTTACCGTGACGTTTTTCCTGTTGCTGTTTCCCGGGCGTGTACTGGGCGCCGAGTTCGCCGCGATCTTTGCGATTTTCACCAGCCAGGCCTGGAACATGACGTTCAGTTTCTACCAGTCGCTGCGCATGCTGCCCCACGACCTGGTTGAAGTGTCGACCAACCTGCGGCTCTCCGGCTGGCAGAAGTTCTGGAAGCTCGACGTGCCCTTCGCCATGCCCGGGCTGGTCTGGAACATGATGATGAGCATGTCCGGCGGCTGGTTTTTTGTGGTCGCCTCCGAAGCCATTACCGTCGGCGACAAGACCATCACCCTGCCGGGCGTGGGTTCTTACCTGGCCCTGGCCATTGCCCAGAAAGACCTGCACGCCGTGGGTTACGTGATCCTGGCGATGATTGTGGTCATCCTGATGTATGACCAGTTCCTGTTCCGTCCGCTGGTGGCCTGGGCCGACAAGTTCCGCATGGAGACCACGGCCTCTCAGGGCGCCGCGCCGCAATCCTGGCTGTTGAACCTGATCCAGCGTACGCGCGTGGTTCAGCGCATCCTGCGCCCGATCACCCGTGCCATCAGCCGTATCGGTAACAAGCGTTTCAGCCTTGCGGGCGGTGCGCTCAAGGCGTTGCCGGCAGAAACACCGAAGGCGTCAAAAGTGATCGATTGGGTGTGGGGCACACTCATAGCGCTGCTGGCCGCGTATGCGCTGTATCACATCGTGCAGTACGTCGGCACAGAAGTGACCTTTGCCGAGGTCGGCCATGTGTTCGTGTTGGGCCTGATCACGCTGCTGCGGGTAACCGGGCTGATTCTGATCGCATCACTCATCTGGGTACCGCTGGGCGTGATGATCGGCCTGCGCCCCAGCCTGGCGGAGAAAATCCAGCCCCTGGCGCAGTTCCTCGCCGCCTTCCCGGCGAACCTGCTGTTCCCGGTATTCGTCATCGTGATCCTGCACTACAAGCTCAACCCGGACATCTGGCTGAGCCCGCTGATCGTGCTGGGCACCCAGTGGTACATCCTGTTCAACGTAATCGCCGGGGCCAGCGCGTTTCCCAATGACTTCAAGGAAGCTGCCGCCAACTTCCGCATCCGCGGCTGGTTGTGGTGGCGCAAGGTGATGCTGCCGGGGATCTTCCCCTATTACGTTACCGGGGCCATTACCGCTTCGGGCGGCGCGTGGAACGCCAGTATCGTTTCCGAGTACGTGTCCTGGGGCCAGGACAACGTGGTCGCCCACGGGCTGGGCGCCTACATTGCACAGACCACCGCCGCCGGCGACTTCCCGAAAATCGCCCTGGGCGTGGTGGTGATGTCGATCTTTGTGGTGGCCTTCAACCGCGCAGTCTGGCGGCCGATGTACGCCCTGGCTGAAAACAAACTTCGCTTGAATTGACGGGATTCGCTGTGATGAATACCAATACCGAACACGCTGCTGATACCCCGCAAATCTACTCGCTGAAAAACGTCAACCGGGTTTTCGGCAAGGGCAAAGACGAGCTGCAAGTGCTCAGCGGCGTGGACTTGAGCCTGCACGAAGGCGAGATCGTCGGCATGCTCGGGCGCTCCGGCTCGGGCAAGTCCACCTTGCTGCGCATCATCGCCGGGCTGATTCAGCCGTCGTCGGGCGAAGTCCACTACAACGGCGTACCGCTCAACGGCCCGGCCGAAGGCGTGGCCATGGTGTTCCAGACCTTTGCGCTGTTCCCCTGGCTGACCGTGCTGGAAAACGTGGAAGCCGGCCTGCAAGCCTTGCAAGTCGAGCGCAAGGAAAGCCGCCGCCGTGCCCTGGCCGCCATCGACCTGATCGGCCTGGACGGGTTTGAAAACGCCTACCCGCGCGAATTGTCCGGCGGCATGCGCCAGCGCGTGGGCTTTGCCCGTGGCCTGGTGGTTAACCCGACGCTGCTGCTGATGGACGAACCGTTCTCGGCCCTCGACGTGCTCACCGCCGAAACCCTGCGCACCGACTTGCTGGACTTGTGGAGCGGCAAGCAACTGCCGATCAAATCGATCCTGATCGTGACCCACAACATCGAAGAAGCGGTGCTGATGTGCGACCGCATCCTGGTGTTGTCGTCCAACCCTGGCCGCGTGGTCGCCGAAATCAAAGTGCCATTCGCGCACCCGCGCAACCGCCTGGACCCGACCTTTCGGCAAATGGTCGACGACATTTATGCCTTGATGACCGACCGGCGCAGCGCCGATGCCAAAGGCATCCCCGAGTTGAAAATGGGCAGCCTGCTGCCGGAAGTGTCGACCAACCTGATGGCCGGCCTGATCGAAACCCTCGCCGCCGAGCCATACAACGGCCACGCAGGTTTGCCCACGGTGGCCGAGCGCCGTTTGCTGGAAGTGGACGATTTATTCCCGGTGGCCGAGATGCTCGAGCATTTGGGTTTCGCCGAACTCAAGGGCGCCGACATCACCCTTACCGACGCCGGCAAACTGTTCGCCGACTACGGCACCCAGGAACGCAAAACCCTGTTCGCCGAACATTTGATCCGGCACGTGCCACTGGCCGCGCGCATTCATCAGGTGTTGCTCGAGCGCAGCGGGCACCGCGCGCCACGGGTGCGCTTCGAGCAGGAGCTGGAGGACTCGATGACCGAAGCCTTTGTGCAGAAAACCCTGGAAAGCGTGGTGGCGTGGGGCCGGTATGCGGAGATTTTCTCCTATGACGACCATACAGAGACCTTCAGCCTGGATGATGTGGAAGGCAGTATGTAGGGCACTTAAGCGAACACCCATCAAAATGTGGGAGCTGGCTTGCCTGCGATGCAGGCAATTCGGTCTTTCAGAAACACCGAGGTGATGCTATCGCAGGCAAGCCAGCTCCCACATTGATTGGGTTTACACAGTGAGTGTTGTGGTGGTGTTTAGACCACAAACAGGTCCACAAATCGGTTAACCGGCGTAGCCTCAAGCCGCGCCTGATCCTTGCACAACGCAAATATCTCGTCACTGCGCTGCGCGGTAAACCGTGTGGCCAGGTTGGCCTTGAACTTGTCTTCCAGCAATGGAATGCCATCCACCCGACGCCGACGATGGCCAATCGGGTACTCCACCGCCACCTGCTCGGTGCTGGAACCATCCTTGAAAAACACCTGCACCGCGTTGGCGATGGAGCGCTTGTCCGCCTCCAGGTATTCGCGGCTGTAGCGTGGCTCTTCGACGATCACCATCTTCTGGCGCAATTCATCGATGATCGGGTGGGCCGCGTGAAACGCGTCCTCGTACTGCTCGGCCACCAGATTGCCGAAGGCCAACGGCACCGCGGTCATGTATTGCAGGCAGTGGTCGCGGTCGGCGGCGTTGGCCAACGGGCCGACCTTGGAGATGATGCGAATCGCCGACTCGTGGGTGGTGATCACGATGCGCTCGATTTCATGCAGGCGAGCTTTGACCTGCGGGTGCAATGTCACAGCGGCTTCGCAGGCGGTTTGCGCATGGAATTCGGCGGGGAAACTGATCTTGAACAGTACGTTTTCCATCACATAAGTGCCGTAGGGCTGCGACAGGCGGAACGCGCGTTTGTCCTCAGGCTTGAGCGCCAGGTCGTTGTTGGTGTGACTGAACAGCACGTCATAGAAGCCCCACTGCGGCGCACTCAACACACCCGGAATGCCCATCTCGCCGCGCAAGGCGATATCGGCCAGGCGCACGCCACGGCTCGACGCATCCCCGGCGGCCCAAGATTTGCGCGAACCGGCGTTTGGCGCGTGGCGGTAAGTGCGCAGTGCCTGGCCGTCGACAAACGCATGGGACAACGCCGCGAGCAACTGCTCGCGGTTGGCGCCCATCAGCTTGGCGGTGACCGCCGTGGAGGCGACTTTCACCAGCAACACGTGGTCGAGGCCGACACGGTTGAAGGAGTTTTCCAGGGCGATCACGCCCTGGATTTCGTGGGCCATGATCATCGCTTCCAGCACCGCGCGCACGGTCAGCGGCGCGTCGCCATTGGCCACGCGCTTTTGCGAAAGGTGGTCGGCCACGGCGAGGATGCCGCCGAGGTTATCCGAAGGGTGGCCCCATTCGGCGGCGAGCCAGGTGTCGTTGTAGTCGAGCCAACGCACGATGCAGCCGATGTCCCAGGCGGCTTTGACCGGGTCCAGGCGGAACGAGGTGCCCGGCACGCGCGCCCCGAACGGCACGACGGTGCCCTCCACGAGTGGCCCCAGGTGCTTGGTGCACTCGGGAAAACGCAGGGCCAGCAGGCCACAGCCGAGGGTGTCCATCAGGCAGTGGCGGGCGGTGTCCAATGCGGCCTGGGAGTCGATGCGGTAATCGAGGACATAATCGGCGATGTCCTGCAGGACCTGGTCGTAGTCGGGGCGGTTGTTCTGGTCGACGTTGGCGCTCATGGCAGTTCTCCAAACAGTTAGGGGTTGTTCCATCCTCAGGGTCAGGGTTGATCATGTGTTGGCAGGTCTGATTGCCTGCTTATAAGTGTTGGGTAGCGCGCTTAAGCACTAGTGGGCGCGGGCTTGCTCGCGAATGCAGTGGGCCTGTCAACTTATGTGTAGCTGACACACCGCATTCGCGAGCAAGCCCGCTCCCACACAAGCCGGCTCCCACAGGGGTTCAGTGCCGGGGATTAAAAGGCGTCGCCGGGCACGCGTACGAAACCTTCCATCAATACCCGCGCGCTGCGGCTCATGATGGCTTTCTTAACCACCCATTCGCCGTTCACCTGGGTCGCCTCCGCGCCCACACGCAAGGTGCCGGACGGATGCCCGAAGCGCACCGCGTTACGTTCCACACCACCGGCTGCGAGGTTGACCAAGGTGCCGGAAATCGCCGCCGCCGTGCCAATCGCCACCGCCGCCGTGCCCATCATCGCGTGGTGCAACTTGCCCATCGACAAGGCGCGCACCAGCAAATCCACATCACCGGCCTTGATTGCCTTGCCGCTGGACGCCACGTAGTCCAAAGGCTTGGCCACAAAGGCGACCTTGGGCGTGTGCTGACGCTGGGCGGCTTCGTCAAGATGCTTGATCAGGCCCATGCGCAACGCGCCATAGGCCCGCACGGTTTCAAACATCGCCAGGGCTTTGGGGTCGCTGTTGATCGCGCTTTGCAGCTCGGTGCCGGTGTAGCCGAGGTCTTCGGCATTGATGAAAATCGTCGGAATGCCCGCGTTGATCAGCGTCGCCTTGAAAGTGCCGACACCGGGCACCTCCAAGTCGTCGATCAGATTGCCGGTGGGGAACATCGAGCCACCGCCGCCCTCCTCTTCCGCCGCCGGGTCCATGAACTCCAGCTGCACTTCGGCGGCCGGGAAGGTCACGCCGTCGAGTTCGAAGTCGCCGGTTTCCTGCACCGCGCCGTCGGTGATCGGCACATGGGCGATGATGGTCTTGCCGATGTTGGCCTGCCAGACCCGCACCACGGCCACGCCGTTGCGGGGCACGCGGGCGGGGTCGACCAGCCCGGCGCTGATGGCGAACGAACCGACCGCCGCCGACAGGTTGCCGCAGTTACCGCTCCAGTCGACAAAAGGCTTGTCGATGGAGACCTGACCAAACAGGTAGTCCACGTCGTGATCGGCGCGGGTGCTCTTGGCCAGGATTACGGTTTTGCTGGTGCTCGAGGTGGCGCCGCCCATGCCGTCAATTTGCTTGTCGTAGGGATCGGGGCTGCCGATCACGCGTAACAGCAAGGCGTCGCGCGCGGCGCCCGGCACCTGCGCGGCTTCGGGCAGGTCCTTGAGGCTGAAAAACACGCCCTTGCTGGTGCCGCCACGCATGTAGGTGGCGGGAATTTTGATTTGCGCTGCGTGTGCCATGGTTATCCCCTTAAGCCGTCGCCGCCGATTCCAGGAAGTCCTGGGCAAAACGTTGCAACACGCCGCCCGCCTCGTAGATCGACACTTCTTCGGCGGTGTCCAGGCGGCACGTCACCGGCACTTCGACACGCTCACCATTTTTGCGGTTGATCACCAGGGTCAGCTGCGCACGCGGGGTGCGCTGGCCAACCACGTCATAGGTTTCGCTGCCATCGATGTTTAGGGTGTGGCGGTCGGTGCCCGGCAGAAACTCCAGCGGCAACACGCCCATGCCCACCAGGTTGGTGCGGTGAATACGCTCGAAGCCTTCGGCGGCAATGGCCTCCACACCGGCCAGGCGCACGCCCTTGGCCGCCCAGTCGCGGGACGAGCCCTGGCCGTAGTCGGCGCCGGCAATGATGATCAGCGGCTGCTTGCGTTCCATGTAGGTTTCAATGGCTTCCCACATCCGCGTGACCTGGCCTTCCGGCTCGATACGCGCGAGAGAACCCTGCTTGACCTTGCCGTTTTCCTGGACCATTTCGTTGAACAGTTTCGGGTTGGCAAAGGTCGCGCGTTGCGCGGTCAAGTGGTCGCCGCGGTGAGTCGCGTAGGAGTTGAAGTCGACTTCCGGCAAGCCCATTTTCGCCAGGTACTCACCGGCCGCGCTGTCGAGCATGATCGCGTTGGACGGCGACAGGTGATCGGTGGTGATGTTGTCCGGCAGCACCGCCAACGGGCGCATGCCTTTAAGCGGCCGCGCACCGGCCAGTGCGCCTTCCCAATACGGCGGGCGGCGGATGTAGGTGCTTTGCGGGCGCCAGTCGTACAGCGGCGCGACTTTGGGGCCGGTGTCTTCGTGAATCGCAAACATCGGGATGTAAACCGCGCGGAACTGCTCCGGCTTGACCGAGGCCTTGACCACCGCGTCGATCTCTTCATCGCTCGGCCAGATGTCCTGCAGGCGGATTTCCTTGCCGTTGGCATCGAGGCCGAGCACGTCCTTTTCAATGTCGAAACGGATGGTGCCGGCAATCGCGTAAGCCACGACCAATGGCGGCGAAGCGAGGAACGCTTGCTTGGCATAGGGGTGAATGCGCCCGTCGAAGTTGCGGTTGCCCGACAACACGGCGGTGGCGTACAGATCGCGGTCGATGATTTCTTGCTGGATCACCGGGTCGAGTGCGCCGGACATGCCGTTGCAGGTGGTGCAGGCAAACGCCACAACACCAAAACCCAGCTGCTCCAATTCGTGGGTCAAGCCCGCTTCGTCGAGGTACATCGCCACGGTTTTCGAGCCGGGCGCCAGCGAGGATTTGACCCACGGCTTGCGCGTCAGCCCAAGCTTGTTGGCGTTACGCGCCAGCAGGCCGGCGGCGATCACGTTGCGCGGGTTACTGGTGTTGGTGCAACTGGTGATAGCGGCGATGATCACCGCGCCATCCGGCATTTGCCCTGGCACTTCGTCCCACTGGCCGGAGATGCCCTTGGACGCCAGATCGCTGGTGGCCACGCGCGCATGCGGGTTGCTCGGCCCGGCCATGTTGCGCACCACGCTGGACAGGTCGAAGGTCAGGCCGCGCTCGTATTGCGCGCCCTTGAGGTCATCCGCCCATAGGCCGGTGTGACGCGCGTATTGCTCCACCAGGGTGACTTGTTCGTCTTCGCGGCCGGTGAGTTTCAGGTAGGCGATGGTCTGCGGGTCGATGTAGAACATCGCCGCGGTGGCACCGTATTCCGGGGCCATGTTGGAGATGGTCGCGCGGTCGCCCAGGGTCAGCTTGGAGGCGCCTTCGCCGAAGAATTCCAGCCAGGCACCCACCACTTTCTGCTTACGCAGGAATTCGGTCAGCGCCAGCACCATGTCGGTGGCAGTGATGCCAGGCAGCAGCTTGCCGGTGAGTTCGACGCCGATGATTTCCGGCAGGCGCATCCACGACGCGCGGCCAAGCATCACGCTCTCGGCCTCCAGGCCGCCGACGCCGATGGCGATCACGCCCAGCGCATCCACGTGCGGCGTGTGGCTGTCGGTGCCGACGCAGGTGTCCGGGAACGCCACGCCGTCACGCACCTGAATCACCGGAGACATTTTCTCCAGGTTGATCTGGTGCATGATGCCGTTGCCCGGCGGGATCACGTCGACGTTCTTGAAGGCCTTTTTGGTCCACTCGATAAAGTGAAAACGGTCTTCGTTGCGGCGGTCTTCGATGGCGCGGTTTTTCTCGAACGCGTCCGGGTCCGAACCACCGGCTTCGACCGCCAGGGAGTGGTCGACGATCAGCTGGGTGGGCACCACCGGGTTGACCTGGGCCGGGTCACCGCCTTGCAGGGCGATGGCGTCGCGCAGGCCGGCAAGGTCGACCAGGGCGGTCTGGCCGAGGATGTCGTGGCACACCACACGCGCCGGGAACCAGGGGAAGTCGAGGTCGCGCTTGCGTTCGATCAGTTGGCTCAGGGACGCATTGAGCGTGGCCGGGTCGCAACGGCGCACCAGGTTCTCCGCGAGCACGCGAGAGGTGTACGGCAAAGTGGCGTAGGCGCCGGGGGCGATTGCATCGACAGCCGCACGGGCGTCGTAGAAATCCAGGCGGCTGCCAGGGAGCGGTTTGCGAAATTCAGTGTTCATCGTCAGGACTCGGTCACGGTAGTTACAAAAGAAGAACCGAAGCAGATCCAGAATTGGAACGTGATCAAAATGTGGGAGGGGGCTTGCCCCCGATGGCGGTGGTTCAGTGCCAGCTGTATCAACTGACAGACTGCTATCGGAGGCAAGCCCCCTGCCACATTTGACCTCATGCCCATTCCCGGCTCGTCGGTCTCCTCATTCAGCGACGTTCGATTGGCACGAACTTGCGCTGCTCAACGCCGATGTACTCGGCGCTTGGACGGATGATGCGGTTGTTGGCGCGCTGCTCGAACACATGCGCAGCCCAGCCGGTGAGGCGTGAGCAGACGAAGATCGGCGTGAACAGCTTGGTCGGGATGCCCATGAAGTGGTACGCCGAGGCATGGTAGAAGTCGGCGTTGGGGAACAGTTTCTTCTGCTCCCACATGGTTTTGTCGATGGCTTCGGAGACCGGGAACAGCACCTTGTCGCCCACTTCGTCAGCGAGTTTTTTCGACCAGCCCTTGATCACTTCATTACGCGGGTCGCTGTCTTTGTAGATCGCGTGGCCAAAGCCCATGATCTTATCCTTGCGCGCCAGCATGCCGAGGGTGCCTTCGACGGCTTCTTCGGCCGAGCCGAAACGCTCGATCATTTCCATCGCCGCTTCGTTGGCGCCGCCGTGCAGCGGGCCGCGCAGCGAACCGATGGCGGCGGTGACGCAGGAATACAGGTCGGACAGGGTCGAGGCACACACACGGGCGGTGAAAGTCGAGGCGTTGAACTCGTGCTCGGCGTAGAGAATCAGCGACACGTTCATGACCTTCTCGTGCAACGCGCTCGGCTTCTTGCCATGCAGCAGGTGCAGGAAATGGCCGCCGATGCTCGGCTCGTCGGTCACGCAATCAATCTTCTTGCCATCGTGGCTGAAGCGATACCAGTAGCACATGATCGCCGGGAAAGCGGCAAGCAGGCGGTCGGTGACATCGCGCTGCACACTGAAGTCTTTTTCCGGCTCGATATTGCCCAGGAACGAGCAGCCGGTGCGCATCACGTCCATCGGGTGGGCGTCGGCGGGGATGCGCTCCAGCACTTCTTTGAGCGCCTGCGGCAGGTCGCGCAGCTTGCCGAGTTTTGCGGTGTAGGCCGCCAGCTCGGCTTTGGTTGGCAATTCGCCGTACAGCAGCAGGTAGGCAACTTCTTCAAATTGCGCATCGGCGGCCAGTTCACGCACGTCGTAGCCGCGATAGGTCAAACCGGCGCCGGCCTGGCCCACGGTGGACAGTGCGGTCTGCCCGGCCACCTGGCCACGCAGGCCGGCGCCACTCAATACTTTTGCTTCAGCCATGGTTGTTCTCCAATTTTGTAGTTATTCAGGGAGCGTGTGGGAGCGGGCTTGCTCGCCCCCACAGGGTTTATTTTTTCGCGGCGAACAGCGCGTCGAGCTTCTGCTCGAAGGTGTGGTAGTCGATGCGATCGTATAGCTCCATGCGGGTTTGCATGGTGTCGATCACATTCTGTTGAGTTCCATCGCGACGGATCGCGGTGTAGACATTCTCGGCGGCCTTGTTCATGGCGCGGAAGGCCGAGAGCGGGTACAGCACGATGGAAACATCGGCAGATTTCAACTGTTCGGTGGTGTACAGCGGCGTCGCGCCGAATTCGGTGATGTTGGCCAGGATCGGTGCCTTCACGCGGGAGGCAAAGAGCTTGTACATCTCCAGCTCAGTGATGGCTTCGGGGAACACCATGTCAGCGCCGGCTTCGATGCAGGCGGCGGCGCGTTCCAGTGCCGATTCCAAACCTTCGACGGCGAGGGCGTCGGTGCGCGCCATGATCACGAAACTGTCATCGGTGCGCGCATCCACGGCGGCCTTGATACGGTCGACCATTTCCTGCTGGGACACGATTTCTTTGTTCGGGCGATGGCCGCAGCGCTTGGCGCCAACCTGGTCTTCGATATGGATGGCGGCGGCGCCGAACTTGATCATCGACTTGACCGTGCGCGCCACGTTGAAGGCCGAGGAGCCAAAACCGGTGTCCACGTCCACCAGCAGCGGCAGGTCGCACACGTCGGTGATGCGGCGCACGTCGGTCAACACGTCATCCAGGCCCGTGATGCCCAGGTCTGGCACCCCCAGAGAGCCCGCCGCCACGCCGCCACCCGACAGGTAAATCGCCTTGAAACCGGCGCGCTTGGCCAGCAGCGCGTGGTTGGCGTTGATCGCGCCAACGACCTGTAGCGGATGTTCGCTGGCAACCGCGTCACGGAAACGCTGGCCGGGTGTACTTTTATTGTTAGAACTCATGACTCACCTCTTCAGGAAGTGCCGTCGGGGAAGTGACGGGCAATGTTGCGTTTGGAGGCGCCGATGTGCCGGCGCATCAACAATTCGGCCAGTTCACCGTCGCGATCGGCAATCGCGTCAAGAATGCGGTGGTGCTCGGCAAAAGCCTGGCGTGGACGATTGGGCGTGGCGGAGAACTGGATGCGGTACATGCGCACCAACTGGTACAGCTCGCCGCAGAGCATTTGGGTCAGGGTGCGATTGCCGGCGCCTTGAATTATCCGGTAATGAAAATCGAAGTCGCCTTCCTGCTGGTAGTAGCCCAGGCCGGCCTGGAACGCTTCGTCGCGTTCATGGGTATGAAGCACGTGGCGCAGCTCTTCGATTTCCGCGTCGGTCATGCGCTCGGCGGCCAGGCGGCAGGCCATGCCTTCCAGGGACTCGCGAATTTCATAGAGTTCGATCAGCTCGGCATGGCTCAAGGACACCACTCGCGCGCCAACGTGAGGCACGCGCACCAGCAGGCGCTGGCCTTCCAGGCGGTGGATGGCTTCGCGCAACGGGCCACGGCTGATGCCGTAGGTGCGGGCCAGTTCCGGCTCGGAAATCTTGCTGCCGGGGGCGATTTCGCCTTTGACGATGGCGGCCTGGATGCGCCGGAAGACGTTCTCGGACATGGTCTGGGAATCGTCTTGCGCCACCACAGGGGTTTCCAGTTGATCCAGCATATTGTCGACACCTTTAAAAGCAATGCCGCAAAAACTAGCCACTCAGACCCAAATAGTCAAAGAATAAATCAACATTGTCGACAATCGTCTAATAACCCCGTGTGCGCTGAATAGGGGCATGGCCGCCTGCCAGCGCTGGCGCCAAAAAAGCATCATGTTAGAATGCCCGCCGCTTTTGCCTGACATCACTTGATGAAACGGCGCACCCGAGATTGCGCAGCAATGCCAGTCGCCTTGAATTAAACATCGCACTGCAGCGCCTCAGGATCTATGAGACTCAAGCCCCTCCTTTTAATGTTGTGCCTAGCGTGCATACCGAGCCTTGGCGGCGCCGCCGAGAAGACCGTGTATGGCCTGAATGAATACGCGAAACTGGCGGGCATAGACCTGGAAGTGGCGGCCAAACTCGACACCGGCGCCAAGACCGCCTCGTTGAGCGCCCGCGACATCAAGCGCTTCAAACGCAACGGTGAATCCTGGGTACGTTTCTACCTGGCCATCGACACCGCCCATTCCCACCCCATCGAACGCCCCCTGGCCCGCGTCAGCAAAATCAAACGCCGCGCCGGTGACTACGACCCCGATGAGGACAAGAACTACACCGCCCGCCCAGTGATCGCCCTGGACATCTGCATGGGCACTGCTTTACGCAGCATCGAAGTGAACTTGACTGACCGCAGCGCATTCCAATACCCGCTGCTGATCGGCTCCGAAGCCTTGAAACGCTTTGATGCGCTGGTCGACCCCAGTCTTAAATACGCAGCGGGCAAACCTGCCTGCGCCGCTGACGCTCCTACCGCCGAGTAAACCGAATGCGCTCTCTGACCCTGCACCTGAAAATCCTCATCACCATTTTGGTGGTGTTGGGTATTTCGGTCACCGCCTACCAGATTTTCGTGCTGGGAATTCCCGTCACCGAGGACGCCACCGACGACCTGTGGAACATCGACGCCAAGGTCGAGTTTGTCGCCAGCCCCAAAGACCCGGTGAAGATCTCGATGTTCGTGCCGCCCCTGAGCCGCGACTTCGTCAGCCTCAACGAGAGTTTCATCTCCAATAACTACGGCGTGAGCGTCAACCGCACCGACGGCAACCGCAAGGTCACCTGGTCGGCGCGCCGCGCCAAGGGCAACCAGACGCTGTATTACCGCCTGGTGCTGACCAAGCGTTACAGCGGCGAAAAGGTCAAGGTCAAAGGTCCGACCTTCCGCGACAGCATTGCCGTGGAAGGCCCGGAAAAAATCGCCGCCGAAGCCTTGCTGGCGCCGATCCGCCAGCATTCGGCCGACGTCGAAACCTTTATTACCGAAGCGATCAAGCGCACCAACAACCTCAACGACGACAATGTGAAGCTGCTGCTGGCGGGCGACCCGTCGACGCCGCACAAGGCCAAGATCGTCGAGTTATTGCTGTCCATCGCCCATGTGCCGGTGGAAAAAGTCCACACCATCCGCCTCGTCGCCGACCAGCCGCAAACCCCGGAACTATGGCTGCGCAGCTTCAACGGCAATGACTGGCTGTATTTCAACCCGGAAACCGGCGAGCAAGGCCTGCCCGCTGACCGCCTGCTGTGGTGGACCGGCGATGAAAACCTGATCACGGTCGATGGCGGCAAGAAAGCCATGGTGACCTTCAGCCTGAACAACAGCGAAATGAACGCGATTCGCCTGGCCAAGCTGACCGACGAGAACACCGACGCCAACTTCCTCGAATACTCGCTGTACGGCCTGCCGCTGCAAACCCAGCAGACCTTCATGATCATGGTGATGATCCCGATTGGCGTGCTGGTGATTCTGATCCTGCGCAACCTGATCGGCCTGCAGACGCTGGGCACCTTTACGCCGGTGCTGATTGCCCTGGCGTTCCGCGAGACGCAGTTGGGCTTTGGCATTGTGCTGTTCACCATTATTACCGCGCTGGGCTTGTCGCTCAGGTCGTACCTGGAACACTTGAAGCTGCAGATGCTGCCGAGGCTGTCGGTGGTGCTGACCTTCGTGGTGGTGCTGATTGCAGCCATCAGTTTGTTCAGCCACAAGCTGGGCCTTGAGCGCGGGCTGTCGGTGGCGCTGTTCCCGATGGTGATTCTGACCATGACCATCGAACGCCTGTCGATCACCTGGGAAGAACGCGGCGCCAACCATGCGCTGAAAGTGGCGATCGGTACGCTGTTCGCCGCCTCGCTGGCGCACATCATCATGAGCGTGCCGGAGCTGATCTACTTCGTGTTCACCTTCCCGGCAGTCCTGTTGATCCTGGTGGGCTTCATGCTGGCCATGGGTCGTTATCGCGGCTACCGCCTGACCGAACTGGTGCGTTTCAAGGCCTTCCTCAAGGCTGATTCGTAATGTTCGGCTTCTGGAAGACCTGGAAGGCCCTGGAAGCGCGGGGCATCATGGGCATCAACCGGCGCAACGCCGACTACGTGCTCAAGTACAACAAGCGCAGCCTGTACCCGATTGTGGATGACAAGATCATCACCAAGGAACGGGCGATGGCGGCCGGCATTCACGTGCCGGAAATGTACGGGATCATTTCCACCGAGAAAGAAATCGACAAGCTCGACGAGATCATCGGCGGGCGCAGCGACTTCGTGATCAAGCCGGCCCAGGGTGCCGGCGGCGATGGCATCCTGGTGGTGGCCGACCGGTTTGAAGGGCGCTATCGCACGGTGTCCGGCAAGATCATCAGCCATGAAGAAATCGAACACCAGATTTCCAGCATCCTCACCGGCCTGTATTCCCTGGGCGGCCACCGTGACCGCGCGCTGATCGAATACCGCGTGGTGCCCGACCAGATCTTCAAGAGCATCAGCTACGAAGGCGTGCCGGACATCCGCATTATTGTGCTGATGGGTTACCCGGTAATGGCCATGCTGCGCTTGCCGACGCGCCAATCCGGCGGCAAGGCCAACCTGCACCAGGGCGCGATTGGCGTGGGTGTCGACCTGGCCACGGGCTTGACGCTGCGCGGCACCTGGCTGAACAACATCATCACCAAACACCCCGACACCACCAACGCGGTGGATGGCGTGCAACTGCCCAACTGGGACGGTTTCATGAAGTTGGCGGCCAGCTGTTATGAGCTGTGCGGGCTGGGTTACATCGGCGTGGACATGGTGCTGGACCAGGAAAAAGGCCCGCTGATCCTCGAGCTGAACGCGCGGCCGGGGCTCAATATCCAGATTGCCAACGACTGCGGCCTGACGTTGCGTACCCATGCGGTGGAAGCGCGGTTGGAAGAACTGAAAGCTGCGGGCGTGACCGAAACGCCGGAAGAGCGGGTTAAGTTCGTGCAGGAGATGTTCGGGCATATTCCCGCCGTTGAAGGCTGACGCCACTCAACTGTGGAAGCGGGCTTGCTCGCGAAAGCGGAGTGCCATTCAACACAACCGGGACTGATACGCCGCCTTCGCGAGCAAACCCGCTGCCCCATTTAAACCGCGCTCTAGGACCAAACCCTTCGGGGGACTACAATCGCCTCCCCCAAGCCAACAGCTGATCCACCCCGCATGTCGACCTGTTCTGTACACCCGCTGCCCTACCGGGCCAACCCCGCCGACTACTTCGCGGCGATTCGTCACGCTCCCGGCGCAGTGTTGCTCGACAGCGGCCGCCCGGCTGCCGAACGCGGGCGCTATGACCTGCTCAGCGCCTGGCCAGTGGAAACGCTGACGGTACGGCCTGACGAAAACGGCAGTGATTTCCTGCAACGCTTGCGCGAAAACCTCACGCAGTTGGGTAAGGCGGGGTTGCCTGCGGGTTATGAGTTGCCGTTCGCTGGCGGCTTGATCGGTTACCTGAGCTACGACTTCGGCCGCCACCTGGAACACATGCCGCACTTGGCGGTGGACGACCTGCACCTGCCGGACGCGCGCTTTGGGCTGTATGCCTGGGCGCTGATCAGCGATCACCAGGTGCAGAGCAGTCAGCTGGTCTTCCACCCTTCGCTGATCGACAGCGAGCGACGACGCTTGATTGCGCTGTTCAACGTTGACGCAGTCGACAGCCAGGCCAGCTTCAAAATGCACGGCCCCATGGTTGCGGACCTGACCGCCGACGCTTACCGGCAGGCCATCGTGCGCATTCAGGACTACATCCAGGCCGGCGACTGCTACCAGGTCAACTTTGCCCAGCGCTTTCGCGCGCCGTGCGTCGGCGATCCGTGGGCGGCTTACTGCGCCTTGCGAGAGGCGTGCCCCACCCCGTTTTCCGGGTTCCAGAGCCTGCCGGACGACGGCGCCGTGCTGAGCCTGTCGCCGGAGCGCTTTGTGCACATCAGCGAGCGCCGCGTCGAAACCCGCCCGATCAAAGGCACCCGCCCGCGTGGCCTGACACCCGAAGACGACGCGGCCCAGGCCGCCGAGCTGATGGCCAGCCCCAAGGATCGCGCCGAAAACCTGATGATCGTTGATCTGCTGCGCAACGACCTTGGCCGCACCTGCCGGACGGGCTCGGTGAAAGTGCCGCAATTGTTCAGCCTGGAAAGCTACCCCAACGTGCATCACTTGGTGAGCAGCGTCACTGGCATCCTGGCCGACGGCAAAGACGCCCTCGACCTGATCGCCGGCAGCTTCCCCGGTGGCTCCATCACCGGCGCACCGAAGATTCGCGCCATGCAGATAATCGACGAGCTTGAACCCACGCGGCGCGGGTTGTACTGCGGCTCGTTGGTGTACCTGGATGTGCGCGGCGAGATGGACAGCTCTATCGCGATTCGCAGCTTGCTGGTCAAGGATGGGCAGGTGTGCTGCTGGGGCGGTGGCGGGATCGTGGCGGACTCGCAGTGGGAGGCGGAGTATCAGGAGTCGCTGACGAAAGTGCGGGTGTTGTTACAAACGTTGGAAGGCTTGTAACAGCCCGGCCCTGCCTGAGGCTCAGACGCAGAGCCGAGCTACCGAATAAGCCTGCATGAGGGCTTGAGTATTCCTTATGATCGGTTGCTCGCAGAGGCCTGACCTGGCTGTACCGGCCCTGTCGCAGGCAAGCCAGCCACCACACATTCAACTGTGTGAACCCGATCACATGTGGGAGCGGGCTTGCCTGCGAAGGGGCCATCAGCAGCGCTGAAAAACTTACAGGCTCAACGCCCGATTTGACGCCTTGAGGAACGCTTTCTTCAAATCCTCAAACGTATGCACCGCCGGAAATTGCGGGAACTCGCGAATCACATTCTGCGGCGCATGGAACAGAATCCCACGGTCAGCTTCGCCCAGCATCGTGGTGTCGTTGTAGGAATCGCCGGCGGCGATCACTCGGTAGTAGAGGGTCTTGAATGCCAGCACGGATTGGCGCTTCGGGTCCTTTTGACGCAGTTGGTAACTCACCACCCGGTCGTTTTCGTCGGTGATCAAGCGGTGGCACAGCAAGGTCGGAAAGCCCAGCTGGCGCATCAGCGGTTGGGAGAATTCGTAGAAGGTGTCGGACAGGATCACCACCTGGAAACGCTCGCGCAGCCAGTTGACGAACTCGATGGCACCGTCCAGCGGCTCAAGGGTGGCAATCACTTCCTGGATGTCGGCAAGCTTGAGCCCATGCTCGTCGAGGATGCGCAGGCGTTGCTTCATCAGCACGTCGTAGTCGGGAATGTCGCGGGTCGTGGCGCGCAGGGATTCAATACCGGTTTTTTCGGCGAAGGCGATCCAGATTTCCGGAACCAGCACCCCTTCCAGGTCAAGACAGGCAATTTCCACAAGACACTCCCATTTAGATGTTGTTAGTTGAGCGAGCAAAAGGACTGCCGAACTCTAGCGACTCAAGCTCTGCGCCGCAACGCAGGGCGGATTTTGGTACCATCGCTTCCCTATAGAGCGCTCAGCGCCACTGACCTGTAGGAACCGTCCTGATGAACCAAGCCTTCGACGTCGTTGAACTCGCCACGACTTACGCCAACAAATCCGCCCAGGACATTCTCAAACTGGCGTTCAGCCAGTTCGGTGACGACCTGTGGATTTCCTTCAGCGGCGCCGAGGACGTGGTGCTGGTAGACATGGCTTGGAAGCTGAACAAGAACGTCAAGGTGTTCAGCCTCGACACCGGGCGCCTGCACCCGGAAACCTATCGGTTCATCGAACAGGTGCGCGAGTTCTACAAGATCGACATCGAGCTGATCTCGCCGGACCAGAGCAAACTGGAACCCTTCGTCAAGGAAAAGGGCCTGTTCAGTTTCTACAAGGATGGCCATGGCGAGTGCTGCGGTGTGCGCAAGATCGAACCGCTGCGGCGCAAACTGTCCGGCGTGAGCGCCTGGGCCACCGGCCAACGCCGTGACCAGAGCCCCGGCACCCGCAGCCAGGTGGCGGCGCTGGAAATTGACACGGCGTTCTCTACACCCGAGCGCACCCTGTACAAATTCAACCCACTGGCGCAAATGACCAGCGAGGAAGTCTGGGGTTACATCCGCATGCTTGAGCTGCCGTATAACAGCTTGCATGAGCGCGGGTTTATCAGCATCGGCTGCGAGCCGTGCACCCGGCCAGTATTGCCGAACCAGCATGAGCGTGAAGGCCGCTGGTGGTGGGAAGAAGCCACGCAGAAGGAATGCGGGCTGCACGCCGGGAATATCATCAGCAAGGCCTGAGGTCTGTCGCAGTAAAAAATGTGGGAGCGGGCTTGCTCGCGATGAGGGTGTGTCAGTCAATGAATTGTTGGCTGATAGATCGCCATCGCGGGCAAGCCCGCTCCCACATTTGCTTTGTGAGGGACAAAATTTTGTACACACCTATGTAACTATCGGTGCCATTTATGTGTGCAATTCATATTTCACCGCACCAAAACGTAACACCCCTGCCCGCGTGCCGTTTGCCTATCCAATAGCGCGCCTCCCCATTTAAAAATAAATACCTGTTCAAACGGTCAATTTATATCGCTTTAAATTCAGATAGTTATTTTAATAATTAGTAAAAACGAAATTAAACACCGTTTTTATAGATCGAGAACTGGCACGCATGTGGCTTAAGGTGAATTACGCTTTGTATACAATAAATACAAAACCTACATACACTTTGCCATCTGCGACGTTGCAGCAGATGCGCCGGAGCCTGCCGGAATGCGTACAAGCCTCTCGAATAACATCGCACTGGATCTGCCCTCCTCCGTCCTGAACCCTGTGGCCGCAAGCCCCGGCCCGCTCGTGCTCAGCCCGCGCTTGCACAACAAAGACCTGGCGCCCACCAAGGTTGAAGGCCGACGTTGGGGCCGCTACAGCATCTTTGCGCTGTGGACCAATGACGTGCACAACATCGCCAACTATTCGTTTGCCATCGGCCTGTATGCCTTGGGCCTTGGCGGCTGGCAGATTCTGATGTCGCTGGGGATCGGCGCAGCGCTGGTGTATTTCTTCATGAACTTGTCGGGGTTTATGGGCCAGAAGACCGGAGTGCCCTTCCCGGTGATCAGCCGCATCAGTTTCGGCATCCACGGTGCACAGATTCCGGCGCTGATTCGTGCGGTCATTGCGATTGCCTGGTTTGGTATCCAGACCTACCTGGCCTCGGTGGTTTTCCGCGTGCTGCTGTCGGCCATTCATCCAGGATTTGCCGACTATGACCACAACTCCATCCTCGGCCTGTCGACCCTCGGTTGGGCCTGTTTCGTGGCGATCTGGTTTGTGCAGCTGGTGATCCTGGCTTACGGCATGGAAATGGTGCGCCGCTACGAGGCGTTCGCCGGGCCGGTGATTCTGGTGACGGTGGCCGCGCTGGCCGGTTGGATGTACTTCCAGGTCGGCGGCAATATTGCCTGGTCGATCCGCGAGCCGCTGAGCGGCGGCGAGATGTGGCGCAATATCTTTGCCGGTGGCGCGTTGTGGCTGACGATCTACGGCACGCTGATCCTCAATTTCTGCGACTTCGCCCGCTCCTCTCCCTGCCGCAAGACCATTCTGGTCGGCAACTTCTGGGGCTTGCCGGTGAATATCCTGGTGTTTGCCGCAATCACCGTGCTGCTCTGCGGCGGGCAGTTCCAGCTCAATGGCCGGGTGATCGAAAGCCCGACCGAAATCATCGCAGCCATTCCCAATACCTTCTTCCTGGTGCTCGGCTGCCTGGCCTTCCTGATCGTTACCGTGGCCGTCAACATCATGGCCAACTTCGTCGCCCCCGCGTTTGTGCTCAGCAACCTGGCGCCCAAGTACCTGAACTTTCGGCGCGCCGGGTTGATCAGCGCCACGCTGGCAGTGCTGATCCTGCCGTGGAACCTCTACAACAGCCCGCTGGTAATCGTGTATTTCCTCTCGGGCCTGGGCGCACTGCTGGGGCCGCTTTACGGGGTGATCATGGTCGATTACTGGCTGATCCGTAAAAGCCAGGTGGACGTATTGCAGCTGTATAGCGAAGACCCCAATGGCGTTTATTACTACAGCCGCGGAGTCAATTTACGTGCGGTCGCGGCGTTTATTCCCGCAGCGGTGATCGCAATTCTGCTGGCGCTGTTGCCCGGTTTTGCCAGCGTCGCTCCGTTTTCCTGGCTGTTTGGCGCCGGTATTGCAGGGCTGTTGTACCTCTTGATCGCCAAGCGTCGGCCGCACTACGCCGATGTCAGCGGCGAAAGCATTGCAGTCGATAACGTCAGTCATTAATCAAGGACATTCCATGCGTATCCTCGTGGTCAACGTCAACACCACCGAATCCATCACTGAAACCATTGCCCAGCAGGCGCGGGCCGTCGCCTCGCCAGGCACTGAGATTGTCGGGCTCACGCCGTACTTCGGCGCCGAATCAGTGGAAGGCAATTTCGAAAGCTACCTGGCCGCCATCGCGGTGATGGACCGCGTGATGGCCTACGACCAGCCGTTTGATGCGGTGATCCAGGCCGGCTATGGCGAACATGGCCGTGAAGGGTTGCAGGAGCTGTTGAACGTGCCAGTGGTGGACATCACGGAAGCAGCCGCCAGCACAGCAATGTTCCTGGGACACGCCTATTCAGTAGTCACCACCCTGGATCGCACCGTGCCCTTGATTGAAGACCGCCTGAAACTCGCCGGCCTGTACCAGCGCTGCGCCTCAGTACGCGCCAGTGGCATGGCAGTGCTGGAACTGGAAGAAGACCCGCTGGCGGCGATGGAAGCCATCGTGCGTCAGGCGGAACGGGCCATTCACGAAGACAAGGCCGAGGTGATCTGCCTGGGCTGCGGCGGCATGGCCGGGCTGGATGAACAGATTCGCCAGCGCACCGGCGTGCCGGTGGTGGATGGGGTGACGGCCGCGGTGACCATTGCCGAATCGCTGGTGCGGCTGGGGTTGTCGACGTCGAAGATCAGGACGTATGCCACGCCGAGGCCGAAGAAAGTGATTGGCTGGCCGGGTCAATTCGGCCGGTAGACCGCTCCGCCTGCATCGCGGGCAAGCCCGGCGCCTACAGGGGAATGCGATTAAAAGTGGGCACCGGGCTTGCCCGCGATGGCCGCGCCTCGGTAGGCCGCCGTGATCAAATGGCGCTGAACCGTCGCCCCAGTTGCTGCTCGGCAAACTGCTCAATGATGAAATCCACAAACACCCGGGTCTTGCCGGGCAGCAGTTTGTGCTCGGCGTAGTACAGGGAGATGTTGCCGTCGTCGACGTACCAGTCGGGCAACACCCGCACCACCGCACCGCTGTCCAGAAACGGCACGGCCATCGGCATGCTCACCAGCGCAATGCCCAGGCCTTGAGCGCTGGCGCAGCAGGCGGCTTCGGAGTCGCTCATGGTCATGCGCGGTTTGAGCACCAGCGGGCGTTGTTCACGGTCCGGGCCGGTGAGTTGCCAGGTGCGCACGCGGCCGGTTTGCGGCGAGCGGATCAGGATGCCCAGGCACCGCGATAAATCTTCGGGCGCGTGCACCGGCAGGCGTCGCGCCAGGTAATCCGGCGAGGCCACCAGCACTCGATGCGCGGGGCTCAGCTTGCGCGCCACCACGCCCTGGGGCAGTTCAAAACCACCGCCAATGGCAGCGTCGAAGCCTTGACCGATCAGGTCGACCTGACGGTTATCGAAATGCCAATCCGGGCTGATGTCCGGAAAACGCCGCATAAACTCCGCCAGCAGCGGCACCACATAACGATTGCCGAACACCGTGCCCATGCTGACTTTAAGCGTGCCCACCGGCCGCCCCTCGGCGCTGGCCAGGTTGGCTACGGCGTTCTGGATGGTGGTGAGGCTGCCACTGACCTCCTCGAGGAACAACTTGCCGGCCTCGGTCAGGGTCAGGCGTCGGGTGCTGCGCTGGAACAGCCGCACACCCAGGCGTGCCTCCAGCTTGGCGACGCTTTTACCTACCGCCGCCGGCGTCAGGCTCAAGTGCCGGGCGGCCTCGGCAAAGCTGCCGCCTTCGGCGCTGCGCACAAAACATTCGATACTGCCAAAGCTTTCCATATCGCCCCATTGCAAACTTTTGATTTACACAGACTATAGCAATCACGGTCTACCGGGGCGGCGGGACGAGGTCGATACTCACCCCATCAACTACTTGGAGATCGACATGACTGCACACAACCTCACTGGCAAAGTCGCCTTGATTCAAGGCGGTTCCCGCGGCATCGGTGCCGCCATCGTCAAACGCCTGGCCGCGCAGGGCGCAGCCGTCGCCTTTACCTACGTCAGCTCGGCCGCAAAAGCTGAAGCGTTGCAGAACAGCGTGATCAGCGCAGGCGGCCAAGCCCTGGCGATACAGGCCGACAGCGCCGATGCCACAGCGATTCGCGCCGCCGTCAACGCCACCGTCGACGCTTTCGGACGCCTGGATATCCTGGTCAACAACGCCGGGGTGCTGGCCATCGCGCCACTGGAAGACTTCAAGCTGGAAGACTTCGACCAGACCCTGGCGATCAATGTGCGCAGCGTGTTCATTGCCACGCAGGAAGCGGCCAAACATATGAGCGAAGGCGGCCGCGTGATCAACATCGGCAGCACCAATGCCGAGCGCATGCCGTTCGGCGGCGGCGGGCCGTACGCGATGAGCAAGGCGGCGCTGGTGGGGCTGACCAAGGGCTTGGCGCGGGACCTGGGGCCGCGTGGCATCACGATTAACAACGTGCAGCCTGGGCCGGTGGACACCGATATGAACCCGGCGAATGGCGAATTTGCCGAAACATTGATCGGGTTGATGGCAGTGGGACGTTATGGCCACGTGGAGGAAATCGCCAGTTTCGTGGCGTATCTGGCGGGGCCGGAAGCCGGGTATATCACGGGTGCCAGCTTGACCATCGATGGTGGCTTCAGCGCCTAAGGGGTCTGGAGAACAGCACAACCCAATGTGGGCGCTGGCTGGCCTGCGATGGCGTCCTCAGGTCGCCATCGCAGGCCCGTCAGCGCCCACATTTTTTGACTGTGTTGAGTCAGCGCATGGGTGGGAGGCCGTAGGCGGCCAGGTCAAAGTCTGCGAGTTTGCGGATGATCTGGTCGGCATGCGCGTACTTGCTGTCGGCCATGGCTTCATCCGGCACGGCGATGGCCGTCATGTTGGCCGCTTTTGCGGCCGTTACGCCAAACGGTGAATCTTCGAACACCAGGCAATCTTCTGGCGCTACGCCCAAGCGGCGCGCAGCGGTAAGGAAGATATCCGGTGACGGTTTGGCGGCGCCGACTTCCGGGTCGTCAGCGGTGACGATGGTGCCGAACAGGCCAAACCATTCCCGGTGCAACGTGGTTTTGTGGCCAAACGAATGACGCGACGAGCTGGTGCCCACCGCAATCGGGATGTTATGCGCGTTCAAGTGCCGCACCAGCGCTTCGGCGCCGGGCATGCCCAAGGCCTTGGGGAAACGCTCGCTCATCAGCGGTTCGCGAATTTTCAGAAACTCCGCCGGCGTGATGGGCAAGTCCAACGCTTTCACCACATAGTCGGCCAGGTCCTGCGCACCTCGGCCGATGATGTGCTGCTTGATCCCCCAGTCATAGGTGCGACCGTAACGTTCGGCGATGATCTGCGTGACTTCGGTGTAGATGCCTTCAGTGTCCAGCAACAACCCGTCCATATCGAAAATCACGGCCTTGATTGGACCGACTGCAATACGCGGTGCATTCATCACAACAGAACCTTGGGGGAAGGACTAAAAGGATTCAGCACAATAACGGTCATGGTTGCCTGCAAGCAACCGTTGCGACCGCCACAGCCCTTCCCCCTCAGGCCTTACTCAGGGAAATCCGCGCCCTCAGCGACCGCGGCCCAGGCGTCAAAATCAGCACTCAACGCCTCGACCTTGGTGCGCGCAAAACCCAGCGCGGCCTTGCCCAACAACAGGCGTAACGGCGGTTGCTCGGCTTCCACCGCCTTGACGATGGCATGGGCTGCGCGCACCGGGTCACCGGGCTGCTTGCCGCTGTAGTTACGCACGCGGCTGGTACGCGCCGCGGCTGTGTCGCGGTAGTCATCAATGGCGTGAGGCGCCTCATTGGCTGAACGCCCGGCCCAGTCAGTCCGGAAGGGGCCCGGCTCGACCAGCAGCACCTTGATGCCCAACGGGGCGACTTCCTGGGAGAGCGCCTCGGACAAGCCTTCCACGGCGAACTTGGTGGCGTTGTAGAAACTCAAGGACGGGAACGCAGCAATCCCGCCTACCGAGGAAATATTCACCACCGTGCCCGAGCGACGGGCGCGCATGCCCGGCAACACGGCACGGGTCATGGCGCTAAGGCCCCAGACGTTGATCTCGAACATGCGGCGCACTTCATCCAGGTCGCTTTCCTCAAACGCGCCGAAATAGCCGATACCGGCATTGTTGACCAACACGTCGATATGCCCGAAGCGGGCCTGAGCCGCCTGCACGGCCGCCTCGACCTGGGCCTGGTCGGTCACGTCCAGCGCCAGCACCAGTGCCTGGTCTTCATGCCCGGCAACAATGTCATGTACCTGTTGCGGGTTGCGCGCGGTGACCACCGTCGGGTAACCCAGACTCAAGGTGTGCAGCGCCAATTGGCGGCCGAAACCGGTGGAACAACCGGTGATAAACCAGACAGGTTTTGCAGTTGAATCGGTCATGAAGGGGCCTTCCTCGTGGGTGTGGAAAAAGTATGCGCGCCGGCGTTCTTGTGAAAAAGATGCATAATCCACAAGACCCTTTCGGAAAAACCACACAATGGACACGCCTGATTTTCAGCAATTGCGCCTGTTCCTGCAGGTTGCACGCGCCAGAAGCTTTACCCAGGCCGCCGATGCGGTGAGCCTGTCGGTGTCGACCGTCAGCCAGCGCGTCGGCGCCCTGGAAAAACAGCTGGGCGTTCGCCTGCTCAATCGCACCACCCGCAGTGTCAGCCTCACTGAAGCCGGTGCGCAATTGCTGGAAAAAATCACACCGCTGCTCGAAGAGCTGGAAACCAGCTTGCACAGCGTCGCCGCCGCCACTGTCGAGGCCAGTGGCACCCTGCGCCTGAACGTGCCCTCCACCGCCAGCCGGGTGGTGCTGCAACCGTTGCTGCAGGGTTTCTTGCGCGCGCACCCGGGGATCAACCTGGAAGTGGCCGTGGACAATGCCCTGGTGGATATCGTCGCCCAAGGCTTTGACGCGGGCATCCGCTATGACCACGTGCTCGCCGAGGACATGGTGGTCATACCGGTCGCCCGGCAGCTGCGCTTTGTCATCGTCGCCACGCCGAGTTACTTGCAGGGGCGCAAAATCCCGACCCATCCTCACGACTTACTTGAGCACGACTGCGTCAACTACCGCAGTGCCCAGACCGGTTTGATGCACCGCTGGGATTTCGAAAAAGACGGCAAGCCGATGCGCGTTACGGTCAAAGGCCGGCTGGCCACCAATGACATCGAACTGATGATCAAGGGCGCACTGGACGGCTTCGGCTTCGCGTATGTGGCGCGCTCCAGCGTCGAGCCATATTTGCGCAGCGGTGAATTGGTGGAAGTATTGGGCGACTGGATCACGCACAGCGCGTTGTATTTGTACTACTTCAACCGCACTAATACGCCGAAAAAACTGCGCGTGTTTATCGACTACCTGCAAGCCCAACTCGGCGCCTGAGACGGGCCCACCTTAAAAGCGAACCCACACATGTTCTATCGCGTTGCCGCCGACAGTCTGGTGCTGTTTCACCTGTGTTTCATCCTCTTCGTGCTGTTCGGCGGGCTGCTGGCGCTCAAGTGGCGGCCGGTCATGTGGCTGCACTTGCCCGCTGCCGCCTGGGGCGTGGCCGTGGAAGTGTTTCACCTGCCCTGCCCGCTGACTCGCTGGGAAAACCTGTTTCGCCACCTCGCCGGGCAGGACGGTTATGGCGGCGGGTTTATCGAGCATTACATCGTCACGCTGATCTACCCGGCCGGGCTGACGCCGAACATTCAACTGGTGCTTGGCGCGCTGGTGTTGCTGATCAACCTCGCGGTGTATGTGCGCCTGATCAGACGGGCGTAGGCAGGCAGCCAAGGTCGGCCAATGTGGCTTCCACCGCTTGTTCCAGCGGCGTGTGCGGTTCCTGCCCCAGCGCCGCAACCAGTCGCCTGTTATCGAGCAGCAGCGGAGTTTGCCACAGGTAACGCATCTCCAGCATCTCGCGGACGGTGACGACAAAGGGCGCGATGAGTTTCATCAACCACCACGGGAAGCGGCCTACGCGGGGTTGATGACCCGTCCTGCGCAGCACCACACGCTGGATCGCCCGGGTCATCTGCGTGCCATCGGTGTCCACGTGCCCCGCCATATGAAAGCGCGCGAACGCATCAAGGCTTGCCCGGCGCTCAATCAACTCGAGCATGGTGCGCGCCACATCCGGCAAGTACGCCCATTGGTGCGCCACACCCGGCGCGCCCGGATAACTCACGGCGTGCACCGGCTTGCCGGGTTTGACCAGGCCTTGGGCAAACCAGTTGTTGGCCACGCGGGCACCGAAAAAGTCCCCGGCCCGCACGATCAACACCCGCGCGCCCTGGCGGGAAGCCTGTTCCAAATGCTGCTCCAATTGCACCCGGATCGCGCCCTTGCGCGTTTGCGGGTGTTGCGGCGAGTCTTCGTGCAGCACGGGAAATGCGTCCGGGCCGAAGTTGTAGACCGTGCCGGGCAACACGATGGTCGCGCCCTCGGCGATGGCCGCCGCAACGGTGTTGTCGATCATCGGCATCACTAATTCAGCCCAGTTGCGGTAGCCCGGCGGGTTGACCGCATGCACGATCACTGCACAGCCATGGGCGGCTGCGAGCACTTCCTGACGATTGAGCGCGTCGCCCTTGATCCAGGAAAAGCCCGCGTTCTCACGCCGCGCCTTGTCCACATCACGCGTCAACGCACACACCTCCCAGCCCGCCGCACGCATCTGCCGCGCCACTTCGCCGCCAATCCCGCCCGTTGCACCCAGTACCAGAACCTTGCCCATGACCTTCTCCCACGTTGTTGGTGAGGCCATATTGTGTGCAGCGTGGCTATAGATAAATTGCCGAAGAGCATCCAGCAGCTATACATTTATGCATGGCCGCAAATATTGGTTGGGAGCTTTACCGATCGTTCCTTGGTGTACTCAAGGAAGGTTCGTTGTCGGGGGCCGCACGGCAGCTTGGCATCACACAGCCCACGGTCGGTCGGCACATTGCCGCGCTTGAAACGGCGCTGGGCGTGGTGCTTTTTACCCGTTCACCGACGGGGCTGTTGCCAACTGCGGTGGCGCACACCCTGCGCGCCCATGCTGAAACCATGGAGCGCACCGCCGCCGCCCTGGAACGCGCGGCGTCTTCTCAAGGCGATGAAGTGCGCGGGGTGGTGCGGGTCTCGGCCAGTGAGGTGGTCGGCGTGGAAGTGCTGCCGCCGATCATCACCGCGCTGCGCCGCCAGCACCCGCACCTGCGGGTTGAACTGATCCTGACCAACCGCCTGATCGACCTGCTGCAACTGGAGGCCGACATCGCCGTGCGCATGGTCCGCCCCAGCCAGGAGCAATTGCTGGCGCGGCGTGTCGGCTTGATCGAAGTGGGCCTGCACGCCCGCGATGATTACCTGCAAGAACGCGGCACCCCACTTCAAATGCAGGACTTGGTCAGCCATTCCGTGATCGGTTTCGACCAGGAGAACGCGTTTATCCGCAGCCTGGCCATCAAGGGCTTTGAACGCAGCGCCTTCGCCATCAGCAGCGACAGTGACCTGGCGCAATTGGCGCTGATCCGCGCCGGTGCCGGTATCGGCGGCTGCCAGGTGCAACTGGCCAAGCAGAACCCACGCCTGCACCGGGTGCTGCCTGAAGGTTTCGCGTTCAAGATGGACACCTGGGTGACCATGCACGAAGACCTGCGCAACAGCCCGCGCTGCCGGGTGACCTTTGATGCGCTGGTCGCAGGTTTGCAGCATTACGTACAGGCTTGAGACAGCTTGGTTGGTAAAGAATCAGTCTCCCTCATTCCGTTCGTAGACGCCCCCATGTCCGAAGCCTTCGAAGTCCCCAGCCCCCACGAAAAACACATCGAACACACCACCGAACATGCGCACGGGCGCGGTGACAATTTTGCCAGCCGCATCGCCGTGATGACCGCGCTGATGGCCACCCTCGGCGCCATGCTCAGCTACCAGGCCGGCTCCACCGAAAGCGAAGCGGCGATGGACAAGAACAACGCCGCCATCATCAAGACCGAAGCCGCCAACCAGTGGAACTACTACCAGGCCAAATCCAGCCGGCAGAATTTGGCCGAACTGGCCACGCATATTCCCGGCGTGGACGCTGCGCATTACAAGGATGAGATCGAGCGTTACAAGAGCCAGAAGGAAGACGTGCGCAAACAGGCCGAAAAGCTTGAGGCGACCTCCAAGGAATGGGATCAGAAATCCGAAGAGGCGCTGCACCAGCATCACCGTTGGGCGCAGGCGATGACGGCGATTCAGATCGCGATTTCGTTGGCGGCGATTACGTTGCTGACGCGCAAGGAGTGGTTGAAGCGGATGTCGTATACCGCTGGCGGGGTCGCCGTGGTGCTGGGTGGCCTGGCGTGGTTGCAGCTCTGACAGACTGAACACAGTCAAAAATGTGGGAGCTGGCTTGCCTGCGATGGCGGTGGGTCAAGCAGCATTAATGTTTGCTGTGCCACCGCTATCGCAGGCAAGCCAGCTCCCACATGGGCTCTGCGGTGTTTTCGGAGTTGGGTTCAGCCATCACATCGCTATATAGTAAAACGCATAACGCCTGATGCTGTTCAATGCGAGGGGAAACCGGTGACTGCACAACCCAAAGAAGCCGTGGGCGCCGCCTACAGTATCGACTCCATGCGCTACGCCCAGGCCATGACGTGGCAAGCCATCGACCACCTCGCCCAACGCATTCGCCCCGGCATGCTTGAATCCCAAGCGCGTGAGCTGGGCAAACAGGTACTCGCCGAGCTCGACATGCAACGCATCTGGCATCCGCTGCTGGTGCGGTTTGGCGCCAATACCCTCAAGGCTTTCAACCAGCGCTCGGACGGCGACCCGGTGCTGGGTGAAAACGATATCTTCTTTATCGACATGGGCGCCGTCTGGCAAGGCCACGAAGGTGACGCCGGCGCTACCTTCACCACCGGCAACGACCCTGAAATGATCGCCTGCGCCAGCGCCGCCAAAGTACTGTTCGACCGCGTACAATCGCGCTGGAAAAATGACCAGGTCGTAGGCCTTGAGCTATACCGCTACGCCGAGGAACACGCCAAGGCCATGGGCTGGCAACTGAACCTGGACATCAAGGGCCACCGCGTCAGCGACTTTCCTCACGCGATCCACCGTGGCGGCGACCTGGGGGATTTCGAGCATTGCCCGAACGCCGGGCTGTGGATCCTGGAAATTCAGATTGCCCACCCGAGCAAGCCCTACGGCGCTTTTTACGAAGACCTACTCGCTTAAGGAATACCCATGGAACACTCCACCCAATTCCCCGTGCTGTTGTTTTCCTACGGCACCTTGCAAGACAAGGCCGTGCAACTGGCCAACTTTGGCCGGGAACTGGTCGGCCAGCACGACGCGATGCTCGGCTATTCGCAAAGCTGGGTCGAAATCACCGACCCCGAAGTGCTGGCCACCAGCGGCAAGACGCACCACCCGATTGTCGCGCCGACCGAAGAACAGGCTGCCAGCGTTGAAGGCATGGTGTTTCAGATCAACGAGCAGGAACTGGCGGCAGCCGATGCCTACGAGGTGTCGGACTACAAGCGTGTGTCAGTGGCATTGGCTTCGGGCCTGACAGCGTGGGTCTACGTGCAAGCCTGAGATGAAATTGCGGGCAATTGATTTCAATCTGCCACTGTGCAGATTAAAGTGGCGCCCCCTCGAGAATTGAATCTCGAGGGTCAGTCCATGGAGTTACACAGTGAAGTACGTCAGTAAAGTGGTTGCAGCAGCTGTTCTCGGTTTTACCCTCGCAGGCTGCACCGGCACCGCCATCAAATCCCCGCAGTACGACAGCAGCCAATACACCGTTTTGGGCCACAGTGAAGCCAGCGCTACCGGCATCATGTTGTTCGGCGTCATCCCGATCGGCCAGAATAGCCGCTTCGTGCGCGCCCAGACTGCGGCCATCAAGGCCAAAGGCGGCGACGCGCTGATCAACACCCAAGTGCAGGAAAACTGGTTCTGGGCCTGGGTGCTGAGCGGTTACACCACCAAAATCTCCGGTGATGTGATCAAGCTGAAAACCGCGCAATAAGCAGGAAGTTGTCAGGGCCTTGAGCCCGACAAGCGACGTATCATGGGCCAGACCTTCGAGGACGGCCCATGAACCTCAGTATCTTTTACGCACTCGCCGCTGCCGCGCTGTTCGGCGCCAGCACCCCGCTCGCCAAAACCCTCGGCCTGGGCCTCTCGCCCATACTGCTTGCCGGCCTGCTCTACCTCGGCAGCGGCGTCGGCCTCGCAGGCGTGCGCCTGATCCGTGATCATGGCTGGAAACCCACTGGGCTCACCCCGGCTGAATGGCCGTGGCTGATCGGCGCCATCGCGTTCGGCGGCATCCTCGGGCCGGTGGCACTGATGTTCGGCCTGACCCGCACCGCCGGCACGACCGCCTCGCTGATGCTCAACCTTGAATCGGTGCTGACCGCCGTCATCGCCTGGCGGGTGTTCAGAGAAAATGCCGACCGGCGCATTGTGTTCGGCATGATCGCCATTGTGCTGGGCGGCGTGGTGCTGTCCTGGTCCGACGCCGGCGGCGCCAGCCACGATTGGCTCGGGCCGGTGGCCGTGGCAGTCGCCTGTTTATGCTGGGGCATCGATAACAACCTGACGCGCAAGGTATCCGCGTCGGACGCGCTGTTTATCGCCGGGGCCAAAGGGTTGATTGCCGGGTTGGTGAACTGCAGCCTGGCGCTGTACCTCGGGGCGCAGATGCCGGGTGTGGCGCAGCTGGCGCCGATCTTGCTGGTGGGGTTTCTCGGGTACGGCATCAGCCTGGTCATGTTTGTACTGGCCTTGCGCGGGCTGGGCAGTGCGCGCACCGGAGCGTACTTCTCGACGGCGCCGTTCCTTGGGGCGGCGGTGGCCCTGTTGGCATTCGGGGAGTCGGTGACGGTGGCGTTCTGGATTGCGTCGGCGCTGATGGCCGTGGGCGTGTGGTTGCACCTGACAGAGCGGCATGCGCACGAACATCTGCATGACGCGACGGAACACGGGCATCGGCACGTGCATGATGAGCATCATCAGCATGAGCATGGGTTCGAGTGGGACCCGGCGCAGCCACATAGTCACGTGCATGTTCACAGCGTGATGAAGCATAGCCATGCGCACTTTCCGGATGTGCATCATCGGCATCGGCATTGAGGCACCGATTTGAGCAACGTCCTACAGCCCATTCGGAAGCAGCTCGCTCCTGTTTTTCAAAGACCAACCTTATAGTCGCTCGGTCGCTGTGTGAGCGGCCGGGTTTGGCGACTCGACTACAAGACGGAATGCAAACAACGCTATGCCAGGCAACGGCCGTTTTTGGCCGTAGCGGGTGAAAAAGCGTCGTGGTTATTTATCTTTGTCTTAATGGAGTCACTCATGAACCAATACATGGCCCTTACCAGCAACGACAGCGCCACACCGGCACTTTTTGTCGATACCACTGCACCGCTGGAAGTACTCCTCGACGCCGCGAGTTATCGGCTGCAGGCCGTCACCCAAGTGCTTGAGAACCTTGCACTACGTAGTGAGATAAGTAGTGATGCAGTGGTGCTCAGCGATTTTGCGTTGCTCTGCTCAATTCCGCTGCGCGACGGGTGCGACTTGCTGGATGTCATTGCGCGGCGGATGGACATGCCGCGCGCATGATCTAAGAACGCTACGCTTTCAAACTCCACAACCCCCAGGTCTCTGCAGAAACCTGGGGGTTTTGTTTGTCACGTATTTGACGCCATGTCCCTCGCTTTAGAATTCAAGGGCTCGCCTATACACTGAGCTGCAATGGCACCTGCGGGATCCCCTTCGATTCAGCCCTGACTCAAACAACAAGACCTTATAAAAATGAAAATAGTGTTCATCGCTACGCTGGGAATGTTATCGCTCATCCAAACGCCCCTGTCCTTCGCGGAAAATACCAATGGGAAAAACCTGTTCTTACAGCGATGCGCCATGTGCCACGGAGCTGATATCAAGGGAACAGGACCATTAGCGCATAAGAGCAATCCGCCTACGCCTGATTTGACAACACCTGCTTTCAAGAAACGACTGAGTGATTATCCGGGCGTTATTGTATCGTCGGTAATACTTCGGCCGAATGGAGACTTGATTCCGAGAACGTTGCGGGACAATGGTGTGAAGGTGCCGCCCCATGCCTGGACGGTTAATGATTTTCGCGATTTGAATCAATATATGAGTGGCGCTATTTTAAAAAAATGATGTTTTTTTAAACAGCAATCCATGTATCAATTACTTTGTCATTTGCCAAGTAGATGGGGATAACCCTCGCAAAACAAGCTCTCTCACCGAGCGAGCGTGTGAGGGCCTGTATTAAATAAGCGGCCTTATTCGAATTCAGCGTTAAGCCACTATAAAGTTCTTTTATCGCCTTGCTGATAACGGCCTGCCGTTTACAAATCGAAGCGGCGCATGGCCAAGGTCTACTGCCGTCAATTGCAGTTTGTCAGAAGCGTTCTAACTTCGATCTATCTCAAGCGCCAGCGCCCAGCGCTTAAAGGGTGCTATGCCCGCCAAACCCAGCACATCAAAAAACACCCATTTGCGAGTTCGTACCGAAAAAACCTGAACGGCTTGCCCCGGGGTAAGGCTCTGAGCATTGCTGATCGATATGAGCGCACCAGACATGCTTCCTACATAAGGCGAATTTGCGGGGTCAAGCAGACCGACTTGCAACGTCCCGCAAGCATCCGGAAGGACTAGAGATAATGTTTCACCCGTTTCCAGGCGCCCTACGACCTTACCGTCAAACAAGATTGCCAGCGCAATAGCTTGACCATAAGCGCTATCAAACAGGCCTTTCTTGCGATGAATTGTGATATCCATGCGCTGTCCTGAGAGTGCTCGATGCACAAAGTGTAGTTGTAGGTTTACGACGCACCGGGGGCAAGGGCACTGAGGACTGAACGCCGCTGATTTGTGATAGCTGAATAGCCGCTTGGGTGGGATCAGTCACACATAGACAAAGTCGTCAGCGGCAGATGGATCGGCCCTGCCAATTCAGTTATTGGCTGTACTTATGTACCCACCTAGCACACCCGTCCCATGGAGATAATTTCCAGACACCAAAAACCACAAACCCCCGACTTTCTCTAGGAAAATCAGGGGTTTGTGTTTACTTAATGTGGCGGTGAAGGAGAGATTCGAAACTACCCGCAAAGTCACTTTCATTATGCAAGTGCCCGGTTTACGCGGGCTGCAGCGATGCTCTCGCTCTAAAAAATCGGCTTTCTCAGTCCCATGGTGGTCCCATGGCTTTTGCACCAAGTTAGTGCGCGAGGGTTGAAAGGGGGTAAAAAACGGGGTGTCGCCCGATTTATGTTGAGGCATGGGAAAAAGGTAATATTGGTAATACGCTTGATAAATCAGAATAAAACCCTTTAATTTCAGTAGCTTGCTAGATATTTAGAAAGGTAATAATTTGGTAATTTGTAGGTTAGGTCATTACCTTTTCATCAGGTAATTACTGACAGGCTCAATCCTCAACAAAACCGGGGGACTTGGACGAATATTACCTTCGCCATTACCAGATATTACCCCTCAAGGTAATACGTCAAACCCACGAGCTACGCGGGCTGCGGCAGATTTAATGCCTTTCCTAACCAAAATTACCTTTTTCCCAGCCCTGGTTCCAAAATCGCCATCTGTTTGGCGATTTCTTCAGCTTGGGGCTAGTCTGAGAGCTCACAATAGGAACCCCTTGTATGGCGCATGAATATTCGCTCTCAGATGTGCTTGAAAGGATGTATGAAAATCAGTTGGCACTTGAAGCCGCTTTGATGGAACTCACGCTACGCCTGGAACAACATGGCTCCGTAGAAGTGGGTGAAAACGTGCGTGGTGCCTTAGAGGCAATCGGTGAGAACGCGGGGCATATCAAGCAAGGTTTGGCCAGATTGAGAAGGCCAGGCGCCAGCTGATGAATCGAGACAAATTGTGAAATGCCACTTTCTCGGCAAACCCACAAGATTCGTGGCTTATGACAGCTTTCGACCTCATCGACGGCAGCCACGGTCGGCGAGAAAAAAGACCTATCTCGTTTTGGAAAATACCCTTACTCCTGTATTTCTCTGTACACAGACCAATGAATCCGGGGCCTCCAGCCCTCCCCGGTCCGTGATCGTCAGCTGCACCTCCGTGCAGTCGTCCTGCACTTCTCTTCAAAACTTTGCAATCTGTGAAACTGCCGACCCCCTCAAGAGCCCCCCGGCCCGTCTAGGCTGCCGGTTCGTTTGCACTACATCTGGATTTGCACAAAAAAAGGACGCAAACCCCGTCGGCGGGAGGGGGATAAGTGCTTTTTCCCAATATTTTTTCTTCCGCCATCAGTTTCTATCAAGCATATGAAGTGGAATATGCCACTCGACCCGGATCCTTCCTGCCGGCCGCTGGACGCACTCCCTGCAGAGATTGCAGTGACCGGTTTGGTCTGAGTGGGAATGAATACAACGATGAGCGTGTGTGCGCACAGGCCTGGTGCCGTCGGCAAAGATAGCCGCGTTCAATACATTTATTCGGGTGTAGGCCCTTCTACCTGTTTTCAAGATATGTGCTTACGAAAAACACTTGAAATGCGAGTGGTAACGCTGGCCTACTCGCCTCATCAATCGGAGCAGATCAGGGGTAGAAATGGAAGTTTTCGCAATCACGCCAGAAGAACTGCAAAAGCTGCTGGATTTGAATGAAGACCACTTTAACGATGTTAAAAGTTTTCGTATCAGCCCCGCAAAATTGCAGGAATCATTCGTCGCCTTTGCAAATTCGGATGGAGGAGACTTGTATGTTGGCATCGAAGATAAAGCAGTCTCAGGCGAAAGAATAGTCGGCTTTACAGAGCAAGAGAAAGCTAACGACTTGATATCCACACTTCTTGAACAAACTACCCCTGCCGTAGAAAACGTAGTAATCGAATTTCTCGACACTGGCGAGAGAGGGCTTATCCTTCACTTCGGCATCCCTAAGAGCCCCAAGGTACATTACGCCGCGAATGGCGATTGTTATATCAGAGTCAACGCTCGAAAATCAAAAATCAAAGGCGAGCGAATCACTCAACTTGGTTACTCAAAAGGAGCCGAACTATACGAACGAAAAGCAGTTGACGATCTTGATGTTGAGGAAATTCTAGAGAGCCCACATCTAAAAAATTACATACACAGAATTAAATCCGTACTTGATCCTGAAATCTTTCTCAGAAAACAGAGACTATTGACAAAAAAAGATGACGTGCGACTACCGAATGTTGGGTGCGTACTGTTATTCGACGAGACACCACAAGCCACGCTACAAACTCGCTGTGCGATTAAAGTTTATAGACTCCGCACTACAGATAAGGAATACAAGAGAGAGCAGCTTGAGGAGATGCCTGTAACCATAAATGGGACTGTGGAGGAATTAATCAGCCAGTCTATCGCTCAGGTGGCAAAGTATATAGATGGTGCCTCTTACAATGACGGCAAAAGCATCGTAAAGCTCCAGTACCCGGCAGAAGCTCTAAAGGAAGTTCTTGTTAACGCTGTAATACATCGCGATTACAGCCTAAATGATGATGTTCATATTAGAATTTTTGATAACAGAGTTGAGATTAGAAGTCCTGGTCGACTTCCAGGATATATGACCACCGACAACATTTATGATGATCGGTTCTCGCGCAATCCTAACATCGTTCGCATGCTGCACAATCTGCCCAACCCGGTAAACCATGACATCGGCGAAGGCTTAGATACAGCAAGAAATGAGCTTAAGAAGGTCGGCCTTGTCGCGCCAGACTTTGAAGAAGCAGAAAATGCTTTCATCGTAACAATTAAGCACCAAAGGATCGCCTCAGTAGTAGACGTCGTCGAAGCGTACTTGAATGACAATCCCGGGGCCATTATAACGAATAAGTTAGTAAGGCACCTGAGCGGTGAGGATGATATGCAGAAAGTCAAAAAAGCACTTCAGCGCTTACGTGCGGATGGAAAGATAAAGCCGGTCGATGAAAATGTTCAAGTATTCAAGTATGAATACATCAAGGCATAAGTTAATTGCGTACTATCACCTTGTGATTGCCTTAAGGGCGGTAGAGAAATGTAACGCCTGAGCCGCACCGTCTTTAAATGCTGAAGCAGTATTTGGGGGCGGTGTCGGGCCATGAGTATGCACAGACAATTGGGTGTTCATCTCTTGCAACAGATCAAGCGTGTCGCATACAACCTTAAATAGGTTCACATCCTCGGAACCGATCCAGGTCTTGGGCGCTACCAACCGCTGGCTGACCGCCGCCACGCTCTTACGCAGCCCCTGAATCCTTTCCTCCATATCGCCGCCCACCGTCGCGTTGTGCTTCTGCCCCACTACCAGGTTGAGGTCCCGCCCGGTCGCCTGGTGTAAGTCATCTACCGCTGCAAGACTCGCAGATCCGCCCGATAACAGCTTGAGCGCGCCCAGGGCTTCAAGTGTCTTGATACCCCCCACCAATTCGGTTGAATGATCGTCTACGTTCTTGGTGTGGCTCTGGTACCGCTCGGTGTTGCTCATGGCCTCCACGTTCCGCTCTATCGCCTTGTCCAGGATCTTGCCGTCAGTCTGGCGCAGCCAATTGCCGTCAGCGTCGACCCGCTGCTGGCACGCCTCGCTGTGCTGCCACACCTGGTCACCTTTCGGGACGCGGGGCATACTCAGGCCGTGGGGCAAAATGGTTTGGATATAGGGCTTGTGCGGCAGACCGTACGCGAAGCACACCACAACCTGTGTGCCTTCCTCGGGGAACGCATAGATGCCCATTTCCTCACCACCGGTGGGCAGTGGCAACGGCACGCCGGCCAGGATCGGCAGCTTGGTGTCTGGCTCGCCGTCAGGCCCCATGACCTCAATGTCGACCGCGTAGCGTGGGCGGAAATCGTCACAGATCCCGGCGCCGGCGGGCGCGTCGGCCACGGCGACAACCCGGGCAAAGCGTGGCAGGTGGTAACCACCAGTGAGTTCGGGGAATTGTCGTTCTACGCTGCGGCGGATTGCGTCGTCCATCGGATGGCCATTTGATTGTCGATGAGCGCCACACTGGTGATGCGCTCGCCGTGGTTGATTGTTGCACCTGGTCGCAACCCGGGAAGGGCCGCAATCATCGCGCTTTGGTTGCCCTGGTAGTCGTCGAACAGCTCCACCGGAAGCTGCAGCGGCGAGCGAACGCCGAAGAAGCTGTCGGCCCAGCTGCCCACGAATACTTCCCCATCGCCCTGTTGCTGCCAGATAAAGTCGGGGATGTTGAAAACCCGGGCCAGGCTGTCCATGGCTTGATAGCCGGCAGCCAAGCTGTAGAAAAACGGCGCCTTCACGCCGGCATACAGCCGGTCCGGTACGCGAAAGCGCAAACCGGTGTGCTGGCCGATCTCGACCAGGACCGCGCGCAGGTCGACGTGACGCAGGTTCAGCGGCAGCGAGTTGGCCAGGATCGCGGCCAACTCGCGGCAGAACAGCACCTGCTGGCCACTGCTGGCCGTGGTGGAGCGTTCGACGTAGCCAATGAAGTGTCGCTGCAGTGGGCTGTCGTTGTAGCCGATATCGAGCGTCACCAAACCCTTGACCGGTGCAGAGGCCTGAACGGTAAACGTCGCCCGGCCGGGGCTTTTTGCGTCCAGCCGAACTTCGTTTTTGACCAGGGCATACGGCTTGCCGTTGATGGCCAATTCCTTGTGCAGCTTCATTCCTTGGCACCCCCGCCCAGCCAGGTGTCAACTTTTTTCAAAGTTGCTTCAAAGCCGGTCAGTTCCTCGGCCCCATCAGGTGAATCGCCGCCGGCGCCGCCAACCGCCCCGCCAGGGCCAGACTGCGCGGTAACCGCGTTGCCCGATCGCCGCCCTTCGACCTTCTCCGGGTTGGACAGCTTTTCAGCCAAGGTGAACTGAATCAGCCAGGCGCGCAGGTTGTCGTCCTCCCGGGCGCTCACGCCTTCGGTGAAGGTCACCTGGCGCATGCCGAACGCGGCGGCGGTATCGTTGACGATTCGGTAGGTCTTGAGCTGGCCACCGCCGGCGGTCGCTTCCACCAGGCGCATCAGGTCGCGCAGTTGCTCCTGGTCAACGAACGGAATCATCAGGTTGACGGTCAGGGTCTTGGGCTTGAAGCCCTTGTGCCCCTTGTCAGTGTTGCTTGTCTGGCCTGACAGATCGTCGCTCTCGATACGCAAATTGCCAGTGACCTTGAGGTATTTCCCGCGCACCTGGTGCCCGTCAAGTAGCAGAGTCATAGGCCCACCAGTTCGCGGACGAAGCTCAAACCCTTCTCAGATCCCACCAGGAGCGCGCCCGCGCACAGTACCCACTCATGCCCCGGGGCGTCGCCGGTCAACAGCGCTTCGCGTAACTCAGTGGCGTTGCCAGGGCCGATCATGCGGGCACACATGCTGCTGTCGGGGTTGCCATCGGCCAACAGCGCTTTCAGGCCGGCCAGTTGCTGATCCCGGCCCTTTTGCTGGGCGGCTTTGCGGCTGGCCAGCGCGGCAAGATCAGCCATGGGCGAACTGTCGGCGGCGTAACCCTCCAAAACGGCCAGTTGGCCGGCCATGGATTGCTGCGCGGCCTTCACTACAGTGCAGCGCTCCAAGGGCAACGCCTGCCAACGCGGCAAAGTGCCGGCGGCGGGAATCTCCCACTTTTCCGCTTCCAGCTTCGACAGGTGACGTGCGCGGCGTTCAGTTCGCACCAGGTCAGGCAACGGCAACAAAGCGTTGAAGCGTGCCAGGCTCGCCGCCAACTGATCAAAGCGCGTCGACAGGAACATTACGCACAGGGCGAACTGGGGGCCGTCCGGCCGGCCGGTGTCGCTCACGTCCACCAGTTTGCCGGCGAGCTGCTGCAGCAAGTTCGGCGCGGAAAGGAACCGCTGGTAGCCACGGCCCTGACCAATCCCGCTTTGAAATGGCGTCACCACCAAGCAGATAGGAATGTCGCCCATTTGCTCAGCGAGTGCGGCACGGCCCGCCGCAATCGCGCCTTGGGCAGCACCACCCACCGGCCCTGGGCTTGTGGAGGTTTTCCCGCTCAGGTCTGCCAGGCGTTTAGCCGTGCCGACCAACTCACCGCCGGCAAGCCCCTGGGCTGCTGAAAGTTGTCCCATCCATTGGGTAGCCTGGGCGGGCCAACGCATTGCCACCGGCGCCCAATCATTTGCCATCTTGTAGAACCGCGCTCAACCAATCAGGCGCTTTAGGCTGGCTCGACTCGGCCGGATAGTGTTTGGCTTTCGGCCAGTCTCTAACCGCCTGACGCCAAGTCAGCAGAGTTGTGAATTGCTCAGCCGTGATCGGCAAGTCCCCGCCCAGGTCGCGGGCGTCGCGGTATTCGGCAACGAGCGCTTCTGTTTTTTGCAGACTTGTTTCAGCCCAAAGTCGTGCAAGGACAAGAGGATCTGAATCGACGAAAACATCTTCCGCATATTTGGAAAATTTCCCGCCTTCGTCCAGGTAGGCGCGAATGGCCTGATAAAGATCCTTGTTGTAGTCCCGGGTAACATGACACCGATTACCGGCAACGGTGACCACAAAAGTTTTGTCTGCTTTAACGGACACGTCACTGAACATCACCATTACCTCCGCCGGCGGAACAGATGGAAAATCGTCAATCGGAGCTGCAACCCGGGCATTTTCAAATTCTTCAATCACGGCGCATACCTCCAAGCAAAACCATAAATAGTTGCACCACCAGCAAAAGAAATAACTGTTCCACCAGGTGCATGGCCACTTTTTCCAACAACGCCCTGGCCGGCCGCGTAGTAGTGCATCAGTGAGTAACACCATGAACCGCCGGGCGGAAGTTGTATTGAAGTGCCCATTACGCCGACACCCATAAAGTTATCGCCATCAGGCCTGTAAAAATTCTTCTCGCCCCACTGCAACCCCATGTCGGAACTGTCTACTTGGGTACGCATGCCTCGGCCTTGACTATCCCAACCGTAGCGAATTTTGTTAGTGGCCTGCCCCGCGCCACCACCCTGTTCTACGGGCGCGAACCCAAGCTGTGGTTGAAGGTAGTAAACCTGCCCACTCTCTTTATGACGAAAGTACGGGTACGCCGTGTTACCACTTGCAAACCCTAACGTAGACACAGAATCCCCCACAGTCCTGAGCAAGAGCTGTTGGTTAGTCTGCTCGATCGTGTAGGCATTCGTGATGCCATACGCCTCTAAAGAGGAACCTTTGTTGGCCTTGTCATCAGGATTGAAGTTCCACGCGGACCAGACTACGCCTAGATCAAGATTGTCAACGGTAGCCTTGAGTGCACTACCACTCCAACCAATCTTAATAACATTCCCTAACTGTCCGACACCAGTGCCTTGTTGGACTGCCGTATACCCTAACCTCGGTTGAAGATATTGGACTTGTCCATCTGACTCCCGACGGAAGTACGGAAGATTTATATCTCCCCCAGCAAGGCCGGCAGCTGTGATGCCGTCGCGGATAACACGATAATTTATCTGCTGATTAGTTTGATCAATGGTGTACGCATCCTTAATGCCATAACCCGCAAGCGAATTTGACTTATCCGCTTTGGTATTAGGATTGAAGCTGTATTCGGTCCAAATCCGACCTAGATCAGTAGCGTCAACTGTCGCCTTGAGCCCTATATCAGACCAACCAATGAACACACGGTTTGGCGTTTGCCCGATCCCACCACCTTGTTTTACAAATGCGTTGTAAGCATCTGTTTTTGAGTACGCGTCAGTGATGCCGTAGCCGCCCAGCGTCGTGGGATTGCTCCCCGCTATTATCAAACCCTTCGTGTTAATAGTGACCTTCGTATAGCCACCTGCGACTGCGCCACTGTCAGCAAGAGTCAGAGCGACTTCCACGTCAGCGGAGCCGTCAAAGGTCGCGCTGCCGGTGGCTGCGCCGCTGAAAATGAATCTGCGCGCGGTGGCCAGTTTCAGCGCTTTGCCGGCTGCAGTCGTGCCGGTCACCAGCGCGTTGATCCCGGCATTTAGGCTGTTTCGTACCAACTGCACCATGCGAGTGGTGGCCAGTACCCAAGGGTCATCCGAGTTTGAATCATTGCTGATGGCGTTCGGGATCTGGTCCAGCCCTACGTCAGCTTTGGTCGTGGCTCGGGCGCGCAACAGGGGGTAGTCACCTGCCCGGGCTGCCAGATGCTTGATCAGCTCGCCGGCGATCGGCTCGACGGCTCGCAGGTCGTTGATCGCACTGGTGGTCGGAATGTCAGCAATGGGGACCAGGTAGTGGCGAACACCGGCGCTGTCGGTGTAGTCCTGCTTATCGGCGCCGAAAACGACTTGGTACACGCCCACCACATCGCTCAATTCGCGCTGCAGCCTCACATCAAGCCAGGCCTTGTTGGGAATTGATGGAATCTCAACCGCCTGCACGCTTTGGCGCTCCAGTCGGATACCTTCCACGTAGGCAATACCAGGCTTCAGGCGGTAAGCAGCGCCGACCTTCTCCAGTTCGAAAGCGCTGCCTTGAAAGCAGGCACGGCCGAACACATCGCGATTGCTCAAGCGTTCGCGCTCATCGATGCCGCTCAGTCGCACAGTAAAGTCATGTTGCCAGGTGCTTGCATCGATCTTGATCCCGGTCAGCGCATGGGCGCCGTCAAACACCACCAAAAAGTTACGCGTTACGTTGTTGCCGATCTGGCGCGGCGGGATGTTTCGGCGCTTTTGCTGTACCGGCAGATACGCCACGGCCAGCAACACGTTTTCACTGGTCTCAAGGCCGATCCAGTTGAAGTCAAAATCTCCGATGTCGCTACCGAGCATCAGGCTATAAACCACCTGGTTCGGATTCACGAAACCTTTCTGGGTCACCTCATAGGTGCCGACAACTTGCGCCGGCACCGGCTTGCCCGCCGCTCGATCAACAGTAGCGTTTGGGTCAAGCCCGGGCACGTTGGCCAGGACAAATCGAGCAACGTTTAGAGATTGTTGTGCGCCGACTTTCTGCGCGATCAGGCTTTCACCTGCAAGGGTAATGCTGGCTCCCATGGGGGGCTCCTACAGGCTGGCGACCAGCGTTTGCTGGTCGTCGTTGAAGTCCACCGCGACGATGCGCAGTGATACGGGGGTGATGGTCACGAAGTCATAGCGCCGGCAGGTGCGGCCGTACTGTTGAATCAGCACGCGCATCAGCTCCGGGTTTTGCGACAGTTGGGAATCGGAAAGGCGAAGCAGCACCACGTCCCAATCCCGATCGGGCAACCGTTCGTTGATCTCGACATAGCCAACGCCCAATCGCTGCAGGATGCGTTTGAGCCCGGCCGTGCTGCCGGCGTCGACCGCGTTTATGAAGGCGAACTTCACCCGCAGCCGGTAGAGGGTTTCCGGTTCGTCTTTGAAGCGGCTGATGTCGCGCTGCCAGGCCAGCAGATCCAGCACAGTGATGTGACAGGTGTCCGCGTCCATCTGCAGCAGCGGCCATTGCAGCCAGCCTTCGACTTTCTGCCACCAGGACTGCGCGGCGGCTTTCAACTTGGCCAACTGCGGGCCATCCAGCCAGAAAGGCAAATTGAGCTTGATCATGCCTGCACCACCTGCAGGGTCTTGATCCGGGGAATGGTCAGCTCTGACACGATGTCGGCATTGTCAAAATGCAACGATTCAATGCCGGCGAATTGCTGGTGAAGCTCTTCGCCCAGGCGGCTGAACGAGAACCGCGATTGGGGGTAGGTCAGCGTCGGCTGATAGTCGCCGGTGCCGCTCTCCCGAAAGGCCGCGCGGATGAACTGCCCAATTTCCGCCTGCAGTTTTTCGCGTTGCTCGATTGTCAGTAACGGCCGGGGCCACCAGGTGAGGCTGAGCGCGTGTTGTGTCTCAGGCATGACCATTACCAGCATGTCATCACCGTGGCCATGGTTGCCCTGGTCACGGATATGCGAGTTGATTTGCTCCAGGTACGTCGACGCCGGTACGTCTGCATCAAACAACACGTAGGCATTTGCGCTGCCGGGGCCCCGTGGCGCGCCATGCAGGAAATACACCCCGTCCGGCCGCACACCTGGGAAGGCGGAAATCATGGCGCGGTACACCGAGTCGGTGTGCCACTGGTTGACCGCCGAGAACTGGTTGCGTGTGCGCAAACGCAGCTGATCGTCCGGCTCAGGGTCTGCACCTGGTGCAATCAGCCAACCATCCGCGTTCACCACCTGGGCGATGCCGGCAATGGGCACGGGGAGGATTGCGTAGTAACCCGGGGCCAAGTTGTAGCCGCTGCCCACTTCCTGCGCTTCCACCGGGACTTCCAGCTGCAGCACGCCATCCGCAAAGGTCGCCGCCTGGGTGGTAGTCAGCTGATAAATGTGGCCGTTGATAGCGGCGGATTGCACCAGGATGCCGGCGGGCAACTCCAGCACGCCGCCGGCGACGTCCCTGGTAAACAACAGCGTGCCTTGGGCCTTGGTCGCTCCTTTGCGCTCGACGTTGACCGCCCAGGCCAGCATGTCCAACCACTTACCCACGGCGGTTTTAACAAAGAAATTGGGCAGAACCGTGCCGCTGACAAAGTTGATCAGCCACAGCACCGGCTTGGTCACCAGCGCGGTGATCAGTCGCCAGAACGGCGAATAGGCGCTGGTGTTGCTTAGCTTGCTTCCCTGCGCGGCAACCTCCTTTTCCCAGGCCTGGCGCAACCCGTTCTCGGTAACAGGAATGCCGCTGTCTGCCAATGCCTGTTTAAAATCTACGTCGCTCACAACGTCACCTCGATGTCGCCAAATTTCAGCGTTTTCGCCGTGACCAGGTAATGGCCAGACTCCACTTGTTTGATCAGCGCCGTACCCGGTACCAGGCGCTCGTCGGCTTCCACCAGCAGTTCCAGTTGCTGGATGCAGTCGCGCTGACGCAGACGGCTACGCTCAGCCACCAGCGTGACCAGCAACCCGCTCTCGCGGATCATGTGCGCGATGTCCTGGGCGATGCTGGCCCGGTCTTCGATCAGCAGCGGCTGACGCGATGGGTCCAGCACCAGGTCGTTGTCCATGATCAGCAGGTCGATGTACTCGCTCATCCGCCCACCGCCATGGCCAACATGCCTTCCAGTTCCAGCGGGTTCATTTGCTTGGCGGTATGAATGTTGACGTTCTCCACGTGAGTGCCCTTGTTCTGGGTTTGATTGTTGTTCTGGATGCTGGCCAGGAAGCCGCCCCGGGGTACCGCGTCAGGCCGTTTCGGAGACAGAGTTGATACAGAGCCGTTGATGCGCTGCTGGCTTTGCTCGGCCTTCTCCGTGGGAGCGGGAGCGGTGACCAGGGGCGGCGTCTGCAGCGGCTGCGGGACAGTTAACTGCGGCCCGATCGGCGCCGGCGTTTGTACCGGCGGCACTGCCACCAGCTTGGGCAACGTGCGCGGCAATTCCTTGGGCGTTTGGGGCTGCGCCACCGGCGCCAGAACCTGGGATGGAAGCTGTGCCGGCGGCTGCAACGCTGCAGGTGCGGCCATGGCCGGGGCCAATACCAGTGCCGGCGCCTTCGCTGGGGGCTGCAACGCTTCCAGCGTCGGCATCACCGGCGCCGGTGCTTTAGGCGTGGGAGCCAGCACCAGGGGCGGTGCTTGGATCGATTGCTGGGGCGCGCTTACCAGTTGAGGCAGTAACGGCGCTTCGACCTGCGGGGCGCTAATGGTGGGAAGCTCTGGCGCCGCCGGCATGTCCCCGAACGCCGCTTCAATGTTCACGCCGGGGATCTTGTTCAACATCTCGATCAAGCCATTGATAGCGCTTTTAAAGACGTTGACGATGGCGTCCCACGCGGCGCTGGCCATGTTCGACCAACCGCCCATCGAGTCGAACCACTCCGACAGCGCAGTCAACTGGCCGCTAACCCACTGGAATGCCTCGCTATTGAGTAGCGCACTGGTCCAGTCGTCCCAATAGATGATCGCCGCCGCCACGGCCGCGACCAGGGCAACAATGCCGATCACGATCCAGGCCACCGGGTTGGCCAGCAACGCGGTGTTGACCAGCCAGATCGCGCCCTGCCAGAGCAACATTGCGCCCTTGACCAGGCCCATCCAGGCAACCATCAGCACCAGGCCGGCCACGAACCCCACCACCATGACGGTGTGGTACAGGAACATGGCGATACTGCGATAACCCGACCAGGTGAGGGCATTCCACACCACAACGGCCCCCAGCCACGCCATTTTCGAAAGCCCCACGGTCAGTGTAAGCAACGACATGGCGGCGGTAATCGCCAGGAACGACAGGGTTACGATCCCAATCAAGCGCGTGATGTTGGGGAACAACTGAGTCCAGCGGGTCAGCGTGCTGGCAATCCCCACCAGGCGCTCCATCAGCGGGGTCAGGATCGGGATCAACGCCTGGCCGAAGGCAATGCGCAACGCCTCGACAGCCGAACTGAACTGCTGCCACGGGTCCACCATGTTCTTGGCCATGCGCTCGGCGTTCTCGAGGCCGCGCACATTGCCCAGTCGCTCCATGCCGTTTTTCAGGCGGTCGGTGTCGCCCATCAGGCTGCTGATCAACCGCGCCGCTTCGCCACCGAAAGCATCGCGCAGCTTCGCGCCGTTGGCCTCAATCGACAGATCCCCAAACTTGCCTTTGAGCTTGTCCAGGATGTCCATCATCGGCAGCAATTTGCCCTGCTGATCCACGAACTTCATGCCCAGCTTTTCAGAGGCAGCGCTGACGTTTTCAAAGAAGGATTTGTAGAGGCCGCCAGCCTCGCCGCCGTCCATGGTGCTGCCCAGCGTTCCCAACACAGCCATCTGCTCGGCCAGGCTCACACCGGCAGTGCTGGCCAAGCCACCTGCAGCCTTGAACGCCTCACCGATCTGCTCGCCACTGGTGCGAAACAGCTGCACGGCCGTGGCCGTCTGGCCCGCCAGGGTTTCAACCCATTGGCCTTTGCCCATGGCGTCGGCCTGGCCTTTGAACAAGTTGTACATGGTGCCGACATAGGTGCCCATGGTGTCGGCGTCGGACTTGGTGGCCTTGGCCAACACGTTGCTGGCATTGGTGAAGGTGGCCAGCTGGCTGCCAACCAACCCTTTGATGGCGCCCTCGATGTGATACGCCGAGGCGACAAAGTCCTTGGCGTTCTCGCCGTAGGCCACCGAGAACTCCAGTGACTTACGGTTCAGCGAGTTCAAGGCTTCTTCGGCCACGTTCAGCGATCGGACCTCGCCAAGGGCGCGGTTCATCTCCAAAGCGGGTTCCATGGATTGGGTGATACCGACATAGGCGCCCGTGATGCCCGCCAGACCAAAACCCATGGTTTTGATGTGCTTTTCGCTCTGTTCGGCCAGGTCGGAAAAACCGGTTTTGACCTTGCCCATTGGCGCCGTGACCTTATCGGTCAGGCTCAAAATAAAGGCCAGGCGGGCGCTTTTGTCAGCCATCAGTGTTTATCCGTTGAGTGCGTAGGCGATGCCATTGGCAATGGCGATTTCCATGCGGCGCCAATGCTCGTCCTCCAGCCACTTGGCCGTTCCCATCACCTCTGCGGTGGGCTCGGCACCTGGTAGCCAGCGGCCGGCCAGGGCCACCAGTTGGCCCAGGCCGTTTTCGGTCAGTCGTTCGGCGTGCTCGAGGGCTTTTTTACGGTGATTTCAACGTCCGGGCCGTACTCCTCGAGGAGCGCGCCCGCCAGCTGCATGACCAGCACCGGATTACCCAACAGAGGCTTGAGGGTGGCGCGTTCTTCCTGCTTAACGGTGGTCACCAGCAGGTTATTCGCCGGCGAAACCTTGTTGGCCTGGGTCACGGCGTTGAAGTACTTCGTCACGTCCTGGGGGGTCAGGGCGAAGGTGAATTCCTTGTCGCCTACTTCCAGGGTGATATCGCGTGTATCGGTCATGGGTGTTGCTCCGTTCAGAGGTTGGGTGTCAGTTATGGTTGGCGCGGGCAAACCCGCAGGGCATGGTCTTGCAAGCCCAGGATCATTTGCCGGCTGAGGGCGAGCTGATCTCTGAGGGTGAAATAATCCGATCGAGCGTCTGCTGTGAGTTCGGCGGTGCTTGCATGAGCCACGCCGCCGGCGCTGGCACTGGCGGGCACTGGGGCGCTGCAGGTGGCGTTGAGCCGCAACCGCTTACGGCCAGTGGCAACATCGAGACGCAGAGCATCGTTTTCAGCCCGTTCATGGTTCAGTTCCTGGGTACGTTGAAGGTCGATAGCGTCACGCTCAGCCAGCATTTCGCCGCTGATCCGCGCGGACTCTCGCAGGCCGTTCACTTCAAACAGCGCCGCGTCACGCTCGATCCGTGCGTTGTCGCGCTGGTCCTGCAGCAGGTCAAAGCCGAACCAGGCCACCAGGCACAGCACCAGGATGAAAGTGCCTTCGCGCATCACAGGCCCGCCTTACAAAGCTCGGCCTCGGCCAATCGGCGTTTATGCAAACCTGGGACTAATTCCTTCTTGCCATCGGCGGTGGTGATGAAGGCCCAGACCGGTGTTTTGCCGTCAGGCGCCCAGGCCAGCGCCTGGCAGCCCTCTTTGATACGGCCGGCATTGATCAATCCCACGGCGCGGCTCGCGCACGTGCTGGCAGTGCCGAAGTTGTGGCCATGGCTACTCAGGGCATCGAATGTGTTCTGGCCCACGTTCTGGTTGGTGATGCAGTCGGCCAGTTGCAGTTGGCCTTTACTGATCACCAGTTGCTCCACCTCGCTGCAGCGCGCATCCGACCAGTAGTCGCCTACAACTACCGGGTAGGGGCTTGTATGGCGGGTGATGCCCTTGCACACGGTGGGTAGGCCACGGGCCAGCTTGTCCGCATAAACGGTGTTCTGGGCGTTGCCTTCCCAGGTGCCCAGGAAAACGACCAGCGCAGAGCTGCAGAGCGTGATAGCGCCGGCGGCGATCTTGCCGCGCAGGCTCACGGCTTCACCTTCCATTCGCGCAGCATCTGGCGATATTTGGGAACCAACAGCAGGATCTGCAGCACCATGTAAACGGCAGTCAGCATGTAGGCGACAGCCGACCAGTCGACGGCCCCTGTCGCCCCAGTGGCGGCTACACCGATCGCAGGTGACGCCTTCGCCAGTGCGATGGCGGTGTCCTGGGCCGCCTGATTGGTGCTCATCGCTGCACTCCTTTTTCGAAGAAAGACTGGCACGGGACACACCGGGTCTTACCGCCGAGCGCCTGGCGAGCTGCCGGAATCTCGTTATCACAGTCCTGGCAGTGAGTAAGGCTTGGGCCCGTTGACTCACGCCGGGCCTGGGCCAACTGGGCGTTGATAGCCTGGTCCCGCTGACGTTGTTCCAGGGCTTGAGCGCGATCGAACGGGCATACCATCAGCTAATGCCCTCGATCTCGGTGGAATCCAGGTAAGGCACGCCGTTGATGCGGATAAAGTCCGGACTGGTGACCTCAAACGGCACCTTGTGCTTGGTCTTCTCGCCGCCCTTCGGATCAATGCTCAGCAGGCTGGAAATCTTCAACTTGCAGCCGAACGCCTCAATGCGCAGCTCGTCGTCGCCAGCCTTGGCGAAAAACACCACGTCGAACGCATCCAGCTTGCGGAAGCTGCCGGCAGTGCGCGCCGCTTCGACCACCAGGTTAAAGTTGGTCGAGTCCAGCTCAACTTCACCTGCCGCCGCCACGTCGCCGTCGACGTAGCCATCAGGCACGCCCCGGGTTTGCGCGGTCTTGCTGTTGTCGGTGATATCCAGGGTGCAGCTTTCGACGTGTACCTGCAGATCGCCCAGGTTCACGTCAAAGTTCTTGCCGCCAATACGTGACATGGGGGGGTTACTCCGAATCGTCGTTGGAAAGATCCAGGGCGATGTTCGCCGTGAGGTCTTTCGGGCAGTTGTGGGGCTTGAGCTTGATGTACGCCTCGACGGCGGTTTTGCTCTTCCAGGTCAGCACGATGTCGCCGTCTTTCGGCGTTTCGATCTCTCCCGGGAACACCTGTCCGGCGAACTTGACCGACTTGGCCATCTGGCGCAGTGGCGCCATCAACGCGTTGACGTTCACGGCCATGCTGTTGGGTGTGTTGTTCAAGCGACGATCAGCCACACGGCGGATCAGCAGCGGCCGCACCTGGCGCGCCGCCTTGTCCGTCAGGCGCAGATATTCGACTACCTGGTAGTCGCTGCCTGGGGTGTCCAGCATGTTGCCGTCGCCCCAATAAACACCCGGGTAGTCCGGGTAGGTCTGGGAAACAGAAAAGCGAGACTTGTCCAACTCGGCGCGGATTGCGGACGGCAGCGGCACGCCCTCTTTATCGACCGGCACACTGCCCAGACCGGTTACGGCACCGGTGGCCACACGCATTGGGCTGTCGGCAATACTCACGGCAGCGTTGGCCAAGCGACCAGCCAACACGCCCAGGTCATTGCCGTGCAACTGCGGCACCACCATCACACGCGGCGCGGCCACGTTGTTGGTAATTGCCTTTTGCTCGGCCACATATTCAGACCAGGACTGCAGCACGGTCGGGCTGGCAGTTGCTGCCATCACGAACAAGCGGCGGCCGTAGACGTTATTAACCAGCACCGCCGCGTCGTGCATGGCCGCCAGGTCGTCGCCCTTGGTCACAGGCTGGGTGATAACGACTGCCTCGACCGAAAAGCCCTGCTGCTGGCAAGTTTCCAAAGAGGCGCGCCAGTCGGTATCGGCCACGATCGGTGCCGCCAGACAGGCCCAGCGATCGCCACCGTTCGAGCGAGCGGCAGTGATCTGGGTTTTCAGGTCGCTGGCAGCGATACCCAGGGCGGCATCGAGGTCGCTTTCGGTATTGAGCGGCACAAGTTTGCCGATGTTTTTTGGAGCGGTTTTCGGACCAGGCCCGATAAACAGAAAATAGCGTTCGATCTCAGTCACGGCGCCTTGGCCCAGATTGAGATTGTTAACGCTGACTTTGCCAAGTGCCATGCTGTGCCTCGTTAGCGGGGTGAATTAAGGATTTGTTCAAAGACCTGGTTAACCAGCTCGCGGGTTTCGCCGCTGGTTTCCACGCCCAGGAACTGGCGTTTTGGCAGGGTGATGTCCCAGCTTTGCGCGCCCGTTTTCTCGGTTCGTTCATCGTTCAAAATGCGGATCAAAAGGCCGGCCTTGGCGTAATTCACATGCTCCTGAATCCAAGCCACCGACGGCCTGGCCAGCGCTCTTTTGCCTTTGTGCCGGACACGAAAGCCCAACCGGCGCAGGCGCTTGGCCTGTTTGTCGGTGCATGCAATGCCTGGTGGGACTTTGTTCCAGCGGCGCATCTGCGCAGCGGTACGTCGCTCGCTGACGCCGTTGTGCTGCTGGGCGGCGACCCAACGGGTCAAGGCGTTTTTCCAGCCCAGTTCGGCTTCGTCCGAACTGACGCGGGTCACCTGCAGCAGCTTGGCCAGGCCGGCTTCCATCTTTTTTTTGCCTTTGGCGCTGCCCTTGCGTTCAGCGAACGGGGAGCCGTCGGTGTTCTTCTGCTCACGCACCCGCTTACGGCTCATCGTCCGCACGCGTGTGGTTACCCGGTTCAACAGTCGCCGGCGCAACTGTGGCGACAGTTCAAGCAATGCCAACTGGGCGTCGACGTCGAGCAAGCCCCTGATATCGAGGTCGAGCGGGTTAGCGGCCATTGCTGCCCACCTCGCCATGCTCGGCAACCCACAGATCGAACGGCACGAATGCCCAAGTCTTGCCGAACGCCTCGATCTCGCCGGCAGGGTCTTGGGCGAGGTATTGCGGCTCGACGAACTCCAGGGACAAGTCCACGTCGAAGGTGTCCTGGTCGAGGGGTTCAACGGCAAACAGGGGCGCCGGCAGTTCGTGGCGGTTCCGGTCAGGATCGTGGGTTTCCAGCCAACTACCCACCAGGGCCATCAGCCTGGCCGGATTGCCGGCGAAGCGTTCCAGGGAGAACACAGCGCGATAGCGCATGTCAGCCATGTGCAGGCCGTCGCGGTCGGGTTTCCAGATCAGCTCAAGGCTGACCTGCTCGGTCCAACTGTCGAACTGCTCAGGCTCCACCAGGTTGCGGGCCATCAGATAGGCGGTCAGCGCCTGCAGCTGGATCACAGCAACGCCGCCGTGATGCGGCCACGGCCCTGCAGGGCACGCACGGCTTGCTGGCTGAACGCCAGGAAGGTTTCGGCACGCTCAGGCGCTTCCTTGCCGGTGTTTTCGGCGCTCTCGCGGCGGGTGACGGTTGCAAACTGTGGCAGCAAACTGCCCTTAGCGCGGCAGTACACGGCGCGCTTGTACAGCTTCACTTGGAAGGTACGTTCTGGCAGCAGCGTGGAATCTGCGGACTCGACACGCGTCATGCCGTTGGCCTTCCAACGTGCTTTGCACCTGGCCAGGTCCGTATTGACCTCGACCATGGCTGTGTTCAAGGCGTCGGCCAGCAGCTCTACCAGGTACTCCGCCGGCAGGCGTTGTTCCTTTTGGAATTCGGACACAGAGAGGTCTGGCCAAAAGCCGTCGTTCTCGATCGTCAGTTCCACAAAGGTGGTGGGTTTCCCGGAAAAACTCATTGCTGGCCGCTCAAATAGGGCGGGGAGTCTGTTTTCAGTGGGACGGTCCATAAATGGGCGGCTCACTTCCACAGATCCCCGCTGGGGGGGGTAGTCGGTTATTCGGTGGCCGGGTTAGCGGCCGTTTGTTTTTCCAAGGTTCTGCGGATCTGTTTGATGCGCGTGTTGTTGCCGGCCTGGGCGTACAACTCCGTCGAACGCTCCAGGTGCTTGAGCGCGGTCTCCCACTGCTCGGCCTCCATGGCGCGCATGCCGATCAACTTGTGGTACTTACTCGGGATCTGCTCGGTCAGGTTCCACTCACCATCAACTCGCGGCAGTAGGTCGGACAGGTAAGGTTCCGGGCTGCGCTTGGCGGTGTATTCGGCGTAGGCCCATTCGCACACGGCATCGGCAACAAAGGTCGGGATGTCGCGGCGCTTGAAGCGCTCCGGCATCTGCTGGCCCTGTTCCATCAGGAAGTCAGCAAGCTCCAGGGCGTCTTCGAACTGCGCGGTATCGAACAGCCAGACCATGACCTGCACCGCAACACGATTCGGGAAATTCAGGCCGGACTCGCAGTAGCGCTGGACGTATTCCTGGTACTTGGGCAGCAGCTCGTCGCGCTTGAGCGACTGTTTACTGGCCAGGTTATTGAGATCACTCAGGCGCGCCAGGTCCTGGTCCAACGCCGCTTCCTGCAGCAGCAGGTGCTTGCGGGCATTGGCAGGGCTGCTCAGGGCTTCCGCCGGCGAGTAAGGAAGCGCTGCGGAAGCGGCAGCCGCCACAACGGCGGCGCCTCCCAGGGCGATGGTTCGGCGCTTGTGCGCGAGGGCCAGACTCACGCGACCAGCTCCACGTTCTCGGTCATGGCGAACTTTTCCAGCTGCTCGATCACATAACCTTCGTTGCGGCTGTTGTAGTCCTCGACGCGGGATCGCTTGGGGTTGTCGATGGTCTGTTTACGCCAGCTGGAATCCTGGAAATAGATAGACAGGTTGTCCCAACTGGTGACGACCACGCCGTTGACCGGGAAGAACGGCACGCTAAAGCTCGGCAAGCCGCCATAGGTGGCGATCACCTGGGCTTCTTCGATGCGCTCTTTTTCGGTCGGGGTATCGCCCTGTTTCGAATACAGCTTGGCTTTGTCTGCGGCCAGCAGATCCGTGCCGATGATTGCGATCAGGTCGCCGGCATCGCGCAGGCGCTCGTCAACCAGTTGCTTGGTGTCATGCACCAGGGCATCGAGGTTGGCATAGTCGCCACCGGCGCCAAGGGTGACTTTGCCCGCAGCCTTACCTTCCATGAGTACCTGGGCCGGGATCTGCTCACGGGCCTGCTGCAGCCAACCTTTGTTGACGTCCTGCAGCATTGGATACTGCTTGATGTCGGTCTGTTTGGCAGCGTGCGTGCCATGGAAGCCGACCATGATGCGATCCAGCGCGATCTGCTTTTGCACGGCAGCGGAATAGCGCTGGTGGAAGTCCGGAAACTTGGCCCAGGCGTCGATTTTGGCGTACGGCAGGCCCACATCGGACTCAGTGGAAGACAGCTCATAAGTGGACTGATCCAACGCCGATGCGTCTTTGGCTTCGCGGTCCTTGGACGTGGTGTCTGTGCGACCGGTGACTGGCCCCGACACACCGATGAAGACTTTCTGCCCCTTGATCTCGGTCACCGGAATGACGTTGATTCGTCCCAGGAAGTCCGACTTGGCCGTAATAGCGTCGTTCAGTTCCTGGGCAATCGTCGGATCGACGCTGAACATCTTGGTGGCAAGGTCAACGCCGTAGCTTTCCGCAATGGCGACCTGCAGTTCTGCGAACATTTGTGCGCCGAAAGCGCTCAGGGAGTAGGCCATGTTAGAGCACCCGCTTTTTGACGTTGGTTACCGGGCCGGGATTGCGCGGCAACTGGCGACCGATGGGGTTGTTCTGCAAAGCACTGAACTGCTTCTGCAGCGCATCCAGCTTGGCAAGTACAGCCTGATTGCCCTTGTTCTTGCGGCGGAATTCGCGTTCGTCCTCGGCAGTGGCCACAATCTCGTCCACTGCTGCGCTCACGTCGTCGATCAGGTCCGAATCTGGCGCGGGCGCATCTTCGGCGGCTGGTTCAATGACGGCCTGCAGGCCGGCAGCGACAACCAGCAATTGGGCCACCAGGGCCGTCAAAGCCGTTGCTGTAGCTTCATCCATTGGGGGTTTGCTCTCTGTTTGGGGTGGAGTGGTTTCGGTGGGCAGCACGTCGGCGGCGAAACGCTTGAAAAAGCCGGTCAGGGCATTGATCAGTCCGGTTTCGGCGGTGGGTAGGCTGTCGTCCTGAAGGCGGCCGAGTTCGACCGAGGCGGCGTAATAGGAAGCGCGGTTGTTCTTGTGCGAAAAGTAGAGTTCCTGGGTGCCGACACTTGCCGGCTGGTCGGTAACGCCCAAGCCGGTCAGATAGGCTTTACCTTTGCCACGGAAATCGGGGGTGATCTCAATGCTGGTGAACAGTTTCTGGCCTTGGTCATTCAGATACAGCAACCGGTCGTTGGGCTTCAATTGCGCTTCCAATGCCACTTCGCCTGGCTCCAGGTCTTCGGCGTCTTCCACCAGACGCACCGCGTAAACGGTGCCGTGGGAGCCTGGCAAGCGTTCGTGATCGCACCAGATCACAGCCGTGTAAAAAGACGGCTTGTAGGTTTCAGCGATGTCGCGCAGTTCCTGGGGAAGGATCACGCGCCCATCAACGGTGGCTCCGCTGGTGGCGACACGCTTCCAGAACGAAACAAGGGAACGGGGCATGGGTTTGACTGCGCTCAATCACTGAATGAACCGCCACGATAGGGAGCCGCCAAGCCTCAAACAAACGGTTCAAATGCGCGTTTCTCCTATATTCGACATATAGGTGGATCACGGAATTTAACCCCGCGTTTCCGGCGTTTTCGCCGCATAGACTGCGGCCCATGTACTACTCGACCGAAGTTAAAGAAGCCGCCAAACGCCTGTTTCTGCGCCGCTGTAAGGCCAAGGAAATTCAGGCGCAGCTCAACCTGCCCAACATCCGCATCGTCTACTACTGGATACGCCAGGGCGGTTGGGAAGACATGCTGTCGGATGAAGAACCGCTGACGGCCGTGGGCCGGCGAATCACCCTCCTCCTGGACAAAGCCGGCAGTCTGACCAAGGACGACCTCAACGAGCTGGACCGGCTGACCACCGTGCGCGAGCGTCTGTTAAAGCAAGCGGCCAAACCGTTGCCAGCACCGATCGGGGAACCTTCCGGCGAGCCACAGGAAGGCCGCCAGCGGCCGCGTGGCGAACGCTCGGCGCGTGGCGATAGCAGCGGGAAGAAACGCGAGAAGAAAGCCAAGAACGACATTAGCGGGCTGACCGAAGTCGACTTCCTGGATAAGTTCATCAGCAAGATGTACCGCTATCAGCAGGAGCTGTTTGCCGCGAAGCAAAATCCGCTGACGTGCCGAATCCGCAACATCCTGAAAAGCCGCCAGGTAGGCCTGACGTATTACTTCGCCGGCGAAGCGTTCATGGATGCGGTGCTGACCGGCGACAACCAGGTGTTCCTGTCAGCCAGCCGCTCACAGTCGGAGATTTTCCGCAGCTACATCATCCAGTTTGCCAAGCAGTGGTTTGACATCGAGCTGACCGGCAACCCGATCACGCTCAGCAACGGCGCCGAACTGCGTTTCCTATCGACCAACAGCAGCACCGCCCAGGGCTACCATGGCCACGTCTACGTCGACGAATATTTCTGGATACGCGACTTCGAAAAACTCAGCACCGTGGCCAGTGCCATGGGCACCCACAAGAAGTGGCGCAAAACCTACTTTTCGACGCCCAGCGCGGTGTCGCACCAGGCGTACCCGTTCTGGTCCGGCGAAGAGTTCCGCAACAGCAAACGCGGCAAGAAAGCCGGTGGCACCTGGCCCACCGAGGGATCCTATACACAGGGCGCGCTTTGCCCCGATGGCCAATGGCGCAAGACCATTACCATTCAGGATGCGATCGACGGTGGCTGCGATCTGTTCGACTTGGAGCAGCTGCAGCTGGAGTACGACGAGGACAAATTCCAGCAGTTGTTTTACTGCAAGTTCATCGACAGCAGCCAAAGCGCGTTCGGCCTCAAAGACCTGGAGCGCTGCTATTCCGATCTGTCGTTGTGGGAAGACTACAACCCGGAACTGGATCGGCCTTTCGGCAACAGCCCGGTATGGCTTGGCTACGATCCGAGCCGCACCCGCGACGACGCCACGTGCGTGGTGGTCGCTCCACCACTGGAACCGGGGGCGAAATTCCGCATCCTGGAAAAACACAGTTGGCGGGGGCAGTCGTTCAAGTACCAAGCCGACCAGGTCAAGAAACTTACCGAGCGTTTCAACGTACAGCACATCGGTATCGACACCACCGGTATCGGCTACGGCGTGTTTGACCTGGTGCGCGACTTCTATCCGCGTGCGACCGCGATCCACTACAGCCTTGAAACCAAAAACACCCTGGTACTCAAGGCCCAAGACACGATCCAGGGGAGCCGCATCGAATGGGACGCTGGCTGGACCGATATCGCCCAAGCGTTCCTGACCATCAAGCGCGGCACCACCACCAGCGGCCAGGTCACCTACAGCGCTTCGCGCACTGACGCCACCGGCCACGCCGACATTGCCTGGTCGATCATGCACGCCCTGTTCAATGAACCCCTCAACACCAACAAGCGGCGCCGTAGCCGCTACGTCACGAGCGGAAACAATGCCCAAGCAACGACACAAAAAGCCCCAAATCAACCAACCGGCGCGACAGCCCCAGCCCATGCGGGCGTTCACCTTCGGGGAGCCCGAACAGGTGCTGTCCGGCAACATCGGCGAGTACCTCGGGGTGTTTCTCAGCGACGACGGCGAAATCTACAAGCCGCCGGTGTCCCGGGCGGGCCTGGCCAAGTTGCTACGCGCCAACGCACACCACGGTGCCATTCCAAAATTCAAACGCAACCTGCTGCTGCGTGAGTTCATTCCGTCTGAGGGGTGCAGCACGCAGACCATGGGCCGTGCGAGCCTGGATTACATGGTGTTTGGCGAGGCCTATTTCTATCGCGATACCAACGCATTTGGCGATGTGCTGGAGATGCAGCACCTGCCGGCTATCAACATGCGGGTGAAGGTCGACGGCGGGTTCAGGATGTTGCTGCCAGACAACAAATACATGGACTTCGACCAGGACGAAATAGAACACGTCCTGGACTACGACGTGGAACAGAACATCTACGGTGTGCCTGACTACCTGGGCGGCATGCAGGCGCTGTTGCTCAACGAAGCCGCGACCCTGTTCCGCCGGCGGTACTACAGCAATGGCGCGCACGCGGGCTACATCTTCTACACCAACGACCCGGACCTGACCGAGGAAGACGAAGAAAACCTGCGCGCTCAGATCAGCGCCAGTAAGGGCGTGGGCAATTTCCGATCGATGTTCGTCAACATCCCCAACGGCAAGGAAAACGCGATCCAGATCATCCCCGTGGGGGACTTCCAGGCCAAGGACGAGCTGGAGAAGGTCAAGAACATCACCCGCAACGACGTGATCGCCGCTTGGCGAATGAACCCTGCTCTAGCCGGGATCATTCCCGAAAACAACGGCGGGTTTGGGGATATCGAGAAGATCGATCGCGTTTACACCAGCAACGAGATTAGGCCGATCTGTCAGCTGTTCAGCCAGCTCAATGAGGTGCTTCGACGGGACAGGCGTATTAGCTGGAAAAAGATCGATAGCACAGGGGAAACCTCTATCTGACACCTATCAACTAGAGAAATATACTGCGCCACATGCGAATATAGTGGCAATAAGCTGCACCCTGGGGAGGGGATATGAGAGTTACTTGCAAATGCGGACACAAAGGGCGAATTGCGTCACGTGAGGTTCTGTCAGCCGACTTTGCGAAACTTTACTGCCAGTGCCTCGATGCAAAGTGTGGGCACACCTGGGTCGCTAATCTCACTTTTTCTCATACGTTAAGCCCGTCCGCTCAGACGTTCGACAGGCTGCTGATGGATCGTCTTAGAGATATGCCCAGAGCCCAACAGCGGGAGCTGTTTGAAAAGCTTGGATCGCAGGCCGTCGCATGAAGCGCGCCACCGACAATCGAGTGCCGGCGGCGCTGGATTCAGCCTTCGTCGGAATGATCCGGGTTGCTTATCAGCGCTTCGGTCAGTCTTCTCAACTGCTCTTTGTCGCGAGGGCTCAACTGGCGATACAACCCAATCAGACGTCGCTCAATGTGCGAAAGCTCATACCGCGCAGATGCTGCCATTTCAACGTAACCGACATCCGCGTTTGTGCGATCCAACATGCTTACCACTCCATAAAATCCATTGCTGTCGCAGTGATATGGGGGCAAGCGAGTGGCGGGACGGAAACGGAGGGCTTAACTCACCCCTTTGGCAGCATCGTCAGCAATAGCTTTAAGAAAGCGCCGGATGGCTTTTTGATCGTCCACAGGAATGCTGCGGTACTGCTGAACAATGCTGTCTTCAACCTCAGACAACGCATCAACTTTCATCGTGGTACGAGTCCCGCTAACGATGTAAAGCACGTCAAATCCGAGCGCGCTGGCAGCCATACTCAAGTAGGAGGCCGGCGCGTCACTAGCACCGGATTCGTAGTTTCCTTGAGTTCTTTTCGAGACACCAAGTTGTTCCGCAAGTTGATCTTGCGTCAGCCCAGCCTGGGCTCGTTGTTGGCGCAACCTCGCGCCAATCTCTTCGGAGAGTGTCAATATTTTTCCATCCAGATATTTACATTGGCAGATTTTTGCCACATCCTGCGCTTGTCATCACACGAAAACGCAAGGAATTGCACTATGCCCAACTCACCCATCACCGAGCAAGCTCGCCAGCAGGCGCGTGCATCCTTGGAGAAGCGTGGCCAGACTGCCAGAAATTTTGCTGAACGGAACAACCTCAACCCCAGCACCGTTTACGCGGTGCTGAATGGCCAGAGCCAATGCCGTCGTGGGGAGGCTCATCGCGCAGCTGTATTACTCGGAATCAAAGACGGCGTGATCGAACAGTAATGGCCAGGTCTCTGAGGGAACAGCAGAAGATGAAAAGTCAGGTTCTGAAAACACGGCGTGAAGTCGTCAGTGCAATTATTTGCACCTTCGAAGGTGGCCGCGAACGCGCCGCCGCTCGCATCGGCCTACCACTTAAGAAGTTCGATAACCACGCTTACGAGAACAACAACTGCCGCCCGCTGACGGACCTACAGATCTTTCAACTGGAACAGGTCACAGGCACCCAGCACCTGGCCAACTACGTTGCGGCAATGTACGGCGGCATGTTCGTGCCGGTCATCCAACCGGAAAACCTCGACAACGTTGAGATGTACGCACGGGCAGTGCAGACCTCAGCCAAGCAGGGCACGGTCGACCAGGTTATCGCTCAAGCGATCGAGGACGGCGTAATCACCGAAGACGAGGCCGAGCTGATCCTAAATGCGCACGTCTTGCACATAGCCGCGCGCACTGCCGAAATCCATGCCGCCATCGACCTCTACCGCGCAAAGTCAGGGAAAGGGCAATGAACACTCAAACCAATGCTTTGGACTACCAACAGTGCGTGCAGAACGCTGCACTGGCATTCCTTAAGCGCCACCAAGCCGAACACTTAGGCGACTTGTCGACACTGCGCAAACGGGCGGTTATTCATCTGGTGGAGAACCTCGACGTGGCCGAACCGGTTGCAACCAAACTGACCGAACTGGCCCACATCGAGTTGCTGGACCTGCCAAAGCGCCAACGCTCCGCAAACTCGTAACACCCAACCCAACCAATCGCCGACCCCACATCCCGTGGGTTTGGGTGAGCTGCGCCCGAAATTGAGGTTTAACGATGGCCAACGCCGTAATTGTCACCACACAACTGCCCCCAGCCGAGGCCGAAGCGTTGCTGGCCAACCTTCGTGAACAGTATCGCTTGAGCCTCAACGAACACTGGTACGCCGACCAATTCCGTCTTGTTACGGCCGGTCTGCGCCACGGCGCGATTCTCGCCCACATACCGGTCATGGCTGCGCAAAAACGCCTCATGGCAGCCCTGTCCCACAGCCTCAAAGCAGTGAAGTAACCCCATGAAAGAAGACCTTCGTCACGACGTGCTGCAACGCCTTCAGGCCGACTTTGGGCTCAAGCACCGCACGGGCACCGACTACATGCGCGGCGGCACCTGCCCGAAGTGCAAAAAGAAAGAACTGTATTCCCGCTTTGATACGCCATGGATGGTGATTTGTGGTCGCCCCGAAAAGTGTGGCCACACCCTGCACGTGAAAGAGCTGTATGACGATCTGTTCGAAGACTGGAGCAAACGTGCACCGGCAACTGACCAGCACCCCAACGCAACGGCACGCGCCTACCTGGAGTTCGCCCGGGGTTTTCGGTTTGAGTTGATCCAGGGCTGGTTTACCCAGGAAACGTTCTACTCCGCTGAACACAACGCAGGCAGCGCGACGGTGCGCTTCGCCCTGGAAAAAGGCGGTTGGTGGGAACGTCTGATCGATCAGCCGCACCGCTTCGGCAAGATGAAAGCCCGCTTCAAATCCAAGGACAGCTATCGCGGCGTCTGGTGGTGCCCGCCCTGCGTCGACCTTCTTGAAGCCAAGGAAATCTGGATTGTCGAAGGGATCTTCGATGCCATCGCTTTGGTGCACAACGACATCGCGGCTGTCTCGGCCATGTCCTCTAATGCGTTCCCAGGGGATTCGCTTAAAGCGTTGGTCAAGATCCGCGATGGGGGGAAGTTGCCCAAGCTGGTTTGGGCACTTGATAACGAACCCAGCGCCAACGCATACACCCGGCGCTGGGTACGCGAAGCCCGCGCTCTGGGCTTTGTTTGTGAGTCTGCGCAGATCCCACAACGTGACGGCCGCAAGTCAGACTGGAACGACCTTCATCAGCGCTGGAGCTTCATCCAGGACGACACCAAGCGTGCCGCACAGATCGCTGCTGACCTCAAGCAAGCCCGTCACCAGGGCGCCCTGTTGCTGGCCGAGAGCGCAGCGGAAAAAGCGTTGCTGATGTACGACTGGAACAAGCGCGGGGAATTTCACCTGGGCTTCGGTAGCCGCCTGTACTGGTTCAAGTTGGACATGGAGAAATTCAACCGGGCCATGTCCGACATCGAGGACAGCGAGAACCACGACGACCAACTGCTCAACCAGGCGCAACAACGCGAAAAAGCCCTGCAGCAGTCCGGCAGTGTTGTGGAGATTGCCAACTGCTACCCACAAGCCCTGTACTTCCAGCGTAACGAGGTAACAGACGAATCCTGGTACTACCTGCGCGTGGACTTCCCGCACGACTCCGAAAGCGTGAAAAACACCTTCACCAGTGGCCAGCTGTCTGCCGCGAGCGAATTCAAAAAGCGGCTGCTCGGCATGGCGGCAGGTGCGATGTTTACCGGCAGTGGCCAGCAGCTCGATAAGCTCATGAAGGATCAACTGTTCGGCATCAAAACTGTGTCGACCATCGACTACGTGGGCTACAGCAAGGAATACGCCTGTTACGTCTACGGCGATATCGCGATCAAGGACGGCACCACCTACAAGGTCAACAGCGAAGACTATTTTGAGTTCGGCAAGCTGCGCCTAAAAACGCTGCAGAAAGGCGTACCCATCAAGCTGCAGCGCGAAGCAAAGGGCTTTGATGAAAAGTGGGTGCAGTTACTGTGGACCTGTTTCGGCGCCCAGGGCTTCGTCGCGCTGGTGTTCTTCTTCGGCTCGCTGTTCTGCGAGCAGATCCGCGCTCGTTACCAGTCCTTCCCGTTCCTAGAGGCCACCGGTGAGGCCGGCGCCGGTAAAACCACTCTGCTGAACCTGCTCTGGAAGTTACTCGGCCGCGAAGGCTATGAGGGCTTCGACCCCATGAAATCGACCAAGGCCGGACGCTCGCGCCTGATGGGCCAAGTCTCTGGCATGCCGGTTGTGTTCCTGGAAGCCGATCGCCACAGCGATGATAGAGCGAACGCTAAAACCTTCGAATGGGACGAGCTGAAAGACTTCTACGGCGGCGGCACCCTGGCTACGAAGGGCGTCAAGACAGCGGGCAACGAAACGTATGAACCGCCCTTCCGGGGAACGATCGCAATCAGCCAAAACGCGGCCGTGGTCGCCCACGAAGCGATCATGACGCGCATCGTAAAACTGCACTTTGTACGCCCCATCGTTACACCGGAAAGCCGCGCTGCAGCTGATCAGTTAAACGCTTTGGACGGCGGCAGCCTCAGCCACTTTCTATTACGGGCTGTAGGCAAAGAGTCCGCGGTGCTTGAGCTGTTCGCCCAGCGTATGCCCGAACACGAAGCGAAGCTGCGTCGCCTGCATACCCAATGTTTTGCCTGCGGCGCCGCCTATACCAGCGATCAGGGTAACTGCAGCAGTTGCGGTTATGACTTGCGCGGGTACATCCGTGTCGAGCGAATCAGCAAGAACCACGCGCAGCTGCTCTCGCTGATGGATTGCCTCCGCCTGGTGCTGAAACTGAGTGACGCCCAGGTCGCTGCCACCCAGCGCCAGATCGTGCGGATGGCCATTGAGCGCCAGGCTTCGATCAGTTCCGACCATTCGGCCGTGGCCGAGTTTTGGGAGGTCTACGACTACCTCGAATCCTTGAGCGAAGACCCGGTGGTCGACCACAGCAGCGACCCCACAGTGATCGCTATCAATCTCAACGAATTCTGTGAGCGCGCCGCCGAACACAAACAGAAGTTGGCCGACGTGGCCACGTTGCGCGATCTGCTCAAGGAATCCCGTTCCCGCAAATTTCTGGACAGCAACAAAGCGGTGCACAGCGCTGTTCGTGCTGCCTTCAACACCCGCAACCCGTGTTCACAACCCCGGCCAACGACAGTCAAGTGCTGGACATTCAAAGCGTAAAGGAGAGCAAGACCGATGCAAATCCAAGTATTTATGGGCAGTGCCGGCGACGGCAAAACCAGCAAGCTCCAATCAGTTCAGGACCGACTGGAATTCACGGGAGAAAGTGCGCCGATCATCCAGGCCCAGGCTTATGGGGAGGATGGCTTGCTGGAGATTTTGGAAGTGCGCGCAGCCGGTGGCCAACGCGAAATCCTTGTGGACGACTGCAGCCGGCAACAGATCTTGAGGGTGCTGGAATGGCAATCATGCAGTGAGCATGAACCAAAGTTTGATGGCCTGGTGATCCACCTGGCCCGCAAGGACTGACCTTTAAAAAACAGTGCCGAGGAGTTGCAGCTCCTCGACACCCGACCGCAACAGAGGGCTATACCATGCAAGCACAGAACCTAAGCAGCAGCGCCGCGAAGGCTACCACACCAGCTCGGCACCTGGTGGCCACCGCGATTATCGGCGCGGCCGTCATTGGCTACCTGGTGCACAAAACCTCTGAATCACGCACCCGCCTTGAGAGCCTCAGCCAGATGGCCAGCACTCTGGGCGAACTGAGCGAAAGGGATGCGGCTGTCGTCGCGCAGTTGCTCGCCAACACCGCTACCCGGGAGACGGCGCGCCATGCCTAAGCAAACCCATGCTACTCGCGCACGACGCTTTCCCTGGAACATCGACTACACCAGCGTTTGCGACGTATGCGGTCGGTGGCGCGCCCAGGGCAACCACGAGCAATGCAGCCGGCAACGCCAACGGCTGAATGCCCATCTGCGCATTCACACGCCCAAGCCATAAGCCGCGTCCACCAGAAGATGCGCTTCCAGATACTTGGCCCGGAAACGGGCCTTTTTGTTTCCGATCGTCAGACTGTCGCTATACGAGTGCAGCGTTAGGGGTTTACATGAGTGGGGTCGAAGCTCGCGGTAATTCCGTGAGAATCTATTTTCAATACGACGGCAGTAAATGCCGCGAATCGCTACCAGGAGGAAACACGCCGGCGAACGTCGCCCAGGCTAAACGCTTACTTGCCATCATCGAATACGAAATCCAAGCCGGCACTTTCGACTACGCGCGCCACTTCCCCAATTCAGCCAGGCTGGTGGAAAACACCTTCGGGCATTACCTGGACATATGGTTGCGGATCAAAGCCAACAGCGTAGCCGCATCGAGTTACCGGGGTTACGCCAACAAGGCCGAAGTGCATGTGCGGCCGCGCTGGGGCAAAGTGCAGATCAATGCGATCGATCACCTGGACCTGCAAGAGTGGATCCAGGGCACGCTGTCCAAAACCCTCAAAAATAAGACCATCCGCGACATCATCAGCAACGTGCGTCAGGTGTTCCGACTGTACCGCACGAGGATGAAAGTCGCGCACGATCCCACCGAAGGTTTAATGGTGCGCCTGCCCGATCCCGAAGCACCGGACCCGTTCACCCGGGCGGAAATCAAACAGATCCTGGAAACACCGACCACCCGCACGCTTGAGTTGCTGATGGTGCAGTTCATGATTTGGGCCGGGCCCCGGGTATCCGAGACCATCGCCCTGGCGTGGGAAGACGTCGACCTGGAACACGGCACGGTGACCTTCCGTCGATCGAAGGTGCGCGGCGCTTATCGCGTCACGAAAACTCGGCGCTCGATGCGCAAAGTTCGTTTACTGGCGCCGGCCTGGGACGCGCTGCGCAAAGTCGAGACACTGACACGCAAAAGAAAAGCCGAAACCGTTGAAATCGTCGAGCGGGACAATAAAACCGCACGCCGGCACACGTTGCATTTTGTGTTCTTAAACACCAAAAGCGGTTTGCCACACGCCAACGATTTTGTCGTGCGTGACCGTTTTTTCAAAGCTCATTTGCTCGCAGCCGGGGTCCGCTATCGCGGTCCAGGACAGTGCCGGCACACTTACGCCAGCCAGCTGCTGACGACGGGCATTGCCTCAATTGATTGGATCGCCGAACAGATGGGGCACACCAACGGCAACATGATCCGCCAGCACTATGGGACATGGATCAACGAGGATGGGCCGGACGTGGTTGGCATGCTACAGCTGGCACTAAAGCTCTCGCCGGTCACAGTTCTACAATGAACGCCGTAATGCCCAACGACTCGGCGAAACGACCCACCGCCGTAAGGCTGGCCCAGGTGCGCAAGGGCTCCCGCCGGGAGCGCACCGGCACCAGGCGCGCGGTGGGACCGCCCAGACGGATAGAGAGCGTCCACTTAGCATCGTCGCCGGCCACGCGGCCTACTACCGCTTCACGGATCGCGTGCTGACTGACCAGGGCTTTTAGCGTGTCCGACTGGATGGCCTCCCCGATCATGGCCTCAGCTCCCGGTGCCGCGCGGCCGCCGCGTCTTCAACGGCGATATACAGCGCCTCGATGGTGGCCGGGGTCAGCGCGCGCGCTGTCTCTACCCCTTCGACAAAACCTTGGGCGCGCGCCTGGGCCAGCTCCAGGGCGTGTAGATCGTCGGCATGGCCCAGGCGCGACAAATGGTTTTGCATCTTCGTGCGCATCCCCGGCGGCAGACTGATGGCATCCAGTCGTTGACTGAAGCTCATACGGGCACCGGTGGTAGGTCGGCCAGTAGAGCGCGCAGCTCCATCCATGGGTGCTTGGCAAAGTCGCTGGCCAGGCCGCAGCCTTCGACGTGTAGGAACGGCCTGCGCGCGTAGTCGACCCGCTGCTGTGCGTGACACACGACGCAGGACACGTACAAACGGTCCAGCGTCCAGCGGTCGTGCCAAAACTCCAAGGCGTCCTGCATGCGCTCACTGGCGCCGCTTACTTCGTGATTGTTCATGTCTTCATCCATGCGGACTCAAAGCCGAGGACCAGGCGGCGGTGGAAATCGTGGCCCAGGTTAGGGGATAGGACCTCGCAGGCCACTAAAGCGTCCAAAAAACCGATCAATTGGTTAAAGAGGCTGGGGGGCGCACGCTCATTTAGGGCTTGAATGCGGTAGGCCTCGATACGGTGTCGAATGCGATAGTGCGCATACTCGGGGTCGGCCAGCGTCATCAGATCGTTAAACCACTGTTGGGCATTGTCCAAAGCCAGAGGGTCAGTGAGCGGCGCGTACATGTCAGGTGTGGCCTTTGAAATAAAGTGAGTGGGGGGAACTGCGGAAAACCATTCCTAGGGGTGCTGGTATACCAGTGTAGGGGGTTCTGGTTTCCGTGTGCATGAAAAAAGGCCCCCACACCTGGCTTGGGTGTGGGGGCCTTTTTGACATAAGCGGCGTTATTTGAACTTCGATGACCACCTGCCTGGGGCGCTCGCCTGCAGCCGCGAAAAAATAGGTTGCGCTAGCAGTGTTGTGAGCTGGTTCATTTAGGATTAGCCAGAATATTTTCTTTGGTGTCTTGGTCGATGATATTGCGAAGCGCCTCAAACAGAGGGGCGGCATCTGTGTATTTTTTGCCATAGGCAAGATTAAATTCGTAATCGAAGTCCGGTGGATTCTTGCCCTGGTTGTGCTGAAGCATTGTTTCCAACTTATCTAGCGCCTTAACGGCTACCGCCTCAGGTGATAGAGCATTTTCGTAGTCATCCCAAAGTGCCAATATCTCCGCTTTCAACGATTCATCCAAAGCGCTGGTCAACTGAAGGAGATCGGTTCTCTCTTGCTCGCTCTTGTTGGGAAACGAATCTTTATTGACGGCGGAAATGTCGCCGTTGATAGCCTCTCCCAAGTCATGGATGACACACATCTTGAGCATTTTCAGCCTATCGAGGCTGGTCAGATAGTCCCCAAAGACAATCGCCATGAGGCAAAGACGCCAGCTATGCTCTGCCGTGCTTTCAGCGCGCCCGGAAGAGGTATGCGCGCTTCTAAGTACATCTTTAAGCTTTTCCGCCTCGCGTAAGAACTCGAGACGCCCTTTGATTTTTTCGATGTCCATAAACCCCTCTGGCTCAGTCGGTGAACAGCATGCTAATCACCATATTTAAGCCAGACTAGAACTCAAAATGGTCGGCGTCCACGCATAAAATATGCGCACCGACGCAGGTGTGGTCGTCAGAGCGTCTCTACCAAACGTGCTGCAGTTCCGTCCGAGAGGGGGATACGTGTCCAGCGACACATACTTTCCCTGATCGGAATAAGGGAAGAGTCATTGTTACCAGTTCCAAACTCCAGCGCGGGCGGCGCGAACGCTTCCCGCCATCCCGATTTATTCAGCGCGTATTCCTTGCCAATGATCTCTGGCGTCGCGAATCTCCATAGCGAATGACCAAGCAAGTCGCTAATCGGGCTGGCGAACTGCGCGGCACGCGCGGGAGAGCACGCCAGCAAACGATGCGTTAGGTCACATATGAGATGAACGGGCCGCGAGCTTTCCTTAACCAGACGAGCCAAGGCTTGATCAGCGGCTGCATCGAGGCGAGCAGCCAGCAATTGCTCAAGCTTTTCGTGCGCGATGGGATCGATTGCCAGTACACCACTTTCCCAGCGAGAAATGGTTGACTGGGTGACTTTAAACAACTCCGCGGCATGGGATTGTTTAACTCTATGCAACAGACGCCATCGCCTGAGAGCAACGCCAGGCAAGGCTGGCTTTAGCAACATATCAGGCATGTCAGATTCCGAGAGAATGGCGGGTGGGCCAGGCTGAACAACGCAAGGAAACCCTTCAACTCGCGGGCCTCTTTTCTGCACCAGGATAGTGCGCCAGTCCCATGGTGGTCCCATGGGGCCATTTTTTAGATGTCAAAAACCACAAACCCCCGATTTTCTCTAGGAAAATCAGGGGCTTGCGTTTTCAGAATGTGGCGGTGAAGGAGAGATTCGAACTCTCGATACAATTTCTTGTATACACACTTTCCAGGCGTGCTCCTTAAGCCACTCGGACACTTCACCGTATCTCGTCAAACCAGTTCAGTCTGTCGAGGCGCGCTAATGTAGTCGAAAGCCTTTCTGATGGCAAAGGTTTTTTTCAGAATTTTCATGCGCTTAGACGGTTATGCCGTTACCCACCCAGCGAGGGACGGTGAATCTGCCATTCTCGGGCATCGGCGGTACGCGTTTAGTGGGGCTGCTGCGCCCTGCTCCGGGCCGTCTACCCTTGGGGATGCGGGAAAAGTCTGACTGGGTAGTCAGTCACGGCGCTTTACCGGGGCGGGCGTGGTGGGTAACGTCTGCGCATGCGCTTCTATAAACAGCCTATCTATAACAAATCCTACAAGGAACCGCGTCATGAGTGAGTTGATTGCCTACCACCTCGAAGACGGTATCGCGACCCTGACCTTGAGCAACGGCAAGGTGAATGCCATTTCTCCGGCGGTGGTCAGTGAGTTTAATGCGGCACTGGATCAGGCCGAGAAGGATCGCGCGGTGGTGATCATCACCGGCACGCCGGGGATTCTGTCGGGCGGTTATGATTTGAAGGTGATGACGGCCGGACCTAAAGAGGCCATCAGCCTGGTGACGTCGGGCTCGACCTTGGCGCGTCGCCTGCTGTCGCACCCGTTCCCGGTGATTGTGGCGTGCTCTGGGCACGCGGTGGCCAAAGGTGCATTCCTGCTGTTGTCGGCCGATTACCGCATTGGTGTGGAAGGCCCGTTCAGCATTGGCCTGAATGAAGTGGCGATCGGCATGACCATGCACCACGCCGGTATCGAGTTGGCGCGGGATCGTCTGCGCAAGTCGGCGTTTCACCGGTCGGTCATCAATGCCGAAATGTTTGACCCGCAAGGTGCCTTGGGAGCCGGCTTCCTGGATAAAGTGGTTGCGCCAGAAGAGTTGCACGCGGCGGCCCTGGAAGCGGCGCGCCAATTGAAGAAGATCAACATGAACGCCCATAAGCACACCAAGTTGAAGGTGCGCAAGGCACTGCTGGAAGCCTTGGATGACGCGATCATTCAGGATCAGGGCCATAACCTGATCTGATGCCTTACCCATGTTGTGCCAAAGCCCGACCTTGAGTCGGGCTTTTTCTTACAAAAAAAGCGGACACTTCTTAAACCGCTCTAGCTGGGCGTTGCCAGCACACGTTGAAACATGTGCTTAAACATCGCCTATCTCCTACGTCTGTAGGGGCAATTGCCGAATACAGTGCACATCCGTACACTGCGCCACCTTTTGTCCCGATGGGCCCTGTCGATGCTTTTTCTGTTACGTATGTTGTTGATGGGCCTGCACTTTATGGTTGCCGGTGTGCTGGGCGTACTGCTGGGCATCTGTCGGCCGTTCAACCCGGATAACAGTCGCTTGTGCGCTCGCCTGTATGGGTTGCCTGCGATGTGGATATTGCGACTGAACGTGAAGGCGGACGTTGACTCGCTGCGTAATAAACCCGGCACGTGCGTGATCATCGCCAACCACCAGTCCAACTACGATCTGTTTGTGCTGGGCACGGTGGTGCCGCATCGCACGGTGTGCATTGCCAAAAAAAGCCTGAAATGGGTGCCGCTGTTCGGCCAGTTGTTCTGGCTGGCGGGCAATGTACTGATCGACCGGGGCAACGCGCACAAGGCGCGGCGCGCAATGCTCACCACGACGCGCACTTTGCAGCATGAAGACACATCGATCTGGGTGTTCCCGGAAGGTACACGCAACTTGGGCAAAGGGCTGCTGCCGTTCAAGAAAGGCGCGTTTCATATGGCGATTGCGGCGGGTGTGCCCATCGTGCAGGTGTGTGTCAGCAACTACGTCACGCACATGCAGCTTAATCGCTGGGACAGCGGTGATGTGCTCATACGCTCGCTGCCGCCGATTCCTACCGTAGGACTGACTTCGGATGACATCCCGGCGTTGATGCAGGCGTGTCAGAAGCAGATGGATGAGTGTATTGCACAGATGGACCGTGAACTGCAGACCGCTTGGGCACCCGCGCCTTTGTGATTTTTTGCGGGCACTTTGCACCTGCGCACAAGCAAGCGTGCTCGCCACAAAAAGCGTGCCTGCATGAGCAACAAGGGAACGCCATTCACGCTAAGCTGCCCAACACCTGTCCTCCCAATAAGAAGCGATCAGCACCATGGGTAGAGTTGTTGCGGCGGCCGTCTACAGCGCCGGAAAGAAAGTCACTGATATCACCCTCGATGAAGGCGCAGCCTGGGCCGCCAAGCCCGATCACTTTGTGTGGATCGGCCTGGAAGAGCCCAGCGCTCAAGAGCTGGCCAACCTGCAACGCCAGTTCAATCTGCACGAACTGGCCATCGAAGACGCCCTCGAAAAACACAGCCGCCCCAAGCTTGAAACCTTCGGTGATGCGCTGTTTATCGTCACCTACTCACCGGTGCGCGAGAACGGCAAGCTGGAGTTTATCGAAACCCATATTTTTGCCGGCAACGGCTACATCATCACCGCCCGCAACGGCCACTCGGCGTCCTACGGCTTTGTGCGCCAGCGCTGTGAGGCGCGGCCGCTGTTGCTGGAGCACGGGGAAGATTTCGTACTCTATGCGCTGCTGGATTTCGTCACCGAGAATTACCAGCCGGTGAGCGAAGCGATCCACGCCGAAATTGATGAGCTGGAGCGCAATGTGCTGTGCAGCTCGCTGAGCGAGCGTGATATCCAGAACCTCCACGGCCTGCGCCGCGACGTGCTGCGGCTTAAACGCTACGTGGCGCCGATGGTGGAGATCAGTCAGGAACTGCAAAAGCTGAGCTTCCCATTTATCGACAAGAACATGCGCCCGTATTTTCGTGACGTGCAGATCCACGTGACACGGCAGATGGAAGACCTCACCACCTTGCGCGATATCGCCAGCCAGACGATTGAGATTGGTGTATTGCTCGAAGCGTCGCGCCAGAGCGTGGTGCAGCGCAAGTTCGCCGCGTGGGCGGCGATCCTGGCGTTCCCCACCGCGGTGGCGGGGATTTATGGGATGAACTTCCAGAACATGCCCGAGCTGCAATGGCATTACGGCTACTTTGCGGTGCTCGGATTTATTGCGGTGGGCTGCACCAGTTTGTGGGCCAGCTTCAAGCGGTCGGGCTGGTTGTAAATCAACGCCGGCCAGCCGGCCCACGCCTCAAGCGTGATTCAGGCCACGTCGGCTTCTGGCTTGTGCGCCACAAAACGCATCATCCATTCCGCCACGGTTGCGCCGTGGTGGTCACGCGCCAGACTGGCCACGCCGTTGGTGTAGATCCTTTCGCCCAACGTTGTCTGAAGAATTTCCAGCAGCTCGCGGGAATAATCGTGGATGAATTCCGGGTGGCCCTGGAAACACAGCACCTGGTCTTCGATGTGGTAAGCGGCGTACGGGCAGAAATCGCTGGAGGCAATCACGGTAGCGTTTTCCGGCAGGCTGGTGACCTGATCCTGGTGGCTGATCAACAAGGTCAGCTCTTCCACCACCGGGCTCATCCACGGCGCCTTGGCATTGAGCTTGTAGTCGTGGATGCCCATGCCCCAGCCCTTGCTGGCGCGCTCGGTCTTGCCGCCCAACAGCAGCGCGAGCAATTGGTGGCCGAAGCACACGCCCAGCAACTTGTCGCCGCGTTCATAGCGTTCAAGCAGGTAGGTTTTGAGGGTCTGGATCCACGGGTCGGTGCCAAAGGAATCGGCCTTGCTGCCGGTGATCAGGTAGGCGTCAAACGCCTCGTCATCCGGCGGGTATTCACCCTGAACCACGTTGTACACCACAAACTCGGCAGCAATTGGCTGCTGGGAGAACAGGCGCTTGAACATCTGCCCGTACCCTTGGTATTGATCGATCAAGCCTGGACGCAGGATATCGGTTTCCAGGATACAGACGCGTAGCGACATAAAAAATACCTGACACGGTGATGGGAATAATGCACATCCCAGAGCCTGCCTCGAAACACCCCTGCAAAGCAAGTCTCGCCAAGTGCCTCAATGTGGGAGCGGGCTTGCCTGCGATGGCGTTATATCGGCCGAAATTTGCATTGGCTAACACACTGCTATCGCGGACAACCCCGCTCCCACCTTGGTTTTCCATGATTCAGGATAGGGCGTTTCGGTCAGGCGAATATGTCTCCCTGCGCTGCTTTTTCCAGCAGCAGAGCCGGGGGCGAGAAGCGCTCCCCATACTGCTCGGCCAGGTAGCGTGCCCGGGCGATAAAGTCGTTCAGGCCGTACTGGTTGATAAACTGCAGCGCGCCGCCGCTCCACGCGGCAAAGCCAATGCCGAAGATTGAGCCGACGTTGGCGTCAGCCGTCGACCTCAACACGCCCTCCTCCACACAACGCACGGTTTCGATGGCCTGGATAAACAGCAAACGGTCGCGCACATCCTGTGGCGAAATTTGGTTGTCGGGCTGTTCAAAGCGCGCTTTCAGCTCCGGCCACAGGTGTTTCTGCGCCCCTTGGGGGTAGTCGTAAAAACCACCGCCCGCCGCCTTGCCCGCGCGTTTGTACTCATTCACCAACAGGTCGATCACCTGGGTCGCGGGATGCGTCGGCGGCGCCTTGCCTTCAGCCTGTAGATCTTTCGCGGTTTGCTGGCGGATGTGGCTCATCAAGCTCAGCGACACCTCATCCGACACCGCCAACGGCCCCACCGGCATGCCGGCCTTGCGCGCTTCGGTTTCGATCATCGGCGCAGCCACGCCTTCGCCGAGCATGGCAATGCCTTCGTTGGTGAAGGTGCCGAACACCCGCGAGGTGAAAAAACCACGACTGTCGTTGACCACGATCGGCGTTTTCTTGATTTGCAGGACGAAATCAAAACCTCGGGCCAGGGTTTCGTCGCGGGTGTGGGCGCCCTTGATGATTTCCACCAGCGGCATCTTGTCGACCGGACTGAAAAAATGCAGACCAATGAACTTGCCTTGATCGGGCACGGCGTTGGCCAGGCCGCTGATGGGCAAGGTCGAGGTGTTGGAGGCGATGACCGCGTCGCTGCCGACCACACGTTGCGCGGCGGCCGAGACCTTGGCCTTGAGTTCACGGTCTTCGAACACCGCCTCTATGACCAGGTCGCAGCCGGCCAGGTCGGCGTCGTCTTGCGTAGGATGGATCCGCGCAAGGGTAATGTCGCGCTGTTCGGCGGTCAGTTGCCCACGGCTGATCTTCTTGTCCAGCAGCGCAGCCGAATGCGCCTTGCCCTTTTCGGCCGCGGCCAGGCTGATGTCCTTGAGCACCACTTCGATGCCCGCACTGGCGCTGACATAGGCGATGCCCGCGCCCATCATCCCCGCGCCCAGTACGCCGACTTTGCGCGTGACGTGCGGCGCAAAACCTTGTGGCCGCGAGCTGCCGGCGTTGATTTCATTAAGCTGGAACCACAAGGTACCGATCATGTTTTTCGCCACCTGGCCGGTGACAAGTTCGGTGAAGTAGCGCGTTTCGATCAGGTGCGCCGTGTCGAAATCCACTTGGGCGCCCTCCACGGCGGCGCAGAGGATTTTCTCCGGGGCCGGGAAGCAGCCATGGGTTTTGCTGCGCAAAATCGACGGTGCAATCGCCAGCATTTGCGCCACTTTCGGGTTCGACGGCGTGCCGCCTGGGATCTGATAAGCCTTGTTGTCCCACGGTTGTCTGGCTTCGGGATTGGCCAGAATCCAGGCGCGGGATTTGGCCAGCAACTCATCGCGATCCTTCGCCAGCGCATTAATCAACCCGGCCTGCAGCGCCTGCTGCGGCCGCACCTTCTTGCCTTCCAGCAAATACGGCAGGGCCTTTTCCAACCCCAGCATGCGCACCATGCGCACTACCCCGCCGCCGCCCGGCAGCAGGCCCAAGGTGACTTCCGGCAGGCCAAGTTGTGTCGCGTTGTCGTCCAGCGCAACACGGTAATGGCACGCCAGGCAAATCTCCCAGCCGCCGCCCAACGCCGCACCGTTGATGGCGGCCACCACTGGCCTGCCGAGGGTTTCCAGGCGGCGCAGTTGGGCCTTCAACACCACCACGCCGTCGTAAAATTCCTTGGCGTGGGCCTTGTCGACTTTGATCAATTCATTGAGGTCACCGCCGGCAAAAAAGGTTTTCTTCGCCGAGGTGATCACCACCCCGGCGATGCCGTCCTTTTCTGCCTCCAGGCGCGCGACTGTGGCCGCCATGGCCTCGCGGTACACGCCGTTCATGGTGTTGGCGCTCTGGCCGGGCATGTCGAGGGTCAGCACCACGATCTGGTCCTGGCCTTTTTCGTAACGAATGGCGTCGGTCATGACAGGTTCCTTGGGCTCAGAGGCGTTCGAGGATGGTGGCGATGCCCATGCCACCGCCGACACACAGGGTGGCCAGGCCGTAGCGCTGCTGGCGCACTTCCAGTTCGTCGAGCAGGGTGCCGAGAATCGCGCAGCCCGTGGCGCCGAGCGGGTGGCCCATGGCAATGGAGCCGCCGTTGACGTTGACCCGCGCAGCGTCGATGCCCATGTCTTTGATGAACTTGAGGACGACCGAGGCAAAGGCCTCGTTGACTTCGAACAGGTCGATGTCTTCCACGCGCAAACCGGCCTTGGCCAGGGCTTTGCGCGTGGCCGGTGCCGGGCCGGTGAGCATGATGGTCGGGTCGGTGCTGGTGACCGCCGTGGCGACGATGCGCGCCCGCGGTTGCAAGCCCAGTTCGCGGCCTTTGGCCTCGGAGCCGATCAACATCAGCGCGGCACCGTCGACGATGCCGGAACTGTTACCTGGCGTGTGCACGTGATGGATGCGTTCCACATGGCTGTAGACGCGCAAGGCGGTGGCATCGAAGCCCATCTGGCCCATCATCTCGAAGCTCGGCTTGAGCTTGCCGAGGCCTTCAAGGCTGGAGTCGCCGCGAATGAACTCGTCGTGGTCCAGCAGCACGATGCCGTTTTGGTCCTGCACCGCGATCAGCGACTTATTGAAAGAACCGTCCGCACGCGCCCTGGCCGCTTTCTGCTGGGAATGTAGGGCGAAGGCGTCGACGTCCTGGCGAGTGAAGCCTTCCAGGGTCGCGATCAAGTCCGCGCCGATGCCTTGAGGTGTGAAGTGACTGTGCATGTTCGTCTGCGGGTCGAGCACCCAGGCGCCGCCATCGCTGCCCATGGGCACGCGCGACATGGATTCGACGCCGCCGACCACCACCAGGTCCTCAAAGCCGGAACGCACTTTCATCGCGCCCAGGTTCACCGCTTCAAGGCCGGAAGCACAGAAACGGTTGACTTGTACGCCAGCGACGCTGATGTCCCAGTCCGCCACCAGTGCGGCGGTCTTGGCGATGTCGGCGCCCTGGTCGCCCACCGGGGTAACGCAACCGAGCACGATGTCGTCCACCTGGCGGGTGTCGAGATCGCTGCGCTGTGCCAGCGCGGTGAGCAGACCCGCCACCAGGTTTACCGGATTGACGCTATGCAGGGCGCCGTCGGCCTTGCCTTTGCCCCGGGGCGTGCGTATCGCATCAAAGATCAAAGCTTGGGTCATGACATCCTCGAACGCAGTGCGTGTGTCCCCCTACCTTAGGCCCGATTGACACGGTTTCAATGACGGATGCGCTCATTGCTTTTGACCCTCACGCTCGGACGAACGGTAGGGTGCTATGGGAAAGTGCGGGTTAATCGTTTTAGCGGTCTAGCCAAGGCATTGGCGCCAAGATGGCGATATGCCTCATGCCTTTTTAAGTAGAAATGCTGATTAGCTGATATTAAATGGATCTAAGCCACGCAGAACGAGGGCTCTAAGGTTCAATCAGTAAGAAGTTGCTGCCGGGTTTTGCTGGAGCAGCTGTAAGAAAAGCGACACGTCACGTTGCGATACTGAAATTGACCGGCACGCATTTGACGCTCAGGAATAACAACAAAAGGCAGTCAGCCATGTTCAAACATTCGAAAGTACGTCAGGCGGGACTTATTCTGTTCGCCACCACACTGATTCTGATCTTGCCCAATTTAACCAAGGTTATTGGGTGACGACTCGATCCTCACATTCCGTGCACACATTGCATCAGGACTGCAGCGTTTGGCAGCACCTGCCGGGACATTGCGTATAGCGGTCCTGTTGCAGGGGCTGTCTTTTTGCGTGCCGATTTCCGGTATCGTGGGCGCTATCGCCACTTCAAACCGGGCTCACACTTGAAACTGATCCTCGCCTTTCTCACCGCGCTGCTGGCCCTTCCCGCTGCGGCTGCCCAGTTGACCATCGACTTGGACCACGCCAGCAGAACCTGGCAGACCGAAGATCTGCTCAAGCATCCGGATGCGCAGACGGTGCATATCGTCGATGACGTTTCCTACAAGCGCGAGATGACTTATCGCGCGGTGCCGCTGGCGGCTCTGTTGCCCGGCCTCTCGCCGGAAAATCATCTGCAAGCCGTCGCCCTCGACGGGTTCGCCGCCGAGCTGACGGCGGCGCCATTGCTGCAAAAACACGGTGCCCGGGCCTGGCTGGCGGTCGAAGACCCGGCTCATCCGTGGCCCGCGCTGGCCGAGGGCAAGCCGAGTGCCGGGCCGTTCTATCTGGTGTGGACCGACCCGCAAGCCGGCAACATCAGCCCTGAGCAGTGGCCTTTCCAGATCTCCGGGATCAAGCAATTGAAGACGGTGGCCGAGCGTTTTCCGGCGTTGTTGCCTGACCCGAAACTCGCCGCGAATGACCCGATCAACCAGGGGTTTGCGGTGTTCCAGAAAAACTGCCTGGCCTGTCACCGCCTCAACGGCGCCGGCGATGCGCAGGTGGGGCCGGACCTGAATATCCCCTACAACCCTACGGAATATTTCAGCGGGGATTTCCTCAAGCGTTATATCCGTGACCCGCAGAGCCTGCGGCATTGGCCCCAGGCGAAGATGCCAGCGTTCGCGGCCAGTGTGTTGCCGGACGGTGAGCTGGATTTGCTGGTGGGGTATTTGAAGCACATGGCGGGGCGTAAGCAGCAGCCTTGAGCCTGGCAAAGACTCTGAAAACACCACCGCTCACTGTGGGAGATGGCTGGCCTGCGATGGCGGTCGGTCAGTAACCCATTTACAGCTGACCCGCCGCTTTCGCAGGCCAGCCAGCTCCCACATCTAATCTGCTGCGTTCTGAAGATTACTGCTGCTGCACCAAAATCACTGGCGTCGGCGCCACGAACACCTTGGCGTGCATCTGCTCATGCCCGCCGCCTCGGCGCATGCCGCGTACCGGGCAGGCATCCAGGTAATCCAGGCCCACCGCCAACTTTAAATGTCGCTCGGGCCGCGCCAATTGGTTGGTCACATCAAAGCTGTACCACGCGTCATCCAGCCAGGCTTCGGCCCAGGCGTGGCTGGCCAGGTGCGTGCTGTCTTCGGTGTACAAATACCCCGACACATATCGCGCTGGAATGCCCAGGCTGCGCGCGCAGGCCAGGAATGCATGGGTGTGGTCCTGGCACACGCCTGCGCGCCCCGCAAACGCCGTGGCGGCGCAGGTGTCGACTTCAGTGGCGCCGGGCGTGTAGGCCATTGACTGGTTGAGCGCATGCATCAGGTCGATCAACGCAGAGCGGTCGCGGCGTTGACGGCAATGCTGGTGGGCAAAACCGCGCAACGCGTCGTCCGGCTCGGTCAGCCGCGTGCTGCGCAGAAACGGAAACGCCGACTGGCTTTCGTGCTCAGCCTCGCGCAATTCATCGATGTCCACTTGGCCACGCGCGCCGATGATGATGGCGTCGTGGGGCTCATCAAGGGTCAGCACATGCAGGATGTTGCCAAACGGGTCGACCTGCGCGCGCACCGGGCGCGGCAGATCGAGCTGCCAGCTGAGCACGTGCTGGCGTTCGCTGTCGTGGGGCGTGAGGCGCAGGTACTGGATGCTGGCGCGCACCATGTCTTCGTAGTGGTAGGTGGTTTCGTGGCTGATGGAAAGTCTCATGCCGCCTCCAGGTAGGAACTGTAGATGGCGTCGCCCAACTGGCGGACCAAAGGGATGAAGTCGGTCAGCCAGGCATGCAGGCCTTCCTCGAGAATTTCGTCGATGGCAGTAAAGCGCAGGCGCGCGTCCATCTCGGCGGCCAGGCGCTGGGCCGGGCGGCCATTGAGGCCGGGCAGGCTGGCAAGGATCTGGTCGATCTCCTCACTGCAGGCACGCAGCGAGCGTGGGACATCAGCGCGCAACAACAGCAGTTCGGCCACCTGCCGGGCGCCGGGGGCGTCACGGTAGATTTCGGTGTAAGCCTCAAACGATGACAGCGCGCGCAGCAAGGCACTCCACTGATAGTAGGCATGAGCCGTGCCGTCGCTGACCGCAGCGGCTTGGTCGCCGGCCATTTCGTAGCGCGCATCCAGCAGGCGCAGGGTGTTGTCGGCACGCTCGATGAAGGTGCCCAGGCGAATAAAACGAAACGCGTCATTACGCATGATGGTGCCGTAGGTGGCGCCACGGAACAGGTGCGACCGCTCCTTGACCCACTCACAGAACCGGCTCATGCCGTAGCGGCTCAGCCCTTGCTGGGCGATATCACGAATATCCAGCCAAGTGGCGTTGATGTTTTCCCACATGTCGGCGGTAATTCGCCCACGCACTGCATGGGCGCTGGCGCGCGCGGCACCGAGGCAACTGTAGATACTCGCCGGGTTGGCCGCATCCAACGCAAAGAAGTGCAGCAGGCGCTCGGCATGCAGTTCGCCGTGGCGCTCGTGGTAATCCTCCAGGGTGCCGGTGATCAGCAGCGGCATGGCCAATTCGTGCAGGCCATCACCGCGCCCGTCCTGAGGCATCAGCGACAGCGAATAGCTGACATCAAGCATGCGCGCGAGGTTTTCCGCGCGTTCCAGGTAGCGCGACATCCAGTACAAATCCGAGGCAGTTCTACTCAACATGGCATCAGTCCTCGACCACCCAGGTGTCTTTGGTGCCACCGCCCTGGGACGAATTGACCACCAGCGAGCCTTCGCGCAGGGCCACGCGGGTCAAGCCGCCGGGCACCACGCGGGTTTCCTTGCCGGACAACACGAACGGCCGCAGGTCGATATGGCGCGGCGCGATGCCGTTTTCGACAAAAGTCGGACACGTGGATAAACACAGCGTCGGCTGCGCGATATAGGCGTGGGGCTTGGCTTTGATCCGGGCACGGAAAGCTTCGATTTCCGCTTTTGTCGACGCCGGGCCCACCAGCATGCCGTAGCCGCCGGAACCTTGGGTTTCCTTGACGACCAGGTCCGGAAGGTTGGCCAGCACGTGGGACAATTCGTCGGGCTTACGGCATTGAAACGTAGGCACGTTCTTCAGAACCGGCTCTTCATCCAGGTAAAAACGGATCATCTCGGTGACGAAGGGATACACCGACTTGTCATCCGCCACCCCGGTGCCAATCGCATTGGCCAACACCACATTGCCCGAGCGATACGCCGCGAGCAGGCCGGGCACGCCGAGCATGGAGTCCGGGTTGAAGGCCAGTGGGTCGAGAAAGGCATCATCGAGGCGACGGTAGATCACATCCACGGCCTTGGGGCCGTCTGTGGTGCGCATGAATACGCGGTCGTCGCGCACGAACAAATCGGCGCCTTCCACCAGTTCCACACCCATTTCCCGCGCCAGAAAGGCGTGCTCGAAAAACGCGCTGTTGAAGCGCCCCGGGGTCAGCACCACCACGCTGGGGTTATCCAGGGGGCTCGAGCTTTTCAGCGTGTCGAGCAACAGGTTGGGGTAATGGTCGATGGGCGCGATGCGCTGGGCGGCGAACAACTCGGGGAACAGGCGCATCATCATTTTGCGGTCTTCGAGCATGTAACTGACGCCGCTCGGTGTGCGCAGGTTGTCTTCCAATACGTAGTAAGTGCCGTCGCCATCGCGTACGAGGTCGACACCGGAGATGTGGGAATACAGACCGCGGTGCAGGTCCAGGCCCTGCATGGCCAACTGGTACTGCTCGTTGGCCAGCACCTGTTCGGCGGGGATGATTCCGGCCTTGATGATGCGTTGCTCGTGGTAGAGGTCGGCGAGAAACAGGTTCAGTGCCTTGACCCGTTGAATGCAGCCGCGCTCGACAATCCGCCACTCACTCGCCGGAATGCTGCGCGGGATGGTGTCGAAAGGAATCAGGCGCTCGGTGCCCTGCTCGTCCCCGTAAAGGGTGAAGGTGATCCCGGCGCGGTGGAACAGCAAATCGGCTTCACGCCGGCGCTGGGCCAGCAGTTCGGCGGGGGTTTCAGCTAACCAGCGGGCGAACTCGCGGTAATGGGGGCGGACCTGCCCTGCCCCGTCGTACATTTCATCGTAATAAGTGCGGATCATGCCGTACTCCTTGTCACCCGGGCGCGAGAACCGTCGCAAAGCCCGTGCCAGCGGCATAAACACTTAGAAATCAGTGAGTTGAATAACCTACGGGTTCCGCGCGCACCGTCCTGGTGCGCAGAACGCCCGCTGTCCTGTACCACGCTTCATCGCAATGCGGGCTTTGACTATCAACAGCATAGTCAGAGTTGATTTCACTGCCCGGTCACGCTTGCGGATAATCCCCACACCTGCTGACCAGGATGTTTCCTGAGATGTCAGCGAACCGCTCTTCCCTTTAGGCCACCCTGTTTGGGTGGTTTTTTTTGCGCGGTAGAAAGCCAGGAGCCCGGCTTGCCGGCGATCGCGACGTTAAAGACGCTGTCGGCGGCAGGCCGGGCTCGTAGTGGGTGGCTATATTGAGGATGCGGTTGTGAGGTGTGCACAAACAAAATCGGCCGACCCAAGGGTCAGCCGATACGCTGTGTTGCTCATCGAATGCCGCTACATGGGTAACCCACGCACCTCCTGCTTGACGCCCCATCCCTCGATGATCCCGCCCAAAGGCTCGACCACCGCTTCAAAGTCTTGCTCGAAGTCTCCTATGCCGTCGTAGGTGGCGAACATGATTTTGCTCAATTCCAGGTACCAGGCGCCATCATCGCGCGCGCTGACCTGGGCATTCAGGGATTCCCCACGAAATCGACCCGCAGCCCTGCGCGCCCGTTCCTCATCCGGGAAAATGGCGTAGAACTCGATGGGGTGAAACCGTGAGAAGTCGAAACCGCCTTCTTTCATGCGGCGCAGTACGTTGGTGCTGATGTCTTCTTGATAGGCTGTGCTCATGAAACGTCCTCCTCAAACTGATGGATAGACTTTCCGTGCTTCCCGAAGACCGCGCCCTGCTGGCGCGGGTGCTACGGCATTAACGACACCGCGGGAAAACAAGCATGTAGCTGACAAGACCAGACCTTAGCGATTCATTCGCTGATCTCGGTTGCAGAGTAGCGCGAAGCTATCACCTCCACCAGAGGCGCTTGAAGGGCATACAGGCAATGTTCAGGCGGCGGGCGAAATGTCGAGGATTTGAATACTGTTCTGGTCTTTCAGAATCTTGACCGTAGGCTCGGGTTTGCGCCCTTCCAAATCATTCAGGTCAAGTTCGGCGGCCACTGGCACCAGCTTGTTACGAATCATGTGTGCCGCGTCTTCGAGGCTGGGCTTCTGGTCGCAGCTGAACTGCTCGACGGACTGAACGCCGTGATCATCAACGAAGGTAATCTGCCACTTTTGCATCGGTGCCTCCTCGATAAAACCCGTGTGTGGGCTTACAACTATCTGGACCTTGAGGGCTCGGCAAACGTTCCACTCAAGTCAGGAGGCACCTGATTAATGACACTTATTTTTCAGCGTGTTCTTTCAAGGCTTTCAAGGTGTTGAACGGCGCGTCCACCACAAACTTGTTGGCCAGCCACGATGGCACGCTGCCGCCTGGCTCGGTGTGCACCTGGTAGGTCACTTCGGTCTGATTGTCACCTTTTGGCACAAGCTTCCAGTAGCCGTCTACCTGGGCAACGCGCACGTAACCTTTTACTTCCGGCTGGTAAGTCGGCACTTCCAGCAATTTGCGAGTCACGGTGCCATCGGCGGCCTTGGACGTGGTGATTTCGAGGATCGAATCGCGGTCGGTCACCGGGAACGGTGCCTTGAACTGGGTATAGGTCCAGCTCTTGTCGCCTTCGGTCTTGAGCAGTTTTTGCGATTTGCATTCGTGGATCCAGGAGCAGGCACCGGCCACGTCTTCCTGCAGGGCCTGGATCTTGGCGACAGGCGCCTTGATCAGCGTCACACCGCGGTAGGCCTTGTATTTGGAGCCGGCAATTTCGCTCAGGGACACCTTGATACCGTCCTCGTCCTTGGCGACCTGCCAGTCCTCAGCCTGCGCCGTGGCAGCGAACAACACCGTAAAACCGCACAACACAGCCACTCGTTTCAGCGAACCCATTGTTGTATTCCTTATTGTCGAAGTTCCGATAGTAAAGCCCATCAAGCCGCCGTCATCTGCTCCCACCAGCCGATCAACCGGATCGCATCGGCCTGGTCGTTGCCACAGACATCCAGATCTGCCTTGAAATCACTGCACACCGCTGGGCGTTCCGGTTGGCCGAACAGCAGGCATAGCTGTTCGACCGACAGGTGCAGGCAGCGTTCGCCCGCGGGTTTGCCGTGAGGCATTCCCGGCAATGGCGAACTGATGGAGGGGGCAATGCAGCATGCGCCACAGCCTTCACGGCATTTCATGACCAACAGGTCCTCGACGACTCAATGTGGATGGCCGGGCTAGAGTACGCCCTTAAACAGCCGTTTTAAAATGGTCTAACAGGGGTTTTTCGCACAAAACAAAAGTGACTGACCAGTCTGCGACAGATGGTCGGTGGGTGGCGTCACCTTTGCGCGGAAATTTATTGCTTGAATTCGAAATCCAGCGCCGCGCCTTCGATGTCGCGACGTTCGTCGTTACGCAACTGCAGCTTCATCTCGTTGCTGAGCAAGCGGCCGTTGATCTGGAACGCACTGTTGTCGGAGGGTTTCTCGCCAAACATCGGCGGCAGCAAGGGCACGCTCTTGGGCTTGGGCAGGGTGCCAATGGGCTGCAAGTGCCTGACCATCTCATTAGGCAGTGTCAGGTCCAACTGTGCCGGTGGCAGTTTGGTCTGCGCCACTTCATGGGCTGACTTGGACTTGCTCGCGACGGGTGCGCGCTTTTTCACCGTGGCGGCTTTCTTTTTGGCCGCCGGGGCTTTTTTAGCAGGCGCCGGTTTTTTCGCGGGGGTGTCCTGCTCGGCACTGGCGGCGGGCTTGCTTTCAGACACCACAAGCGTTGCCGCCAGCACGGTGCCGACGTTACACAGGCTTAACAGGCCAATCACTACAGCAGCGCGAAAAATAGATGTCATATCGCCAACAGCATTAACGGCAGAGGGCCATATGCTCGCTTGTTGTGCGCGGCATGACAAGTCTGGTGATTAGCCCGCTATCGATACTGTCCCCATTACACGCCTCAGCCACCGGCCTCAAAGCCCGGCTGCGGTTTCCTGGCACAGCTGGCTGGCGAGCATCCCCAAGGTCATCAGCGCCCGCTCTGCTTCGCGGTTCCACGGCGTGCCGCAGTTGAGGCGAATACAGTGGTTGAACTGTTCCGTGTTACTGAAAATCACCCCCGGCGCAATGCTGATGCCCTGCTGCAGTGCGCGCACGTGCAGTTCCTGGGTATTGACCCGCCCCGGCAAACTGACCCACAAGATAAAGCCGCCGTTGGGGCGCGTCATTTGCGTGCCTTCCGGGAAATACTGCTGCACCGCCAGCTGAAACGCGCTGAGGTTCTTGCGGTACTCCTGGCGGATATAACGCAGGTGGCGGTCATACCCGCCGTTTTCGAGGTAGGCCGCAACGCCCATCTGGGTCACGCTGCAGGCCGAGTGGGTGCTGAACATCTGCAGCCGCTGGATTTCCTGCTGGTATTTGCCGGCAATCATCCAGCCGATGCGCACGCCGGGAGACAAGGTCTTGGAAAAGCTCGAGCAGTAGATCACCCGGTCGAGGCGGTCGTAGGCTTTCAGCGCCTTGGTGCGACCCAGTTCGAACATCAGTTCGCCGTAGATATCGTCCTCGACGATCTGGATATCGAAATCCGAGGCCAGGCGCAACAACTGTTTCTGGCGTTCCTCAGGCATGGTCGCGCCCAAGGGATTGCTCAGGCGCGTGGTCAGCACCAGGGCCTTGATCGACCATTGGTTGGCCGCCAGTTGCAAGGCCTCAAGGCTCATGCCGGTGGACGGGTCGCTGGGGATCTCGATGACTTTGAGGCCCAGCAGATCGGCCAATTGCAGCAAACCGTAATAGGTGGGCGATTCGGCGGCGATCAGGTCGCCCGGGCGGGTCAGCACGCGCAACGACATCTGCAACGCATCGACACAACCGTGGGTGATCACCACTTCGGAGGGGTCCACCACTACGCCGGCGTCGCGCATGCGAATCGCCACTTGGCGGCGCAATGGCTCAAAGCCCGGGCTGAACATGTAACTGAATGCGCGCGGGCTTTGGAAGCGGGTGACTTTGGCCAATTGCTGGTGCAGCGCCCGCACAGGAAGGTAATCCACACTCGGCACGGCGGCGCCCAATGGGAACACACCTTCGCGGCGCGACTCGACCAAGACTTGCTGGATGATGCTGCTGCGGGTGACCAACCCCGGGCGCTCGACCCGCGCGATGTCCGGCGTGGGCGCCGTCAACGCAGGTGTCTGGTGCACGTAATAGCCCGACTGCGGCCGCGCCCGGATCAGCCCCTGGTCTTCCAGGTTGGCATAGGCCTGTAACACCGTGGCGTGGCTGACGTTGAGCTGGGAGCTCATTTTGCGCACCGAGGGTACACGCTCACCGGGCTGATAGACGCCACGGCGGATGTCCTCAGCCAGTTGCTGGGCGATACGTTGGTAGAGCAACAGATTGGTCATGACGCAGCACTCGATTTCACGGGTATTTTATTTTTGTGTGAAACATACCGGCACAGTTTAGAAGTGTACGGGGACAGTTGCGAGAATAGTCGAGCGCGGGCGGCAGTGATAGAAAAAACTGTAAGGGTGGACCCCGAACAAAAATGTGGGAGCGGGCTTGCTCGCGAATGCGGTGTGTCAGCCACTGAAATGTTGACTGACCCACTGCATTCGCGAGCAAACCCGCTCCCACAGGTTGATCGGCGTCAGGCGTTAGCGGGCAGCGCCCAGCTGGCCCTTTTCATCGGAGAACACAATTTCCACCCGACGGTTCTGCGCGCGGCCACGTTCGGAGGCGTTGGCTTCGACCGGGTACTGGTCGCCATAGCCTTCGACCTGGATACGTTTTTCATCGATCCCCAGGTCCATCAGCACGTCGGCCACTGATTGCGCACGGTCGCGCGACAGCTTCAGGTTTTCCTGCTCGCCACCGGTGTTGTCGGTGTAGCCCTCGATGCGCACCACGCGCTTGGGGTTCAGTTGCAGGAACTGCACAATTTTCAACACCGTGCGGTTGGCCGAGTTTTCCAATTGCGCTTCGCCGGTGTCGAACAACACATCGCCGAGGGTCATCACCAGGCCGCGATCAGTCTGGGTGGTGGTCAGGCTGGCGATTTGCTCTTCGAGCCACTTGCCCTGTTGCTGCACGCTGGCAAGTTTGTTTTCGCGCAGCGCCAGCTGCAGGCGCTGGCGTTCCAATTCGAGCTTGGTGCCGCGCTCGGCGTTGAGGCCCTGTTCGGTGTGTTCGCGGGCGATCGCACTGTAACGCTGGCTCAGGTAAGCGTAATGCACCACGTCGGCACCGCTGCCCCAGTAGCTGGACAAACGATCGGCACGCGCCAGGGACTCACCGGCGCGAATGACGTCCTTGGGTGCAAAGCGCAGCACATTGGCGTCTTCCTTGACCTTCTGGAAATCAGTGCCGGCCTGTTGCAAGGCCTGCTCGCTGTTCGGTTGGCTGGCGCAACCGCCCAGGGCGGCGCTGCCCAACAGCACGACACAACTCAAACCACGGATCATCGGGCTCATTGGGCTTCTCCCAACTGCAATTGCTTGCGCAGGCGGGTGATGCGGGTGTTGAGCACGCTCAGTTGCTCTTGGCTCTTTTGGGTCAGAATCTTGGCTTCGGCGAGGCGCGCATCCAACTCGGCTTGTTCGGCCCGCATGCGCGCATGCTTGTAGGACTCATCGGCCATGTCGGCCTTGGCCCTGGCGAATTTGTCTTCGGCCAGCTTCAGCTCAGGCGAATCGTCGGCGCTGGCCCCCACGGCGCTGGCTTGTTCCAGAGCTTGCTGGGTGAGGCGTATTTGCTCATTCGGCGCAGGATCGGCTGCACATCCCGCCAAAGCAGCAACGGCGAGGGCCGCGAAAAGAGGTCGAATAGTCACTGTAAATCCTTACTTTGCTGGGGTGCCGACGGGTTGCTGCAATTGCGCTTTCCAGCGCTCGAGGTTGCGCTGCATTGCTGCTTGCACCACACCGGACGCGGGCAATTCTGTCATCTTTTTGGCCAGCTGTCCGCGCAGCCACGGATCATTGCAGGCCGAGTTGTGGGAAATCGCCAGGTACAAGCCGGGCTGATCGACAGGCACTTCACGTGCGATCAGGTCATTGCTCATGCCCAGAGTCTGGGCCATGGCCATGCCCGAATAACGCCCGGCGAGCACGTAGTCCACTTCCCCCAGCAGCAGTTTTTGAAAGGCCGGCGTCAAGGTGGGAAAGCGTTGCAGGTTGAGCTGTTGGCTGGCGAAGGTGTCGAAATCGGCACTCAAGCGCGCGCGTTCCGAGACTGCGCCCTTTTGGCCGTGCAGGTCGGCCGCCGTAGCATAGACCAGCGCCGAATCCTTGCGGGTCCAGACCAGGTAGTCGATCTGCATCAAGGCTGGGTGGATGTAATCAAGGGTTTCCAACTCACCCAGGTTCAGCGCCGCATCGGCAAGAATGTCCATGCGCCCACTGCGCACTTCGTCCAGGGCCAGGGCGCGTTTGCCGCCATAGAGCAGGTCGACTTTAAGCCCCAGCTCTTTGGCCACTTGTTGCAACACATCGGCGGTGGCGCCGATCAGGTGCGTCGGGTCTTGTGGGTCACGCCATAACAACGGCGGTGCGTCCGGGCTGCCGGTGATCACCAGGCGCTCACATTTGCCGGCGGCCAGCGCCAGGCTTGGCAGTAACGCCAATCCAAGGGTCAGTGCCAGCACTACGGGACGCAGATCCATGGCGGTTCTCCAGAATAAAAAGGGGCGCGCAAAAAAAAGCCCGGTCCAAAGACCGGGCTCTTTATAAGTGAAGCGGCTGGATTAGACCAGCTTCTCCAACTCGGGTACGGCTTCGAACAAGTCTGCCACCAGGCCGTAATCAGCCACCTGGAAGATCGGCGCTTCTTCGTCCTTGTTGATCGCAACGATCACTTTGGAGTCTTTCATACCGGCCAAGTGCTGGATCGCGCCGGAGATACCGACGGCGATGTACAGCTGTGGCGCAACGATTTTGCCGGTCTGGCCGACCTGCATGTCGTTGGGTACAAAACCTGCGTCGACGGCCGCGCGGGACGCGCCCACCGCAGCGCCCAGCTTGTCGGCCAGGGCGTACAGGTGCTTGAAGTTGTCACCGTTCTGCATACCACGCCCGCCGGAAACGACGATCTTGGCAGCGGTCAGCTCAGGACGATCCGACTTGGCCAGCTCTTCACCAACAAAGCTGGAAGTACCGGCGTCGTGGGCAGCGGAGACGGCTTCAACGGCAGCCGAACCCCCTTCAGCAGCCACCGGGTCGAAACCGGTGGCACGCACGGTGATGACTTTTACCGACGCGTTGGACTGCACGGTGGCAATGGCGTTACCGGCGTAGATCGGGCGCTTGAAGGTATCAGCGCTTTCAACCGAGATGATCTCGGAGATCTGGTCAACGTCCAGCTGCGCGGCAACGCGTGGCAGGATGTTTTTGCCGTTGGAAGTAGCGGCAGCCAGGATGTGGCTGTAGCCAGCGCCCAGCTCTGCAACCAAAGGGGCAACGTTTTCCGGCAGCTGATGCGCGTAAGCGGCATTGTCGGCCAGCAGTACTTTGCTCACGCCAGCGATTTTCGCTGCGGCTTCAGCCACGGCGCCAGCGCCCTGACCTGCGACCAGCACGTGAATGTCGCCACCGATTTTCGCAGCGGCAGCCACGGTGTTCAGGGTGGCCGGGGCCAGCACCTTGTTGTCGTGTTCTGCGATTACCAAGATAGTCATGATTAGATTACCTTCGCTTCGTTTTTCAGTTTCTCGACCAATTCAGCCACCGACTTGACCTTGATGCCCGCGCTGCGTGCAGCCGGCGCTTCAACCTTGACGGTCTTGTTGGTGGAGGCGGTGGAAACGCCCAAAGCTTCTGGAGTCAGCGACTCAAGCGGCTTCTTCTTGGCTTTCATGATGTTTGGCAGGGACGCATAGCGCGGCTCGTTCAAACGCAGGTCGGTGGTGACGATGGCCGGCAGTTTCAACGAAACGGTCTGTGCGCCGCCGTCGATTTCACGGGTAACAGCAACGCTGTCGCCGCTCACTTCGACTTTGGAGGCGAAGGTGCCCTGGCCATAACCGGTCAGCGCAGCCAGCATCTGGCCCGTCTGGTTGTTGTCGCTGTCGATGGCTTGTTTGCCGAGGATCACCAGCTGAGGCTGTTCCTTGTCGACAACGGCTTTGAGCAACTTGGCAACGGCCAGGGAGGTCAGCTCTTCAGCCGATTCAACCAGGATGGCGCGGTCGGCGCCCAGTGCCAGGGCGGTACGCAACTGCTCTTGGGCAGTGGTAGGACCGATGGAAACCACGACGATTTCAGTCGCCACGCCTTTCTCTTTCAGGCGTACGGCTTCTTCCACAGCGATTTCGCAGAAAGGGTTCATCGACATCTTGACGTTAGCGAGGTCGACGCCGGAATTGTCCGCCTTGACGCGAACTTTCACGTTGTAATCGACAACGCGTTTGACAGCTACAAGAACCTTCATGGATTCCTCGTTACTCTCCGGTGAAAAGAAAGTCGCCTAGGCGAACCTGGCGGTTGATGCTCATCGGCACACAAGGGCACCTCCAAAAACGTCGGCGGATGACCTTGCTCACGGGAAATGATGACCGTTCGTCAGTGGTGACTGAGAGGTCATTCTTTATCGCGGCGTGTAAACTGCGCGCCATCAATGAAACGCGCGTCACCTGTTTTGCCTTGGCCCTGCTTTTGGACGTGCTCTTGAAACCTGCGGTATGCCTACGGTATGCGCAAAACCGACCGTATATTGACCGGAACGCCTATTCTGGTCAATACGCCAAAATAGCCAGTCATAAGCCGCGTTGCTTTGATTTACCTAGCTTCCAAGCAATTCAAACAAACGTTTGTATTGGACGCTGCCAGTGGTGTAGATATAATGCGCCACCTAGAGAGAAAGGTGGGTCATCGCGTGCTCCGAATGCAGTGATGACGGATGCAACACCGAACCTCCACCCATTAAAAAAAAAGCCTGTTGAGCCTTGAGTAGGAGATAGCCTGTGGAACGCGAATACATGGAATTCGACGTGGTCATCGTCGGCGCTGGCCCGGCAGGCCTGTCTGCCGCCTGCCGACTGAAGCAGAAGGCCGCCGAAGCCGGTAAAGAAATCAGCGTCTGCGTGGTCGAGAAAGGCTCCGAAGTCGGCGCACACATCCTTTCCGGTGCGGTGTTTGAACCCCGCGCCCTGAACGAACTGTTCCCGGACTGGAAAGCACTCGGCGCCCCGCTCAACACGCCCGTGGTGCGCGATGACATCTATGTACTGCGCAGCCCGGAAGCCGCCACCAAGGTTCCCGACTTCTTTGTGCCCAAGACCATGCACAACGAAGGCAACTACATCATCTCCCTGGGCAACCTGTGCCGCTGGCTGGCCCAGCAGGCTGAGAACCTGGGTGTGGAAGTCTACCCAGGCTTCGCCGCTCAAGAAGCACTGTTCGACGAAAACGGCGTGGTCCGCGGGATCATCACCGGCGACCTCGGCGTCGACCGTGAAGGCCATCCAAAAGAAGGCGTCTATACCCCAGGCATGGAGCTGCGTGGCAAGTACACGCTGTTCGCCGAAGGCTGCCGTGGCCACATCGGCAAGCAACTGATCCAGCGCTTCAACCTGGACAGCGACGCCGACGCCCAGCACTACGGCATCGGCCTGAAAGAAATCTGGGAAATCGACCCTGCCAAGCACCAACCTGGCCTGGTGGTACACACCGCCGGTTGGCCGCTGGACATCATGAGCAACGAGAACACGGGCGGTTCTTTCCTCTATCACCTGGAAAACAACCAAGTGGTCGTGGGTCTTATCGTCGACCTGTCCTACAGCAACACGTTCCTGTCGCCATTCGATGAGTTCCAGCGCCTCAAGCATCACCCGGTGCTGGCCCAGTACCTGGAAGGCGGCAAGCGCGTCAGCTACGGCGCGCGTGCCTTGGCCAAAGGCGGCATCAACTCGTTGCCGAAGATGGTCTTCAAAGGCGGCGCCTTGATCGGCTGCGACCTGGGCACCATGAACGTGGCCAAGATCAAAGGCAGCCACACCGCGATGAAGTCCGGCATGCTCGCCGCCGACGCGGTGGCCGAACGCCTGTTCGCCGAGTCTGAAGGCGGCGACGAACTGACCAACTACGTCGACAGCTTCAAAGCCAGCTGGCTCTACGAAGAGCTGTTTGCCAGCCGCAACTTCGGCCCGGCGATGCACAAGTTCGGCCCGATCCTGGGTGCCGGCTTCAACTGGTTCGACCAGAACATCCTCGGCGGCAAAATGCCGTTCACCTTGCACGACACCAAGCCGGACTACGCCTGCCTGAAGCTTGCCAAGGACAGCAAGAAGATCGATTACCCAAAACCCGACGGCAAGCTGAGCTTCGACAAGCTGAGCTCGGTGTTCATCTCCGGTACCAACCACGAAGAAGAACAGCCGTGCCACTTGAAGCTCAAAGACCCGAGCATCCCGATCGGCACCAACCTGCCGCTCTACGATGAGCCGGCGCAGCGCTACTGCCCGGCCGGCGTGTATGAAGTGATCACCAAGGAAGACGGCGAGAAGCGCTTCCAGATCAACGCCCAGAACTGCGTGCACTGCAAGACCTGTGACATCAAGGACCCTTCGCAGAACATTACGTGGGTGACACCGGAAGGCGCGGGCGGGCCGACTTATCCGAATATGTAAGTCATTGGCTTGACCAAAAAGGCTCCCAGACGGGGGCCTTTTTTATGCCCCACACCGATCAAATGTGGGAGCGGGCTTGCTCGCGAATACGGTGGGTCAGCTAACACATTCATCAACTGACAGGCCGCTTTCGCGAGCAAGCCCGCTCCCACCTTTACGGTGGTGTACCTTGTGGAGTTATGCAGCCCGCTCTTCACCGGGGTTACGCAAAAAGTAGCGCTTATATTCGCGACTGAACTGCGACGTACTCTGATACCCCACATTGTGTGCCGCCTGCGCCACACCCATGCCCTCCACCAGCAGCAACTGCTGCGCCTTGAGCAACCGCAACCGCTTCAAATACTGCACCGGCGACAACAACGTGCAGCGCTTGAAATGCTCGTGAAACGTCGACGCGCTCATGTGCGCATAACCGGCCAACGTCTCGATATTCAGCGGCTCGGCGTAATGGGCATGCAGGTGATTCAACGACGTGGCGATGCGCGAAAACTGCCCCTGCTGCTCCACCAACGCCCGCAACACATCGGCCTGCGGCCCACGCAACGCGGTGAACAACAATTCGCGCACCCGCGCCGGGCCCATGATCCGGCTTTCCAGCGGATCGTGCAGGCACTGCAACAGCCGCTCGACGCACCCACGCATCGCATCATCGAGCACCACCGAACTCATCGATTCCAGCGTCTGCGCCGCCGGCGGCGGCCCGGCCTGAATGCCCATGGCCATGACCAACTCGCCCAGCACCACCCGATCAATACCCACCGTCACGCCATACAACGGCGCGTTCGGCAGGGCAAAGGTCTCGCATTCAAACGGCACCGGCATCGCCTGGATCAAATAATGCCCGGCGCCATACTCCAGCGTACGCGGGCCCAGGTAGGCGACCTTGCTGCCCTGGGCGACGATCATCAGGCTCGGCTCGTAGATCTGCGGGCCGCGCGCCACGTCGCAACTGGCGCGCAAGACCTGCACGCCGGGAAGGTTCGTCGGCGAAAATCCGTCGCAGGGCGTAAGCCCTTTTATCAAGGCCACCAACGTGGCGTTGGCGTCGAGATGGCGGGTCAACAACATGGCAAAAAACTTCGCGAAAAAGGGATGAGAGCATCATCGCAGGTCTGAGGGCACATGGATCCAAACAAGGGGCACTCCCGGACGAATAGGCATGAGACTCGGAGCAATCGCCATGGCCGCATCCAGGCGCGGCGCGGAGAATGCGCCGCCTCCCTAGTTATTCCTGCTGCGAGGTTTCCTCATGTATACCGCCATCGGTTATGCCGCCCAGTCGCCGACCACTCCCCTCGCCCCGATGTCCTTCGAACGCCGCAGCCCGCGCGCCGATGACGTGGCCATCGAGATTCTCTACTGCGGCGTGTGCCACTCCGACATCCACCAGGCGCGCAACGAGTGGGGCATTGCCGTTTACCCGCTGATGCCGGGCCACGAGATCGTCGGCAAAGTCACCGCCGTCGGCGCCAGCGTCACCGCGCACAAAGTCGGCGACCTGGTCGGCGTAGGCTGCATGGTTGATTCGTGCCGTCACTGCGACGCCTGCCACGCGGACCTGGAGCAATACTGCCTCGAAGGCCCGACCATGACCTACGCCACCCCAGACCGGGTCGACGGCAGCAACACCATGGGCGGCTACTCCGACAGCATCGTGGTCAGTGAGCACTTCGTGGTGAAAATCCCGGCCAAGCTCGACCTGGCCAGCGCCGCACCGATCCTGTGTGCCGGCATCACCACCTACTCGCCACTCAAGCACTACGGCGTGAAAGCGGGCGACAAAGTCGGCGTGCTGGGCATGGGTGGCCTGGGCCACATGGGCATCAAGTTCGCCAAGGCGATGGGCGCAGAAGTCACGCTGTTCACCCGCTCCGCGAGCAAGGCTGAAGAAGGCCGTCGCCAGGGCGCCGACCACGTGATCGTGTCCACCGACGCCGAGCAAATGAAAGCCGCTGCCGGCAGCTTCGACTTCCTGCTCGACACCATTCCCGTGCAGCACGACCTGAACCCCTACCTCGACGTGCTGCGCTTTGACGGCGTGCACATTCTGGTCGGCCTTATCGAGCCGGTCGATCCGCCGGTCAACGCCGCCAAGCTGGTGTTGGGCCGTAAAGTGCTGGCCGGTTCGTTGATCGGCGGTATTGCCGAAACCCAGGAAGTCCTGGATTTCTGCGCCGAGCACAACATCACCTGCGACATCGAAATGCTCGACATCCGCCAGATCAATGAGGCTTACACCCGCATGATCGCCGGTGATGTGAAGTACCGCTTTGTCATCGACATGGCGACCTTGAAGGCCTGATCAGGCCTTGGCGCCCAACTCCGCTGACAGCCGCGCTGCGACCTGTTTGATCACAGGGATCAGCTCGGCCATTTTTTCCAGCGGCATGTAGGGCACGGTACTGGCGATGCTGATGCCGGCGACGATTCGCCGGCTGGCATCGCGCACCGGTGCCGCCACACAACGGATCGACGGTTCGTTGTCTTCCAGATCGAACGCATAACCCCCCGCCACGTATTCGCGCATGCGCTGCTCGAACTGCGCCCAGGATTGCTCCGGGTGCTGCGGCCACTGCTGGCTCTTGCCACCGGCCGGAAGGCTGGCTTCATACAGGCGCTGCCACTCCTGCACCGAGTCGTCCAGCAACATTGCCTTGCCCACACCCGTGCGCGCCAGTGGCATGCGATGGCCCACCCGCGAGCGCATTTCCGGACCGTTACGGCCGGGATTCTTGTGCAGGTAAAGCACGTCGTCGTATTCGCGAATCGCCAGGTGGATGGTGTCGCCGGTCAGCGCCGACAACTCATCCAGATACGGCACCGCGAGGCTCACCAACGGCAATTCTTCACGGGCCTGGAAGCCCAACTCGATCAGCTTGGGCCCCAACAGGTAACCGACTTGCGGCACCACACGCAGGTAACGCTCTTCCACCAGGCAACTGGCCAGGCGGTGGGTGGTGCTGCGGGTGGTGCCGATGCGCCGGGCGATCTCTTTCAGATCCCGCGCACCGGCCGCCACTGCCTGTACCACGCCCAGGCCACGCAACAGAGTCTGGGTGCCGGTGGGCGCGGCGTCTTTGACGGGGATGTGGGCGTTTTCCTGCATATCGGGCCTATTGGGAAGTACGAAAACGGCGCCATTATGGCAAATGCAGCCCTCCTGAACAGAGGAGATCCACTGTGGGAGCTGGCTTGCCTGCGATGAGGGCGTGTCAGCAGTAAATGTGCAGGCTGACACACCGCTGTCGCAGGCAAGCCAGCTCCCACATTTTGATCTCCACAGGGCACGACTTTAGCGTTGCTTCATGCGGTCGATAATCACCGCCAGCAACAGGATCGAACCGCGGATCACGTACTGGTAAAAGGTGTCGATGTTCTTCAGGTTCATCGCATTCTCGATGATCGCCAAAATCAACACCCCGGCAATCACATGCCGGATCATGCCGATGCCGCCGCTCAGCGACACGCCGCCCAGTACACAGGCGGAAATCACCGTCAGCTCAAAGCCCTGCCCGATCATCGGCTGGCCCGAGGTCATGCGCGAGGCGAGGATCACCCCAGCCAGGGCACCGATCAAACCGTGCACGGCAAAGATGATGATCTTGGTGCGATCGACATTCACCCCGGCCAGCAACGCCGCTTCCTGGTTGCCGCCGATGGCCATGGTGTTGCGCCCGTAGGTGGTGTAGTTGAGCAGCCAGCCGAAGAACACAAAGCACAGTACGGTGATGATGATCGGCACCGGCACGCCCATCAATTGGCCATTGCCGAACACGAAAAAGCGCTCGTCCATCACGCCGACGGCTTTGCCGTTGGAAAAGATGTAGGCCAGGCCGCGCACGATCTGCATGGTCGCCAACGTGGCAATCAAGGCGTTGATACGCAGCTTGGCGATGACAATGCCGTTGATCAGCCCCACCACCAGGCCCATGGCCAACGCCGCCGACACGCCGAGCACCACGCTGTCGGTGTCACGAATCACAATCCCCGCCACCACGCCGGCGCAGGCAATCACCGAACCCACCGACAAGTCGAAGTGCCCCGACGCCAGGCAGAACAACATGGTGCACGCAGCGATGCCCACCGTGGAAATCGCCAGACCCAGCCCGCGCATGTTCAGCGGCGAGAGGAAGTTGTCGATAAACAACGCGCTGAGCACAAAGATGCTTAACGCGGCGAGCAGCATCACCCAATCATCAAGAAACTTGCGCTGGTTAAAACCCGGCCAGAAGCTCTTTGCAGTTTTTATTTGCGACATCATTCACCTCGAATTCTTCAAGCCCGCGTACGCGGAAGTGCCAGTTGCAATAGCTGTGCTTCGTCCGCCTGATCGCGGTTCAACTCGCCGGTCAGCACGCCTTCGCTCATCACCAGGATGCGGTCGGAGATGCCCATCACTTCCATCAAGTCGCTGGACACCACGATCACCGCGATGCCGCTGGCGGCCAGGTTGTGGATGATCTGGTAGATCTCCGACTTGGCGCCGATGTCGATGCCGCGCGTCGGCTCATCGAGCAGCAGCACCTTCATCGGCATCGACAGCCAGCGGCCGAGAATGGCCTTCTGCTGGTTACCGCCGGACAGGTACATGATTTTCTGCTCGGCGTTCGGCGTTTTGACTTTCATCGCCTTGATTTGCTGGTCGGCGTTACCCTTCTCCCAGCCCTCACGCAGCAGCCAGCCAAAGGTGGCATGGGCGCCGCGTGCGCTGATGTTGATGTTCTCGGCGACGCTGGACAGCGGGATGATGCCTTCCTTTTTACGGTCTTCCGGGCACAGCAGCACGCCAGCATCGATGGCATCACGCGGCGAGCGCAGGTGCAGGGTTTCACCAAAGAGCTGCAGCTGACCGGCAGTGGAGCGCGTCAATCCGCTCAGCAGCCGAAACAACTCGGTACGCCCTGCGCCAACCAGCCCGAACAGGCCGAGAATCTCGCCCTTGTGCACCTCAAGGCTGACCGCTTCGCGCAGGCCCGGGCCCAGCAGCCCCTCGACCTTGAGCGCCACCTCGCCGCGCTCACGCGGGCGGTAGTCGTAGATGTCCTGAATATCCCGGCCGACCATACACGTCACCAATTGGTCGTGGGTCAGCGTGGCCATGTCGTCAAAGGTGCGCACAAAGCGGCCGTCCTTGAACACCGTCACCGCGTCGCAGATGCGAAACACCTCCTCCATACGGTGCGACACGTAGAGCACCACTTTGCCCTCGTCGCGCAGGCGCGTGATGATCGCCATCAAACGGTCAATCTCGCGCGCCGACAGACTGCTGGTAGGTTCGTCGAAGGCAATCACATGGGCGCCACGCGACAATGCCTTGGCGATTTCCACCAGCTGACGCTGGCCCAGCGACAGCCGGCCGAGCTTCTCCTGCGGGTCGATCTCATCGGCCAGGCCTTTGAGACACGCCAGCGCCTGCTTGCGCAGCAGCCCGCCATTGACCACGCCAAAACGCGACGGCAAATGCCCGAGGAACAGGTTCTCGGCCACGGTCATTTCCGGCACCAGGTGCAACTCCTGGTGGATCACCGCGACGCCGTTGGCAATGCTGTCGGCGGCAGACTTGAAGTCCATGGTCTGCTCGCCGATCTGCACCGTGCCGCTGCTCGGAATGTAGGCGCCACCGAGGATTTTCAGCAGGGTCGATTTGCCCGCGCCGTTCTCGCCCATCAGCGCGTGCACCGAGTGCGGCCGCGCTTCAAAGCTGATCTGCGCCAAGGCTTTGACCCCGGGAAATTCCTTCCCGATGCCGTTGAAGCGCAAGGCCGCGCCGGTCATTTCCACAGACCGATTTTGCTCAACTCTTCCTTGAAGTTGGCGCGGGTGATCAGGGTCACGTTGTCCAGGGCGGTGAACTTGGCCGGCTCAGTGCCTTTGGTCACCCACTCGAACATCGCCGTGGCGGTTTTGTAGCCGGAAGCGTCCGGGCTTAGCAGCATCGAGCCGTAGAAACCGGTGTCTGATTTCTTGAGTTCTTCGATGGCATCGGTGCCATTGATGCCCACGCCAATCACGTTGGCCGCCTTGAACCCGGCGCTTTCGGTGGCGCGCACGCCGCCAAGCACGGTGCTGTCGTTCATGCCGCCGATGATCAGGTTTTTCGCGGTGCCCGGCAGCTTCACCAGTGCCGAGTTGGTCGAATCCATACTGCCCGGCACGTCGAGGGTTTTCTGGGCGCTGAACAGGATGTGGTCGGCGGGCAAGCCGGCGGCCTTGAGGCCTTCTACCGAACCGTCGGTGCGTTTCTTGCCGGTTTCCAGCTCATCAAAGGTGTTGATGACGGCGTAGGTTTCCTTCCAGTCCCAGTTGCGGTGCTTGGCTTCGGTGGCCATGGCCTCGCCTTGTTTTTGGCCGATCTTGTAGGCGTCCAGGCCGACGTAAGGCACGTCTTCCATGGGCTTGCCTTTGGCGTCGACGAAACGGTCATCCACCGCCAGCACTTTCAAGCCGTTGAGCTTGGCCTTGGCCATGATCGCCGGGCCCAGTGACACGTCCGGCGGGCAGATCACAAAGCCCTTGGCGCCGTTGGCGGCGAGGGTGTCGATGGCCGACAGGGTTTTCTCGCCATCGGGCACGGCGATCTTGATCACGGTGAAGCCCTGGTCCTTGCCGGCCTTTTCGGCGAAGGCCCATTCGGTCTGGAACCAGGGTTCTTCTGCCTGCTTGACCAAAAAGCCAATCTTTACCTCTTCGGCAGACACGAAGCCGCTGAAGGCTGCGGCGAGCGCCAGGGCGCCGAGTGTTTTCTTGAACATGAACCACCTCTTCTTGTTATCGAAAAATTTTAGTCGTGGTACATCACAGAACGCCCGCCATCGATCATCAGGCAGGTTGCGTTGATAAAGGGCGCCTCGTCAGTCGCCAGGAACAGCGCCGTCATCGCCACCTCGACCGGCTGGCCGATGCGCTTGGGCGGGTGCAGGTCGAACGCGCGTTGGCGCTCGGCATGCGGGTCGGGGAAACCGTTCCAGTAGTCGACATTGAGCTGGGTTTCGATATAGCCCGGCGCGATGGCATTCACGCGGATGCCCTTGGGCGCGTATTCGATGCCGAGCGCGCGGGTCAGGCCGAGCAGGCCGTGCTTGGCGACCGGGTAGGGAAAGCAGCCGGGGATGATGTGGCTGGAATGGGTGGAGGCGATGTTGATGATGTTGCCGATGCCCTGCTCGATCATGTGCGGCAGCACCGTACGGCAACCGTACCAGGCGCCGTCGAGGTCGATGGCAAAGCAGCGGCGCCAGTCTTCGTCAGTCATCTCCAGCGGGTCACGGAACACATTGACGCCGGCGCAGTTGACCAACACATCCACACGGCCAAAGCGCTCGATGGCCAGGTTGACCAGCGACTGCCATTGCTCTTTGGACGTGATGTCGACGGCCTGCGCGACAATGTCGGCACCGCGTTCGCGCCAGTGGGCGGCGACACTCTGGACCTTTTCAGCCTGGATATCCGCGATCACCAGACGGGCCTGCTGGGCCTGGAAGCAGGCGACAATCGCCTCGCCAATGCCTTGAGCGGCGCCGGTGATGATCACCACTTTGTTTTTCAGCCGCTCACCGTAGGTGGGCTCCGGCACGGCGGGTAATGACAACGGTTGGGGCTGCATCGCTTCACCTGTTTTATTTTTGGTAGTGAGTGCTGATGCAGGCGACTATAAACCCATCTTTTGAAATATCTCAATATATAAATTTGCATCCCATATATTGAAACAAAGCCTGAAAAATGCGGGCGTGCGGGTGCTTGGGAATGCGGTGGGTCCAGAGGTGGATGGTTGGCTGGAGGATTGCCATCGCGGGCAAGCCCGGCTCCCACAACTGGATTGCGGTGGGTGCGGAATTTCGCTCTGTCGCTCATTAGTGGGGGAGCGGGCTTGCCTGCGATGGCGGTGGGTGAGGCGGCTTGGTTGTTACTGATACACCGCCTTCGCGGGCAAGCCCGCTCCCACATTTGGATTGAGGTGGGTGCGGAATTTTGCGCAGTCGCACAGTAAGTCAGGGAGCTGGCTTGCCTGCGATGGCGGTGGGTCAGGCGGCTTGGTTGGTGCAGATACACCGCCTTCGCGGGCAAGCCCGCTCCCACATTTGGATTGCGCTGGGTGCGGAGATTTTGGTCTGCCGCTCATTACTGTGGGATTTGGATTGAGGTGGGTGCGGAGATTTTGGGCAATCGCACAGTAAGTGTGGGAGCTGGCTTGACTGCGATGGCGGTGGGTCGGGCGGCTTGGTTGTTACTGATACACCGCCTTCGCGAGCAAGCCCGCTCCCACATTTGGATTGCGCTGGGTGCGGAGATTTTGGTCTGTCACCCATAAAGGTGGGAGCTGGCTTGCCTGCGATGGCGGTGGGTGAGGCGGCTTGGTTGTTACTGATACACCGCCTTCGCGGGCAAGCCCGCTCCCACATTTGGATTGAGGTGGGTGCGGAGATTTTGGTCTGTCACCGATAAAGGTGGGAGCTGGCTTGCCTGCGATGGCGGTGGGTCAGGCGGCCTGGTTGGTGCAGATACACCGCCTTCGCGGGCAAGCCCGCTCCCACCTTTGGATTGAGGTGGGTGCGGAGATTTTGGTCTGCCGCTCATTAGTGTGGGAGCTGGCTTGCCTGCGATGGCGGTGGGTCAGGCGGCTTGGTTGGTGCAGATACACCGCCTTCGCGGGCAAGCCCGCTCCCACCTTTGGATTGGGGTGGGTGCGGAATTTTGCGCAGTCGTACAGTAAGTGTGGGAGCTGGCTTCAGCCTTGGGCGAAATCGCGCAGTGCGTCGCCTTCCATGCGGTAACGCACCCATTCTTCCTGCGGTTGCGCGCCGATGGACTTGTAGAAGGCGATAGCCGGCTCGTTCCAGTCCAGCACGCTCCATTCGAAACGTCCGCAGCCGTTGTCGCAGGCAATTTTTGCCAGGTGGCGCAGCAATTTCTTGCCCGCCCCGCCGCCGCGCTGTTCGGGGTTGATGTAGAGGTCTTCGAGGTACAGGCAATTGCTGCCCAACCATGTGGAATAGCTGAAAAAGAACACCGCAAAGCCAATCGGCAGGCCGTCCCGCGAGCAGATCAGGCCATGGGCGGTGGCGCCCTCGCTGAACAGGCTGCGCTCGATATCCGCCACACTGGCGATCACTTCATGCCGGGCCTTTTCGTATTCGGCAAGCTCGGTGATGAAGGTCAGGATCTGCGCAGCATCGCTGGGCACGGCAGGGCGAATATCGATGGTCATGGGCGGGCCTTGGGCAATGTTAAAGTCCACATACTAAGGCGCTTTCATGACTGATTGCAGCGCATTTTCGTGAAGGCCGGGGCGCGTTACTTCATCGGATGCTAAAGCAAGCACCACCAAGCACAGAACAATCGGTCGCAGCGTGCGTGGTAAAAGTTGGCCACAACTCCAACTATTCCAAGGCTTACCCCATGCACGCCACTGCACCTGCGACAAAGCAAGGCGCGACGCTCTTCGCCCTGTTCTGCCTGGCCAGCTTCCTGTTGTCGCTGTCCTACGGCTCGACGTTTCTGCTGTCACTGCTGATCCACTCTCGCGGTGGCAACGAGCATGATGCGGGCAGTGTGATCTCCACGGCGATGCTCAGTACCTTTGTGGCCGTGGTGTTTTCCGGGCACCTGGCCGATGCGGTCGGGGCCGCGCGGGCTATTGCGGCGATGGGCGTGTTGCTGGTGGTGGCCTGCCTGGGCTTTGCCCTGACGCCGGGGTTCGGCCAAGGCTTGATGGTGTTCGGGCTGGCCCTTGGCTTGGGTTGGGGCGTGTTCTACACCTTGGGCCCGATCATCGTGAGCCTGCTGGTGGAGCCCCAGCAGCGAGCCAAATACTTTGCCCTGCTGTCGGGCAGCATGTTGAGCGGGATCGGCTCCGGCCCGTTGCTCGGTCGAGCCGCCAGTGCGCTGGACCTGCCCCTGACGACTGCCTTCTATATTGCCGGGTTGGCCAGCGTTGCCGGGGTGCTGATGTTCTGGCGCATGGGTGCCCGCCTCAAACAGCACGCGAATGTGCCGGCCGCGAGGATTTCCTGGGCTGCCAGCCGTCGCGTGCTGTCATCCAAGGCCGGGTTCGCAATCCTCATGGTCGGCCTGGGAGGGTGTGTGTTTGGCGGGCTTTCGTCGTTTCAAACCAGCTATGCGGCCGCGCATGGCTTGGACTACTCGCTGTTCTTCGCCGGGTTTCTGAGTGCTGCGATCACCAGCCGTCTGTTGATCGCAGGCCACGTGGTCAAACGCGATGCCTACCGGGCAGCCTGTGTGTTGTCCGGGATCATGCTCGGGTCGATTGTGCTATTTGCGGTGGGCGTGAGCGGAAACCTCAGTTATTTGCTGGCAGCTGCCACGCTGGGCGTGGGTTACGGCCTGACGTATTCGGTGATCAACGGGCTGGTGGCCAACGAAGCACCGCCCGGCACCACGTCCCAGGCATTGCTGCTGTTCAGCCTGGCGTACTTTGTCGGCGTGTTCGGGTTTCCCTGGCTGGCCGGGAGGATCATCGTCGATTACGGCCTGCCGACATTGCTGGCAATTGTCGTGGGCGTGGCGTCGTTGAATTGGCTGATCACGGTGGCGCGGCTGGTGTGGCGCAAAGCCTCTGCACACAAAATCTTACAGGTGAGCTAAGACCGTTCGTCGCCATCAAGGCACGAACCGCCAGCGGGGGCGGACCAATAAAGGGTAAGGACATTAATCATATGGAGACACCCCATGAAGAATTCCAAGTTTGCCGCCCTCGCCCTCACCGGCCTGCTGTCTGCCGCATCGCTTAACGCCTTTGCCGCCACCTCCTCGACCGGCAAGACCGACCCGGTCGGCAGCCCGCCAAGCCCTGCTACCCAGGAATCCCAGGATTCGATGGGCACCGGCATGGACACCAATGGCGGCGCGATCATCGACAACGGCGCTGGCGCTGACCCTCGCACCAAGGGCAACGACACCCAACGCCAGGCACCTGCTGCGGTCGGCAACGGCAAAATGGGCCCTGGCATCAGCAATGAGCCGAAGGTCAATAAAGGCGACGACTCGAACATCCCTGGCGCCCCAAAACAACCTGCGCCTTGAAGCATCCATAACGACACCGACACCCGATCATTCCCAGTGAAGAGGTACGCATGAACGTCGATAGAAACCTTGAAAAAGAAGTCCTCACCCGCCTGCTGCACGCCCACCCGAACGGTCTGGGCAAGGAGGTGCTGGATAACTACCGCGGCGGGAAGGAGGTTGCCAGTGTCTTGGCTTTCCTGCAGGACCGTGGATTTATCAAGGATGGGCATGTGACCACCGACGACGCCGGTGAATACTCGTTGAACCTGCCGATCAAGTTGACCGCGTCAGGCGTTGACGAGGCGCGCAAGCTGGAAGGCGAAAGCACCCAGTAATCCATTTTGTCTGGTCTGGCCCTGACAACAGGGCCAGTTGGAGTATCGCAATGCCTCTTGGAAGCAAAGCTAAATACACCGCCGCACAGAAGCGCAAAGCCGCCCGTATCGAACACAGTTACGAGCACAAAGGCGTGTCCAGGGAAGAAGCCGAAGCCCGCGCCTGGGCCACCGTCAACAAGCAGTCCGGCGGCGGTGACAAAGCCGGCGGTTCGGGCCAACGCAAAGCGCCGCAGAAAAAAGCCGAGGCACGCAGTGATTCGGCCAAGCGAGCTGCCGCCAGCCGCGAGGGTCACCCTCGCACTGGTCGCACTTCGCTGGCGACGCAGACCAAGGAAAGCCTGCTGAAGGAAGCGCGTGCGAAGGATATTCCGGGCAGGTCGAGCATGCGCAAGGATGAGCTGATCGAAGCGCTGCGCAAGGCTGGCTGACGCCGGCCTTGCCGACACACCAAACCCAATGTGGGAGCGGGCTTGCTCGCGAATACGGTAGAACAGTCACTCAACATACCGACTGTTCCACAACATTCGCGAGCAGGCTCGTTCCCACATTTTGTTTTGCGTTGCATACCCAAAATCAGCGGTGAGCCGATACCAGCATCATCATGGGACGCTCTTGTTCTTCGGCCAATGCTGGCCGAGCAATGAGGTCCGCTTCGCTTGGCCCCCACTCCTCCACGTGACTGAGCGTGAACCCCGCCTGAATCATCAGAGTAAGCAACGTGCCCAGCGTACGGTGTTGCTTGATCACGCCTTCGGCCAACCAGTGGGTCACCCGCGGCCCTTCCAACTGATAGCCATCCACCGGCCAGCTTTTGCGGCCTTGATCATCGACCAGCCACCCCGGGTTTCGGGGTGCCATGAAGATCGGGTGCTCGATGGAAAACACCAGTCGGCCACCGGGCACCAGGGCGTGGTGAATACGCTCGAACAGCCCCTTCAGATCGACGATGTAATGAAAAGCCAGCGAGCTGTAGGCCAGATCGAACGAGGCAGCAGGCAGGTCGAGTTGTTCCAGGTCGGCGATCGCATAGGTAATGGTCGCCGCAGCGGTCATCTGTTTGGCCCGCGCCAGCATCTTTTGCGACACGTCCAACCCCAGCACATGAGCCGCGCCCTGCTCCTGCGCCCAGCGGCTGAACCAGCCGTAGCCACAGCCGAGGTCCACTGCATTCAAGCCAGCCATCGGCGGCAACATTGCCTGTAAGGCAGGCCACTCCGGCGCGCCAGCCAGGCCTTCGACCGAGCGGCCCATTTTGCTGTAGCCCTCGAAGAAGGCTGGCGTGTCGTAGATATTCTGGGTCATGGCGTCGCTCCGTGCTGAGTGGCGCCTATTGTGCCAACAAGGCATCCACTTCGGCAGCCCCGGGCGAGGTTGCCGGCCCCCAGCGCGTAACCGCCAACGCGGCGGCCGCATTGGCGCGGCGTGCCGCGTCAGCCGGTTCCAAGCCCTGGGCCAACCCCGCAAGAAACACCCCGGCATGGGCATCGCCCGCGCCGTTACTGTCCACGGCGGTCACCTTGAAGCCGGGCACATGCCTGGCCTCGCCTTGAAGACTGACCCAGCACCCGTTCGGCCCATCGCGCACCACCAGCAACGCGTCGGCAGGCAAGTGCCGTTCGAGTTCGAGCAGTGCCTTGGCCAGAGTGTCGGCGCCGGTAAACGCCAGGGCTTCCGGGCCGTTGCTGGTCCAGATGTCGATGCGCGGCAACAAGGCGACCATCAGCGCCGAGTCCGGCGCCTTGACCAGCGGCCCCGGGTCGAACACCACGGTGATGTCACGCGGCAGCGCCAGCAGCCATTCGAGCAATGCCTGGGCCTTGCCTTCGAGCAACAGGCTGTAGCCGCTGACGTACACGTAATCGTCCGCGCGCGGCACGACGTTCGCCAAGTTCTCGGCGCTCAAATCCCCTTCTGCGCCGATATGCGAAATGAAGGTGCGTTCGGTGGTGGCTTCGGTCAGCGACACGCATAAACCGGTGTCCTTGTCGTCGCTGGTCGACTGGGCCATCTCTACGCCCTCGGCTTGCATGGCCGCGCGCGCCAGGTCGCCGAAGCGGCCCTTGCCATGGCGGCCGAGGTAAACCACCGGCAGACCATTGCGCCGGGCGGCGGCCATCACGTTGAAACCGCCGCCGGCTTCAAAGCTGGCAGACCGCGCCAGCACGTCGCCGCCGGTTGCAGGCAAGGTGTCGAGGGCCATGACCAGGTCGACGATGACCTGGCCGGTGTGCAGCAATCTAGACATTGGGGCTCTCTACTAAAGCCGGACGACGGTCAGCCGCGCCGCCCAGTACTGCGTAAATTCCGCCGGCCACCAGGAAGGTGACGATCCAGCCCAGCCCGTTGTGACCCAGCCACGAGTCGGACAGCGGGCCGGCGAACCAGATGTTTTCGGCTGTGGTGCCGATGGTGGTGAAGCTGAAGCCCAGCACGATGGCCACGGCCCAGGCGCCGAATGCACGCCACTCCACGCCGCCGCGATACCAGTAGGCACTGCTTGGGCTTATGTCCAGCAAGTCTTTGGGGCTGTAGTAGTGGCGATGAAGCAAGTCGACCACGAAGATCCCGACCCACGCCGTAATCGGCACCGCCAGCAGCGAGATGAACGTGATGAACGGGCCGTAGAAACTGTCGGCAATCAGCATGAAGTAGATCGAACCGGCGAAGATCGCGACGATGTCGACGATCACCGCGTGCACGCGCTTGACCTTCAAGCCCAGGGTCAAGGTGGTCAGGCCCGCCGAGTACACCGACAGGTTGTTGGACAGCAGCAGCCCGCCAAACGCGGTGATCAGGTACGGCACGGCCATCCAGGTGGGCAGCATGTCGCGGATCGCGATGATCGGGTCAGTGGCCGAGGCCAGATCATTGTTGCCCACCGACAGCAAGCCACCGAGGGTGATCAGCAACACCAGCGGAATCCCCGCACCAAACGCGGCGGAGGCCACCAGGCGCACGGCCTTGACGCTGCGGTGCTGGTAGCGCGACATGTCGGCGCCGGCGTTGGCCCAGCCGATACCGGTGCCGGCGGCCATGGTGCCGACGCCGATGATCATCGCGCTCAGCGGCGCCGGCGTGGCGTTGAACACCGCACTCCAGTCGATGGTGGCGCAGAGGAAGCCGCCCACCAGGATGTTCAAGGCGCCAAATACATAGGTGGCCCACTTCTGGATCACCAGTAAGGTCGCGTGGCCGAGGCCGGAGACGGACAGGGTCAGCAGCACGAAAATGGCGATGAAGATCAGTGTCAGCACGGGCGCGCTTTTCGCTTCGACCGGCGAGTGAAACAGGATCGAACACAACGACAGCAACACGAATGCCGCGGTGGTGGTGTTGACGGTTTCCCAGCCCAGTCGCGACATCAGCGACACAAGGGTCGGGCCGATATTGCCGCGCACGCCAAAGATCGCCCGGGACAGCGTCAGGCTCGGCGCACGCCCGCGGCGGCCGGCAATCGAGATGATGCCCACCACGGCGAAAGAGCCGGCGGCGCCGAGGATTGCAACGATGATCGCCTGCCAGATCGCCAGGCCACGGAACGCCACGAGGGTCGCGCCCAGCGGCAAACCGAGAATGCTGATGTTGGCCGCGAACCACACCCAGAACAGTTGCAGCGGATGACCGTTGCACTCGCCTTCAGGGACCGGTTCGATACCGCGTGTTTCCAATTGCCCGGCACTTTGGCCGGTAGAAGGGGTGCTCATGAGGGGTGCTCCTGGTGCCTGTATTGTTGTGGTTGTGACAGATACTCAAGGTGAATCGACTCTCGGTCTTCCTGACTCTGCGAGTTCAATGGGGGAGCGGGCTTGCTCGCGAAAGCAGTGGGCCAGTCAACTGATGTGCCACCTGATACACCGCTTTCGCGAGCAAGCCCGCTGCCACCTGTTTGCCTGCGGCGCTTATCGAATTTGCAGCAGCCCCTGCACCAGCGGCTGCAAGTCCAGGCCATTGACCTGCTTGACCTGTTCAATCATCACCGGCGGCCAGCACTGCATGCCCAGACACGCGCCCAACATCGCGCCGAGCATCGCGGCGATGGTGTCGGTGTCGCCGCCAAGGCTGGCGGCCAGGCACACGGCTTCCAAAGCACTCATCGCGCCCACCGCCACTTGCTGCGCGAGGGCAAACGACACCACCACCGACTCCTGGGAGGCCACGGAGGTACCAATCAGTTCGTAAAGCAGGTCGGCAAACAGGGCTTTGTCGCCGCTGCCGACGCTCAAGGTGCGCGCCCAGCTGATGCGCGTGGAAATACGCCCACCGGCAACCCAGTGACCATGGTTTTCCGCCTGCTGGGCGATCTGCGTGCCGATGTTGAGCGCTTCGCCCAGGTCCACGCCGTTGATGCCGGCCGAGACCACCGCTGCAACAGCAGCCGCGCTGGAGATGCCCAACGTGGTGTTGTGGGTGACCTGGCAGGCCTGGATCACCGCCTGGATGAACGGCGCCGGGTCGCTGACATCGGCGGCGATCCCCACCGGCGTGATCCGCATGGCGGCGCCGTTGGTGGTGCCAAAGCGCCCGGACTCTTCCGGGGTGTGGCCGGCGAGGATCATGTCGATGGCGCGCTTGGTCGATGGCCCGAGCAAATCCTGGGAGCCCTTGGCGCGCATCGCCGCCTCCCAGTCGATCAAGCGCTGGGCGAGCACGGTCGGTTCGATCTTGCCGTTTCCTTCAACCAGCAACTCGCCGACCAGGATCGCCTGTTCAGTGTCATCGGTAATCGAACCGGCCGGCATGTTTGGCGCAATCGGTTGGTCGGCATCGGCGTCTTCCAAACCCGTGATGGCACCGAAGCGCTGTTGCACCTGTTCGCGGCTCAAGGACTGGGTGGGCATGCCCAATGCGTCGCCCAATGCCAGGCCGTAGAAGGCACCGAGGGCGCGGTTTTGCGGGGTCATTTTGACGCTCCAAACTGCAGGTGCAGGCGAAAGTGCAGAGGGTCGAGCAAACTTTCGACGTACTCCATGAAGCGCTCGCGGCGGTCGTAGGTGGTGCGCGAGGCCTTGAGAAACACCGTGCCGGCGGGGCGGCCAAGCAACTCGGCGTCTTCGTCGCTGAGGGGCTCGGCGCCGATCCATTGGTCACCTTCGGCGCCAACATAGCCGTAGGCAGCCAGGGTGATGGTCAGGGAATTGTCGATCAGGCCGACGCGGGGCAAGCCTTCCAGGCCACCGGAGGCGGGCATCAGCGAGCGCTCCAGCGACACCGCCGTACCATCGGTGGTACGCCGGCGACGGTCGAGGGCGATGAATTGGTCGCTGCCGAAACGGCTGAGCAGGTCGGGGCGGGTCACGGCTTCCAGGCGCAGGATGTCGGTGGTAACCAGCGCCCCCGTGTCCGCCAGGGCCTGGGCCCAGCCGCTGCGTTGGTCGAGCACCATGCCGTCAAAGGTGACGATGGAGCCGACGCCGCTCTGGGTGGCGATGTAGTTGCGGCGTTTGAGCTCAGCCAGGGCTTCGCGCAATGTGCCACGGCTGACCGCAAACTCTTCGGCCAACTGGTGCTCGCCTGGCAGCAGGAAACCGTCGGCCATGACGCCCGCCTCGATACGGCGGATAAGCTCGTCGACGACGCGTTTTTTCTTATCAAATCGGACATGTCTAATCATGTACAAATTGATAACCGATAGCGCCCGATTACAGCAAGCGAATTATTTCAGGCAGATGAAAAAGCTGGCCTCAGGGCTCCAGGCCAATGCGGAAAAACTCCCCGGCGCTCCACACGCCAAGCCAGTTCTGACCGTTGATCGGACGGCTCACCGCCAACTCGACCAGTTGGTAAAAAACATTGCGATGCACGAGGGCTTCGAGGTTGGTGCGCACACGCAAATAAGGCGCGGGCTCTTGGGTGACGGGGTCGATTTCGACGCGCAGCGGGTGTTCGAGGCTGGCCTCGATTTGCTCGTCGACGTTGGTGGTGAAGTGCAGCACCTGGCTTTCGCCCTGCCCTTGCACCTCAAGGGTTACCGCCACAAACGGTGCGTCATCGACAGTGATGCCGACCTTCTCCACCGGTGTCACCAGAAAATAATCATCACCGTCGCGGCGAATGATGTTGGAGAACAACTTGACCATCGGCTTGCGTCCGATCGGCGTGCCCTGGTAGAACCAGGTGCCATCGCGGGCGATGCGCATGTCGATGTTGCCGCACAAATCCGGATTCCACAGGTGCACCGGTGCCGGCCCCTTGCCTTTGGGCAGTTGAGCCAACAGGTCATTGGCCTTGGCGGAATCGGACATGCAGTTCTCCTTGAGTTTTTACTGATCCCCCATGCCCAGCAGGCCGCGGGCGTACTGCGCCAGGGGGCGGGCAATCAGATCTTCTGGCTTGTTGTCGTGGAACGTCAGTAAACCGCCACGACTGCGAATACGTGCAGTATCAATCAAATACTGGGTGCTGGTCTCGATCAACATGATCTGGATGACGCCGCTGTCCAGCCCGACGCGGTCCAGCGCCTGTTGATCCGTCCATTCATCGGCATTGCCGATGCGGTCATCGGCTGCAGCGAAGCGGCAATACAACAGGTAATGCGCACCCGCCCCACGGGCTTCGGCCATCGCCTGTTCCAGGCCTTCTGGCTTGCGCGCACGGCGCACCATCGGGAAGTATTCGACAAAGCCGTTGAAGGCCTCTTCGGCCACCACGTTAGGTCGCGGATAAGCGCTGCCCGGCGGCACGAACGCACCTTGGGCGATAAAGACAAAAGAGTCCGGCTGTATGCGAATCGACGCAGTGCGGCGGGTATCACTGTGGTCCAGCAAGCCGGCGTCGCTCATCTGATAGCGGGTGCCTTCGGCCATATCGCTGACGGTCATGCAACCACTCAGCGTCAACGACGCCAGCAACAAAACCAGACTACGCATCCTAATCCTCCAAAAGCCGGTGACGGAAAACCGGCGAATGGGCGTGAGATGCAGAATCCGCGCCATTCAGCAGCGGCGCAAATGAAATGTGGGAAGAGCGTGTGTGGGCTAGCCGCCGATGATCTTCATGATGGTGGCACCGCCGGAGAAGGCCACTTCCTGTTTGTCGCCCAGGGCTTTCATCAGCAGGCCTTGCAAGGCTGGCAGCGCCTGATGGCGCGGCAGGTCGAGCAGGTCGCCGACGTAATGACGGTTGCTCGACGACAGGCAGCCATGCAGCCACCCGGTAGACGACAAACGCAGACGCGAACACGTACGGCAAAACGGCACGCTTTCATTGGCGATAACACCAAAGAAGCCTTGGCCCGGCACCTCGTAGCGCACCGCGGTAGCGTCTACTGGCGCGTTGGCTTGCAGGTATTCGTGGTGTTCACCGATCAGGCTGAGCAGTTGCTGCAGGCTGACGAATTGCTGCAGGAACGCGTTGGAATCCTTGGCCAGATGGCCCATGCGCATCAGTTCGATAAAGCGCAGCTCGTAGCCACGCTCAAGGCAGTAGTCGAGCAGCGGCATGACCTGGTCCAGGTTCTGCCCGCGCAATGGCACCATGTTCACTTTGATCTTGATCCCCGCGGCGCGGGCCTGGTCCATGCCATCAAGCACCGTGGCCAAGTCGCCGCCACGGGCGATGCTGCGGAAGGCGTCGGCGTCCAGAGTGTCGAGGGAGACGTTGATCCGGCGAATGCCGGCCTCCACCAGCAGCGGCAGTTTGCGCGCCAGCAATTGGCCGTTAGTGGTCAGGCTGATATCACTGAGGCCCATTGCGCCGACCGCGCTCATGAAGGCTTCCAGCTTGGGGCTCACCAGCGGTTCGCCGCCCGTGATGCGCAGGCGGTCGATACCCGCCGCTTCAATCAGGTACGCCACCCCACGGGCCATCGCCTCGGCCGAGAGTTCGTCCTGGGCAGCCACCAGCCGCTTGCCATTAGGCACGCAGTAGGTACACGCGTAGTTGCAGGCTGAGGTCAGGCTGATTCGCAAGTTGCGAAATCGCCTGCCTTGACGATCAACGATCATGGATCACTCCGGCAGAGGATGATTCGGGCGCGCTAAAAGCTGACTTATAAATCAACTTTTAGCAAGATCCTTGCCTGAGTATATTCCTGGGGTACTGCAACTGGCAGTAAATCATTGCGCCATCACTGTCGGGAATAGCTCAAGCAGCGGGGGTTTCACCGCTCTTGGGCTCAGCGCCCGGCAGTTCAGCGCTGTGCTTGCGTTTGTTGCCCATGCGCACGCCGATGTCCATCAGGAACTGGAAGAAACCTTCCTGATCTTCCAGCACGTTGCTCCAGAACGGCGAGTGGTACAGCGCCACGGCGCCGTGCACCAACGCCCAGGCGGCGCAGTAGTGGAAATAAGGCGGCACATCTTCAAGCTTGCCTTCGCTGATACGACCTTTGATCAGCAGGGTCAGGCGCTCAAAGTTCGAGGCGCGAATCTTGTGCAGCTCCTCGACCATTTCCGGGACCTGATTGCCCTTGACCACTTTCTCTTCGAGCCGATCGAACAGACGGTAGCGCTGCGGATCACGCATGCGGAACTCGAAATAGGCGCGGGACAAGGCTTCCTTGTCTTTGTCGACATCGGCCGAGTGCAGCAACTCGTTCAAGTCGCGCTCGTAGTCGAGCATCAGGCGCAGGTAGATCTCGGCCTTTGACTTGAAGTGCTTGTAGATCGTGCCTTTGCCGATACCCACGGCATCCGCAATCATCTCGACGGTGACGCTGTCTTCACCTTGTTCGAGGAACAGCTTGAGTGCAGTGTCGAGAATTTCCTGCTCACGGCGGCGAAACTCACGGACCTTACGGGGTTCTTTTTGCATGAGGGAGAAGTCTGCAGAGGTCAAAGTGGGAGGGTTGCGCAGGGCCAGTGATACGTGGCGATACGATTTACCCAGTGCGAGGGATTATCCCGACTGAACAGTCGTTGGGCAACGCCTATGTGAACCCGTTATGCACTTAACTTTCAGCGCGCCAACGTTTTCGCCGTTATCAGTCAGAAACAATACGCAATATTGACACCCGTGCACCTGCGCAATGAGAACTCAAGCGAAGCGCGCGTATTCCAAATCTGTTTAAAAAACGATCAGATGCGACTGGACTGAATGGGATCCTGATCAATACTTGAACTGTCGGCGTGGCATCTCCCCCAAGTGACGCGTCGACCTGGGTACCGACGGACTGTGTACCCTTGTTTACTCCTAATGGTCTTAGCCCGGATTCACCCCCCAGAACCCGGGTTTTTTTTGCCTGCAATTTGGCCCCATCAGCCGGCGACGTGGGCCAGCGGGAACAGGCGCTTGAAGTTTTCGGTGGTCTGCTCGGCGAAGCGTTCGTACGACTCACCCCGCAGCATTGCCAGATAATCCGCCACATCGCGCACGTATTCCGGCAGGTTCGGCTTGCCACGATGGGGGATGGGCGCCAGGTATGGCGAATCGGTTTCCACCAGCAGGCGATCGGCCGGCACCTGGCGCGCCACATCGCGCAGGGCGTCGGCATTGCGGAAGGTGACGATGCCCGACAGGGAAATATAAAAACCCAGGTCCAGTGCGGCCTTGGCCATGTCCCAGTCTTCGGTGAAGCAATGCAGCACGCCGGCCTGGGGCAATGCAGCCTCGCGCAGCAGCGTTAGGGTGTCTGCGCGGGCGCCACGGGTGTGAACGATCACCGGCTTGCCGGTTTGCCGGGCGGCCTGCAGGTGCAGGTGGAACGACGCCTGCTGCAACTCAGCGGCCTCGGGCTCGTAGTGGTAATCCAGGCCGGTTTCGCCAATCGCCACCACGCGTGGGTGATTGAGTTCGCCCAGCAGCCAATCGAGGGCGGGGGCTTCGCCGGGCTTGAGGTCCAGCGGGTGGATGCCCACCGAACAATCGACATCGGCATAACGATCAGCCAGCGCTTTGACGTCGGCGGCGTTTTCAGCGCTGACACCAATGCACAGGAAGTGCCCTACTCCACGCTGGCGCGCAGCTTCAAGGGCAGCGTCGAGGGAGCCACCATGTTGGGCAAGGTCGAGGCGATCAAGGTGGCAATGGGAATCTACGAGCATAGGAATTTACAACTTGAGTCACGGAAAGTGTCTGGCCGACGATACACCCGTCGGCCGCGGAAATTAACGCCGGCCGAGCAAGCCGACCCACTGCACCAGCAGCGCTTCGAGCAACAGCACGCGGTTGAGGTTGGCTTTGCCGAGCACCTTCTGGCGCTGGGCCAGAATCCAGTCCTGGATATTCAGCACCTTGTCCTGCGCGCTTTTCTGCGCCAGGTACTGCACCACTTTGCGCATGTCCGGCAGGCCCAGGCCGGTTTCATCCTGGGTCAACTGGTAGCGCAGGATGAGGCTCGACCAGTCACAGAACCAGTCGAACAGCAGCAATAACGGAATATCCTTCCAGGCGCTTTCGGCCAGTTGCGTCGCGGACAGCTCTTGCTTGAGCAGCTTCTTCACGCCATCGACCACCAGCGCACGTTGCTCACGCACGCCCTGGGCGTGCAGCTTGACGGCCGCCAAGGGAGAACCCGCGGCCAGGGTCAGCAACTCGACGCGTTCGTCTTCACCGCACTCGGGCAGCGCCTGCGCCAGCCACTGCAGGCTCATCGCTTCACTCGGCAGTGGACAGGCCTGCTGCACACAACGACTGCGAATGGTCGGCAACAGGCGGCTGGACTGGTGACTCACCAGCAACAGCACCGTATCGCCCGACGGCTCTTCCAGGCTCTTGAGCAAGGCGTTGGCGGCGTTGATGTTCATCGCCTCCACCGGCTCGATCAGCACCACTTTGCGCCCGCCCATCTGCGCGGTCTGCACCACGAAGCTGACGAGGTCACGCACCTGGTCGACCTTGATCGCCTTGTCGGCTTCCTCAGGCTCCAGCAGGTAATTGTCGGGGTGGCTGCCAGCCTTGAGCAGCAGGCAGGATTTGCACTCACCGCAGGCCTCCAGATTAACCGGGCGCTGGCATAACAGACTGGCCATCAAGCGCTCGGCCAACGCACGCTTGCCGATGCCCGCTGGCCCATGCAGCAAATAGGCGTGCGCATGCTGGGCACGCCCGGCCAGTTGCTGCCAGAGGCTGTCCTGCCACGGATAGGCCTCAGCCACGGGCGCGCTCCAGCAGCGTCGGCATCAAGGCGTCGATGGCTTGCTGTACCTGCGTCAGCGGCTGAGCCGCGTCCAGCAGGTGGTAGCGCGCGGGCTCCGCCTTGGCGCGTAGCAGGAATGCACTGCGCACCGCATCGAAAAACACGTGGCCTTCGAGCTCGAAGCGGTCCAGACGACCCCGGGCACTGGCGCGGGCCATTCCCACCTCCACCGGCAGATCGAACAGCAGGGTCAGGTCCGGACGCAAATCGCCCTGAACGAAAGTTTCCAACGTAGCGATACGCGCCAGGCACAAGCCGCGCCCGCCGCCCTGGTAGGCGTAGGTCGAATCGGTAAAACGGTCGCAAATCACCACCGCGCCACGCGCGAGGGCTGGGCGAATCACCTCGGCCAGATGCTGAGCGCGTGCAGCAAACACCAGCAGCAGCTCGGTGTCCGCGTTCATCGGTTCTTCACCCGGGGCCAGCAATACTTCCCGGATGCGCTCGGCGAGTGGCGTGCCGCCGGGCTCGCGGGTCAATACCACCTCGATGCCCTCCGAGCGCAGGCGTTCGGCCAGGTAATCGCGGTTGGTGCTTTTGCCGGCGCCTTCCGGGCCTTCCAGGGTAATAAACAAGCCAGTCACAGGCAGTCCTTAGTCAGAGTCATTGCGGGCTTTGCGGCGCGGCGGTATCCGGCGCAGCCTCGACAGGCTTTTCAACCGGCGCTTCAATCGGCGTATCGGCAGGTGGCGCCGCGTCTTCCAGCGGTTTCACCGCTGGCGCAGGGCTGGAACGGTAATCGGCACGGCGCTTGAGCTGAAACTCGCGCACGGCGGCATTATGCGCATCCAGGTCATCGGAGAAAATATGGCTGCCATCGCCACGGGCGACGAAATACAGGCTGCTGCCCGGCACCGGGTTCAACGCAGCATGAATCGCCTCGCGGCCGACCATCGCAATCGGTGTCGGCGGCAGGCCGGCAATCAGGTAGGTGTTGTAAGGGTTGGCTTCCTTGAGATGCGCACGGGTCAACTTGCCGTTGTAGCGCTCGCCCAGGCCGTAAATCACTGTCGGGTCGGTTTGCAGCAGCATGCCGATCTTCATGCGCCGCACGAACACGCCGGCGATTTGCCCGCGCTCTTCCGGCACGCCGGTCTCCTTCTCGACCAGCGAAGCCATGATCAGCGCTTGGTAAGGGTCGGTGTAGGGCGCATCGGCAGCGCGTTTGCTCCACTCCTGGGCAAGTACATCATCCAGGCGGTTATAGGCTTTTTTGAGGAACTCGACGTCGGTCATGCCACGCACGAAGCGGTAAGTGTCAGGAAAGAACCGCCCTTCGGGGAACACGCCGGGGTGACCCAGCTTGTCCATCACTTCACTGTCACTCAGGCCCGACAGGGTCTGCACGATCTTTTCATGCTTGGCCAGGGCCGAACGCACCTGACGGAAGTTCCAGCCTTCGACCAGTGTCAGGCTGTATTGCACCACTTCGCCGCGCTGCCACAGGCCGATCAAACCTTCGGCGGTGAGGCCTGGAGTCATGCGGTATTCGCCGCTGTGCAATGGCTGGCCGTCGAGGTTGAAGCGCCAGTACAGGCGCAACCAGAAAGCATCATCCAGCACGCCCTCGGCTTCGAGGCGATTGAAGGTGCCCGTCGGGGTCGACCCGGCAGGCACATCGAGCAATTGTTCCTGGGTCAGATTCAGGGGCTGCTTCAAGGCAGAATCGAGCTTCCAGGCCGAGAAGCCCAGCAGCAAGCCTGCCGAGACCAGGCCGATCTGCAGCAGTAAAACCAGTTTTCGTATCAACTCAAATATCCAATAGCGCGCGAACAATGCCCTGCAGTTTACGGGTGAGCGGCCCAACCGACCAGCTCATCGCAGCGCAACTGCGCACCGGCCAAATGCCATAAACGCTGTTGCACACGAAGACTTCATCGGCCTGCTGTAACTGCTCAAGGCTGATGTCGGCCACGGCCAGCGGGATACCCAGTGCGTGCGCCTGGGCCAGAATCTCGGCGCGCATGACCCCGGCAACGCCACAACGATTCAGATCAGCGGTCAGTAACACGCCATTGCGCACCACGAACAGGTTGCTGAACACGCCCTCGATAACGCGGCCAGACATATCCAGCATTAAACCTTCGGCATGCTCGGCATCCTGCCACTCGGCGCGGGCGATCACTTGCTCCAGACGATTAAGGTGCTTGAGCCCGGCAAGCAACGGCTGCTCGGCCAAACGGGTAGCGCACGCAAACAGGCGGATGCCGTCGGTTGCGTGAGCGTGGGGATAGGTAGCGGGCGGATTGCCCTGCAAGATACGGCGCACCGGGGCGCCGGGGTTGATGCCATAACCGCGCTGGCTGTCGCCGCGGGTGAGGATCAACTTGAGGACTGCGTCGCCAAGAGCGGCGGCGTAAGCCAAGACTTCATTGCGGATCAGTGCGTGATCCGTGATCAACGCAAGGCGCCGGCAACCCTCCTCAAGGCGTTGCAGGTGGCGGTCGAGCAGCACGGGCTGCCCGGCCTTGACGGCGATGGTTTCAAACAGCCCATCACCGTACGCCAGGCCGCGATCTTTCAGGGGCACGCTGTCCGCTGGCTGACCGTCGACCCAGCTGTGCATCACTCGGCGAACCGGCGGAACACCAGGGAGCCGTTGGTGCCACCAAACCCGAAGGAGTTGGAGATCACCACGTCAATTGGCATCGGCTGGGCTTCGTGAGGCACGAAGTTCAGGTCGCAGCCTTCGTCCGGCTCATCAAGGTTGATGGTCGGCGGAGCGACCTGATCCTTGATGGCCATCACGCTGAAGATCGCCTCGACCGCGCCCGCCGCACCCAACAGGTGGCCGGTCATGGACTTGGTGGAGCTGACCGCCAGCTTGTAGGCGTGCTCGCCAAACACCGACTTGATGGCTTCGGCTTCCGCCAGGTCGCCGGCCGGGGTCGAGGTGCCGTGGGCATTGATGTACTGCACCTGGTCGGGATTCACCTTCGCGTCGCGCAACGCGTTGGTGATGCAACGCGCAGCGCCGGCACCGTCAGACGGTGGCGACGTCATGTGATACGCATCGCCGCTCATGCCAAAGCCGATCAGCTCGGCGTAGATGGTGGCGCCACGCGCTTTGGCGTGCTCCAACTCTTCCAGTACCAGGGCACCGGCGCCGTCAGACAGTACAAAACCGTCACGGCCCTTGTCCCACGGACGGCTGGCACGGGTCGGTTCGTCATTGCGCGTGGAGAGCGCACGGGACGCGCCGAAGCCGCCCATGCCCAGCCCGCAGGCGGCCATCTCGGCGCCACCGGCGATCATCACGTCCGCCTCGTCATAGGCGATGTTGCGCGCCGCCATGCCGATGCAGTGAGTGCCCGTGGTGCACGCCGTAGCAATGGCGTAATTAGGCCCCTGCGCACCCAAGTGGATGGACAGGAAACCGGAAATCATATTGATGATCGAGCCCGGTACGAAGAATGGTGAAATTCGACGGGGGCCGGAATCGTGCAGCGTGCGGCTGGTTTCTTCGATATTGGTCAAACCGCCAATACCCGAACCCATGGCCACGCCGATGCGGTCACGGTTGGCGTCGGTGACTTCCAGGCCGGCATTACGCACCGCCTGAAAACCGGCTGCCAGGCCGTACTGAATGAACAGGTCGAGTTTGCGGGACTCTTTGATCGAGAGATATTCCTCGACATTGAAGCCCTTTACCGAGCCGCCAAAACGGGTGGAATAGGCAGAAAGGTCCGTGTGCTCGATCAGACCGATACCACTGTGGCCAGCCAGAATGCCCTGCCAACTGCTTGGCACATCCGTACCCAGTGGCGACAACATACCCATACCGGTGACTACGACGCGTCTACGCGACACAGCACTCTCCTTTTTTCTTGATGGCGACACTTCGCTTCAGCAGCATTTTATCAGCGCTGAAGTTTCATCAGAGCTAAAGAAAAAACCGCACGCCGTTACAGCAGTGCGGTTTTTCCCTAACAGCAAGCGACGACTACAAACTATTACGCCTGGTGGGCAGTAACGTAGTCGATAGCAGCTTGAACAGTAGTGATTTTTTCAGCTTCTTCGTCCGGGATTTCGGTCTCGAATTCCTCTTCCAGAGCCATCACCAGCTCAACGGTGTCAAGGGAGTCGGCACCCAGGTCTTCAACGAAGGAAGCGGAGTTGGTCACTTCTTCTTCTTTAACGCCCAGTTGCTCGGCAACGATTTTCTTGACGCGCTCTTCGATGGTGCTCATACCTTGTTTTCACTCCTAATGGACAAATTCAGGCAGCTGGCCAGTGGGTAAGTGTATAGAAAGCCATTTCAGCTTTTCAACTGAAAGCTTCACCCTGTACCCGGTCGGCCACCAGCCTATAAATTAAGTTGCAGCTTTATAACGGATTTTAGACAGCTCGTATGACATTTTTTTGAAGCGATCCGTCACAATTTAACTCATGTACATCCCGCCGTTCACCGGGATTGTAGCCCCAGTCACGTATGCCGCACCGTCGGATGCCAGGAAAGTGACCACATTTGCGATCTCTTGAGCCTGGCCCAGACGGCCCAGCGGAATCTGCGTCAGCAACGCTTCACGCTGTGCTTCCGGCAGTTCGCGGGTCATATCGGTGTCGATGAACCCTGGGGCCACCGAGTTGACCGTAATCGACCGCGAACCGACTTCACGCGCCAATGCACGGCTGAAACCTTCCAGACCGGCTTTGGCCGCCGCGTAGTTTACTTGGCCTGCGTTGCCCATGGCACCCACTACGGAGCCAATATTGATAATTCGGCCCCAACGCGCCTTGGTCATACCACGCAAAACACCCTTGGACAGGCGAAACAGACTGTTCAAGTTGGTATCGACCACGTCGTACCACTCGTCGTCTTTCATGCGCATCATCAGGTTGTCGCGGGTGATACCGGCGTTGTTCACCAGAATAGCCGGTGCGCCAAATTGTGCAGTGATTTGAGCAAGCACAGCGGCAACCGACTCATCGTTGGTCACGTTCAGCTCAAGGCCAGTGCCCTGAACGCCGTTTTCCTTCAAGGTGGCGGCGATACGCTCGGCACCCGAGGCGGATGTCGCGGTGCCGATGACTACGGCGCCCTGACGGCCCAGTTCCAGGGCGATCGCCTGGCCAATGCCACGGCTCGCGCCGGTAACCAGTGCAACTTTACCTTGCAGACTCATGCAAGCTTCTCCTAAGTTCGGGGATCAGGGATTCAGGCCAGTGCCGCGCGGGCGGCAGCGAAGGCATCCGGGGTATTGAGGTTGGCAGTCGAGACGCCCTCGGCGCAGCGCTTGTTCAGGCCAGCCAGGACTTTGCCCGGGCCGCACTCGACAAGCTCGGTGGCACCTTTGGCCGCCAGGGTCTGAACCGACTCAACCCAGCGCACAGGCTTGTAGAGTTGCTCCAGCAGGTCGCGCTTGAGGGTCTCGAGGTCGGCGGCAACGGCCGCACTGACGTTCTGCACCAGCGGAATCTGCGGCGCCTGCCAATTGATGGCGGCGATGGACTCGGCAAACCGCTCGGCAGCCGGGCGCATCAGCTCACAGTGGGACGGCACGCTGACCGGCAATGGCAAGGCGCGCTTGGCGCCTCGGGCCTTGCAACCCTCGATGGCACGTTCAACGGCAGCCTTGGCACCGGCGATCACCACCTGGCCAGGGGAATTGAAGTTCACTGCGCTGACGACCTCGCCCTCGGCCGCTTCGGCACAGGCTTGGATCACCACGGCGTCGTCCAGACCCAGGATAGCGGCCATGCCGCCCTGTCCGGCCGGAACGGCTTCTTGCATCAGTTGACCACGACGCTCGACCAACTTGACCGCTTCGCCCAGGGTCAGGCTGCCCGCCGCCACCAGGGCGCTGTATTCGCCCAGGCTGTGACCGGCCACGTAAGCCGGGCGCGCGCCGCCTTCAGCCAGCCACAGGCGCCACAGCGCGATCGACGCGGTGAGGATGGCCGGCTGGGTTTTATCGGTTTGATTGAGTTGTTCTTCCGGCCCTTGCTGGGTCAGCGCCCACAGGTCGTAACCCAGGGCATCGGAAGCTTCCTTGAAGGTGTCCAGGATCAACGGATGTTGCGCGCCCAGCTCGGCCAACATGCCGAGGGACTGCGAACCCTGCCCTGGAAAGACGAATGCGAGGGATGTAGACATGTAACAAGCCCCTAATGATCTGGTCGTCAAAAATGAACGCTCCCGATTTTGAGATGAATCCCCAGGTGGGAGCGCACGAAACTGACAGATTGGATGGTCAATTGAACTGGCCGGTCACATTTAAGCATTCCCGGGCCGATTCGCCTAAGGCAACAAGTCCTCAAGACGGCCGTGCAAGCGTTGCGGCAGGTTTTCCTGGATCTCGATCAGCGCCCGCGCAATCGCACTTTGAAAACCTTGTACCCCCGCCGAGCCATGGCTTTTCACCACAATGCCCTGCAACCCCAGAAAGCTCGCACCGTTGTGCCGCGCCGGTGCCAGATCGGCCTGCAAGCGGCGCATCAACGGCAGCGCCAGGGCGCCGACCATGCGCGAGGCCAGGTTCTGCTTGAACAAGGCCTCGATACGCGTAGCGATCATGGTTGCCAGGCCTTCGCTGGACTTGAGCAGGATATTGCCGACAAACCCGTCGCATACCACCACGTCGGCTTCGCCACGGTACACACCGTCACCTTCGACGAAGCCGATGTAGTTCACCCCTCGCGCATTTTGCAGCAAGGTGGCGGCGAGCTTGACCTGCTGATTGCCTTTGATGTCTTCAGTGCCGATATTCAGCAACGCCACCCGCGGCCGGGTCACGCCCAACGCCTCAGCGGCCACCGAGCCCATCACCGCGAACTGGTACAGGTGCTCGGCACTGCAATCGACGTTCGCGCCCAGGTCCAGCAACTGGCAGTAGCCTTCTTGCGTAGGGATGGCCGCGACCATCGCCGGGCGATCGATCCCGGGCAGTGTCTTGAGCACATGCCGCGACAACGCCATCAAGGCTCCGGTATTGCCGGCACTGACACAGGCTTGCACCCTGGCATCACGCAACAGCTCAAGGGCCACCCGCATCGAAGAGTCGGGCTTGCCACGCAGGGCTGCCGCCGGCTTGTCATCCATGCCGATGGTTTCGCTGGCTGGCGTAATCGTCAGGCGCGCGCGATCCACTGCCGGATGGCTGGCAATCAATTCTTCAAGAAGGGAGGGTTGACCGACGAGGGTCAGGTGCAGCGAGGGCGTAGCAGACAGGCTGGCAATGCAAGCCTGAACAATGCTGCGGGGACCGAAGTCCCCGCCCATTGCGTCAATCGCGATGACTTGAGCAGACAAGTGATTACTCGTCAGCGCCCTTGTCGATCACTTTACGACCACGGTATACGCCTTCTGGCGATACGTGGTGACGCAGGTGAATTTCACCGGTGGTTTTTTCTACAGACAGAGTGCTTGCCGTCAGGGCATCGTGCGAACGACGCATGTCACGGGCAGAGCGGGATTTTTTGTTCTGCTGAACAGCCATAATTGATTAACTCCTAAACGTTTGGGTCACGCTTTAACTGCGCCAATACACTGAACGGGTTGGACCGCGTTACCTCGTCCTCGCTCGGCTCGGCCTCGTCATCGAGACCCTCCGGCTGCTGGCATTCTTCCGGATGATGAGCAGGCACAATGGGCAAGGCGAGCAAAAGCTCCTCCTCGATCAGTGCATGCAGATCCAAAGGATCTTCGCCCAGTTCCAGCACGTCATAACCTTTCGGCAACGACTGGGTATTCGCACCCTCCTTCACCACAGCGTAACTGCATTCGCTGTGAATCGGCAGGGTGACCAGCTCAAGACAACGCTGGCAAACCATTTTGACTTCGGTGTCGATAAAACTGTGGATTACCACAGACTTACGTTCATCTCGTTCAAAAACAAATTTGGCCTGCACCGTACCGACAGTGTCGGAAAGCGGGTCGCAGAGTCTCTCCAAATCGGCCAGCAGCAATTCACCTTGAAGGGAAGTGCCACGATCTGCCAATTTGCGCGGGTCAACGTGAGGTGGAATCGGGTCATTCAACATAGGCGCAGTATTATAGGGATGCACCCAGCCATGTCAAAGGAAATTCAGCCCTGTGCGTCAGCCGGTCACCCCGCTAGAATCCCCGGCTGCTCTGAGGAGACGCCTATGCTGCCTTTATTACTTGCATCCAGCTCGGTTTATCGCCGGGAATTGCTGAGCCGCCTGCACCTGCCGTTCATCTGCAGCTCGCCTGATATCGACGAAAGCCACCGTGAAAATGAATCCGCCATCGAGCTGGTCAAGCGCCTGGCCGAACAGAAAGCTCGCGCCCTCGCCGGCAGCCATCCGGGGCATTTGATCATTGGCTCCGATCAGGTCGCTGCTCTGGAAGGCCGCATCATCGGCAAGCCCCATACCTTCGAGAACGCGCGCGCACAACTGCTGGCAGCGAGCGGCAAGCGAGTCAGCTTCCTTACCGGGCTGGCGCTGCTGAACAGCCAGACCGGGCACTGCCAGGTCGACTGCGTACCGTTTACGGTGCACATGCGCGAACTGAGCGCTGAACGCATCGAGCGCTACCTTCGGATCGAGCAACCTTATGACTGCGCCGGCAGCTTCAAGGCCGAAGGGCTGGGCGTGAGCTTGTTCCAAAGCACCGAAGGGCCGGATGCGACCAGCCTGATCGGCCTGCCACTGATTCGCCTGGTGGATATGCTGCTGGCTGAAGGCGTGCACATCCCCTAAGCCCAGCACAAAACCAATGTGGGAGCGGGCTTGCCTGCGATGCAGACACCTCGGAACATCAGTCGCACCGAGGTGACGCTATCGCGGGCCAGCCAGCTCCCACATATTGAACCTGTCGCTTTCGAGGTATCAGCGCAGCGTCGGGCCCTGGAACCCCATGTACATCGCCAGCTTCTCGGCCACGCTGGCACCCAGTTTCTTGGAGAAGCGATCAAACGGCGATTCCTCAACGGTGAAATCCACCAATTCCTTCTCGCCAATCACATCCCGCGCCACCGAACTGGCACTGCCCAGCCCATCGATCAAGCCCAGCGGCAACGCCTGCTCACCCGACCACACCAGCCCGGAGAACAGCTCCGGATGGTCTTTGTCCTTCAGACGATCGCCACGCCCCTGCTTCACGCTGGCAATGAACTGACGGTGAGTGGTATCGAGCACACCCTGCCAGAACTGAGTCTCATCGGCTTTTTGCGGCTGGAACGGGTCGAGGAACGCTTTGTGCTCACCCGAAGTGTAAGTGCGACGCTCAACCCCCAGCTTCTCCATGGTGCCGACGAAGCCGTAACCGGCGGCCGTCACGCCAATGGAGCCGACCAGGCTGGCCTTGTCGGCGTAGATCTGGTCAGCGGCGCTGGCGATGTAATAGGCGCCCGAGGCGCCCAGGTCGGAAATCACCGCATACAACTTGATATCCGGGTGCAGGCCGCGCAGACGGCGAATTTCGTCATACACATAACCCGACTGCACCGGGCTGCCACCTGGGCTGTTGATGCGCAGGATCACGCCCTTGACCTTCGGGTCTTCAAACGCCGCGCGCAGGCTGCTGACAATGTTGTCGGCGCTGGCGGACTCTTTGTCGGCGATCACGCCACGCACTTCGATCAAGGCGGTGTAATTGCTGCCGCGGGTGGCGCTTTTTTCCATGTCCATCAGTGGACTGAACAGCACCAGCATCGCGAGCAGCCAGATAAAGGTCAGCAGCTTGAAGAAAATCCCCCAACGCCGCGCACGGCGCTGCTCCTGAACGCTGGCCAGGAGAGTCTTCTCCAGCAGCTTCCAGCTTTTATCATCACTGCTATCCGCCTTTTCCGGCGCCTTCCACTCGTCACTCATGCCATTAACCCCAGCAAAGACTTATTGGGCCCGGCTGAGCCAGGCCTGCAGTTCGGAAAAATGATCAATCGTCAGCCTCGGCTCGTACTGCTGCAAGGCCTCGGCAGCCTGAGCGCCGTAGCTGACCGCCACACTGTCCATGCCCGCATTGCGCGCCATCATCAGGTCGAAGGAGGCGTCGCCCACCATCAACGACTGGCGCGGCGACACGCCGCAATGGGCAAGGATCTGCTCAAGCATCAGAGGATGAGGCTTGCTGGCGGTTTCATCCGCCGCCCGGGTGATGTCGAAATAATTTTCGAAATTGTGCGCCTTAAGGACCCGATCCAACCCGCGACGGGCTTTGCCGGTGGCGACTGCCAAGTGATAACCCTGGGAACGAAAGGCCTCAAGCGATTGCACCACACCGTCGAACAGCGGCGAAGGCGTGGCCTCCAGCGCGATGTAGTGGTCGGCGTAGTGGTCGCGAAACGTCACCAGCTCAGCGTCACTGATCTGCGGGTACAAGGTACGGATGGCTTCAGGCAAGCCCAGGCCGATGATGCCTTTGACCGCGAGATCGGTGCACAACGCAAAGCCCGAGCGGGTTGAAGCTGCGTGCATTGATTCCACGATCCGCCCAATGGAATCGCACAGGGTGCCGTCCCAGTCAAAGATCAGCAGCTTGTAATCAAGGTGCGACACTCAAACGCTCCACGGTCTTGGCCCACATTTCGTCGACCGGCGCCTGCAGCTTCAGCTCACCGCCGTCAGGCAGCGGAACTGTCAGCATGTAGGCGTGAAGAAACAGGCGCTTGCCGCCCAGGTCGCGAATTTCCTTGGAGAAATCCTCGTCGCCGTACTTGGTGTCGCCGGCGATACAGTGGCCTGCGTGCAGGGTATGCACACGAATCTGGTGAGTACGCCCGGTCACCGGCTTGGCCTCGACCATGGTGGCGAAGTCACCGAAACGGCGCAGCACTTTGAACAGCGTCAGGGCTTCTTTGCCCTCCTCGTCCACTTCGACCATACGCTCGCCGGAGCGCAGGTTGCTCTTCTGCAGCGGCGCACGAACGCTTTTGATCGAGCTCGCCCAGTTGCCACGCACCAGCGCCATATAGCGCTTGTCGACACCATCGCCACGCAGAGCGGCGTGCAGGTGGCGCAACATGCTGCGTTTTTTGGCGATCATCAGCAGACCAGAGGTGTCGCGGTCCAGGCGGTGGACCAACTCCAGTTCCTTGGCATCCGGGCGCAACTGACGGAACGCTTCGATCACGCCGAAATTCAGGCCGCTGCCGCCGTGCACCGCAATGCCGCACGGTTTGTTGATCACGATCAGCTTGCTGTCTTCGAAGACAATTGAAGCCTCAAGGCGCTGCAGCAGGCCCTGGGCCAGCGGCACGGGCTCGTCACGCTCAGGCACGCGAACCGGCGGCACACGGACGATGTCGCCCGCCTGCAGCTTGTACTCGGGCTTGATGCGGCCCTTGTTCACGCGCACTTCGCCTTTACGCAAGATGCGGTAAATCAAGGTCTTGGGCACGCCTTTGAGCCTGGCCAGGAGAAAATTGTCGATGCGTTGGCCGGCATATTCCGGCGAGACCTCGAGCAGCTGGACGCTGGGGGTCTGGGGGGCGGTAGTCGTCATGGCGGCGATGATAACAATTTTTTATGGAATTGAAGCACTTAATCATTGCTGCTATAGTCGCGAACGCCGCCAAAAGCGGCCTGGACAGAGGACTTGCGGCAAACTGCCGGCCCTGACCATCGCAATTCATCAGGACGCGAGGCCGTCCTACGGGGCTTTTGCCACCTTGGAAGGCTCGAGATTGTAACAAGCGCAGGTGACATGAGGCCTGAAGCGAGTGCAGAAAGCAGAGTGAATACTCGCGTTCTGCGCCGATATTTACGGCCAGTTCACAAAGTGCAGTCAGTCTTGAGCCAGACCATGGCGAAAGCTTCGGAAACAACGCCTGTTAAGAGCTGAGTGAGAGCGCAGTCGCCCACACCTAGTCTTGTTTAGCCATGAGCGTGGACTCCCCATTGGAGAACACGGTAAATGCCAACCCGCTGCGGATTCTGCGCGCGGCAGCACCCGAATTATCAGGGATACGTGTAGGGTGGAGATGCACAACCGTCGGACCGTGTAGCACTAGGCTTATATTTAGACGCTTCATCTCGTCCACAGTCGCCGGTTGATTCCTCCTCCTGACCTTAGCTTTTGTTGAAGTGGTGCCTTTGTCACCACCGCTAACAAGCAGGACGCGTCCGTCGCGATACCGGCCCAATTGGCTCGTTATTGCTGGACACTGGAGTGGCCAACCACTCTTGACGCACCTGACACCGACCGTGAGAAGTCGTGTGTGCCGAACGCCGTTTCCGGCAGCCCGGAAACCGACGGTACAACATGAAAAGAATGCTGATTAACGCAACTCAACCCGAAGAGTTGCGTGTTGCACTGGTAGATGGCCAACGCCTCTACGACCTGGACATCGAATCCGGTGCACGCGAGCAAAAGAAGGCCAACATCTATAAAGGCCGTATTACTCGCATCGAACCAAGCCTTGAGGCTGCCTTTGTCGATTTCGGCTCCGAGCGCCACGGCTTCCTGCCCCTCAAAGAAATCTCCCGCGAATACTTCAAGAAAGCCCCAGAAGGCCGCGTGAACATCAAGGACGTCCTGAGCGAAGGCCAGGAAGTCATCGTTCAGGTCGAAAAAGAAGAACGTGGCAACAAGGGCGCCGCCCTGACCACTTTCATCAGCCTGGCCGGCCGTTACCTGGTGCTGATGCCAAACAACCCACGTGCCGGCGGTATTTCCCGTCGCATCGAAGGCGAAGAGCGCAACGAACTGCGTGAAGCGCTGAACGGCTTGATTGCACCAGCCGACATGGGCCTGATCGTGCGCACTGCCGGCCTTGGCCGCAGCAGCGAAGAAATGCAGTGGGACCTCGACTACCTGCTGCAACTGTGGACCGCTATTAAAGAAGCGTCTCTGGATCGTTCCGCGCCGTTCCTGATCTACCAGGAAAGCAACGTGATCATCCGCGCCATCCGCGATTACCTGCGCCAGGACATCGGCGAAGTGCTGATCGACAGCGTTGAAGCCCAGGACGAAGCCCTGACCTTCATCCGCCAGGTAATGCCGCAGTACGCCAGCAAGATCAAGCTGTACGAAGACAGCGTTCCGCTGTTCAACCGTTTCCAGATCGAAAGCCAGATCGAGACCGCCTTCCAGCGCGTAGTCGAACTGCCTTCCGGTGGCTCCATTGTGATCGACCCGACCGAAGCCCTGGTGTCCATCGACATCAACTCGGCGCGTGCGACCAAAGGCAGCGACATCGAAGAAACCGCCCTGCAGACCAACCTGGAAGCGGCTGAAGAAATCGCCCGCCAACTGCGCCTGCGTGACATCGGCGGCCTGATCGTGATCGACTTCATCGACATGACCCCGGCCAAGAACCAGCGCGCCGTGGAAGAAAAAGTCCGCGAATGCCTGGAAGCTGACCGCGCCCGCGTACAGGTCGGCCGCATCTCGCGCTTCGGCCTGCTGGAAATGTCCCGTCAACGCCTGCGCCCATCCCTGGGCGAAAGCAGCGGCATCGTCTGCCCGCGTTGCAACGGCACCGGCATCATCCGTGACGTTGAATCGCTGTCCCTGGCGATCCTGCGCCTGATCGAAGAAGAAGCCCTGAAAGACCGCACCGCCGAAGTCCGCGCGCAAGTGCCGATCCCGGTTGCAGCGTTCCTGCTCAACGAAAAACGCAACTCGATCACCAAGATCGAACTGCGCACCCGTGCCCGTATCGTCATCCTGCCGAACGATCACCTCGAAACGCCGCACTTCGAAGTGCAGCGCCTGCGTGATGACAGCCCGGAAGCACACAGCGGCCAGTCCAGCTACGAAATCGCTGCTGCCGCGGCTGAAGTGGAAGAAGTCCAGCCAGCTGCCGCAACCCGCACCCTGGTTCGCCAGGAAGCTGCCGTGAAGACCGCACCGGCCCGTGCCAATGCACCGGTACCTGCTGAAGTAGCCGCCCCGGTTGCCGCGCCGGCCGCCCTGCCTGAGCCAAGCCTGTTCAAAGGCCTGGTGAAGTCGCTGGTCAGCCTGTTCGCCACCAAGGAAGAGCCAGTGGCTCCGGTAGTGGTTGAAAAACCTGCCACCGAGCGCCCGGCCCGTAACGAAGAACGTCGCAACGGTCGTCAGCAAAGCCGTAACCGCAACGGTCGCCGTGATGAAGAGCGCAAGCCTCGCGAGGAACGTGCTCCGCGTGAAGAACGCGCGCCACGTGAAGAGCGTGCACCTCGCGAAGCCCGCGAAGAAACCCCAGCCGTAGCCCGTGAAGAACGTGCACCGCGTGAAGAGCGCGCACCACGTACCCCACGCGCCCCTCGTGAAGACCGCAAGCCACGTGGCGAGCGTGAAGAACGTGTGCGTGAACTGCGCGAGCCACTGGACGCAGCGCCAGCCGTGGCTGCCGAAGCGGCCAGCGAAGAACGCCCGGCTCGCCAGCCGCGTGAAGAACGCGCCCCACGTGAAGAGCGCCAGCCGCGCCCGCCGCGTGAAGAGCGTCAACCACGCGCCGAGCAAGCCGCTGCCGCCAGCGAAGAAGAAGTGCTGACGAGCGAAGAGCAACTGCAGGAAGACGGCCAGGACAACGCCGAAGGCGATCGTCCACGTCGCCGCTCCCGTGGCCAGCGTCGTCGCAGCAACCGTCGCGAGCGTCAACGTGACGCCAACGGCAATGTCATCGAAGGCTCGGAAGAGTCTGGCGAAAACGCAGAAGCCGCCACCGCCGAGCCGACTGGCGCCGAACTCGCTGCCGGCCTGGCTGTGACAGCCGCCGTGGCCACCTCGGTCATCAGCGCACCTGCTGAGGCCCAGGCTCACGAGCAATCTGAACGCGCTACTGCCGCCGTCGAAGACACCCCTGTTGTAGAAGCGCCAGTCGCTGAAACGCCAGCGGTTGAAGCGCCAGTGGTTGAGGCCCCGGCAGTTCAAACGCCGGTAGTTGAAGCTCCAGTCGTCGAAGCAACGACCCCGATCGAAGCCCCAGTGGTGCCGGAAGTGGAAGTTGCACCGGTTCGCGAAGCTCAACCAGCAGTGGATGTCACCGCGGTCGAGCCTGCACCGGTAGTTGAGCCTCAGCCTGCGGTTGAAGCCGTGGTTGAAGCGCCGGCTGTCGAAGAGGCCGCCCCGGCAGTGCGTGAAGTTCGCGAAGAACAGACCGCCTTCCAGTGGACTGCCGAGCCAGCCGCTCCGGTTGAAGCGCCAATCCCTGCCCCTGTGGCAGAAGAAGCGCCAGCACCGGTTGCCGAAGTGGTTGAAGCCGCTCCGGTTGTGGTTGCCGAGCCTGCGCCAGTGGTTGAAGCGCCAGTGGTTGCCGAAGTTGCCGCCCCGGTGATTGAAGCAGCCCCTGCTAGCGCACTGACCGAAAATGGCCGCGCGCCGAACGACCCACGTGAAGTGCGTCGCCGCCGCAAGGAAGCTGAGGCCGCCGCCGCTGCAGCCGCTGCCGCACCGGCTGCTGCCGAAGTAGTCGAGGCGCCAGCCCCGGCTGCCGCGGAGCACGCCCCAAAGGCCTTGGAAGCAGAACACGAGCCTAAACCTCTCGCCTGATTCCATCAGCCACTAAAAAGCCCCGCCTGAGTGATCAGGCGGGGCTTTTTTATGGGCGATTGATTTGAGACCTGCGCAGATTGACTGACATCCAGCATTCGCGAGCAAGCCCGCTCCCACATTCAGTCGGCGTTGAAATTCAGCCTCTGTGGCAGGTCCACATCCCAAAGCACACCCGGATCATTGACGTGAACCTGCGCTACCTTGGCCTGAGCGAACAGGGGCTTGGCGCCACGATCCCCAGTCAACGCCATCAGGCCTGGCCCGAACGCACGACCAAACGCCACAGGATGGCCGCACGTTCCCGCATGCACCGGCACGCTGATACCCTCCTCCTGCAGCGCGTCCAGCACCTGCTCAATGCTCGATGCTTGAATAAACGGCATGTCGCCCAATACCACCAACCAGCCGTCTGCCGCGCCACTGGCCGCAACCACCGCAGCAAGGCTGTCGCCCATGCCGGCGGAATGCAGCAACAGGACTTCACAGCCGTAAGCCTGTGCCAGGCGAATCACCTCCAACCGGTCCGGCGAAGTCACCACCCAGCGCTTTACAACACGCGCAGGCAAGTTCACAAGCACCTGCTCGATCACCGGCCGCGTCACACCATCGCGGCCCACGCAATCGGCCAGCAACTTGTCTTTATCTGGCCCCGCCTCAGCGCGGAAACGACTGCCCTGCCCTGCCGCCAGCACAATCGCGACAACAGTCATTGGGCCGCTACCGGCAACGGCTTTTTCTGCAGTGTTGCCACGCCGTTCTTGATCGCAACGATTTCGGCCATCAACGACAACGCAATTTCCGACGGTGTATGACTGCCGATGTGCAAACCGATCGGCCCATGCAAGCGGGCAATGGCTTGCGTCGAGAGGCCCAGCGCCGCCAGGTTCTCCCGGCGCTTCTGGCTGTTGACCCGCGAACCAAGGGCGCCAATGTAGAACGCTGTGGAATTGAGCGCCGTCAGCAGCGCCATGTCATCCAGGCGTGGATCGTGGGTCAGACAGACGATGGCAGTGCGTTCATCGGTCTGGATATTGAGCACCGCTTCATCCGGCATGCCAGGCACAAAGCGGCCGTGCTGCTCTTCCCAGCCATAGACGAATTCTTCACGCGGGTCGCAGATCAGCACTTCGAAATCCAGCAACCGCGCCATCTCAGCCACGTAGCGTGACAACTGGCCCGCACCGATCAGCAACAAACGCCAACGGGGGCCATAGATCGCACGCAGGCGTTCGCCATCGAAGGTCACGGCATCGGTCTTGCTCGCACCGCTCAAGCTCACCTCGCCAGTGGCCAGGTCCAACTCGCGCGCAACGATTTCATGCGCCTCACACCGCGCCAGCAATTCGGCGACCCAAGCCCAGCTGTCCACGCGCTCTTCGGTCAGGCGTAATGTCCCGCCGCAAGGCAAGCCAAAACGCGCAGCCTCATCCCGGGTGACGCCGTAGGTCACCAGTTGCACCGGTGGCCCATCGTCCGGCAAGCGCCCGTCCTGCAGGCGCGCGATCAAGTCATCTTCGATGCAGCCACCGGACACCGACCCAATCACGACACCGTCGCCTCGCAAGGCCAACATCGCCCCTGGCGGGCGCGGCGCACTGCCCCAGGTCTGGACCACGCTGTAAAGCACCACTCGGTGCCCAGCGCGGCGCCAATCGAGCACGCTGCGCAAGACATTCAGATCCACACTGTCCATCGAAACTCCTGCAAGCGATTGCAGCGCAAACATGCGGCTGGCTAATGGGTTTTAGAGCGGACACCCCGGCGCGAGTTTCATCAGCATAGTCCGGTCAGGGCCAACAAACGCCGGTAGATACCAGCCTCATCGCGGTTTGATGAAGTGATTGCTGACTGTAAATCAAAAGAACCGAAAAGTGACCCCGCAGAAACGCAAACGCCCCGATCAAGGCGGGGCGTTTGCAGAGCGTCTGACGCGATTCACGCCTTCGGCATATTACTTGACCGCAGGAGCAGGGCCTTCAGCCACGCCCAGGTCATCTTCCGGACGGGTGTCGGAGATGCCAGTGCCGCCGGACGCCAGCTCGCTGTGCAGCTTGTCGGTGTCCAGTTCCTTGACCCACTTGGCCACAACGATGGTGGCAACGGCGTTACCGACCAGGTTGGTCAGTGCGCGGGCTTCGGACATGAAGCGGTCGATACCCAGGATCAGCGCCAGGCCAGCAACCGGCAGGTGGCCAACAGCCGACAGGGTGGCTGCCAGCACGATGAAGCCCGAACCGGTCACGCCAGCAGCGCCTTTGGAGGACAGCAGCAGCACCAGCAGCAAGGTGATCTGGTGGGTGATGTCCATGTGGGTGTCGGTCGCCTGAGCGATGAACACGGCCGCCATGGTCAGGTAGATCGAGGTACCGTCGAGGTTGAAGGAGTAGCCGGTCGGAATCACCAGGCCTACTACGGATTTCTTCGCGCCCAGACGCTCCATCTTGATCAGCATGCGTGGCAGTGCCGATTCCGAGGAGGAAGTCCCCAGTACGATCAACAGCTCTTCACGGATGTAGCGAACCAGCTTCAACACGCTGAAACCGTGTGCGCGGCAGATGGCGCCCAGCACCACGACCACAAACAGGACGCAGGTGATGTAGAAGCAGATCATCAGCTGACCCAGCTGAACCAGCGAGCCTACACCATAGGCACCGATGGTGAACGCCATGGCGCCCAGGGCACCCAGTGGCGCGAGCTTCATGATCATGTTGATGATGTTGAACATCACGTGCGCGAAGCGGTCGATGAAGTCCAGCACCGGCTTGCCGTAGGCACCCAGGCGGTGCAGGGCGAAACCGAAGATCACCGAGAACATCAGCACTTGCAGGATATCGCCGTTGGCGAAAGCGCCGACGATGGTGTTCGGGATCACGTTAAGGATGAAGCCAACCACGCTCTGGTCTGCACCGGCAGTCACGTAGGCCGCGACTTTGGAGGCGTCCAGGGTAGCCACGTCGATGTGCATGCCGGCGCCCGGTTGCACGACGTTAACCACGACCAGACCGATCAACAGGGCGATGGTGGAAACAACTTCGAAGTACAGCAGCGCGTAGCCACCGGTTTTGCCAACCGATTTCATGCTTTGCATGCCAGCGATGCCGCTGACAACGGTGCAGAAGATGATCGGGGCGATGACCATTTTGATCAGCTTGATGAAGCCGTCACCCAGTGGCTTGAGCGCCACGCCGGTCTGCGGGTAGAAGTGACCGAGCAAAATACCGATAACGATTGCAACGATCACCTGGAAATACAGGGATTTGTACAGTGGCTGACGAGTCGTCATTGCAAAGTTCCTCAATCGCACCGTGTGGCAAATATCCGCCATTGCCCACGACACTTGAATTGCGAACCCTCCTGCACTGGAGGGATTTGTTGTTTGCGAGGTCCGTTGGAACCGGCCTGCGCTGTTCTCTGTATCGCAAACGCCGTGCCACATCGCTTAAAAACGCTGAAGGCCTTTAGACATCAGGGCTGGGGGCACGAAGACGCCCTTGCACACCTTGGGAGATGTGGCGGAATTCCGCCAGGCCACCCGGTCTCGTCCTACAATTTGGCGGATATCCGCCTTGTCGCCCCTCCCGGTGATGGCTAACATCCGCCACTCCATGGACGAGGCCCTCACATGCGTGAACGTACCATCGCCAGCCACTACGCCCGAGCCGCCCTCGGTGGTGCGCGCCGGGCGGGCTACGACTGCTCGGGCCTGCTGCTGCAGGTGGGCATCACCCCAGAGCTGTTGACCGAACCCCGCGCCCGCATCGCCCCCGAGCAATTTACCCGGCTGTTGCAGAGGTTGTGGCTGGCGCTGGACGACGAATACCTGGGGTTCGCCGAAGGTCCGAGCAAGCGCGGCACCTTCGCCATGATGTGCCACGCGCTGATTCACTGCCGCACCCTGGAGAAGGCTCTGGAACGCGGCTTATTATTTTATAGCCTATTCCCACAGGGTCCGCGCTGGCAGCTGACGAGAGAAGGCGACATGGCCCGGCTGAGCCTGGACGATTCGCAGTTGTGGGACCCGGATCACTTCCTCAGTGAATGCCTGCTGGTGATCTGGCATCGCCTGGGCAGTTGGTTGATCGGCCAGCGTATCCGCTTGCAACAGGCAACGTTCAGTTACCCGATGCCGGCCCATGCCGGCGAATACGACCTGCTCTTTCCCTGCCCTCAAGTATTCGGCGCGCCACACAGCAGCCTGGTGTTTCCCAGCCGCTACCTGAGCTTGCCGCTGCTGCAGGACGAACGCACCCTCAAGCATTTTCTTGAGCGCTCCCCCGCCGACCTGTTGTCGCGGCCGGATGAAGGCGACAGCCTGAGCAGCCAGCTGCGCCGCTTGTTGAGCCGTGACCGCACGCCCTGGCCGGACCTCGAAGCGGTCGCGCAGCACCTGCACATCAGCCCTCAAACCCTGCGCAGGCATTTACGTGAGGAAGGCACCAGCTTTCAGGCGCTCAAGGATGAATTGCGCCGGGACATTGCCATCTATCACTTGGGACGGGCCGACTTGTCTTTGCAGGAGATTGCCGAGCAGCTGGGGTTTTCTGAGCCGTCGGCGTTTCATCGGGCGTTCAAGAAGTGGACGGGCTTGACGCCTGGGGCGTATCGGGCGCAGGAGAGTTAGCGGTGTGGTGCCATTGCCGGCCCCTTCGCGAGCAAGCCCGCTCCCACATTCGACCGCATTCCTACAGGATAAACGCGGTTAAATGTGGAAGCGGGCCTGCTCGCGAAGAGGCCAGTGGAGTCAACAGAGATCACAAGGCCGGAAAGTGAATCTTGAACGCCGCGCCGCCCAAGGGTGAGTCGCCCAAGGTCAGCCGCGCGCTGTAGCTTTCGATAATGTCCTTGACCACCGCCAGACCGATGCCCTGTCCCGGATGCTGGCGGTCCAGCCGCTCGCCCCTTTGCAGGATCCGCGCACGCTGATCAGGTGGCACGCCCGGCCCGTCATCTTCAATGCACAACTCGGTGCCTTCGAGGCTTTCTGTCAGGCTGATGCGCACTTCGCTCAGGCACAGGCGATAGGCGTTTTCCAGCAAGTTGCCGAGCATTTCGAGCAGCGCGCCCTTCTCGATCGGCACATCGCATTCGGCCGGCAACTCAAAGGTCACCGTCACGCGTTTATCGCGATAGACCTTGTCCAGCGTGTCGCACAGGCTTTGCAATACCGGCTCAAGGCGCACCTGGTGGCGCACCAGGCCGCTTTTACGCAGGCTGGCACGCTGCAGCTGGTAGCCGATCTGCTGGCTCATCCGTTCGATCTGCGATTGCAATACCCAGGCCTGGCCGCGATCTTCCGGGCGCTGGGCCATGTCCTCACTCACACCCTGCAACACGGCCAGCGGCGTTTTCAGGCTATGGGCCAAGTCGTCGAGGGAATCGCGGTAGCGCGCCCGTTGTTCACGCTCGCTGTGCAGCAACCGGTTGAGAGAGCCCGTCAGACGCAGCAATTCACGGGGATGCTCTTCGGAAAGGCTTTCGCGGGTGCCGCCTTCGATCTGGTCAAGTTCCTGGCTCAGGCGCCGCAGCGCCTGCAGGCCCCACGTCAGGCCCAGCCACAGCAACGTCAGCAACACCAGCAAGGCCGCGCCGAACCCCAAATAGAGGTTTTCCCGCAGGCCTTCAAGGGTCAGCTGGTATTCGCGCACCGGCTGCAGGGCCACGATACTGAACGCCGCGCTCTTGCCGCCCAGCAGCTTGACCTCGACGTCATACACGAAAAATTCCTGACCATTGGCTTCGCGAATGCGCGCGAACTCGTTACCGCGCCCGTCGTAGCGCGGCTTGTAGTTGATGTTTTCTTCCTGGGTAGCGCGCGAGCGCCATACCAGATGGCCTTCACGGTCGTAGATATAGCCAAGCAGACGGCTATCGGTGAGGTTGAAACGCTCGTCCGGCAACTGCGCCGGCATCAGCAGGCGGTTGTTTTCGACGCGCGCAGCGGAAATCAGGGTGGTGACGTCCGACGCCAGGCGCTGCTCGATGGAATCCTGCAGCGCCAGGCTGAACGCCCCTTGCATGGCGGGCAATAAGCCCAGCATAAACAACACGGCCAGGGTGGTGGCCGCCAGCATCAAGCGCACACGTAACGAGCGTATCAACGGCAGCGCTCATTAAACAGGTAACCCAGGCCCCGCACGGTGTCGATCGGCTTGAACCCCGCCGGCCCTTCCAGCTTGCGGCGCAGGCGGCCGACCAGCACTTCGATCACGTTCGGATCACGCTCGTCGTCATCGGGATAAAGCTGCTCCATCAAGCGGTCCTTGGCGACGACTTGCTGATGGTGGCGCATCAAGTATTCGAGAATCCGATACTCATAGGCGGTCAGCGCCAGCGGCTGCTCATCCAGGGACGCTTGCTTGCGATTGAGGTCCAGCAGCAAGGGCCCGGCAACAATGGTCGACTGGGTGAACCCGCTGGAGCGGCGCAGCAAAGCGTTCATCCGCGCCTCCAGCTCTTCGAACTGGAACGGCTTGACCACATAGTCGTCAGCGCCGGCCGCCAAGCCTTCGACCTTGTCCTGCCAGTTGCCGCGGGCGGTGAGGATCAGGATCGGGAAGGTCTTGGCCTGGCTGCGCAGTTGGCGGATCAGGTCCAGGCCGCCCATGCCGGGCAGGCCCAGGTCGATGATGGCCAAGTCATGGTTGAATTGCCCGGTCTGGTACAGGGCTTCCTCGGCATTGGCCACGGCCTCGACCACGTGCCCGCTGTCGGTCAGGCGGGTGAACAGGTGATGACGCAACAGCGCCTCATCTTCCACGACCAGCAATTTCATAAGGCTCTCCAAGGCAATTCAACTGTCCGACAGGGGGATATCATAGCGGCCCTGCAAGTCTTGCGGGCGCAGTTTAATGCCATTGTATTGGCCCGTCAGGTGTTCGTAACCGGTGCGGTAGGCAGGTTGCGCAGCGCTCAGGCCCAGGGACTGGCCCCACGGCGCGGCCTGGGTGCCCGCGTCTTCGAAGCTGACACGATGGATCAGGTTGCTGGACTTTTTGGTTTTCTCGCCACCAAATGCCGCCAATGCACCGTCCGACGCCTGGACGCCGGCAGTGGCACTGAGCATGGTTAACGCCAACATCAGCTTTTTGATCGCAGTCATGGTGCTTACCTCTACGCGTTTTGGCTGTTGAGCCCAGACTACGCAGGCGCCCCTGAACTCCCCCTGAACGGGCTCTGAACCGGGCCTGAACCGTGACGGGCTATCCACTGGCGCGCCAACTGACGCAAAATACCGCGCATGACGCCCCTACCCGCTTGCTGCACCCCACTTGATGCCCATTGGCCGCTGCCCGCTCCGTTGCCGGGCACGGTGTTTCTGAGCACCCGTTTCGATCCGGCCTTATTAGCTGCCGGTGATTTCCAGCGTTGCGCGGTGCCGCCTCCGGCCAGCATCCAGCGCTCGGTGGCCAAGCGCCAGGCGGAGTTTCTCGCCGGCCGCCTGTGCGCCCGCGCGGCACTGCAACAACTCGATCACCTCGATTGCGTGCCGCCCATCGGCGAAGACCGTGCGCCGGTGTGGCCTGAACACATCAGCGGCTCAATCACCCACAGCACCGGGCACGCTGCGGCGATTGTCGGGCACAAGGCGCAATGGCGTGGGCTGGGGATGGATCTGGAGAATGTGCTGGCCCTGGACCGGGCCGAACGCCTGGCCGGGGAGATTCTGACGGCTGAAGAAATGCAGCGCATGGCAAGCGTGCCGCGCGAGCAGGTCGCCTTGTTGGTGACGCTGACGTTTTCGGCCAAGGAAAGCCTGTTCAAGGCGCTCTACCCGATCGTGCAGAAGCGCTTTTACTTCGAACATGCCGAGGTGGTGGAGTGGTCCGAGACCGGGCAGGTGCGACTAAAGCTGCTAACCGACCTTTCGACTGAGTGGTGCCATGGCACAGAGTTGGAGGGGCAGTTTGGGGTGGACGGGGAGCAGTTGTTGAGCCTGGTGGCCATCAAGGCCTGATCTACCGCCATCGCAGGCAAACCAGCTCCCACTTTTTTTGCATGCATTCGCCCTGTGGGAGCTGGCTTGCCTGCGATAGCGATCTCAAGCCTTCTCCTGATCCCGTGGCCAGCTCAAACTGAAACACGCCCCGCCCAGGTTGTTGCTCTTGCTGATCAACGCCCGCCCGCCGTGCCAATAGATGATCCGCCGCACAATCGACAACCCCAGGCCGTGCCCGCCCGAGGCGCGGGTGCGGCTGTCGTCCAGGCGCAGAAACGGCGTGAAAATGCGCTCCCAGGCGCTTTCCGGCACACCGGGGCCGTCGTCTTCCACATCGATGCGGCACCGCACCTGGCCGACCTGGTAGCTGATCAACACCTGGCCCTGGGCGTGGCGCATCGCATTGCTCACCAGGTTTTGCACGGCGCGGTGCAGGTAGCGCGGTTCGGCATCGACCCAGGCATCGTCCCAATGCGCCGACGACAAGCAAATACCGCGGGCCACGTTGACCTGAGGGCGCAGTGGCGACAATTCGCCGATCACCTGATCGAGCAACGCGCTGAGGTCGACCCGCTGGAAATTCAGCTCCGGCGCGCCCTGCTCCAGGCGCGCGTAGGTGAGCATTTCGTCAACCAGGCCATCCAGGTCTTGAATGTCGCTGTCCATGCCATCCATGTATTTGCGCCGCGCCTCGGGGCTGGCGGCGCCGCCGATCATCTCCAGGCCAAAGCGCAGGCGTGCCACCGGAGTGCGCAATTCGTGGGACACCGCCCGCACCAGCTCACGCTGAATCGCCAGTAACTGCTGCAAGTGCTCGGCCATGCCATTAAAGGCCGCCGCCAGCCGCCCCACCGAGTCGGCGCCGCGTGCCGGCACGCGGACCTCCAGATTGCCTTTAGCGATACGTGTAGCCGCCGCTTCCAGCCCCTTGAGCCGCCGCTCGAGCTGGCGCACCAACAAATACACGATCAAGCCGATCAGGGTCAGGCTGATCAAGGCGATCAGGATCAGCCACTGCGGCGGGTAAGGGTTCATTTGGTACAGCGGGCCGATTTCCAGTACCCATGGCGTCCCGACCATGCCGGCAAACACGCGGATCGAATCGCCGCCCTTGCCCAAGGCCATCACCGTGTCGCCTTCCGACACCCGGCGACGCTGATCGTCGTCCATGTCCGCTTGATCCAGGGTCATCAGGTGCATGTCAAAACCAAAACCTTTGGCTTGCTTGATGTCGGCCAGCTTTTGCGGTTGCTCGGCGACCGGGAAGCGCACCAGTTCGTCCGCCAACAGGTAAATCGTCGCGCGAGCCAGTTGCTCGCTGATCTGTTGCACTTCGCCGGTGAGTACCAGCTGTTCCTGCTCGCTGACCAGGCGCAGCACCCGCGCGGCATGCGGCCCGGTCTGCTCGACCAGCACCTGGCCGCGTTGCAGGCGGTTGCGCTGGCTCAGGTCCAGTTGCGCGTCGGTGAGTGTGCGCAACTCCAGGGGAATGCCCAGCAACCGCTCCCACACCGCCAGGGCGCGCTGGCGTTCGATGGCGCTCATGGGCTGCAGGTTGTCGCCCATCAACGCGAAGGTGCCGTGGGCCAGGCGTTCACGGTATTGACCGCTGCGCACTTCATTGAGCAGGTGCAGGGCCAGTACGCCCAGCAGCGCGACCAGGATCAGCGCCGCGCACATGCCGCCATAGATGCGCAGGAAGATCGAGTTCACAGCGGCATATCGGCAGCGGCTTCGGGGACGAACAGGTAGCCTTTGCTGCGGATGGTCTTGATCAGGCGCGGATGGATTGGGTCGTCGCCGATTTTGGGGCGAATGCGTGAGATGCGCACATCGATGGAGCGGTCCTGGCCGTCATAGCCGATGCCGCGCAGGGCGATGAAGATTTCTTCGCGCGACAGGATGCGCCCGGCATTCGCCACCAGTAGCCATAACAGGTCGAATTCGGCACTGGTCAATTCGATACCGCCTTCGTGCAGCCAGGCTTCGCGCAGGGCATTGTCCACCACCAAAGGGCCAAATTGCAGGCGACGCTGGTTTTCCACGGCAATCGGCAAAGCCGGCTCACTGCGCCGCAGCAGGGCCTGGATACGCGCCAGCAACAGTCGCGGGCGCACGGGTTTGCACACATAATCATCGGCGCCCATGTCCAGGCCCTGCACCTGGTCCATGTCATCGGTGCGTGCAGTGAGCATCAGGATCACACCGTCATAGCGCTCGCGCACGCTGCGGCAGATGCTCAGGCCATCTTCGCCGGGCAGCATCAGGTCGAGGATCACCAGGTCGGGCTGTTCGGCAATGATGCGTGCCGCCGCCAGGGCGCCGTCGCTTTCCACCGCCACCCGCAGGCCGTTGCTCTCCAAATAATCACGGGTCAACTCGGCCAATCGCTCGTCGTCCTCGACGATCAATATCTGCCAGGCTTCTTGCTCCATGCGCTACCTCGGTTCTAATTATTGTCATCTACGGGGCACACACTACTGCCTCTATTGAAGGCCGATTGTAGCCATGCGCCAGCCCTCTGGCACAAGCCGGGAAATCCATTCGGTGATCACGTTTTTTTGTGGTAGGGTTCGCGCCCTCAAAATTCCAATCGGCTGTTTTTACCTTGGAATATTCGGTGACAAACGGCGCGATCCAGTAGTACTGCGGCCTACACGGGCGTTCTACGTTTCATACACATTTTACCCACAGCGTTATCCACAGGTAGTGCGTTGCTAAGCCCCCCAAAACGCATTATCTTGTACCTCGGCGCTAAAAAAACCCTACATGTAGGGTTTTAAGCGAAAAAACCAAACACAGATCAGACAAGAAACTCAAGCGCTTTCTTGCTCCCGTTTGGTTGGAACCAACGCATTTTTTAAAAGCCCAAACCGCGCACGCGGATGGCAGCCGTTTTCCAGCCTCCAGGGCAGAAAGCGGTACGGGTGTTGCAGTGCTTGAAGCGAGCAACTGTCACCCACCAGGAATACGGCGAAGGGCGCCTCAAGGCCCGAACCGAAGACTTCGGCATGGAAGCGGCGCGATGAGCTCCCTTCCTCCTGTCCCGAAGTTGTTATGCCAGGCCCAAGCCTGCTGTAAGTGCTTCAGGACGGAACGGTGGGCACCGTGATGGTGCCCAAATAAATATAGAATGTGGAGACAACCCCCCATGCAAACCGACACAACTCGCGAGAACCCGCAGGGCTCCGTGCCGCAGGCCGCTGATTCGAATATGGATCTGTCCGCCACTGCACCTGGCCAACTGCGAGTGATCAAGCGTAACGGCACTGTCGTTCCTTACACCGATGACAAAATCACCGTCGCCATCACCAAAGCGTTTCTTGCAGTTGAAGGCGGCACCGCTGCTGCCTCGTCGCGCATCCATGACACCGTTGCCCGCCTGACCGAACAAGTCACCGCAACCTTCAAGCGTCGCATGCCCTCGGGCGGCACCATCCACATCGAAGAAATTCAGGACCAGGTCGAACTGGCCCTGATGCGTGCCGGCGAGCAGAAAGTTGCCCGCGACTACGTGATCTACCGTGACTCGCGCGCCAAGGAACGCGCTGTGCGCACCCCGGCTGAAGAAGCTGCCGTGCAAGCTCACCCGTCGATCCGCATCACCCTGGCTGACGGCACATTTGCACCGCTGGACCTGGGCCGCCTGAACACCATCATCACCGAGGCCTGCGAAGGCCTGGAAGAAGTCGATGGCGACCTGATCCAGCGCGAGACCCTGAAGAACCTGTACGACGGCGTGGCCCTGACCGACGTCAACACCGCCCTGGTGATGACCGCCCGTACCCTGGTTGAACGTGAGCCGAACTACTCGTTCGTGACCGCGCGCCTGCTGATGGACACCCTGCGTGCCGAAGGCCTGGGCTTCCTGAAAGTCGCCGACAGCGCCACCCACCACGAGATGGCTGACCTGTACGCCAAGGCCCTGCCTGCCTACATCGCCAAGGGTATCGAATTCGAATTGCTGAACCCGATCCTGGCCACCTTCGACCTGGAAAAACTCGGCAAGGCGATCAACCACGAGCGCGATCAGCAGTTCACCTACCTGGGCCTGCAGACCCTGTACGACCGTTACTTCATCCACAAGGACGGTATCCGTTTCGAACTGCCGCAAGTGTTCTTCATGCGCGTGGCCATGGGCCTGGCGATCGAAGAGAAGCACAAAGAAGACCGCGCCATCGAGTTCTACAACCTGTTGTCGTCCTTCGACTACATGTCGTCGACCCCAACCCTGTTCAACGCCGGCACCCTGCGTCCACAGCTGTCGAGCTGCTACCTGACCACCGTGCCGGATGACCTGTCGGGCATCTACCACGCGATCCACGACAACGCCATGTTGTCCAAATTCGCCGGCGGCCTGGGCAACGACTGGACCCCTGTGCGTGCACTGGGTTCGTACATCAAGGGCACCAACGGCAAGTCCCAGGGCGTTGTACCGTTCCTGAAAGTGGTGAACGACACCGCTGTAGCCGTGAACCAGGGTGGCAAGCGCAAAGGCGCTGTGTGTGCCTACCTGGAAACCTGGCACATGGACATTGAAGAGTTCATCGAGCTGCGCAAGAACACCGGTGATGACCGTCGTCGTACCCACGACATGAACACCGCCAACTGGATCCCTGACCTGTTCATGAAGCGTGTCTTCGATGACGGCCCGTGGACCCTGTTCTCGCCATCCGAAGTACCGGACCTGCACGACCTGACCGGCAAGGCCTTCGAGGAGCGTTACGAGTACTACGAAGCCCTGTCCCAGTACCCAGGCAAGATCAAGCTGTTCAAGACCATCCAGGCCAAAGACCTGTGGCGCAAAATGCTGTCCATGCTGTTTGAAACCGGCCACCCATGGCTGACCTTCAAAGACCCGTGCAACCTGCGCAGCCCGCAGCAGCACGTGGGCGTGGTCCACAGCTCGAACCTGTGCACCGAGATCACCTTGAACACCAACAAGGACGAGATCGCCGTTTGCAACCTGGGCTCGATCAACCTGCCGAACCACATCGTCAACGGCAAGCTGGACACCGCCAAGCTGGAACGCACCGTGAACACCGCCGTTCGCATGCTCGATAACGTTATCGACATCAACTACTACTCGGTACCCCAGGCGCAGAACTCCAACTTCAAGCACCGCCCGGTCGGCCTGGGCATCATGGGCTTCCAGGACGCGCTGTACCTGCAGCACATTCCTTACGGTTCGGACGCTGCGGTCGAGTTCGCCGACAAGTCGATGGAAGCGGTCAGCTACTACGCGATCCAGGCTTCCTGCGACCTGGCCGACGAGCGCGGTGCCTACGAGACGTTCCAGGGTTCGCTGTGGTCCAAAGGCATCCTGCCGCTGGATTCGCAACAGATCCTGATCGAGCAGCGTGGCCAGAAGTACATCGACGTTGACCTGAACGAATCCCTGGATTGGGCGCCGGTACGTGCCCGTGTGCAGAAAGGCATTCGTAACTCCAACATCATGGCCATCGCACCGACCGCCACCATCGCCAACATCACCGGCGTGTCGCAGTCGATCGAACCGACCTACCAGAACCTGTATGTGAAATCGAACCTGTCGGGCGAATTCACCGTGATCAACCCGTACCTGGTTCGCGACCTGAAAGCTCGCGGCCTGTGGGACTCGGTCATGATCAACGACCTGAAGTACTACGACGGTTCCGTGCAGCAGATCGAGCGCATCCCGCAAGAACTCAAAGAGCTCTACGCAACTGCGTTCGAAGTGGACACCAAGTGGATCGTTGACGCGGCCAGCCGTCGTCAGAAGTGGATCGACCAGGCGCAGTCGCTGAACCTGTACATCGCTGGCGCTTCGGGCAAGAAGCTGGACGTGACCTACCGCATGGCCTGGTACCGTGGTCTGAAAACCACTTACTACCTCCGTGCCCTGGCCGCGACCAGCACCGAGAAGTCGACCATCAACACCGGTAAACTGAACGCTGTTTCCAGCGGCGGCAACCACGGTGATGATTCGGTTCTCGCAGCACCAGCCGGTCCAGCGCCAGTGCCAAAGGCCTGCGCGATTGATGAGCCGGATTGCGAAGCTTGCCAATAAGCTGAGCTGATCCCGGGCTTGATTGCCCGGGATTGAAAAAAACCGATAGACCCTGCTGCAATGGGTTTATCGGTTTTTTTGTTTTTACGCTAAACGAATTCGTAGGCGTTGCCTTCCTGGGGAGCGCCGCCTCGCCCTCCCCACAACTCTACGCGACCGCCAATCACCGCCATTGAATGGCCGCCGTAATCCACCACGCCCAGTGCGCCGCGTGCCAGCGCCGAACTCGAAGAGTCTTTATAGAGGCCATTCAATCCAAGCCGGTCCAGCGCCTCTCGCCCCATCTCGCCATTGTTCAAGCTTTGCATCGCATGCGCGAAACTCTGCCTCGCGACCTCGGGATCGTCATCAAAACCATTCCCTTCCATCTGTGCACGCTTGGCACTTACGGCGTACATGAAGTTGGCGTCGGTCATCATCGAGGGGTTATCCCCCTTGAACTGTGCGTAGCTGGCGGCGTGCCTCAGTTCAGCTTTGGATAAATCCAGTTCGAAGCCATCGCGCATCTTGACGTGATAGCCACCAGCGGTCTCATGCACCTCAGCGAAAACATCAGTGGGCTTCTGCCCAAACTTCATCATCGCCCCCTTTATCGCGGCAACCGTGACGCAATTACCATCGGGCCCCTGGCTGAATCCACTCCAGATATTGTCCGGTTTCTTGCCCGGGTTACTTGCGTCCGGCTTGTAGTTGAAATGCTTGGAGCCTTCGGTAATCGGCAGATTACTCATGGGCTCACTGCCGCCAAAATCGCTTGGACTAACCCGACCGCCATCAACGCCACCGCCGCCGCCACCACCGCGGTCTGGCGAGGGTGCTGGAGACGGAGTTGGCTCATCTGCAAACAGCTCTGGAAACAGCCTCTTCAACAGCGCAAGAAAATCTGTAACCGCCTCCCGCTTCAACTGCTCAAGGATCGCTTTGAATTTTTCCTCTCCCAGCGCGTTTCGCTTTTCATTGAGCTTGTCGCGCAGGTCCTGGACAGTCTGGTTTTTGGCGGTTTTTTCGGCGTCATCCAACTGCCTGAGAAGCTGCGTGACCGCGTCTTTATCGGCATCGACCGCATCCCGGCTGCCCTCTGACCGGCTGACTCCACTCAGGTACTGCCCCGCCCACCCCGCGCCATAACGCACACCTCCAGCCCCTTGGCCGGACATCGACGAACTTCCCATACCGAGCCACCTTGTGATCGAACACGTTGAGGCTTGATGAGTGGAAAGAACCGTGTGGCCGGTTCCAACACGGGCCTGTCGGCTGTGATCAGGCCAGAGGTGGGAATATTCCCCGATGCCAAATGGCAGGCAAAAAAAAGCCCCTCGATCGAGGGGCTTTCGTTGCGCGTGCGCGTCAGGCCAACAGCATCAGGTCATCTGAATGATGGTCTGCATGATGGTGCTCTGAGTGGAGATGGTCTTGGCGTTCGCCTGATAGTTGCTCTGGGCCTTGATCAGGTCCACCAGCTCGTTGGTCAGGTTGACGTTGGAGTTCTCCAGGGATTTGGACACGATCGAACCCAGGGTGCCGGCTTGCGGGGTGTCGTAACCCGGCTGACCCGACGCATAGGTTTCTTTCCAAGTGGTGCCGCCCGCCGGCTGCAGGCCTTGTTCGTTGTTGAAGCTGGCCAGGGAAAGCTGGCCGATGGCCTTGCTCTGCTGGTTGCTGAAGGTCGCGAACAACACGCCGTTACCGTCAATGTTCAGGCCGGTGATCTGGCCGGTAGCGTAGCCATCGGTGACCGGTGGATTACGGTAGGTGGCCGAGTTGTACTGGGTGATGTTGCTCATGTTGATGGCAATCCCACCAGGGTTGGCGTTCGCACCGTTTTTGGTCCACACGCCGTTGGTCACTGTGCCCGGCACCCAGCCGGTCAGCTGCAAGGTGGTGCTGGAAGTGGTGCCCGTAACAATCCCGGTGAGCTTGCCGGAACCGTCGAAGCTCAACGTCGAGGCGACCGGCGGCGTCGAGCCTGTGCCGGTAGGCGCCGAACCGTCAGGGTTACGGCCATCGATCAGGGTGTAGGATTTCCAGGTGTTGGAATCCGTTTTCACCAGGTATTGCACCATTGGGTGGGCGTTGCCCTGGGTGTCATACAAGGTGGTGTTGTATTGAGTGCTGAACGTGGTGGAGTCAGTTGGATCAAACGGCTTGGTCGTCTGATCAATCACCGGCGACGACGAGTTCAGGTTGCTGGTGGAGTCGACTTTGGTGGAAGCCTTGGGCGGCAGGTTCGACAGGTTCAATTGCAGGTCGGTCAGCGCACCCTTGATGATATTGCCGTCGGCGTCCGCCGCGTAGCCTTGCAGGCGCGAGGTGCCGGTGTTGTTGGTGACGTAGCCGTCTTTATCCGAACGGAAGGCACCGCTGCGGGTGTATTCCAGCGAGCCGTCACTGCCCTTCTGAACGAAGAAGCCGCCGCCCTGGATCGCCATGTCCAGCAGACCGCCGGTATTGTTGACGTCGCCCTGGGTGAACTGCTGGGAAACGGCCGCCAGGTTCACACCACTGCCGACACTGTTCTGGCCGGTGCCCAGCTTGGACGCGGCGTAGATGTCCGAGAACTCGGCACGGGACGATTTGAAGCCCGTGGTCGCGACGTTGGCGATGTTGTTGCCGGTCACGTCCAGCTGTTTGTTGGCCGCATAGAGGCCGCTAAGGCCGATGTTAAAAGACATGTTTCTCTCCTTCTGCCGTATTTAGCCGGCTCTATGTACCGATAGTCTGAATTTGCGACAGCTTGACGCTGCCCATGCCGCCGGCAAGGTTGAGCAGCATTTCGCCGCCGGTCTTGCTCAACGTCACGCTGGTCACTGTTGCCGGCAGCGAGGTCAACAAGGCAACCGAGTCGCCCGTATCATTTTTGGTGCTGGCCGCGAAGGTATAAGTCCCGGCGGGGGCGACCTCGCCTTTGTCGTCCTTGCCATCCCAGATAAAGCTGGAATCACCGGCGCTTTGGGCGCCCATGTCGAGGGTGCGGACCACGTTGCCGTCTTTGTCGGTGATCTTCACGGAGACGTTGCCCGTCGCCGCGGTCACCGCCACCGAGCCGGTCATGCTCTTGCTGGTATCAACCATGGCCTTGTCGGTCTGGGTGATGATCGAACGCCCGACCAGCGACGATGCCTGCAGCGCTTGCGAGGAACTGAAGTTGCTGGAGATCGCATTTACCGAGTCGTTCAGGGTGTTGATGCCTTCCAGGCTGCTGAACTGAGCCAGCTGGGCCACAAACGCACCGTTGTCCTGTGGCGACAGCGGGTTCTGGTTTTTCAGCTGGGTGACCAGCAGCTGCAGGAATGCATCTTTACCCAGCGCCTGGTTACCGGTGGCCGCGCTGGCCGCCGAAGCGAGGCCGCTGTTGTCTGTCGCGGTCTTGACCTTGGAGTTGAAAAGGTCCTGAACCGGCGTGTTGGGTGTCGTAGAAGTGGTATCAACAATGGCCATTATTTGGCGCCCCTTATCACTGACCCAGGGTCAGGACCTTCTGCATCATGGTTTTGGCGGTGTTCATCATTTCCGCGTTGGTTTGGAACGAGCGGCTGGCGGAAATCATGTCGGCCATTTCCTCGACCACGTTGACGTTGGGGTAGTACACGTAACCCTTTTCGTTCGCGGCGGGATGGTTGGGTTCGTAGCGGGCTTCCAGATTGCTTTGGTCTTCGACCACGCCAAGCACCTGCACGCCCTGGCCTGCGGCATCCTGGTTCTGGAACAGCGAGTCGCCGCTACCGCTTTGGCCACTCTGGCCGTCCTGAAACATGGTGGCGAACACCGGGTGACGGGCACGGTAGGTCTGGTCAATGCTCGAAGACACAGTCTCGGCGTTGGCGATGTTACTGGCGACGGTGTTCAGGCGCGTGGTCTGCGCGCTCATGCCACTGCCGGCAATATTGAAAACACTGGCTAAGGACATGGCTTACTCTCCACGCAGGGCTGACATCAGCCCTTTGAATTTGCTGTTGAGCAGGGTGAAGCTGGCCTGGAAGTTCACCGAGTTTTCGGCGTAGGCCGATTGCTCCAACTGGGCGTCGACGGTGTTCTGGTCGATCGATGGCTGCATCGGCGTGCGATACAGCAACGACTCGTCACCATTGCTCAAGCCTTGCGCTTCGATATGACGGCTGTTGGTCATGTTCAAGGCGAAGGTGCCGTTCTTGGTCTTGTCCTGCTGTGCGGCGAGCACGGCAGAGAAGTCCAGGTCCCGAGCCTTGTAGTTCGGGGTGTCGGCGTTGGCAATGTTGTTGGCCAGGACTTCGGCACGCTGGGCGCGGAAGCCCAGGGCTTGTTCGTGGATACCGAGCGCTTTATCGAAGCTGATGCTCATGGCGGAAACCTTTAGGCTGACCTGCTTTTCGTAACAGGGTTATAGCAAGGCGCATGCCAATTCCATCGGGGCCCGTAATTCAAGGGTTTGCGGGGAGTTTGCCGGTGGCAATGCCAGAAAAGCGGCAACGGCCTTCCGCGTGGCGCCAGTAAAGCGGCAATGCCGGTTGCCGCTTTTATGCAGACTGCCGGTAGTGACACGGCTGATTGAACGCCAGGCTCAGCAGGCAGCCCTTCAATACAGCGGCCTGAACACTGATCATTGCGTCGCCTGGGTTCGAACAGGATTCGGCGAAGCGCTTTGCGGCTGAACACCTGGTTACGCTCGGCGACGCCAACGCTCAGGCAGTCATCGAGATGAAGCCTGCCGAATCGCGCGCATGAAAAACGGGAGGCTTTTGGGGCCTCCCGTTTTTTAATGCTCATGGGCCGATCACTTGGCCTGGTAAATGATACCGGGACTGCACTGCACCATCTGGTAATGGTCCGGCAACCCATTGAGCGCCTCGGACGCACCGAGGAACAGGTACCCACCACGCTTGAGCGTGCCGTGGATGCGCAACAGGATGTCTTTCTTCACTTCGGCCGAGAAATAGATCAGCACGTTGCGGCAGAACACCATGTCGAACTTGCCCAGGCTGGCGTAGCTGTCGAGCAGGTTGAACGAACGAAACTCTACCCGGCTCTTGATCGGTGCCTTGACCGCCCAGCGTCCCGCCCCTTTGGGGTCGAAGTAACGTTGCAGGCGCTCCTGAGACAAACCTCGGCCCAAGGCCAGACTGTCGTACTCACCGGTCTTGCAATTGGTGAGCATGGTGCCGGACAAGTCAGTGGCGACAATCTGCGCCCCGGCCTTCAACTGGCCCATGTTGGTGCGCTCGAACTCGTCGATGGACATCGAGATCGAGTACGGTTCCTGCCCCGAGGAGCAAGCGGCCGACCAGATACGCAAGCGCTGGCCCGGACTGGCCTTGATGGCCTCCGGCAGCACTTTGTTCTTGAGCACTTCGAAGGGGTAGGTATCCCGAAACCACAGGGTTTCGTTGGTGGTCATGGCATCCACCACCATTTCCTTGAGCCCACTGCGCGGCTGGCCCTGAATACGCTGGACCAACTCGCCCAGGGACCTGATGCCCTGCTGCTCCATCAGTTTGTTGAGACGGCTGGATACCAGGTACTGCTTGTTTTCACCGAGCAATATGCCACAGGCTTTTTCCAGGAAGACCCGGAACTGTTCGAAATCCAAATTACCCGTAGACAATGATACCGCCTCTTAAATCGTGTGACCGCCAGGGGAACTCCCCTTAGCCGTGATCTGCTGCCTTGATCCGGTCGACTACCCGGGATGCCAGGTCATCAGGGCGGAATTTGGCCAGAAAGTCATCGGCACCGACCTTCTTGACCATCGCCTGATTGAATACGCCCGACAACGAAGTATGCAGGATGATGTGCAGTTTTTGCATGCGTGGATCGTTGCGTATCTCGGCCGTGAGCGTGTAGCCATCCATTTCCGGCATCTCGATGTCGGAGATCATCATCAAAAATTCTTCTTCCGGCTTCTTGCCTTCGTCCACCAGCTTGCGCAGGTAATCCAGGGCCTGGCGACCGTCGTTGAGGGCCACCACTTCCACGCCGACGGTTTGCAGGCAACGGCTCACCTGTTTGCGCGCAACCGAGGAGTCGTCCACGGTCAGCACGCGCAGCGAGATCGCCTTGTGCGCCGTTTCGGCGTCGACGACGCCCACCGAAATCGATTCGGAGGTCGGTGCCACTTCCGCGAGGATCTTCTCCACGTCGATGATTTCCACCAACTGGTTATCGACCCGAGTCACCGCCGTCAGGTAGTGATCGCGCCCCGTGCCCTTGGGCGGCGGGTGGATTTCCTCCCAGTTCATGTTGACGATGCGTTCCACCGAGCGCACCAGGAAACCCTGGGTCTTGGTGTTGTATTCGGTAATGATCACGAACGGGTTCTGGCGGTCCTGCAGCCCCGCAGAGCCGGTGGCCAAGGCCAGGTCAAGAATGGGGATGGTCGCACCACGAATGTTGGCCACGCCACACACCACCGGACTGGACTTGGGCATGATCGTCAGCTTGGGACACTGCAGCACTTCCCGCACTTTAAACACGTTGATGCCGTACAGCTGCTTGCCGTCCAGGCGAAAAAGCAACAACTCCAGGCGATTCTGCCCTACCAGCTGTGTGCGCTGGTTTACTGAATCCATTACTCCTGCCATGCCCAGACTCCTACGCAAAAACCTTAGGGGTACGACGCGTACCCAACACTAAACGGCACGAGCTTTGCTATTTATTGATTTATGAACCTTAAAACGACAGTTTCCCGACGCATCCCACGCTACCGCAGAGTTGTCTGCGTCTGGCTGGCATTGCTTGCCTTGGGCGCAGGCACCACGGCCCGTGCAGATAATGTCACCTTGCCTGATCTCCTTATCGGCGTCACTCAAGGCTTTCTTGAATTCACTGTAGAAGATTATCTGGCGACCACGCAGGCACCGGGGCGTTATGAAATTCAGGTGAACCCGCTGGACCCGCGCCTGCGCATGCCCATGTGCGACAAAGAATTGACAGCCACGCTGGAAAGCCCCGCCCAGCCCATCGGCCGCGTGACGGTCAAAGTGCGCTGCGACGGCGCCTCGCCCTGGACCGTGTTCGTCCCGGCGCAGGTCAAACTGTTTCGTGATGTAGTGGTTGTCACACGTCCGCTCAAACGGACGGGCATCATCGGGTTTGAAGACGTTGCGCTGCGTGAACGGGATATCAGCTCGATCAATCAGGGTTATCTCACCTCGGTGGACCAGGCCGTCGGGCAAAAACTTACCCGACCAATGGTCACCGACCAAGTGATTACGCTGGTGCATCTGGAACAGGCCGAGGTGATTCGCAAGGGCGACCAGGTGGTGATTTCCGCCAGCAGCGGCGGGCTGACGGTAAAGATGCCGGGCGAGGCGCTGTCCAATGGCGGCATGAGCGAACAGATTCGGGTCAAGAACCTCAATTCCAATCGCGTGATCAAGGCACAGGTGATGGCGCCAGGCCAAGTCGAGGTCGCTTTATAGATCACTGGTATCAAGCGCCAGCTTTTCCTACACTGTGCGTTGGATATCGACCTGTACAGGTTTATTGTCAATCGAGCCTAAAGTTTGTCCGGGTATGGCCGAAAACATGGCAAGCGTCCAAATACCCAGAGGTTTTTTTATCATGGTCATCGATTTCAGTCGTTTGAATAACACCCCGGCATTGCCCGGCAATACGCGCACCAGCGGTGCCAAGGACAGCGTAGAAGCCAAGGCCCAGCCAGCGCCCGCCAAGACCGAACAGGCCGGCGCCAGCCAGAGCGGGGAATCGGTTCACCTGAGCAATGAGGCTCAACAGTTGCAAAAGGTCACTGACTCGCTGCGCGACCAGCCGGTTGTCAATAAAGCCCGTGTGGCCGAGTTGAAACAGGCCATCGCCGATGGCAGCTATAAAGTCGACAGCAACCGTGTAGCCAGCAAGCTGCTCAACTTCGAAGCCGAGCGCTAGGCGAAGGCCTGCGCAGGGCTTTTGGACGCTTAAAACCCAAGGCCAGCCATGCACCACGACGAACATTTGCTTCAACTGATCATTGATGATCTGGCGCCGACGCAACATCTGCTCGAGCTGCTAAAGGAAGAATCCCTGGCCCTGTACGGCCGGGACATGCGCTTGCTGGAAGAAATCCTGGCGCGCAAGCAGTCGCTGATTGTGCTGCTTGAACAGCATGGCAAAAAGCGTAGCGAAATTCTTGTCAGCCTGGGCCTCCCGGCTGATCACGACGGTCTCGCACAACTGGCCAGCCACTCTTCGGTGGGCGATCAGTTGCTGGCGCAGAGCACCGCACTTAATCAATTGCTTGCCCAGTGCCAGGAAGCCAACCTGCTCAACGGTCAGTCGATCCAGCTGCAGCAAGCGACGACTGCCAATCAGTTGCGCATACTTCACGGCGGAGAACCCCCGGCGCTGTACAACGCCCAGGGTTCCACCTCGCGCCTGGTCAAGCCAAGCACCCGCAGCCAAGCCTGACAGTGGTTTACAGCGCGCCCTATCCAAGGCGCGCTACATGCTGGCAAAATGCCGGTTCTTGCGTGTAGTCGTATTTTGTCTGGAGATGGAAGAACCGTGTTCAACGCCCTTAATGCGGAAGATGCTCCGCAGCCACCCAAGGTGCTCGCCACGCCTCTGGAAATCGCCAGCACATTGCGGATGCTGCAAGAAAGCCATGATCCACTGATCATTACATTCCATGAACGCAGCCAGCGCTTTCAGAGCTACCTGGTGGACGTTGACCGGGACAGCAAGACGCTGATCCTGGACGAAATGATTCCGCGTGACGGTGAACGCTACCTCGAGAATGGCGAACCTTTCCGCATCGAAGGCTTCCACGATGGCGTACGCGTCGCCTGGGAAAGCAACGGCACACTGACCATCAGTGAAAAAGACGGCCACCGCATCTACACCGGCAGCATGCCCGACGAGGTGGTCTACCACCAACGCCGCAATGCCTTTCGCGCGGCGTTGAAGCTGGCACAACTGGTCAGCATCGAATTGGGCGGCGAGAAGCTCAAGGCGCCGATCAGCGGCAAGCTCCTGGATATTTCCGCCACCGGCTGCAAATTGCGCTTTGAAGGCGACATTTCCGAGCGCCTGCAACTGGGCCAGGTCTATGACCGTTTTATTGCCGCCCTGCCCTTTGGCAGCATGACCACCTCTGTCGAGCTGCGTTACCTGCACTTCGAAGACAAGATCAACACCACCTTCGCCGGCGTGCGCTTTCACAACATGAGCGGGCTGGTGCAGCGCCAGGTGGAGCGGTTTGTGTACCAGCTGCAGCGCGAGGCGCGACGCTTTGACAAGGACGACGATCTCTAAGCGTTAACGATCGGGGCAAAAAAAACGGGCAGATCCTGATGGGATCTGCCCGTTTTTGCATTCAGGGGCGCGCCCTGCTCAAATCGTGAGGATGCTCCTCCGGCCCCAGAGGTTCCGGCGGGCCTTCGAAGGCTGGCTCGTCTGCGGGCGGCTGTGGATCAGCGTCAGGTTCAGGATCGGGCACGGTAGTCTGCATCTGCTCCTGCACCACCGCCTCATCTACCCGGGGATCCAGGCATGCCACCAGGGGCGAGCTGGACATGCTGTCAGGCATCGCCACGTGGTGCAGCGGCGCATCGTCCACTTGGTGCAGGTTGGTCACTGCCTTCGGCCGGATACGCCACACCAGAATCAACGCACACAGGCTGAAAAACGCATACAACATATGGCTGCCGAAGAGCTTCATGACCACGCCCGCCAGCAACGGTCCGACACTGGCGCCGATGCCGTAGGTGACCAGCAACATCGCGGTCAACGACACTCGCCGATCTCCCTCGACGTGGTCATTGGAAAACGCCACCGCCAACGGATAAAGGCAGAACTGCACCAGGGAACACAAGAACCCGGCCACGAACAGCACTTCCAGAGGCACCTTGGTCAGCAGCGCCAGCGGCAACGCCGCCACTGCCAGGCACAAGGCAAAACACCGAATCAGCAAGGCGCGGTCATAACGGTCCGACAGCCAGCCCAAAGGCCATTGCACCACCAGGCCGGCGAAAATGCAGCTACCCATGAACAGACCCACTTGCTCGGTAGTCAGGCCTTGCTGCGAAGCATAGAGCGGCGCCAGACCATAGAACGAACCGACGATCAGCCCCGCGCCCAGCACGGTACTAAGTGACTGAGGCACGCGCTTTATAAAGAAGCGCGGCTCCATTGGCGCAGGATGCAAAGGCGCCGGGTGAATGCGCCGGGTCATGGCGACCGGCACCAGGCACAGGGCGAAGCACAGCGCGACCAACATCAGCAGCTCGAGGCCGAGTTCCGGGTGCATCACCAGGATCAGTTGACCCAGCACCAGCCCAAGGTAGGAGGCAATCATATAACCGCTGAACACCACGCCACGCTGCTTGGCGTCCGCCTGCTCATTGAGCCAGCTCTCGATGACCATGTACTGGCACATCATCCCCAGGCCCACGATCATCCGCAGTACGATCCAGGCGGGCAGCCAGTTGATCAGGCCATGGCCCAAAACGGCCGCCCCGACAATCCCGGCGCAGGTGGCATAGGCGCGAATGTGCCCGACGCGAGCGATCAGGCGGTGCCCGATCTTGCCGCCCAGCACCAGGCCAAAGTAGTTAGCCGCCATCAGCGCACCCACCCACAGGCTGTCGACGTGGTCGGCTGCCAGGCGCAAGGCAAGGTAGGTACTGAGCAGGCCGGACCCGATCAACATCATCAAGGAGGCGAAATAAAGGGCTCGAAAAGATTTCCAGATCTGGCGCATCGGCGTTCCGAGCGGCTCCTTGCAGTGAGAGTCAGGGCTATCGGCATGATAGTCCGGGGTTGCCGGGTCCGGACAGGCGATATCGGCTGTATCCGGGGAATATTTTGCATATGGCTCAGACGCTGCCTGGCCGTGTGCAAGGTACACAGTTTGCGATAAATACACCGCGCACCAGCTGTGAACCCTCAACGGTGGCAAGGTTCGACCGGTGTTCACCAAGCGCGCACAAAAAAGCCCCGCCAGAGCGCTCTGGGCGGGGCTTTTTCACAGGTGCTGAATCTGGTGTCCCAGGGCCGGTTCGAACGGCCAACCTTCCCCTTAGGAGGGGGATGCTCTATCCAATTGAGCTACTGGGACAAATGACAGCCACCGGACCAGGGGCGCGGCGACGGACGGCGTGCATGTTAACGGCCGAGGTAGGTTTTGTCATGTCGTCCGTTGGCTTTTTGCGCGTAGGCCTGTCCTTGTTCTGCAGAGCGCCGTCTGAGCCCGTAAAACCGGGGGATCAGCCTCCGTCGTGCAAAATGCACTCCCCCAAAATGCCAGCATTGCAAATTGCAACCTTACGGGCCATTAAAGTAGACTTAAGGCACTGATTTTATTGAAATAATAGTTTGGCACGAGACCTGCAATACTTCTCCTACAAAACCTAATCGGCCACGGCGTTAAGCGGAGAACATGACCATGAACAGTGCCCTTCTGTTAGCCCTCAACACCGTAGCCCTCGCTGCACTGGTGACCTTCCATTTTCAATCGACTGGCAGCAATGATCCTGCACAGATCAGCCAGGCGGTGCCGCACCACTTGCAACAACGCCCACAATTGGCGGTGATGACGCCCAACGCACAATCGCCGGTACACCTGACCCAGGGCAGTCAGGCCGCGCCAGCATCTGAACACTGGGTTTTCTGAGGGATCGTGAATGACTAAATCTGCCTGGCTGTTTTTGTGCCTGACCGTTGCAACCGGCATCGCAGGCCTTGGCGCCGATGCTCAAGATGCGCAGACCACTGCTTTTGTTGCTGCCGGTGTATGTGCAAGCCTGCTGCTGCTGACGCTCATCGTGGGCCGCAGAATCAAATTCGACCCCGTCTTGCGCTGATCCTTCCTCCTGCTTATCCCCCTACCTTATGTCGCCTCGTGCTAGTAAATCGGCAAATTGCCACTAGTCTTAAACATGAGGGCAAAAGGCCATATTGCTATAGGATGTGCGGCCTCAAACCCCGTCGCGGCCTGGACTTGCGAGAAGTTCCTTTGCGGAATTACTCATTGAAAAGTTTTCAAACCAGTCCGCAAAAATGCAAATGAGTGCTGGCATAAAGCCTTTAGGCAGTTCAATATTTGTCACAGAATTGACGCCAAGGAACTGTCAAATCTGAGGCATGATGCGGCCTCTTTGTAATTCGGGTTGAACTTTGGTCGTGAGCCTTGTCTTAACACTCATCTTGCGGCCAATTCCAAAAACCGCTCCCCTGAACTAACCGGTTAAATATATGCGCCCATTGAAACAGGCAATTTATTCCAGCCGTACGGCTGACAAGTTCGTCGTACGTCTGCCAGACGGAATGCGGGAACGCATTGCCGAGGTGGCTCGCAATCATCACCGCAGCATGAACTCCGAAATCATCGCGCGCCTGGAACAGAGCCTTATTCAGGAAGGTGCGCTGGGCGAAGAGTTGAGCATGCGCCTGGACAGCCCCGAGCTGTCACTGCACGAACGCGAACTGCTGCAGCGTTTTCGTCAGCTCTCCCACCGCCAGCAAAATGCTCTCGTCTCGCTTATTGCGCACGACGTCGAGGCGGCCGCAGAAGCCAATTGATCTGCAGTTGAAAGCCGAAGCCAGCCATGTGCTGGCTTTTTTTTGCCTGCGATTTGATAAAGGAGTGTCGAGAACAGACAGCAAAGCGGGAGCAGAGGTGCTCCCGCCGAGGGGGATCAGAGTAGAAAGATCGTCGCCAGGCCCAAGAAGATGAAGAAGCCGCCGCTGTCGGTCATGGCAGTGATCATCACACTGGCACCCATCGCCGGATCACGCCCAAGGCGCGCCAGGGTCATGGGGATCAACACCCCCATCAACGCCGCCAGTAGCAGGTTGAGGGTCATCGCGGCGGTCATCACGACGCCAAGCGACCAACTGCCATACAGCAAGTAAGCCACCACGCCGATCACGCCACCCCACACCAGGCCATTAATCAGGCCCACGGCCAACTCTTTGCGCAACAGTCGCGAGGAATTCGCCGTACTCACTTGGTCCAATGCCATCGCGCGCACAATCATCGTGATCGTCTGGTTACCGGAGTTGCCGCCGATACCCGCCACAATCGGCATCAGCGCCGCCAAGGCCACCAGCTTCTCGATCGAACCTTCGAACAGCCCGATCACGCGCGAGGCGATGAAGGCTGTGATCAGGTTGATCGCCAGCCAGGCCCAACGGTTATGCAGAGAGCGCCAGACCGACGCAAAAATGTCTTCCTCTTCACGCAAACCGGCCATGTTGAGGACTTCGGTTTCACTCTCTTCACGAATCAGGTCGACCATTTCGTCGATGGTCAAACGGCCAATCAGCTTGCCGTTCTTGTCGACCACCGGCGCCGAGATCAAGTCGTAACGCTCAAACGCCTGCGCCGCTTCGTAGGCATCCTCATCCGGGTGAAAGCTCACGGTGTCGCTGGCCATCAAATCCGCAACTTTCTTGTCCGGATCATTTACCAGCAGACGCTTGATTGGCAGCACGCCCTTGAGGATGCCTTCGTAGTCAACCACAAACAATTTGTCGGTGTGACCGGGCAACTCTTTCAGGCGACGCAGATAACGCAGTACTACTTCCAGGCTGACGTCTTCGCGGATGGTGACCATCTCGAAGTCCATCAACGCGCCGACCTGGTCCTCGTCGTAGGACAGCGCGGAGCGCACACGCTCACGCTGCTGGCTGTCGAGCGCTTCCATCAGCTCATGGACAACATCACGGGGCAGCTCAGGGGCCAGGTCGGCCAGTTCGTCGGCGTCCATCTCCTTGGCTGCAGCCAGGAGCTCATGATCGTCCATGTCGGCGATCAGGGTTTCACGGACCGAGTCGGATACCTCGAGGAGAATATCGCCGTCGCGGTCGGCCTTGACCAACTGCCAGAGGGTCAGTCGATCATCCAGCGGCAAGGCTTCGAGGATATAAGCAACGTCGGCGGAGTGCAGGTCATCGAGCTTGCGTTGCAGCTCGACGAGGTTCTGCCGGTGCACCAGGTTTTCGACGCGGTCGTGATGCGGACCTTCCTGGCGGTGCGTGAGGTCTTCGACCACGCGCTGGCGCTGCAGCAGCTCAATAACTTGAGCCAGGCGATCCTGCAGGCTGTCTTGTGTTTTCTTTACTTCTACTTCGGTCATAGGCGAACTCCACTCCCAGCAGCGGGGCACGCCGGAAGGATCAATCAGTCAATTCATGATTGGTAAAACGGGGCACTAAGTAACTACTGGGTAAGTCCATGGAGGTATTCCACAAGCCCCGGCGGGGCTGACGGGCGCAATGATACACCGTGCGTCCGGTTTAAACGTTAAAAAACTGGAAAGAACAAGCGCTTGCGAGCCAAAGCTGAGCATTGGCTGCATCTATGAACTGCGACGACACGGCGGATAAGGAAAACACATGGCGCAGGAGAAAAAGATAAAATCCCACACAAACCCCAGACGGCAAAAAGCCCGCACTAGGCGGGCTTTTTGTTTGTATGGTGCACTCGACAGGATTCGAACCTGTGACCGCTCGGTTCGTAGCCGAGTACTCTATCCAGCTGAGCTACGAGTGCAGATTGTGTTTTTAGACCAGATCACAACTGGTTGAAGCCGAGTCACCTGCATTGCTGCAACTGACTCTTAAATGGTGCACTCGACAGGATTCGAACCTGTGACCGCTCGGTTCGTAGCCGAGTACTCTATCCAGCTGAGCTACGAGTGCATTTGTTGCCGCGCATTATAGGCCGTTCAATCTCTATGTAAAGCTATTTTTTCGAGTAATTTCAACAACTTACCGAAAAAACCAGATTGCAACGTACTAAGCAAATAATGGCGGAGAACGGGGGATTCGAACCCCCGACACCCTTTTGAGGTGTACTCCCTTAGCAGGGGAGCGCCTTCGGCCACTCGGCCAGCTCTCCGCAACACGGGGCGTATATTAACCACGTTCATCCCCGTTTGCAAACATAAAAAACGATAAAAATTAAAGGCTTGGTTCTTCGTCCTTCTCTTTCTTGATCCGCAGGTAAATTTCCTCGCGGTGGACCGCTACCTCTTTCGGAGCGTTAACCCCGATACGTACTTGATTGCCTTTGACGCCGAGCACGGTCACGGTGATTTCGCCATCACCGATAATCAGGCTTTCTGCGCACCGACGAGTCAGAATCAGCATACCTTTCTCCTCACGCATTTCAGTTCAGGAACAACAGTCTGCAAAAAAAGGCGTTCGACCTACGACGTGAAAGCCGTAGCCCTAACGGCCTAAGTATTGTCGAGCACACGCAAAAGACCATGCGCCCCACAAAAAAATGAAAGGCGCGGTAAACCGCGCCTTCCTGGCATCGCATCACTCGCCCTGTCGGGCCGGAGCGTCCAGCTCAAAAGCGGTATGCAGCGCGCGTACAGCCAGTTCCAGGTACTTCTCTTCGATCACCACCGAGACTTTGATTTCCGAGGTGGAGATCATCTGGATGTTGATGCTTTCCTTGGCCAGCGCCTCAAACATGCGGCTGGCAACGCCGGCATGAGAACGCATGCCTACGCCCACGATCGACACTTTGGCAATCTTGGTATCGCCGACGACTTCACGGGCGCCAATCTCGCTCGCCGTGTTCTGCAGGATCCGCTCCGCCGCATCGTACTCGTTACGGTGCACGGTGAAGGTGAAATCGGTGGTGTTATCGTGCGAAACGTTTTGCACGATCATGTCGACTTCAATGTTCGCGCCACTGATAGGCCCGAGGATCTTGAAGGCCACGCCCGGAGTATCCGGCACGCCACGGATCGTCAGCTTGGCTTCATCGCGGTTGAAAGCGATGCCGGAAATGATCGGCTGTTCCATGGATTCCTCTTCATCAATAGTAATGAGGGTGCCCGGACCCTCTTTGAAGCTGTGCAATACGCGCAGCGGAACGTTGTACTTGCCGGCGAACTCCACTGCGCGGATCTGCAGCACCTTGGAACCGAGACTGGCCATTTCCAGCATCTCTTCAAAGGTGATCTTGTCCAGACGCTGGGCCACGGACACCACACGCGGGTCGGTGGTGTAGACGCCGTCCACATCGGTATAGATCTGGCATTCGTCAGCCTTGAGGGCCGCCGCCAGCGCCACGCCGGTGGTGTCTGAACCGCCACGCCCCAGGGTCGTGATATTGCCCTGCTCGTCCACACCCTGGAAACCGGCTACAACTACCACGCGCCCGGCTTTCAGATCTGTGCGGATTTTCTGATCATCAATCTGCAGGATGCGCGCCTTGGTATGTGCACTGTCGGTCAGGATGCGCACCTGGCTGCCAGTGTAGGACACCGCCGGTACACCACGCTTGTTCAGCGCCATGGCCAACAGGGCAATAGTGACCTGTTCACCGGTGGACACGATCACATCCAGCTCACGCGGCAGCGGCTGTTGATCACCGCTGATCGCCTTGGCCAGATCGATCAGGCGATTGGTCTCGCCGCTCATGGCCGACAGCACCACCACCAGGTCGTCGCCGGCGTCGCGGAATTTCTTAACCTTGTCGGCGACCTGCTCGATTCTTTCGACAGAACCGACCGAGGTGCCTCCGAATTTCTGTACGATCAAAGCCATTTCTAAGCCGCCTCAGCCCGTAAAGGGGCGCCCAATAAACAAATCTTCCAGCAACTGAACAAGCCCATGACTAGACCATGGGCTCATTAACAGCGCCTTAAATACCGGCCTCGACAAACGGCACAGTCAGGGCCAGGGCCGCGTCCAGGGCACCGGCGTCTACACCACCGCCTTGCGCCATGTCCGGACGACCGCCGCCCTTCCCGCCCACTGCCGCAGCGGCTTGCTTCATCAAATCACCAGCCTTGAGTTGGCCAGTCAGGTCTTTGGTTACACCGGCAACCAGAACGACCTTATCCTCATGGACACTGCCGAGCAGGATCACTGCGCGGCCGAGCTTGTTCTTCAACTGATCGACCAAGGCCAACAGCGCCTTGCCGTCCTGACCATCCAGGCGCACGGCCAGGACCTTCACGCCCTTGACGTCCAGGGCAGAGGCCGACAGATCGTCGCCCGCTGCGCTGGCAGCCTTGGCCTGCAACTGCTCCAGCTGTTTTTCCAGCTGGCGGTTGCGCTCCAGTACCCCAGAGAGCTTGTCGATCAGGTTGTCGCGGCTGCCCTTGACCAGGCTGGCCGCTTCCTTGAGTTGTTCTTCGGCCGCATTGAGGTAGGCCAGGGCCGCAGCACCGGTGACCGCTTCGATACGACGTACACCCGAGGCCACACCGCCCTCGCTGATGATTTTCAGCAGACCGATGTCGCCGGTACGGTTGGCGTGGATACCGCCACACAACTCCACCGAGAAGCTGCCGCCCATGCTCAGTACGCGTACTTCGTCGCCGTACTTCTCGCCAAACAGCGCCATGGCGCCTTTGTTTTTGGCGGTTTCGATGTCGGTTTCTTCGGTTTCCACCGGAGTATTCTTGCGAATTTCGGCGTTGACGATGTCTTCCAGCGCCTTGATCTGCTCAGGCTTGATCGCTTCAAAGTGGCTGAAGTCGAAACGCAGGCGCTGGCTATCAACCAACGAACCCTTCTGCTGCACGTGCTCCCCCAGCACCTGACGCAAGGCGGCGTGCAGCAAGTGAGTGGCGGAGTGGTTCAAAGCAGTTGCATGCCGCACGTCGGCATCCACTTGAGTGTCTACCGGCGCGCCGACGGTCAAGTTGCCCAACACCAACACGCCGTGGTGCAGGAATGCGCCGCCGGTCTTGGTGGTGTCGCGCACCTCAAAACGACCGGACGTCGAGCTCAGGTAGCCGCAATCGCCCACCTGGCCACCGGATTCGGCGTAGAACGGCGTCTGGTCCAGGACCACAACAGCCTCTTCGCCTTCATTGAGCACGTCGACCGATTTGCCGTCTTTATAAATGGCCACGATCTTCGCCGCGCCAACGGTCGCCTTGTAGCCGATGAACTCGGTAGGCACATCAACCTTGACCAGCGTGTTGTAGTCCAGACCAAAGGAGCTGGCAGAGCGAGCGCGCACGCGCTGGGCTTCCATCTCACGCTCAAAACCCGCTTCATCGACGGTCAGCTCGCGCTCGCGGGCGATGTCGGCAGTCAGGTCCATAGGGAAACCGTAGGTGTCGTACAACTTGAACACCACGTCGCCCGGCACCACGGTGCCTTTGAGCTCGGCCAGGTCCTGCTCCAGAATCTTCAAGCCGTGTTCCAGGGTCTTGGAGAACTGCTCTTCTTCAGCCTTGAGCACGCGCTCGATGTTGGACTGCTGCTGCTTGAGCTCCGGGAAGGCATCGCCCATCTCGGCCACCAGCGCGGCAACGATCTTGTAGAAGAAGCTGCCGCTGGCACCCAACTTGTTACCGTGACGGCAGGCGCGACGGATGATCCGGCGCAGCACGTAGCCGCGGCCTTCGTTCGATGGCAGTACGCCGTCGGCGATCAGGAAGCTGCAGGAGCGGATGTGGTCAGACACCACCTTGAGCGAAGACTGACCTTCGTTGGCGCAGCCGATGGCGGCGGCCGAAGCGCTCAGCAGGTTGGTGAACAGGTCGATTTCATAGTTGGAGTGAACGTGCTGCATCACCGCACTGATCCGCTCCAGGCCCATGCCGGTGTCGACCGACGGGGCTGGCAACGGATGCAACACGCCATCGGCGGTGCGGTTGAACTGCATGAACACGTTGTTCCAGATCTCGATGTAACGGTCACCGTCTTCTTCCGGCGAGCCCGGTGGGCCGCCCCAGATGTCGGCGCCGTGATCGTAGAAAATCTCGGTGCACGGGCCGCATGGACCGGTATCGCCCATGGTCCAGAAGTTATCGGAGGCGTAAGGCGCGCCCTTGTTGTCGCCGATGCGAATCATGCGCTCGACCGGCACGCCGACTTCTTTGGTCCAGATGTCATACGCTTCGTCGTCCGTGGCGTAGACGGTGACCCAGAGTTTTTCCTTGGGCAGCTTCAACACGCCGGTCAGGAAGGTCCAGGCGAAGGTAATCGCATCTTTCTTGAAATAGTCGCCGAAGCTGAAGTTACCCAGCATCTCGAAAAAAGTGTGGTGACGAGCGGTGTAACCGACGTTTTCCAGGTCGCTGTTCTTGCCGCCGGCGCGCACGCACTTCTGGCTACTGGTCGCGCGGGTGTAGGCGCGCTTTTCCTGGCCCAGGAAGCAGTCCTTGAACTGGTTCATCCCCGCGTTAGTGAACAGCAGGGTGGGGTCATTGCCTGGGATCAAGGAGCTGGAGGCTACACGGGTGTGGCCTTGCTCTTCGAAGAAGCGAAGGAAGGCTTCACGGATTTCTGCGCTTTTCATTAGGTTCTTCCACGGAGTCTGCGGCCAAAGGCCAGTGCGCAACATCATCAGACGGAGCGACGGCAAAGGGCCGCATTATATCGGCCCTTTGCCGGTGGTACAGCGTGTTTATGTGATAGAAACAGTCAATTAGACGGTCTGCACCGTCATTTGCGTGAAAACTCGGCAAATGTGTGCACGACTTGCTCGATCTGTGCCGGGCTGACATCCAGGTGAGTGACCATGCGCAGACGCGGCGCGGCGCTCAACTTGATGCCGCGCTCGGCAGCAAAGGCTTTCAACGCGTCGGCGCGGTCACCGATTTGTACGTAGACCATGTTGGTCTGCACCGGCTCCACCGCATAACCGATCTTGCGCAGTTCATCGCCCAGCCACTGGGCGTTGGCGTGGTCATCGGCCAGGCGCTGCACCTGATGATCCAGGGCATACAGCCCGGCCGCCGCCAGCGAGCCGGCCTGGCGCATACCGCCGCCGACCATTTTGCGCAGACGACGCGCCTTGGCGATCAACGCGCGCGAGCCGCACAACACCGAGCCAATCGGTGCACCAAGGCCCTTGGACAGGCACACCGAAACCGAGTCGAAGTGCTGAGCAATTTCCCGCGCGTCCACCCCAAGCTTGACCGCGGCGTTGTAGATCCGCGCGCCATCCAGGTGCAGCGACAGCCCATGCTCACGGGTAAACGCCCGCGCTTTCGCCAGGTAGTCCAGCGCCAGTACCTTGCCTTGCATGGTGTTTTCCAGCGCCAGCAGGCGGGTGCGGGCAAAGTGGAAGTCATCCGGTTTGATCGCCGCCAGCACATGGTCCAGGTCCAGCGAGCCGTCCGCCTGCACCTCCAGCGGCTGCGGCTGGATCGAACCGAGTACCGCCGCGCCACCGCCTTCGTATTTGTAGGTGTGGGCCTGTTGGCCGACGATGTATTCCTCGCCACGCTCACAGTGAGCCATCAACGCCAGCAGGTTGCTCATGGTGCCGGTGGGCACGAACAGCGCAGCTTCGAACCCCAGACGCTTGGCCATCTCGGCCTCCAGCAGATTGACGCTGGGGTCTTCGCCGTAGACGTCATCACCACTGACGGCGCTGGCCATCGCGTCGAGCATGCCGGGGCTGGGTTGGGTCACGGTGTCGCTACGCAGGTCGATCACAGACATGAAACAGGCCTCTAACGGGGTAATGTGATGTGCTCTTGTGGGTGATTACTGCGGGCAAAGCCACGGAATATCAAGCCCCAATTGGCTTCAATCGAATACCAACCAAACAAACCGATATAGGTTATCAATACGGCGCTCGTGCAGTTTTTGAAAAACCATGTTAAAAACTCTCCGCCGCCAGGGTTCTGGTGGCAACGTTCTCAGGGCGGGGTGTAATTCCCCACCGGCGGTAATTGCACGCAATGTGCATAGCCCGCGAGCGCTTGGCGCCTCGAACTGCTCTCGCAGGACGGCGACAAGGTCAGCAGACCCGGTGTGATCCCGGGGCCGACGGTCATAGTCCGGATGAAGAGAGAACGGGATTGGCACCTAAGGGCCGCGCGCTGGGTTCATGCTTGCATGAGGCAGTGGTTCGTACCCTTAAATCCCATTCGATTCATAACGCCCTGTTTTTTTCTTAAACAGGAGTCAGAACATGCAACCCACCGCAATCGACAGCAAACTCAAGAACCATCACGGCGAGCGCGTCGCGTTTATCCATGCCTGCTGGCACAAGGATATTGTCGACCAATCGCTTAAAGGCTTCCTCGCCGAAATGATCGCCCAGGGCTACCAGGAATCGGACATCGATTTCTTCGAAGTCGGCGGCGCCTTTGAACTGCCCCTGCACGCCAAGCTGCTGGCCAAGACCGGCCGCTATGCCGGCATCGTCGCAGCCGCACTGGTGGTGGACGGCGGCATCTACCGTCACGAATTCGTCGCCCAATCGGTGGTCAGTGGCCTGATGCAAGTGCAGCTGGAAACCGAAGTGCCGGTGTTCTCGGTGTCCCTGACCCCGCATCACTTCCACGCGGGCAGCGAACACCACACCTTCTTCTACGAGCACTTCGTCCACAAGGGCCAGGAAGCCGCGCGCACCTGCGCCGACACCTTGCACAAAGTGCGTGCAATCCGTCGCAGCGAGCAGAAACTGGCGGTGTAAGTCGCCCCCGAAAACGCCCCGCCCACCCTGGTGAGCGGGGCGTTTTTCGTTCAAGCATCTACCACCGCGCCATGATGTATCTGCGGTCTAGTGAGCCACACGCCGGGCAACCGCCCGCCTTCTCACCTGACCGAGAGCCATCACGCCATGCACCGCCCTCTTTTTGTACCCGACACCCCCAGCGCCATTCACACCGTGCACGGGGGAAACCTGACGCCCACCGACGCAGAAAAAACCGCCAACCTGGGCGGTGCCCCAGCGCGTGCGCAGGTCTATCGGGACACGGTCGTTCGGGTCGAACGACTCAGGCAGCAGACCCGCCAGGATAAAGCGCCGCGCAGAGATACCTTGAGGTTTGCATTCACCGCCGATCAACGCGAGCTCTGGCTCAGCGCGGCGAGCGATCACCTGCACCTGTACGTCGGCACGGCGCTCTATCAGATAACGCCATCTTCGCCGACCCAAATCATCGAGCTAGTCACCGGCCATGGCGCCGACTGCATCCATGTCGATGACAGCCTCCAGAACCCCGTCAGCATTGATGCAGGCGCTGGCGACGACTACCTGCGGGTCGGCGGCCGTCACTCGACGATCCTGTCCGGAGAGGGCGATGACACGCTACGGATCAGCGCCGAGGACTGCACCGTCGACAGCGGCCCCGGTGATGACAGCACGCAAGTCATCGGCGCCGGCACCGCCCGTATCTACGCGGGTGACGGCGCCGACAGCATTCACGGCGGCGCCGGGCTCAACTTTATCGATGGCGGCCCGGGCGACGACGTGATTGTCGGTGGCAGCGGCCATCACCTAATCAGCGGCGGCGACGGCAATGACACCATCAAGGCCGGCAGCGGCACTAACGTCATCTATCCGGGTAACGGCCATGACCATGTCAGCAAACTCAAGACGACAGACCGGGTTTATGGCCTGCCCGGCGACACCCTGGTCGCCATGACCAACGACGAACGCTACGCGTGGTTGCTTGAAAAACTCGCCAGCCTGCCAACCCCGTCGCTCGAACAGGTGATGGCGGTGCTGTTCCCCACCGACCTCGACACAGTCCACCCACCGCTCGTGGCGTCCGACGAGGCCGGTAAAACGGGTCTGTCGATTGGGGGAAACAGGCAGTTTGTTGCGCGCGTCGAATCCGATCTCAGCGTGCTGCGCGTATCGCCCAATGGGCAAAAACTGCTCCACGCACTGGATATAGCGGCACAACGCAGTGGGCACCCCGTCAGCATTGAACCGGGTGACGAAAACAATGCCAGGTTCACGCCCTCCACCGACGCCGACACGCTGATGATCCGCGACGGCCAGCCCGGCACGCCGGCCTACGGCGGGCTGATCGAGTACAACCCCTTTTTCAGCCCACCGGGCTCGCTGCCGATCATCGGGCTCTATCACGAGCTGTGTCATGCCTATAACGCCGTTACCGGTACCGTGGCGCCCGGCACCACCGATGAAACTCACGGAGGCAAAACCGTTGCGATCAAAAACGTGGAGCGGCAGGCCGTGGGCCTACCCATTGAGCTGGCGCCTTTTGACTTCGATCTGAACCCCGACACCCCGCCCACGCGGACCAACCCCGAGGCCTTTACGGAAAATGCGCTGCGCAAGGAATTCGGGTTGCCGACTCGCGACGCGTACCTGGCGAAGCCTTGAGGGAACTAGACCAGCGCCGCGTCGGTGGTGGGCACAATCAGAATCCCGGCCCGCAAACCATTCTTCACTTTCGGGTTCGGGAAGATAATGCGTGCGCCCTCCTCCTCGATTACCCAGCGGGTCTTGGCAACGTCTTCGGCCAGCAGGTAGCCCTTGGCCAACGGCGAGAAGTTTTCCACGTCCGCCGGCAAGTGCAGCAGGAAGGCATCACTGTGCTTGATCACTTCACGCGATACCGCAAACAGTTGCAGGCCGTCCAGGCTGTCAGTGGCCGGCTCGCTGCCTTCGATGATCTGCGTCAGGCGCGTCTCCAGGCGGGAAACATCCACGCCCTGGTTCTGGCCGAACGGCCGCGCCTTGCCCAGTTCCAGAGTGAAAGCCTCGGCGTTCAGTTGCTCATAGGTGAACGCGGTGAAGGTGATCGACGTCTTGTTCTGCAACAGCACCGCTTGCATGCCGGCAGCACACAGGCGCGCCAGCTCGTGACGTGAATGCTGGCGACCTTCTTTCCACGGGTACAGCGCGAATTGCTCGATCTTCGAACCGCGAATGGCCGTGTGCAGGTCGTAATGCAGGCGCGAGCGCTCAGGCAGGCTGAAGAACGTGCGGGCCAACTGCTCAAGCTCAGCGGCGCGCATGGCCTCAGGGCCAATGTTTTGTTCGTGGCGGCCATTGAACAGCCGGTTGACATCCAGCTCGAGGTAACGCTCGCCGCGGCGCATGGCCTCGGGGTTACCGAACAGGAACAGAATGCGGGTGCGGGGTTTGATTTCCCCACGGGCAATGCCATGCAACAGGCGGTCGAGCAATTCGATCGGCGCGGTTTCGTTGCCATGGATGCCGGACGACAGCAGCAGGTCGCTGCCGTTGTCCAGCGCTTGCGGCGGGCGCACTTCGAGCGCGCCCTCGCTGAGCCAGCGCATCTGCACGCCGTCGACAGTCAGTTGAATTTTTTGCGCCGGTTCGCGACCGGCGAGGGTCAGTTCAAGCAATTTGCCGAGGGCGAGCATAAGCAGCTTCCTTAGTGGTTGCAGCCAGGGCCGTGAACGTGATCGTCGTCATCGCCTTCAACGTCGGCCGGTTCCATTTCCAGTTGCAGGCTCATCAGGTTGGTGGCCAGTGGACGCATCAGCAGGTTGGCGTACTCAGCGTCGCCTTCTTCCACGTCCACACCAATCAGCAACTGGCCACGGCCGTCGTGCTGGATCCAGATTTCCTTGCCCTGCCAGACCACGGCGACGCGGGTGCAGGAGGTTTCCAGCTGGGTGCCGTCGGTGTCTTCAAGAATCAGTTTCAGGGTGTCGGTGGTCATAAAAAGTTCTCAGCCATAGGGTGTAAAAAAGTGGCGTTAGTTGATCTGGAAAGGATAAACCGAGCCCAGTTTAAGGATTTGCGTCAGTTCATCCAGTGCCGTCCGGCACTCAAGCAGCAATTGCGGATCAGCCAGGTCGGTTTCACGCAGGCTGTCGCGGTAGTGCTTGTCGACCCACTGGGTCAGCGTGTCATACAACGGCGCGGTCATGATAACCCCTGGGTTCACCGCCGCCAGCTCAGTTTCATTCAACGCCACGCGCAAGCGCAGGCACGCCGGGCCACCGCCGTTCTGCATGCTTTGCTTGAGATCAAACACCTTCACTTCACGGATCAGCCCGCCGCAGGCCGTCAGGCCTTGCAGGTACTGCCAGACGCGCTCGTTGGCGCGGCACTCTTCCGGCACGATCAGCAGCATCGAACCGTCGGCGCGGGTCAGCAACTGGCTGTTGAACAAGTAGGACCGCACGGCGTCCTCGACGCTGACCTGGGCGCGCGGCACGCACACTGACTGGAAGTTGCCGCCCAGTTTGCCCAACTTGCCTTGCAGCTCGGCGAGCATCTGCTCGGTATTGAGAAACGCGTCCTCGTGGTAGAACAGCACCTCGCCATTGCCCACCGCGATCACGTCGTTGTGGAACACGCCGGCATCGATCACAGACGGGTTCTGCTGGGCGTAGACCACGCCGTCATCCTTCAGGCCATGCAGACGCGCGACGGCCTGGGAGGCTTCAAGGGTCTGGCGCGCCGGGTACTTCTGCGGCGCGGGGTAACGGGTGTCGAACGCGCTGCGGCCAAACACGAAGAACTCGACGCCGGCCTCGCCATAATCACGGCAGAAACGCGTGTGGTTGGCCGCGCCTTCGTCGCCGAACTGCGCCACCGCCGGCAACGCGGCGTGGTGGACGAAGTGTTTTTGGTCGGCGAACATCGCACCCAGCACGCGGCTGGTGGTCGGGTGTTCGATGCTGCGATGGTATTTGCAGTTGAGGTTGGCGGCAGTGAAATGCACGCGGCCGTCCGCCGTGTCGGCACTCGGGCTGACAGTGGCGGCGTTGGCTACCCACATGCTGGAGGCCGAGCAGCTGGCAACCAGCAGCGGCATGGCCTGCTTGGCCGCCTGCTGAATCACCTGCGCGTCGGTGCCGCTGAAACCAAGGTTGCGCAACGCGGCCACGTCAGGACGTTCCTGCGGCGCCAGCACACCTTGCACAAAGCCCATGTCCATCAGGGCTTTCATTTTCTGCAGCCCCTGCAACGCCGCTTCCTTCGGGTTCGAAGACTGCTGGCTGTTGCTCTGGGACGCGACGTTGCCGTAGGACAAACCGCCGTAGTTATGGGTCGGCCCCACGAGACCGTCAAAATTGACTTCACAGGATTTCATCGGCGAGGCTCCACGAACATCTGTTTTTATAGGCATCAATAGCAGTCTTCACACCACCGCTACTCTCTATCTGTAAACCCGATCAACTGTGGGAGCTGGCTTGCCTGCGATGGCAGCGGCGCGGTTTGACTAAAGGACCGAGTTGCCCGCATCGCAGGCAAACCGGCTCCCCCACAAGCCCGCTCCCACCTTTAGATCAACGTAATACCTGGGGTCAGCGTTGCCGGGACCACCAGGCTTGGCGTTTCCAGAGACGCCACTGGGTACGCGCAATAATCCGCCGCGTAATAGGCGCTGGCGCGATGGTTGCCCGACGCCCCTACCCCACCGAACGGCGCGGTGCTGGCAGCACCGGTCAGCTGCTTGTTCCAGTTGACGATGCCGGCGCGGCTTTCCAGCCAGAACTGCTGGTAGCGTGCTTCGGAATCCGACAACAAGCCCGCGGCCAAACCGTACTGGGTGTTGTTGGCCTCAGTGATCGCAGCGGCAAAATCAGCGTAGCGGATCACCTGCAGCAGCGGGCCGAACAGCTCTTCATCTTCGCGCTCGGTCACGCCGGTCACGTCGATAATGCCAGGCGTCAGCAACGCGGCCTGATCCTGCGGCTGAGTCATTTCCAACAGCGCCACGGCGCCATTGGCCAACATCAACTCCTGGGCGTCCATCAAGGCCTTGGCCGCGCCGAGGGAAATCACCGAGCCCATGAACGGCGCTGGCTGCTGATCAAACGCACCCACTTCAATCGTCGCGCTGACCGCCACCAGGCGCGCCAGCAACGCATCGCCCCAGGCACCTTCGGGCACCAGCAAGCGACGCGCGCAGGTGCAACGCTGACCGGCCGAGATAAACGCCGACTGGATAATGGTGTACACCGCCGCATCCACGTCGGCCACTTCGTCGACCACCAGCGGGTTGTTGCCGCCCATTTCCAGGGCGAGGATCTTGTCCGGGCGCCCGGAAAACTGCTGGTGCAGGTGATTGCCGGTGCGGCTGGAGCCGGTGAAGAACAACCCGTCGATACCGGGGTTGGCCGCCAACGCGATACCGGTTTCCCGCGCGCCTTGCAGCAGGTTCAACACGCCCGCCGGCAAGCCGGCGTCGATCCAGCATTGCACGGTCAGCTCGGCGACTTTGGGGGTCAGCTCGCTCGGCTTGAACAGCACGGTATTGCCCGCCAGCAACGCCGGGACGATGTGCCCGTTCGGCAAGTGGCCAGGGAAATTGTAAGGGCCAAACACCGCCACCACGCCGTGCGGCTTGTGGCGCAACACGGCGGTGGCGTCGCCCAGCGGGCCGCTCTTCTCGCCGGTGCGCTCACGGTAGCTTTGCACCGAGATGGCAATCTTGTTGGCCATGCTGGTGACTTCGGTGGCCGATTCCCACAGCGGTTTGCCGGTTTCTTCGCCGATGCAACGGGCGATTTCGTCGGCGCGGCTTTTCAGCGTCGCGGCAAAGGTTTCCAGCACGCCGATGCGTTCTTCCAGCGGGCGTCGGGCCCAGCCTGGAAACGCCTGGCGCGCGGCCTGCACGGCGGATTCAACCTGTTCGACGGTGGCGCCATTGCCGGCCCACAGCACCTGCTGGGTCACCGGGTTGCGCGACTCGAATAGTTCACCCTGGCCCGCCAGCCAGCTACCTGCGATATACAGCGAATTCATTATTTCGACTCCCGAGCAGCAGACAACGCAACAGCGCGCACTTGATCACCCACCACCAGTTGCAGGCGTTTGGCGGTCTGAGGATCGACCACCAGCGTGCCTGCCGCCAGACGGGCCGGAGCGGCCGTGATGCGGCACTCCTCACGCTTGCGGTTATGAATCAGGAACGGCGTGGCGTCGTCCCCTGGGGTGCCGATGGCCAACACCAGTGACTGGCTGTCGCGCACCGCACGGATTTTGCTGGTTTCACATTCCACCGCCGGGCCGGCGTCGAAGATATCGACATAGCCCTGGTAGCTGAAGCCTTCGCTCTTGAGCATGCTCAGCGCCGGCTCGGTGTCCGGGTGGACTTTGCCGATGACATTGCGCGCGTCTTCAGAGAGGAAGCAGCTGTACAGCGGAAACTTGGGCATCAACTCAGCGATAAACGCCTTGTTGCCCACGCCGGTCAGGTAATCGGCCTGACTGAATTCCATCTTGAAGAAATGCCGGCCCAGGCTTTCCCAGAACGGCGAGCGCCCAGCCTCGTTGGACACGCCGCGCATTTCGGCAATGATCTTGTTACCGAACAGCTGCGGGAATTCAGCGATAAACAGCATGCGCGCCTTGGCCAGCATGCGGCCGTTGAGGCCGTTGCGGTAATCGGCGTGCAGGAACAACGAGCACAATTCGGAGTTGCCGGTGAGGTCGTTGGCCAAAAACAGCGTCGGAATCTCGCGGTAGATGTTCAGTTCCTGGGAGGCGCTGACGGTCAGGCCGACCCGGAAGTTGTACCACGGCTCGCGCAGGCCGACGGCGCCGGCAATGGCGGAAATCCCCACCACGCGGCCTTCGTCGTTTTCCAGCACAAACAGGTAGTCGGCATCGCCGCGCCCGGCTTCGCCGCGAAAGGTTTTTTCCGCCCAGCCAACCCGGTGGGTCAGGCGCTCTTCGTTGGCCGGCAAGGTGGTGAGGCCGGTGCCGGTGCTGCGCGCCAGATCAATCAGGGCCGGTAAATCGCTGCTGCGTACGGGACGAACGATCATGCTATCTCCTCAGACGGGCCGCCTGCTCCAGGCCACCCGCAAAACTCTGCTTTAAACAGCGACCAGGCGCACGCTGGCACCTTCGCCGACACCCAGGGCTTCGGCCGCGGCCAGGTCCAGGGTCACCGGTTTGCCGGGCGCGTAGTCCAGCTCCAGCATCACCGCGCGGTAATCCTGCAACTGCGCGTTGCTCACCAGGTACTGGCGGCCGGCCCCCTTGACCATTTCACCGATCTTCACCGGCACCACGCGGCTTTGGGCAATCGAGCGAATGCCCGAGACCCGCGCGTGCAGCGTCGGGCCGCCGTCGAAGATGTCGATGTAATGGTCGGTCTCGAAGCCTTCACGCATCAGGATGTCGAAGGTGATCTGCGCACGCGGGTGCACCTGGCCCATGGCTTCCTGGGCTTCGTCGGGCAGCAGCGGCACGTAGATCGGGTAATGCGGCATCAGCTCGGCGAGGAAGGTGCGGCTTTTGAGCCCGCACAGGCGTTCGGCAGCGGCGTAGTTGAGGTCGAAGAAGTTGCGGCCAATGGCGTCCCAGAACGGCGAATCACCGTTCTCGTCGCTGTAGCCGACAATCTCGGTCACCACCGAGTCGGCAAAGCGCTCGGGGTGGCTGGCGACGAACAACAGGCGGCCACGGGAATTGAGTTCCGACCACGGCGAACCGACCAGCGCAGGCTTCACGTAGAAACTGGTGAGCAGGCTGTTGCCGGTCAGGTCGTGGCATTGGGAAAGCACGTGAATCTTGTTGTGAATCTTCAGCTCGCGGGACGCGTGCACGAAGGTTTCGTTACGGAAGCTGTAGAACGGCTCCGAGTAACCGGCCGACGCGACGATGGCCGAGCAGCCGGCCAGCTCCCCGGTCTCGGTGTCTTCAAGCACGAAGAAATAGCTTTCTTCGCCGTTGAAACTGACCTCGGCCGCGAAGGACGCTTCGCTGGCGGCGATCTTGTCGCTCAGACGTTCCACATCATCCGGCAAGGAGGTGACACCAATCGGGCTGTCCGCAGCCAGACGCTGTACCTCGCCCAGATCAGCCATTTGCGCGGGGCGCATCACCAGCATGGTGTCACTCCTTAACTCGAAAAACTCATAGAGGGAAAAATGCCGGACACGGGATCTGAGTTCACACAGATCCAATGTGGGAGGGGGCTTGCCCCCGATAGCAGTCTGTCAGTTGATAAATCCAGTGACTGATCCGCCGCTATCGGGGGCAAGCCCCCTCCCACATTTTTGACCAGTCCAACCAGCAAAATGTGTCGCTATCAGGCTTGCGTCAGCGTCTTCACAGCACGCTCAAAACGGTCCAGGCCTTCGTTGATGTCTGCATCTTCGACCACCAGGCTCGGGGCGAAACGCACCACGTCGGGGCCGGCTTGCAGGATCATCAGGTTTTCTTTTTCGGCCGCGTTGAACACGTCCTTGGCCTTGCCTTTGAACGCGTCGCTGAGCACGCAACCAATCAGCAGGCCCATGCCGCGCACTTCGGTGAAGATGCCGTATTTCTCGCCGATCTGTTGCAGGCGCGCCTTGAACAGCTCGTGCTTGGCGTTCACGCCGGCCAGCACTTCTGGGGTGTTGATCACGTCGATGACCGCTTCCGCCACTGCACACGCCAGCGGGTTGCCGCCGTACGTGGTGCCGTGGGTGCCGACCACCAGGTGCTTGGCCAGGTCTTCACGGGTGAGCATGGCTGCAATCGGGAAACCGCCGCCCAGGCTCTTGGCGCTGGTGAGGATGTCCGGCGTCACGCCGTAATGCTGGTAGGCGAACAGGTGACCGCTGCGGCCCATGCCGGTTTGCACTTCGTCGAACACCAGCAACGCGTTGTTCGCATCGCACAGCTCGCGGGCGCCTTGCAGGTACGCCAGCTCAGCCGGCAAAACGCCGCCTTCGCCCTGAACCGGTTCGAGCACCACGGCGCAGGTCTTGTCCGACACGGCGGCTTTCAGCGCGTCCAGGTCGTTGTAAGGCACGTGAGTGATGCCGGTGATCTTAGGCCCGAAACCGTCGGAGTACTTCGACTGGCCACCGACGTTGACGGTGAACAGGGTACGGCCGTGGAAGCTGTTCAGCGCGGCGATGATCTCGTACTTCTCGGTACCGAAACGGTCGAACGCCACACGGCGGGCCAGCTTGAACGCGGCCTCGTTGGCTTCGGCGCCGGAGTTGCAGAAGAACACGCGCTCGGCAAAGGTGGCGTCGATCAGCTTATGCGCCAGGCGCAGGGCCGGCTCATTGGTGAAGACGTTGGAGACGTGCCACAGCTTGTTGGCTTGTTCGGTCAGTGCACCGACCAGCGCCGGGTGGGCGTGGCCCAATACGTTAACCGCGATGCCGCCGGCAAAGTCGATCAGCTCGCGACCCGCCTGGTCCCAAACGCGCGAACCCGCGCCACGCACAGGGATGAATGCGGCAGGTGCGTAGTTGGGAACCATGACCTGGTCGAAATCGGCACGTTGCACCGGGGCTTGCTCAACGGACATCGGAGTCTCCTGAAGAGGAACGCCTGCCTGGAACTGGCGGGCGATGCAGGGATTGTAAGGACAGTTTTCAGTGCGGCCTTGCCGCCAAGCGACAACTTCTTATAGCGCCAACCCGCGTTTTCAGCGGGTTTACGCCAATGCGACAAATAGCATCGCAATGGCGCAGTTTAAACCGTGGGCTCGCCCAGCGGCACCGATTTACGGCTCGCGCTTAATTATCTAACACGGATCGGCGGCGGCGAACTGTTCTGCTGAGGGCATCATTTGATCCTCAGGAAGCTTTGCAATGAGCCAGCAACCCAGCGTGCCCGCTTTCGACCGGCTGATCCCTGCGCGCGACGTTCATCATGAAACGCTCAAAAACGCGATCCCCAACTGGCTGGGCGACGCGTCGGCCGCACGTCGCAACGCCCTTAAAACCAGTGCCCCGATTGGGTACGCCCAACCCTCAGCCGAGCAGGACACGGCGCTCAAAGGCCTGATCCGTGAGGCCTGGACCACCCAAAACCTGCTCGACAAGGCCATGGACGCACTCAAGTCACCCGCCGACTTTGCCGCGCCCGTGCTGCAGCAGGCGCTCAAGCAGCGCTTTGGTGTGGAGTGCGATGTGCGCAACACCTACCTGCGCCTGTCTATACCGGCGACCATCCCTTGGTTCCCCGCGCGCTCCGGCGCAGTGCGAACCTGGACCGTGTCGCTGCTGGACGCCGCCTTGCATAACTTTGAAGCCGGCGAAACCGCTGACGACGCCTACGAGCCGCCATCCGGTTTTATCACCCCGCCCACCGCCACCGGGCATTTCGATACCCTGCCCGACATGGACACACGTATCAGCGTGCCGGCCTATACCCGCCTGTGCCGCGAACTGGACATTGGCGGCCAATACAGCGCCTACCTCGAGCACTCTCTGGACCTCAACAACCCCGTCGCCACTGCACACCTGCAACACCGCTTCGATGCCAGCCAGGTCGCCAACCTGAAACTCGCCCTGCACATGGCGCGCCTGCGGGGCGACCTGTCGCAAGCCAGCTCGCAGCGCCTGCAACAATTGTTGAGCAATCCGGGGGGCTGCAACGCACTGCGTTGTCACGCCCTGAGCATGCTGTCCAGCCCGCTGACAGGCATTGTGCTGTTTGCCCACGCGGACCTTGAGCGGGCCAATCACGTGGTGCCCGTCATTGCCTATATTCCGCACGACCCGCAACACCCGCTCAAGGAGTACCGCTCCAGCGTGCAGTTCATGCAGGCCCTGACCGCCGACCTGCGCCTGCCTGCGTACCAGCAATTCTTCAGCCGTTTCGTGAACCACGACGAGCGCGGGCATTTTTTCGCCGACCTCGGCCAGCGCCTGTCCCGCGTCACCTGGCATGCGCACACCCGCGGCGACCCGCGTCCGGCCTGGCGGAATACACCGGTGGACAAGCCTGGGCTGCAGTTTGCCGTCACACCGATCAGCGGCTCGGTGCTCGAACACCTTTACCAGACCACCCTGAGCAAACTCTTCAACGACGCACGCGCTCAAGCCGTGTCCACTGCCAGCGCCGACCAGAAAACCCGCTGGGAGCGCTGGAGCCTGTTCGAAAAGATCGGCTCGGCCCTGCTGCAGATTGCCGCGCTGGTCGCGGCGCCGTTCGTACCGCCTGTGGGTTTACTGATGCTGGGTTACACCGCGTATCAGCTGCTGGATGACACGTTCGAGGGCATCGTCGACTGGGCCGAAGGCCTCAAGGCCCAGGCGTTCGGGCACCTGATGTCAGTGCTGGAGCAGATGGTCCAACTGGGCATGTTCGCCCTCGGCCCGCCGCTTGCCGAAGGGTTGTTGCGCCAGCACTTGCCCGCTGAACTCTGGCAGTTTTTCGACCGCCTCAAACCCGTCACCTTGCCCGATGGCCAGTCCCGGCTGTGGCGACCGGACCTTGCGCCTTACGCCCATGCGGTGACGCTGCCCGAAGGCTCGCGCGCCAACCCGCTCGGCCTGCACGCGCATGGCGAGCAAGACATCCTGCCCCTGTCCGGCGCGCATTACGCGCTGGGCCTCGACCCCGGCACCCACACGCATTACTTCAAGCATCCCACCCGCACCAATGCCTACCGCCCAACGGCACACAGCAATGGCCAAGGCGCCTGGGTGAGTGAACTGGACCGGCCGCTGAGTTGGGACAGCGCCCAGTTGATGCGCCGTCTGGGCCATCAGGCGCAAAGCTTCAGCGACCTGCAACTGGCACAGATTCGCCACGTCAGCGGCGTCGAAGACGCGGCGCTGCGCAAGCTCTACATGACCCGCGAACCCCTGCCACCGCTGCTGGCCGACACCTTCAAGCGCTTCAAAATCGACCAGGACCTGCAAACCTTCATCGACCAAATGAACAGTGATGACCCCGGTGTCCAGGCGTTGGCCGATGCCCAGACCCAGCTGCTGCTCTTGACCAACTACGGGCTGTGGCCCACCACCAGAACCTTGCGCCTGATCGACAGCCAGGGACGCATGCACTGGGAAATCCCGGGCGCCACAGACGCAAGCGTTACCCAGATTCACGAGCACCAACTCAACAATGGCGACTTGCTCCAGACCCTGCTCGAAGCGCTGGACGAACCGCAGAGAAGGACGTTGCTGGGGGAAGCGTTCGGCCATCCCACAGCCTCGCTTCAAGCACGTACGGGTGTCCTCAGGCAAACACTTGCCCAGCTGGCTCGGGAAAAACGCTGGGCGCTGTTCGAGTCGGCATATCGCGCTCTGCAACGTACCGACGATGCGCAGTTGAGCGCGCTTGTCGACGCGTCGCCGGGCTTGCCGGTGAGCGCCGCCGAAACCCTGCGTGCCATCGCCAGCCCGGAGGAGCTGCGCGCCCTCGATCAGGGCCGGGTGCCCCGGCGCCTGATCGAGTTGGCGCGCGAAGCCCAGCGGGAAATACGCGCCTGCCGTGCCTACGAGGGGCTGTACCTGGACAGCATCGACAACCTGGACACTTACCGCCTGGCCCTGCACTCCCTGCCCGATTTGCCGAACTGGCCCGCGGGGCTGCGCATTAGCGTCAGAAACGACACCGCTGATGGGCCGTTGCGCGACGTGATCGGTGATGACCGCGCCCGCGTTCAACGCACGTTGGTTTACACCGCTAACGGCGGCTATGTGCCCACCGACAGCAGCGGCCCGCTGTTTGGCGAAACCGACTTCTACACCGCCCTGCTCCAGGCGCTGCCCGACCAGGCGCGCGCTGCGCTGGGCATTCATATCGGCCAGGGCCCGGCCCTGCGCCAGGCGCTTGCTCGTCATGCCCTGCACCACTGGCATCTGCGCGAGTTGCTCGCGGGCGCCCCCGTCGGCAAACCCGCCTACGACCCAAGCTCCATGCGCCTGCGCGGCGGCATGCCGGGCTATCGAGCAGCACCCGCGCCCGGTGCGCAGCACGAGCTGACGGCGCATGAACACGCCCAACACCTGTTCCCGGCGCTGCCCCGCGCGCATATCGACAACATCGTGCGCAGCCTGGAACAAGCGCCCGGTGGGGTGACGACGGCGCTGAGCACCATGCGCAACGAATACCAGCAACTTGAGCGCGACTTGCAGGCCTGGATCACTGCCACGCCGCGCCTGAGCGCTGACCCACAAGTGCGCATCAGTCGCCAGGAACTTGCCTATGCCCGGCGCAACCGCACGGCCTGGGCCGATGAACTGCGCCGGGCCTGGCGCCTGGAAACCCCGCTCGACGCGTACTACGAGCCGCCTGCCCCCAATGGCTATCAACTGCACTTGAACTGGCCGATTTCCGGCAATCCTCCCGTGCTGCCCGGGCGTTTCGGTCATATCTCCAGCCTGTCGCTGCAGGGCGAGCAAGGGCCGCTGGAGATCAACACGTTCTTGTCGATGTTCCCGTTCCTGCGTCGCCTGACCGTGCGCAACTTCAACCTCGACAGATTGCCCGATGGCGTCCCCGCGATACCCAGCCTCAATGAACTGGTACTCAGCGATTGCAACATCACCTTGACTGCCCAGACCCGCACCGCGCTTGAAAACATGACCCGGCTCAAAACCCTCGATCTCTTCAACAACCCGCTGGGGCTCATACCCAGTGTCGAGAACATGCCTGGCCTGCACTTTCTGGATTTGAGCAACACCGGTATCACGCAATTGCCTGCCGGGATTTTGCAGCGCCCCCAGCTGGAGACCGCGCTGTTTCGGGACAACCGCATTGCGGCATTGCCCGACGCACTTTTCGAGCTTCCCGTGGCAACCAGTCATTCGTTCGACTTTTCCGGCAACCCGCTGTCTGGCCAGACCCTTGAGCAGGTCAAAAGCTACTTCCAGCGCACCGGCAGTTATTGGGAGGCCGATGCGGCCCCGGTGGACATTGCCAGCGCGAAGATGCTTTACCCAACCTTGAGCAGTGACGAAATCAACCGCCTGATTTTCGGCCTGCCGGGCAACCTGGAAATGGGCAAAATCGAACTGGCGCGGCGCGACCTTGACTACCAGCAGCTGAACCGCGAACTGGACGCCTGGGTGAACAGCCCCGGCGCCGGCGAAACCGCCCCCTACCAGCGCGAGGCGTTCAAACAGGCGCTGCTCGCCGGATGGCGTCGGCAACTGAAGCAGGACGAACACGGCAACGACATTCATCCCACCTACGCGCTGGACATCTCTGCCCCCATAAGCGGCAAATTGCCCACACTCAGCAGCCGGTTCACTCACGTGTCGACCCTCAGGCTCAGTGGCGATGCTCAGCCGTTGGACGTAGGAAACTGGCTGGCGAGCTTTTCCCACGTGCAGCATCTGATCATTGAAGACTACGCGCTGGAGGATATCCCCGAGCCGGTTTTCCAGCTGCCACAGCTCACGGCCCTCAGCCTTGAACGCTGCAACCTGCGACTGTCAGCGAAAACCGTCAAAGCCTTGGAGACCCAGCGCAACCTGACACGGCTGAACCTGAGCCATAACCCTCTGGAGCAACTCCCGGACTTTACCTCGATGACATCCCTGGACAGCCTGGGACTGCGCAACACCCACCTCACAGAGATTCCGCGCAGCCTGCTCGCTGCCCGAGAACGCAACCTCGTAGACCTGAGCCACAACCTGATCACGCAGATTCCCGAACCGCTGCTGCAAAGGCCGGCCTCGGTTACCAGCGCGTTTGACTTGTCTGCCAATCCGTTGTCACGAGCGACCCTGGAACAGCTCAAGCGCTATTGCCAAACCCGCGGCGAGCACCTCCAGGTCGATGCGCCTGGCGGCTATAACGCCCGCATCGCAGCCTTGTACCCGACGTTCACCGCTGCGGAGGTCAACGCCTTTATCTTCAGCTTGCCCGGCGATCTGGATGCGATTGAGGGCGCCATCCGTCGCCTGGAAAGCGAATACGCGCGCCTCAGTGCTGACCTCACCGTCTGGGCACTGACCGTGCCCGAACGGCATCCCATCCTTGATGTAGCACTTGACGAACAGACGGCGGCCGAGGAGCAAATCCGGCGCCTTGCCATCAAGGCAACGCTGGAAGAAGGCTGGCGCCACGAAAGCGAGATCGACGATTTCAATGGCGGGTATGCCGTGACCCATAAACTGACGTGCCATACGTCGATTTTTGGCGAGCTGCCCACCTTGAGCGCACGGTTCGAACATGTGTCGCATCTGGAGCTCATCGGCGAAGGAACCACCACCAACGTTGAAGGCCTGGTGCGTGCATTCCCTAACCTGAGCACGCTGGCGCTGGATAAATACGCCCTGGGCGAGATCCCCGAGCTGATCTTCAACCTGCCAAGGCTGACCAGCCTGACGTTGACGCAGAGCCGGCTTCGCCTCAGCCCGCGGGCCCGCGCCCAGTTGCGAGACCTGCGTAACCTGGAGTACCTGGACTTGAGTGACAACCCGCTGGGCCGGGCGCCCGAGCTGGACAATATGCCCAAGCTGGAATGCCTCTACCTGCAAAACTGCGAGCTCAGCGAAGTACCGTTCGGGGTGTTTGACCGCCCTTATTTGCGCACCGTGGACTTGAGCGACAACCTGATCACCCAGGTCCCGGACGACATTCTAAGCATGCGCCAGCCGTGGGACGACGAGTCCGACCTCAGCGGCAACCCGCTGTCTGAGGACAGCCTGGACCGCCTTCGGCAGTATTTTCGCCAGACAGGCAATGATCTGCAGGTGGATGAAGCCGGCCTGAACGCCCAGGGCACGCCCCTGACGCCACCGTCCACACCCGAACCCATGGAGGAATAACAGCGGTCAGCCGCGCTCGGACGGCACCGACGACAACTCGAACGGGCTGCTGCTGCGTCGCTGGTTGCGGTCTTCACGCGGGGTAGCGCCGAAGAAGTTGCGGTAGGCGCTGGAGAAGTGCGGGCCCGAAGAGAAACCGCACGACAAGCCGATCTGGATGATCGACTTGCTGGTTTGCATAAGCATCTGGCGCGCCTTGTTCAGGCGCAATTCCAGGTAGTACTGGCTGGGAACGCGATTGAGGTATTGCTTGAAGATGCGTTCAAGCTGTCGTCGCGACACACATACGTGCTGGGCGATTTCGTCGGTGGTCAGCGGCTCTTCGATGTTGGCTTCCATCAGCAACACGGCCTGGGTCAACTTCGGATGGCTGGAGCCCAGGCGGTTCTGCAAGGGAATGCGCTGGCGCTCGCCGCCTTCGCGGATGCGTTCGACCACCAGTTCTTCGGAGACGGCGCCGGCCAGTTCGGCGCCATGGTCACGGGCCAGCACGGCCAGCAACAGGTCGAGTACCGACATGCCGCCGCAGGCGGTCAGGCGATCACGGTCCCAATCGAACAGATGACTGGTGGCGATGACCTTGGGGAAGCGCTCGGCGAAATCGTCCTGCCAGCGCCAATGCACGGCGGCGCGGTAGCCGTCGAGCAGACCGAGTTGCGCCAGCGGATACACACCCGCCGACAAGCCCCCGATCACGCAACCCGCCCGCACAAGCTGCTTGAGCGCAGCGCTCAGTTGAGAGGCGATGACGGTCGGCGGCTCGTCCGCCAGCAGGAAGAGTTTCTGGAAGCCTTCAAGCTTGCCGGCCCACGGCTCGCCCGGCAATTGCCAGGCGCCTTCGGTGGCAGGCTCGGCGAGCAGGAACGACAACTCGTAGACCACGTCCGGATGCACCCGCTGAGCAACGCGCAAGGCCTCCTCAGCCAGCGCAAGCGTCAGTGCTTTTGTGCTGGGCCAAATCAGGAAACCAATTTTGTGGGCGGTCATGGAATGCTATCCGAAACGAAGAACGGTAATGAAGACAAGGGCCAATGCTAGCCCGGAAACCAACACAAATCTCAAAACATATGGAGATCTAATGTGGGAGCGGGCTTGCTCGCGAATGCGGTGGGCCAGCTACTCATCTGCTGACTGATCCACCGCTTTCGCGAGCAAGCCCGCTCCCACAGGGGATTGAGCCGATCTCAAGACTGTGAAGCATGCACTAACTCGGTGCGCAAAGCAGTCTTGATTATTTCAGGCTGCCCGAAAGGAACTGCTGCAACCGCTCAGACTGCGGGTTCACCAGCACTTCACGCGGGTTGCCACGCTCTTCAACGATGCCTTTGTGCAAGAACACCAGCTGGTTCGACACCTCACGGGCAAAGCCCATTTCGTGGGTCACCACCACCATGGTGCGGCCTTCCTGGGCCAGGTCCTGCATGACCTTGAGTACTTCGCCGACCAGTTCCGGGTCGAGCGCCGAGGTCGGTTCGTCGAACAGCATCACCTCAGGCTCCATCGCCAGGGCGCGGGCAATCGCCACACGTTGCTGCTCGCCGCCGGACATGTGGCCGGGGAACGCATCCTTACGATGGCCCACGCCGACTTTGGCCAGGTAATGCTCGGCTTTTTCACGCGCGTCTTTTTTCGACATGCCCAGCACGTGCACTGGCGCTTCCATCACGTTTTCAAGCGCGGTCATGTGCGACCACAGGTTGAAATGCTGAAACACCATCGACAGGCGCGAACGCATGCGTTGCAGTTGTTTCGGGTCGGCAGCCTTCATGGCGCCGTCCTTGTTGGCCACCAGTTTCAGCTCTTCGTTGTTGAGCAGAATCTTGCCGGCGTGAGGTTGCTCGAGCAGGTTGATGCAGCGCAAAAAGGTACTTTTGCCTGAACCACTGGAACCGATGATGCTGATCACATCACCGGCCGCGGCGGCCAGGGACACACCTTTGAGCACTTCATGACTGCCATAGCGTTTATGCAGGTCTTGGACTTCAAGTTTGTACATGCGGTCGGTTCTCACAAAAACAGGTGGTCAGTCGTTGAGCAAGCGCCCGTGACGCAGCGCTTCGCGCCCCGCCACCTTGGCCAGCCAGAAACCCGCTTGGGCATAACGTAGCCGTTCAACGGCGAACAACACCCCGGACGTGCCCGCACACACAATGCTGACGCGGTCGGTCAAGGGATCAATCACTTCAAAAATCGGCTCGCCGGTCTCCACCCAGTCACCGGCTTGACGCAGGTAACTGATTACGCCGGCATGGGGCGCAAACAACAGCTCGGTCCCCTCGAACGGCAGGCCTTCGCACGGCGCGTGCTGCGGCGCGGGCCATTCGCCCTTGATCAGGCCTTGTTCGGCCAGGAACGCGAGGATGCCTTCAGCGTGGAAGATCGCGTCATCACGGCCGGTGTCGGCCTGGCCGCCCAGCTCCAGCGTCGTCGCCAGGCACGCCAGCGGAATCTGCGCCTCGGGGAACGCCCGGGACAGACGCAACCACGGCAGCGAACAGGCTTCATCAAACGAGCTGCCGCCGGAGTCTTCCGCCAGCAGGCCGACTTTTACATTCAAGTGCGCCGACAGCGAACGCCATTGCGGCCAGTGTTGCGGCAACGCGTACATGTGCAGCGCGGCTTCGGCGTCGCAATGCAGGTCGAGGACGATATCGGCGGTGCAGGCGTGGCTGAGCAAAACGCGCTGCATGCCTTGCAGCTGGCTGCTCGGCTCGGGCAACGCGCTAAGCGCATCGGTCATCGCCTGGCGGATCATGCGCACATTGGCGTGTGGGTCATCGCCCAGCTTGCCCTGGAGCAACGCGGCGACCGGCTCGCTCAACTCGACGAAATCACGGTTGAAGTTCTTGCCGCTGCCGACTTCGAAACGCCCCTGGTGGCTGCCTTGCAACAGCTGGCCCAGGCCCATCGGGTTGGCCACTGGCACCAGCTCGATCACGCCATTGAGCGCACCTTGCTGTTCCAGTTCGGTGAGGCGTTTTTTCAGTTCCCAGGCCGCGCGCATGCCGGGCAATTCATCGGCGTGCAGGCTGGCCTGGATGTAGGCCTTGCGCTCGCCGCTGCCAAAACGAAACACGCTCAGCTGGCGCTCGCAGCCCAGGTGGCCCCAGGGCAACAGGTGATCGATACGTTCCATATCAGTGCTTCCGTGGCGCCAGGTAGCTGAGCCAGCGGCGCTCGGCCAACTTGAACAGGCGTACCAGGATAAAGGTCAGGCACAGGTAGAACACGCCGGCCGTGATGTAGGCTTCGAACGGCAAGTAGAACTGGGCGTTCACTGTGCGCGCGGCACCGGTGATGTCGATCAAGGTGACGATGGACGCCAGGCTCGTGGTCTGCAGCATCATGATCACTTCGTTGCTGTACTGCGGCAGCGCACGGCGCAGGGCCGACGGCAGCAGAATGCGGCGGTACAGCTTGTAGCGCGACATGCCCATGGCCTTGGCCGCTTCGATCTCACCGTTCGGCGTGGCCTTGAGGCTACCGGCGATGATCTCGGCGGTGTACGCGCTGGTGTTGATCGCAAAGGCCAGGCACGCGCAGAACGTGGCGCTGGACAGCAGCGGCCACAGGAAGCTTTCGCGCACGGCTTCGAATTGGGCCAGACCGTAGTAGATCAAAAACAGCTGCACCAGCATCGGCGTGCCGCGAATCACGTAGGTGTAGAGCCAGGCCGCACCATTGACGATCGGCTGCTTGGACACGCGCATCAAGCCCAGGGGCAAGGCGGCGAGCAAGCCGAAGAACAGCGAGATGGCGAGCAATTTCAGGGTGGTCACCAAACCGCCGAGGTACAGCGGCATGGCGTCCCAGATGACGTTGTAGTCGAAGATCATAGATCAGCCGCCCTTACGCCTACCGAGTAGCGCTTCTCAAGATAGCGCAGGGCCAGCAACGACACGCTGGTGATCACCAGGTACATCGCCGCCACTGCGAGGAAGAAGGTAAAAGGCTCGCGGGTGGCGTCTGCCGCCTGCTTGGCCTTGAACATCATGTCTTGCAGGCCCACCACCGAAATCAGCGCGGTGGCCTTGGTCAGTACCAGCCAGTTGTTGGTGAACCCAGGGATCGCCAGCCGAATCATCTGCGGCACCATCACCCGGAAAAACACCTGGAAACTGCTCATGCCATACGCAAGGCCGGCCTCGGCCTGGCCCTTGGGAATGGCCATGAAGGCGCCGCGGAAAGTTTCCGACAGGTAGGCGCCAAAGATGAAACCCAGGGTGCCGATACCGGCGGCCAAGGGGTTCAAGTCGATATAGTCGTCGTAGCCGAGCATCGGCGCGACGCGGTTCAGCAAGTCCTGACCGCCGTAGAAAATCAGCAGGATCAGCACCAGGTCGGGGATCCCGCGAATCACCGTGGAGTACAAATCACCCAGCCAGGCCAACCAGCGCACCGGCGACAGGCGTAACGCGACCCCGATCAGACCCAGAACAATGGCCAAGGCCATGGACGACAAGGCGAGCTGAAGCGTCAACCATGCGCCATCGAGGATGACGGCCCCGTAGCCTTTCAACATGATTCAGGTCCTCGAAAAGGGGGATGAAAAAATGGCGCAAACCGCAGGAATTCTGTTGCTTGCGCCATTCTGGACAGACAGCTAGGACGAGTTACTTAGGGTCAGCGCCGTAAATATCGAAGTCGAAGTATTTGTCCTGGATTTTCTTGTATTCGCCGTTGGCACGGATCGCTGCGATGGCCGCGTTGATCTTGTCCAGCTCGGCCTTGTCGCCTTTACGTACCGCGATGCCGATGCCGTCGCCGAAGTACTTGGCGTCGGTGAACTGTGGGCCCACGAACGCGTAGCCTTTACCGGCCGGGGTTTTCAGGAAGCCGTCTTGCAGCAGGGTGGCGTCTGCCACGGTGCCGTCGAGGCGACCGGCTTCCACGTCCAGGTAGATTTCGTTCTGCGAGCTGTAAGGCACGACCGTGGCGCCTTTAGGGGCCAGGACTTCCTTGGCGAAGCGATCGTGGATCGAACCGCGTTGCACGCCGATTTTCTTGCCTTTCAATTCGTCCAGGCTGTCGCTGACCGTGGTGCCTTCCTTCATCACCAGCTGCGCTGGACTCAGGTAGTAGCGGTTGGTGAAGTCCACGGATTTCTTGCGGTCTTCGGTGATGGACATGGACGACAGGATCGCGTCGATCTTGCGCACTTTGAGCGCAGGGATCAGGCCGTCGAATTCTTGCTCGACCCAGACGCACTTGACCTTCATCTCGGCGCACAGGGCATTGCCGATGTCGTAGTCAAAACCGACGATGCTGCCATCCGGCGCCTTCGAGGCAAACGGAGGGTAAGCCGCTTCGATACCAATCTTCAGGGGCTTTTCATCAGCGAAGGCCTGCATCGACAGCACGGACAGCGCCAGGGCGCCCAACAGCACAAGTTTCTTCATCTTGGGACTCCATCGGTAGGGCAAAAAGCAGAATGAGCCGTGGCCCACGATGCGACTTAAGTGAAACCGAATAGCGGTGCTGCGTCCTACCCCGGTTCAGCAGTGGAGACGACGAGCGAGTGATCGGCATTCTAACGACAGGCCGGAAGCCGATATTTCCTCAATGCGACAACAATTTACAGAAGCACTGAGAAAGCGGTTCCAGCACATTGACAGCCTCTGAATTTTATGCAGAGACAAAAGATATTAAACCTGTTGATGCTGCAAATTGCGGGCCTATTATTCGCAAACCCTTCTAGCACGGCAAGTCTGGCGTTTAATCTTATTTCAGAGGGTGTCTAAAACGGGGCTTTTCGGGGCACGGGCGTAGCACTTTGCCTCAGGTTTGGGCGCAGGGTTACACATTTGGCTTGCTCGGTAACATTCAGAAACGTCCTACGCGCTAAGTCGATATTTATTGGCTTGGGGGTTGTGCGGGTCTGTCAGACCTACACCGCCTTGCTCATGAAATACATTCCAAATGTGGGAGCGGGCTTGCTCGCGAATGCGCTGGGTCAGCTGCACATCTGCCAGCTGATGCACCGCATTCGCGAGCAAGCCCGCTCCCACAGGGGATTTGCATCGGCTTCGAGATCCTGCAAAAAAGCCCCATCCAGCTCACGCCGAATGGGGCTTCGTCCCACAAACCCCGCCTTACGCGGCGTTCATGGTCTTGTGCGTTTCAATCAAATGCGCCACCACCCCCGGATCAGCCAAGGTCGAGATATCCCCCAACCCGTCATATTCAGCCGTGGCGATCTTGCGCAAAATCCGCCGCATGATTTTCCCCGAGCGCGTCTTCGGCAAGCCCGGTGCCCACTGGATCACATCCGGCGACGCAATCGGCCCGATCTCTTTGCGCACCCAGTTTTTCAGCTCCAGGCGCAGCGCTTCGTTCGGCTCTTCACCATTTTTGAGCGTGACATACACATAGATGCCCTGCCCCTTGATGTCATGGGGCACGCCCACCACCGCCGCTTCGGCGACTTTTGGGTGTGCAACCATCGCGCTTTCGATCTCGGCAGTGCCCATGCGGTGGCCGGACACGTTCAACACGTCGTCTACACGGCCGGTGATCCACCAGTAGCCATCCTCATCGCGACGCGCGCCGTCACCGGTGAAGTACATGCCACGGAAGGTCTTGAAGTAGGTGTCGACGAAGCGGTCATGGTCGCCGTACAGCGTACGCGCCTGGCCAGGCCACGAATCGAGGATCACCAGGTTGCCTTCGGCAGCGCCCTCGATGATATTGCCCAGGTTGTCCACCAACGCCGGCACCACACCAAAGAATGGCCGCGCCGCCGAGCCCGGCTTGAGCGCGTGCGCACCCGGCAGCGGGCTCATCAGGGTGGCGCCGGTTTCGGTCTGCCACCAGGTGTCGACGATCGGGCAACGGGATTGGCCGACATTCTTGTAGTACCAGTCCCACGCTTCCGGGTTAATCGGCTCACCGACTGAACCGAGCAGACGCAAGCTGCTGCCGTCCACGCCTTCGCAGGCGGCGGTGCCGGATGCCATCATTGCGCGGATCGCAGTGGGCGCGGTGTAGAGGATATTGACCTTGTGCTTGTCGACGATCTTGCCGACACGGGTGATGTCCGGGTAGTTCGGCACGCCTTCGAACAGCAGCGTGGTCGCGCCATTGGCCAACGGGCCGTACACGATATAAGTGTGGCCGGTGACCCAACCGACGTCGGCGGTGCACCAGTAGATTTCGCCTGGGCGGTAGTCGAACACGCGCTCGTGGGTCAGGGCCGCATACAGCAGGTAACCGCCGGTGGTGTGCTGCACGCCTTTGGGTTTGCCGGTGGAGCCGGAGGTGTAGAGGATGAACAGCGCCTCTTCGGCGCCCATCTCTTTGGGCGCACACACGGTGCCCGCCACTTTCATCAGGTCTTCGTACCAGATGTCGCGATGCTGGTTCCACTTGATGTTGCCATTGGTGCGCTTGCACACAATGACCTTCTGGATGCTGCTGGTTTCCGGGTTGGTCAGCGCGTCGTCGACGTTGGCCTTCAGCGGAATTTTCTTACCAGCGCGGATACCTTCGTCGGCGGTGATCACCACCTTCGACTTACAATCGATGATGCGACCGGCCAGCGCCTCCGGCGAAAAACCGCCAAACACCACGGAGTGGATCGCACCGATGCGGGTACAGGCCAACATGGCGACCACGGCTTCGGGGATCATCGGCATATAGATAGTCACCACGTCACCGCGGTGCACATCCTGGCCGCGCAAGGCGTTGGCGAACTTGCAGACTTCTTCATGCAGCTCGCGGTAGGTGATGGTACGGCTTTCGGAAGGGTCATCGCCTTCCCAGATGATCGCCGCCTGGTCGCCACGCTCGGCGAGGTGACGGTCCAGGCAGTTGTAGGAAACGTTGAGGGTGCCATCGGCGAACCATTTGATGTCGACATGGTGGTCGTCGAAAGAGGTCTGCTTGACCGCGGTGAAAGGCTTGACCCAGTCAAGGCGCTTGGCTTGCTCGCGCCAGAAGCCATCGGGGTTGACCACCGACTGCTGGTACATGGCCTTGTAGGTCGCCTCGTCGGTCAGCGTGTTGGCTGCTACTTCGGGGCGAACGGGGTACAGGGAAGCCGCACTCATCTTTCTTACCTCGGTGACAATAGTTGTTTTTGTATGCCCTGTTGTAGCCGGGGCGCCCCCATAGAACCATTCGACGATGGTAGTAACAAGCCCCTACAAATTGCCCTGCTATGCCCGTTTACGGCTCTGGCCCGCGCCCTGCGTGGCTTTCCGGCTGGGTGAAAAAACCTTTATCAGGGGATTGTTACAAAAACCGCCAATAGTGTTTATCAAAAGCACGGGTATATGAATATAACGCGTGCGCCTAAAATCAACGCCGTCAACAAGACACTGTGATTAACAACGTAACAGCCCCCACGAAGGCAACGTTAATCCGAACTTCCCAACTCTTAAGTTACACACGTGGCCTCACAAGGGCCCCGTGACCCCTTTCGCCCTGAAGAAGGTAAGTAAAGAAATGAAAGCTCTCGTAGTTATGGCCCTCAGCAGCTTGTGCGCCACCGCCGCCCTGGCCGATGAGGCCCCGACCGAGCTGGCCGGCCAGAACGCCCCGATCGTTGAGGATTACACTTACAGCACTCACTTGGATGTGGCCAAAGTATTGTCCATGAGCACTGTTCCGGAAGTATGCCAAGTTGTACCGGTACAAATGGAATATGAAGACTCCCAAGGTCAACGTCATATTCTTAATTACCAAGTAATGGGCAACGGTTGCTCTAACGGGTAACAGGCTATTGAGTCAGGTTTAAACCCGGATCTTGGTCGCCGCAAGTAATCGTTCTTGCGGCCAAGAACCTATTTCGAACCCACCATGAAACAAATGTGGGAGCTGGCTTGCCTGCGATGGCGATTTCAGCCTTACCCACCTCCCAAAGCCCGCCACCTACCCGCCTCTCCTGCCCCCACAAAAACTATCCCACCGCCCGTCAAAAATTTCCTATCCCGGCAAAGCCTTGCAAACACGCGCCTTGGCCGAAAACCAAGCCATTTTGGCGCTCAATCGTGACCCTCCGCCGCAACACAAAGCCGAATTTTTCCCTATAATGCGCGGGTAAATCGGGCCTGCAATATCCCTTTACACTGGGATGAAGAGCCAGACCTGAGGCCTCCCGCTGGAGCATGCACCAGTCGCTCCGCCCCTCAGCCTCACGCAGAGCACCCGTTACCCAATTCCGTTTAATGCCTGCGCGAGCTGTTGCAACAAACGATTTCTTAAGATCCACCGCGGCCTCTGGGCCGTGTGAACACCCAACCATCCGGTTTCACACGGGCACCTTTGAGCCCTCACGCAGGAGACGACACGTCATGCTGAGCTGGGACGAATTCGACAAAGAAGAAGAAGGCGAAGTAGCCGCTAAAGGCGCCAACGCCGGCCACGCCACCGAAGCCAACATGGACCGCCTCGACGGTGCCGGCGCTGCCGCCGCCATCGAAGCTCGCGCCGTTACCGCCAGCGACTCCGCCGCCATCGTGCGCGCCAAGGCCGCCCTGGACAAACTCGACGTCGCCGAAGGCCTCGCCGAGCTGGAAGGTTCCGCCGCCCGCGTCGCCGTTGACGAAAAGCGCATGATCAACTGCCGCGCCGACCTCAACCAACTCGTACCCTTCAAGTACGACTGGGCCTGGCAGAAATATCTCGACGGCTGCGCCAACCACTGGATGCCGCAAGAGGTCAACATGACCGCCGACATCGCCCTGTGGAAAAACCCCGAAGGCCTGACCGACGATGAGCGTCGCATCGTCATGCGCAACCTCGGCTTCTTCTCCACCGCCGACTCCCTGGTTGCCAACAACCTGGTGCTGGCCGTGTACCGCCTGATCACCAACCCGGAGTGCCGCCAGTACATCCTGCGCCAGGCCTTCGAAGAAGCGATCCACACCCACGCCTACCAGTACTGCATCGAATCGCTGGCCATGGATGAAGGCGAAATCTTCAACATGTACCACGAGATTCCATCGGTCGCCAAAAAGGCCGCCTGGGGCTTGAAGTACACCCGCTCGATCTCCGATCCGAAGTTCGAAACCGGCACCGTCGAAACCGACAAAGAACTGCTGCGCAACCTGGTCGCCTACTACTGCGTCCTGGAAGGCATCTTCTTCTATTGCGGCTTCACCCAGATCCTGTCCATGGGCCGTCGCAACAAAATGACCGGCGTCGCCGAGCAGTTCCAGTACATCCTGCGCGACGAGTCGATGCACCTGAACTTCGGTATCGACGTGATCAACCAAATCAAAATCGAAAACCCGCACTTGTGGGATGCCGAGATGAAGGAAGAAGCGACCCAGATGATCCTGCAAGGGACTCAGCTGGAGATTGAATATGCTCGTGACACCATGCCGCGCGGCGTGTTGGGCATGAATGCGGCGATGATGGAGGACTACCTCAAGTTCATCGCGAACCGTCGTTTGTCGCAGATTGGTCTTAAAGAAGAGTATCCGGGCACCACTAACCCGTTCCCGTGGATGAGCGAGATTATGGACTTGAAGAAAGAGAAGAATTTCTTCGAAACCCGCGTGATCGAGTACCAGACCGGCGGCGCGTTGAGCTGGGATTAATCCTAGAGTCGGCCCCACCAAGAAGCCCTGACATGTTCAGGGCTTTTTTATGCTCAGTGATCTGAATATTCCCAAATTCAGAGACGGTCAAATCCCAGCAGACTGTAGGAAATTTCGTAGACGCAATAATGGCTACTCAGTATCGTCCGAGGGTTTTCTACCCTTGGCGGCTGTATGGATACGAAAAAAAGCAATATCGGATGGAGCGATGAAGAGCTTGGAGCTTCCGTCGACGGCTATTTGAAAATGTTGAAATTGGAAAAGGCAAAACAGTCGTTTAACAAGACAGCCGAACACGAGCTTCTTCGTGAAGGGGCTCTAAGCGCGCGGTCCTTGGCATCGGTTGACTACCGTATGCGCAACATTTCTGCTGTTTTTGAGGCGCTGAATCACAGGCCAATTGCTGGTTACACCGCGGCGAATAACGTCGGTTCTGTAATCATCTCTCGTATACGTCGCATACTTGAGCAACGCGGCATCATTGAATATCAAGACAACGCCCCCACGTCCGACGAAGCGTTACTGGAGTTACGCGCGACAAGGCTTCAAAGCGAACCTATCAAGACCAAACCCGAAGGCATCACCGCGCCGCAACCAGTCAGCACCACCAGCACATCCTACGTTCGTGACCCGGAAGTACGCGCCTGGGTACGTCAGCAGGCGGCAGGTGTTTGTGAGGGGTGCGGGGTGCTTGCGCCGTTTAATCTCGACAACGGCCAGCCATTTCTCGAAGTGCATCACGTCAAGCACCTCGCCCGGAAGGGTTCGGATCGCATCACCAATGCTGTAGCCTTGTGCCCCAATTGCCATCAGCGTTGCCACCGGTCGAGTGACCGGGATGCTTTCACCGAGTCGCTTTACGCCAAGATCGGAAGATTGGCACGGGAGTAAACTCCTGCTGTCACACCTGATGCACGCTTAATAAACACTAGATAGGACCGAGGCCAACCCGTGAACCCAGACATGCTCGAAGCCGGCCCCGCTGACGCCAAAGTACTTTCCGTCTTTGACTTCGACGGCACCCTGACCCATCACGACAGTTTCGTGCCCTTCCTCAAGTTTGCCTTTGGCACCGGTGAGTTCTATGGCCGGATGGTCAAGCTGGCGGTGCCGGGGCTGCGCTTTTTGCTGCGGCAGATCAGTCGGGATGAGTTGAAGGCGCAGTTGATTCGCACCTTTATGACCGGCGTGGAGAAGGCGTGGGTTCAGCAGCAGGCTGAGGCGTATTGCAAGCGTACGTGGAGCAAGCTGATGCGCCCGACTGGGTTGCAATCCGTGGCGGATGAGGTGAAGTCCGGGGCGGAGGTGACGTTGTGTTCGGCGTCGCCGGCTTTAGTGTTGCAGCCGTTTGCGAATCGCCTCGGGATCAAGTTGATCGGCACTGAACTTGAGGTGGTCGACGGGGTGTTGACGGGCAAGCTCACGGGGAATAATTGCCGCTGTGAGAATAAGGTGCTGCGGCTTGAGGCGGTGTATGGGGATTTGGGCGATTATCGGCTCAGGGCCTGGGGCGATACCCGCGGGGATCGGGAGTTGTTGGCGGCGGCGCAGGATGCGCATTTTCGGCATTTTCATTCAAAGAAGAAGCAAGGCAAGTTGCAGCGCTGATGCGTGGATGGGGTCGGCGGGTGGACTGAGGTGATCCCATCGCTGCCTCGCTGGGGCTCGAGAGCTCCCACACTTTGATCGGTGCAGGGCTGGGTGGTGCACTCGCACAGGGGCTTGGGGCGATGCGGGTGGATGGGTTCTGCAGGTGGACCGAGGTGATCCCTTCGCTGTCTCGCTGGGGCTCGAGAGCTCCCACATTTGATCGGTTTCAGGCCGGACAGCGCACTAGCATGGGGGGCTGGGGGTCGATACACATAGCGGGTTCGGCAGCGGACCGAGGTGATCCCCTCGCTGCCTCGCTGGGGCTCGAGAGCTCCCACATTTTGATCGGTTTCAGGCCGGACAGCGCACTAGCATGGGGGGCTGGGGGTCGATACACATAGCGGGTTCGGCAGCGGACCGAGGTGATCCCTTCGCTGCCTCGCTGGGGCTCGAGAGCTCCCACATTTGGGCTTTGTTGCTTGTTGATCGGTGTTCGGCGCGGTTTATGTTGTGGCCTTGAGGTTGACGCCCAGGGCTGTGGCGAAAGCTTTTACCATCGGGCTGCGTGGGGCATTGTGGCGCAGGATCAGGTTGAAGGCGGTGCTCAGGCGGACGTGTTCCGGGCACAGTGCGCGCAAGCGCCCTTCCCTTACCAGGGGCGCGGCGTAGTGTTCGGGCAGGAAGCCTAGGAAGCGGCCGGTGAGGATCAGGATGGCGACGGCTTCAACCTGTGAGGCCGAGGCGGACTGGCTGTCGTAGGTGACGAAGTTGGCCTTGTCGCGGTGGATTGCGTACCGGTGGTTGACCACTTCGTATTGGCGCAGCACTTCCGGTGTGATGTCGTTCGCGTTGAACAGCGGGTGTCCTACAGCGCAGTAGGCGTGGGCATTTTCTTCGTACAACGGGAAATAGTCGAATTCTTCGCGGCGTTGATACACCGGGACGATGCCGACGATCAGCCGCCCTTCCACCACGCCGCGCTCAACTTCATCCAATTGCGAGGCATGTAGACGCAATCTAATTTTTGGCGATTCGCTGTGTAGTTTGCCTAACGCGGTAATGAGCGGCGAATTAACGTCGGAAACGGTGTTATCAATAACGCCGACACTAAGGTCACCAATAAGCTCGTTTTGCGCCGAACTAAGCTTGTCTCTGAAACTGTCCACCGAGGTAAATAACTCGATGGACGCCTGATACACCAACTTGCCTTCTTCGGTCAGGCCGAAGCCTTCCCTGCCCCGCGTACACAGGCGCATGCCGATGCGGATTTCGAGGTCGGAGATCTGTTTGCTGATGGCCGCCAGGCCCACGTTCAGCTCGTTTTGCGCGGCGCTGAAGCCGCCGGCTTCGACCACCGCCATGAACACGCGCAGCAATTTGAAGTCCAGCCCGCTCAGTTGCAGAGGCGGTCGTGTGCCGGGTTTTGGCGGCATGTTTCCAGAAGTGGAAAGTGGGGTTTCCATAATACGCGTTGACCTCAAGTGCCATATTCAACAGGCTTCAACCCAATCCTTGAACATAGCCAGGCGGCGATAATGGCCGTAAACATCCGCCCTTGGCAACCTTGAATATAGCGGGTTGAACAGCACACAGAGGCTGATTTAACACCCGTAAAAACCTGACACTACGATCAGGTCTTTTTAGCTTTTTACTGCCTCCGACTCTTCTAAAAACAAGCGTGAGGAATACCGATGTCCCAGCCCACCGACCGCCTTTGGGGTGCTCGTTTCAAGACCGGCCCATCTGCTGCATTGGCCGCGTTGTCGCGTTGCCCTGAGCGCTATTTTCGCCTGACGCCCTACGACCTGGCCGGCTCCCGTGCCCATGCCCGGGAGTTGCAGCGCGCCGGTTTGCTGGATGAGTCGGAGACCTTGCGCACCCTCGAAGCCCTGGACCGTATCGGTGAAGACTTCGCCGCCGGCCGCCTGCATCCAACCCTGGATGACGAGGACGTGCACACCTTTATCGAACGCGTATTGACCGAGCGCCTGGGCGCCTTGGGTGGCAAGTTGCGCGCTGGGCGTTCGCGTAACGATCAGACTGCCAATGATCTGCGCCTTTTCCTACGCGACCATGCGCGCACTATCACCACCGAGGTGTTGGGTTTGCAGCAGGCGTTGGTGGAGCAGGCTGAGCAGCATGTCGAAAGCATTTGCCCGGGCTTTACTCACTTGCAGCAGGCGCAACCGATTGTGTTTGCCCATCACTTGCTCGCTCATGCGCAGTCGATGCTGCGTGATGTGCAGCGCCTGGTGGATTGGGATGCGCGCACGGCGTTGTCACCGTTGGGTGCTGCCGCGATGGCAGGCTCGGCGATTGCGCGTCAGCCAGAGCATTCGGCCAAGGAAATGGGCTACACCGGGCCGTGCGAAAACTCGATCGACGCCGTCGCCAGCCGTGACCATGTGGCGGAGTTCCTGTTTGTGGCGGGCATGCTCGGGGTGAATATTTCGCGGCTGTCGGAGGAGTTTTGCCTGTGGTCGTCGCGCCAATTTCGTTGGGTGGTGCTGGACGATGCCTACGCCACCGGCAGCTCGATCATGCCGCAGAAAAAGAACCCGGACATTGCCGAACTGGCGCGGGGCAAGGCCGGGCGTTTGATTGGCAACCTGACCGGGTTGATGTCGACGCTCAAATCACTGCCGCTTTCGTACAACCGCGACTTGAGTGAAGACAAGCACAGCGTGTTGGACAGTGTGGACACCTTGCTGCTGGTGCTGCCAGCGATGGCCGGGATGGTTGCGACCATGAAGGTGCAAGTGGAAGAGCTGCGGCGTCAGGCGCCGATGGGCTTCACTTTGGCGACTGAGGTGGCGGATTGGTTGGCCACCCGTGGTGTGCCGTTCAAGGAGGCGCATGAGATTACCGGCGCCTTGGTGCAAGCCTGCGAGAAACACGAGATTGAGTTGTGGGAAGCCTCGCCGGCGATGTTGGCGGAGGTGGACGCGCGGTTGCTGCCTGAGGTGCGGGACTGCTTGACCCTAGAAGCGGCAATTGCGGCGCGCAGTGGTTGGGGTGGGACGGCGCCGGAGCGGGTTCGGGAGCAGATTGGGCGGTTGAAGGTGGCGTTGGCGGCTCAGCAAAAATGGGCTGAGAGTTATCAGGGGTTTCGGATTTAAACCTGGGCCTTTGTGGTGAGTTTGCTGGCGCTTTCGCAGGCAAGCCAGCTCCCACATTTGGACTGTGTTTTAACAGTTGGATCGAGTACAGCAGTGGAGTAACACCATGAACCAAACCCCGGCGGAGCGCTTGGAAGCTGAGCGCAAGTTGTCCGAGAACCAGTTCGATATCACGCAGTACGAGCATGTGCCGCGTCGTTATTACGGGCGGATGTTTTTTGCCACGTTGATCGTGATCGCACTGGCCGCGTTGTTGCGCGCCTTTGCCAATGGCCAGATCGAATGGTGCTACATCGGGCAGTTCCTCACGTCTGAGGCCATTCTGTGGGGCCTGGTCAACACTATCGTCATGTCGATTCTGGCAATGGCACTGGGCGTGGTCATCGGGGTGATCACGGCGATCATGCGCATGTCGGCCAACCCGATCCTGCGCTACGTGGCCATCACTTACACCTGGCTGTTCCGCGGTACGCCGCTGATTCTGCAGCTGTTGCTGTGGTTCAACCTGGCGCTGATTTTCCCGGTCATCGCCATACCCGGCCTGTTCAGCGTCGACACCGTCGATCTGATGACGCCATTCGTGGCCGCCCTGCTCGGCCTCAGCATCAACCAGGGCGCCTACACCGCCGAAGTGGTGCGCGCCGGCTTGCTGTCGGTCGACACCGGCCAGTACGAGGCCGCCAAGTCCATCGGCATGCCGAGCCTGCAAGCGCTGCGTAGGGTGATTCTGCCGCAGGCGATGCGAGTGATCATTCCACCGGTAGGCAACGAGTTCATCAGCATGGTGAAAATGACCAGCCTGGCCAGCGTGATCCAGTACTCGGAGCTGCTGCACAACGCGCAAAACATCTACTACGCCAACGCCCGCGTCATGGAGCTACTGATTGTGGCCGGTATCTGGTACCTGGCGGTGGTGACTGTTCTTTCATTTGGTCAAAGCCGCCTCGAGCGTCGTTTTGCCCGCGGCGCCGGCAAGCGTTCGTAAATCTGGGTTGAGGAGATTTGCCCCATGAGAAGCATCGTCAAGGCCGTCAACCTGAACAAGTATTACGACGAGTATCACGCGCTGCGCGACATCAATATCGAGGTCGAGCAAGGCGAAGTCATGTGCATCATCGGCCCGTCCGGTTCGGGTAAAAGCACGTTGCTGCGTTGCGTGAATCAGCTGGAAAAAATCGACAAGGGCGGCCTGTGGGTCGACGGCGAGCTGGTGGGTTACCGCGTGGTCGGCAACAAGCTGCATGAGATGAATGAATCGCAGATTGCCCGCCAGCGCCTGGCGACCGGCATGGTGTTCCAGCGCTTCAATTTGTTCCCGCACATGACCGTGTTGCAAAACATCATCGAAGGCCCGGTGCAGGTGCTCAGGCGCTCGCCCAAGGAAGCCATCGAAGACGCGCTGGAGTTGCTGGCCCGCGTCGGCCTGGCGGACAAGCGCAATGCCTACCCGGTGGAATTGTCCGGCGGCCAACAACAACGTGTGGCCATTGCCCGCGCGCTGGCGATGCGCCCCAAGTTGATGTTGTTTGACGAACCCACGTCAGCCCTCGACCCGGAGCTGGTAGGCGAAGTGCTGTCGGTGATGCGCGATTTGGCCACCACCGGCATGACCATGATCGTGGTCACCCATGAGTTGGGCTTCGCCCGCGAAGTGTCCGACCGCATGGTGTTTATGGATGCCGGCCAGATTGTGGAAGCCGGCAGCCCCGAAGAAATTCTAATAAGCCCACAAAACCCACGTACCCAAAGCTTTATTTCTGCCGTTCGCACTTAACTAAAAAACTAACGAGAACGCCCCCCATGAAAAAATTGTTTATCCCAACGTTGCTCGCAGGCCTGATGGCCTCCTCGTGTGTATTCGCGGCATTGCCGGCGGCAATCAAGGACAAGGGTGAGATCAGCGCGGCCATCGTGCCGAACTACCCGCCGATGGATTTCAAGGACACCGCCACCAATAAACTCACTGGCCTTGACTTCGACCTGGGCAACGCCCTGGCCGAGCGCCTGGGCGTGAAGATCAAGTGGCAGGAAACCGGCTTCGAGCAGATGCTCAGCGGCCTGACCACCAAGCGCGTCGACATCGTGCTGTCGGGTATGAGCGACACCGCCGAGCGCCAGAAGGCCGTGACCTTCATCGACTACTTCACCAGCGGCCCGCAGCTGTACACCCTGGCCAAGCGTGAAGACCTCAAGGAATTGACTGACCTGTGCGGTAAAAAAGTCGGCACCAGCCGCCGGACTACTTGGCCGTCGGAAATTGCCGCGTGGAGCAAAGAAAACTGCGAGGCGGCGGGTAAGCCGGCAATCGTGGTGATCGGCACTGAAGGCTCGGCGGACGCGCGCGCGCAATTGCAGCAAAACCGTTTGGACGCGGCGATGCAGGGCAGCGAGACGATTCCTTATTTGATGTCGTTGGACAAGGGCAAATACAAGCCGGTGGGCCTGGCGATTTCCAAGCAGTTCACGGGGCTGGGGATTGAGAAGAGCAACACCGAGCTGGTCACGGCGATCAGTGAGGCGCTGCAGGGCATGATTGATGATGGCACGTACGGCAAGATCCTCAAGAAGTGGGATCTGGAACAGGGTGCGGTGGAAAAAATCAGCATCAATGCCGGGCAGTAACTTGATCTGAATGTGGGAGCGGGCTTGCTCGCGAATGCGATGTATCAGTGACAAATTTACCGACTGATCCACCGCATTCGCGAGCAAGCCCGCTCCCACATTTGATTGTGTTGTATTGGAAAAATAATAAGGACATCCGCCCCACCGTGGCCACCTACTCCCTGGTAATCCGCCGCCTGATGATCTGCTCGGTGACCATCGTCGTCAGCCGCGCGATGACCAGTCCGCTGCTGGCCCTTTGGCTGAGCACGCGCCTGGGCCTCAACCAGCAGGACATCGGCTTGCTGATGGGCATCGCCGTGTTCATCGCCACGCTGCTCGGCCTCTATGGCGGCTACGTCATTGACCGCCTGGAAAAGCGCAAGCTGCTGATCCTGGCCATGCTTTCCAGCGCCATCGGATTTTTGTTGCTGACCTTTGCCAGCAACCTCTACCTCACCACCCTGACCCTGGTGATTACTGAAGCCGCGTCGGCACTGTTCCTGATCGGCTCCAAGGCGATCATCAGCGAAAACCTGCCGGTGGGCGACCGCGCCAGAGTATTTTCCCTGCGCTACACCCTGACCAACGTCGGCTATGCCACCGGCCCGATGGTGGGTGTGGTGATCGCCGGGCAGATCCCCTGGGCACCGTTCCTGATCGCCAGCGCCATCGCCCTGGGCAGTGTGTTCCTGATGATCGGCATTGCGCCGACGCAACGCGACAACAGCAATAAACCCCTGAGTTTTCTCACGACCCTGCGCACACTGCGCAGCGACCGCACACTGATCCTGTTCACCAGCGGCAGCCTGTTGAGCACCATTGTCCACGGGCGCTATACGCTTTATCTGTCACAGTTTCTGCTGGTGGCCTACAAGCCCGCCGAGGCGCTGAAGATTCTGTCGGCGGTGCTGGCCTGCAACGCTATCACCGTGATTTTGATGCAGTACCAGATCGGGCGATTTCTGAAACGCGAGCAATTGCGCTACTGGATTGTGCTGGGCACGTTGCTGTTCATTGTCGGACTGATCGGTTTCAGTCTGGCGGACAGCCTGGTGACCTGGTGCCTGGCGATGTTCGTGTTCACCTTGGGCGAGATGATCATTTACCCCTCGGAATTCCTGTTCATCGACACCATCGCCCCGGATGCACTGCGCGGCAGTTATTACGGCGCGCAAAACCTGGCGGCGTTTGGCGGGGCGATGAGCCCGGTCATTTGCGGGTACCTGCTGATCAATGCGGCGCCGGTCAGCATGTTCTACGCACTCGGCGCGTTGACCGCCGTGGGTGGCACCTTGTGTTTCCTGAGTGGACGGCGGGTGGCCGGAACACCGCCTATCTAATGTGGGAGCGGGCTTGCTCGCGAACGCGGTGGATCAATCAATGCACTCGGAACTGACACACCCCCTTCGCGAGCAAGCCCGCTCCCACACAATCCCGCTCCCAGATTTTTTGATCTCCGTAACGGCGAAGTTTTGCGTAATATCCAGTCATTCATCTCACGGACCCGAGCCCCATGAAATTCGACACGGCCTACAGCCTGAGTCTCGATGACAAGCTGTCGATCTACGACGTACGGGACCTGAATTTCGACGAAACCAGCCCTTTCGACTCCGACAAGGACAGCTTCCTGTGCCCCAACGATGAATGCCGCGCAGCGTTCGATGCGGGCAATGCGCTCAGCACCTTCAACGCAAAAAACGTCAACTATCAACGCACGCCGCATTTTAAGAACAAGGCCAGTACCCAGCACATTGACGGCTGCCGCTACGCCAGCACGCACAAGACTGCGACCGGCGAAACTGATGACGAGCGCGAGGACAGTTTCCCATCGGAATGGGTACTGACGCGACGCCAGTACGAGCGCAAGCCGGCCGTGACCGGCACCGAAGCCGGCGCCCCACACGATCCCACGAAGGTTGCGTCTAATCGTATCCGTCCGTCCCCCAGCGCCAGCGACTCTACCCCAGACAAAACCAGCGTGTTCGCCCACCCGGTGGAATGCTATGTGTCGAATATCGACGATAAAGACAAACTCAAGAGCATGCCGCTGAAGATCGGCGATCACACGGCAACCTATTGGACGTTTTTCAAGAAGATCGAGTACCTGCAAGATAACAACGGCCTGATCTACTGGGGCAAAATCAAGGCGATCAAGGATTACACCGCCAGCTTTCGCATCGATTTCGAAAAGAAAGTGTGGCTCGACAAGAAGCCCTACTCGGTCAACGTCTACCTGAGCAAAAAACTCATCGAAAACTACCGCAAGCGCACGGCGTTCCTGGAACAGATCAAGGCGGCGGCAGACAGTAAAAAGGCGCTGTATTGCTTCTTTTATGGGGTCACGCCGCAATTGAAACAGGTGCCGAGCAAGAAAAACCCCGAGCAGACATTCGGGGTCTTCAGCGCGAATATCGAGAACCTGGATCACCTGATCATTCGAGAAGCGCCGGGCGTGGAATAACGCGCGGCCCAAACGCCATTAAAAAAATCCAGTTGATGAGCGGTCAAAACAACTGTACAAAAACACAGTATAGTTTGCCTTCCCCCGTCGAACCTGGAGAAACCCCCATGTCCTCTCTGGCAATGAGCTCTTTTGTAGAACAGCAGATCGTCCTGCACCAATTCACCGCCAAGCACAGTGTGCAGGCCCGCGCGATGCTTGGCTGGAGCCGGGAAGAACTGGCCCGCCAAGCCGGGCTGGCGGTCGAAACGGTGCAACGCTTTGAAAGCCAGGGCGATGTAGATGATGAAACCCGCCTGGTATTGGCCTTTCGGCTGGAAGCTGAGGGTCTGGTGTTTTTCCCGGGGTTTGCGCCGGGTTGGGGCATGAGTGCGCGCAAGTTCGACAAGGCCCCGGCCGAGCCCGCTGCACAAGGCATCATTTCGCGGCTGATGGGCTCAACAGCGGCATCAATTGATTCACCAACGCCTCAACCGAATGGTGCGTAGCGTCCAGCCGGATCACCGGGCAGCTCAGTGGTTTCAGCCAGCTTTCATGCCGACGCAGGCTGCGTAGGCTGTGGTTACCATCATCGTAACGAGCAGCCCAGGCGAGAAACGCGACGCTGTTTTCATGGCGGCTGCCGCCCTCCAGAATTCGGTCACCATAGCGCTGCTGTTCGCGCAGCTGCAGGCGGTGCAGGCGAACTGGCGGGTCTACGCGCAGAAACACCACTTGGGTGAACTGCGGGATCATGGCATCGCCCCATCCGCACACCGAGCCGGACAGCACCCAGCCTTCGAGGCCGGCACTCTGTTCCTGTAACAGACGCGTGCGTTCATCCCGTAACCGAGCAACGGTGAACGGTTCCGGAGTTTGCTGCCAGAAGAAGTCGTCGGAGTCGAAATAAACCACCTTCAAGCGTTCGGCCAAGGCTTTGCCCAGTGTCGTGGTGCCTGCGCCCGCAGCGCCGAGGATGTGAATTTTATGGCACATAACTTACCCCCCTTAACTTGAGTGTAAGCCGCTGGGGCATCGGGCCTGCAATTGCAGCGCGCGGCGCATCATTTGTGGCGGCTGGCCGAAGGCACGCAGGAAGGCGCGACGCATGCGCTCCGGGTCACCGAAGCCGGTGTCGCGGGCAATGATGTCGATAGGGTGGTCGCCGGATTCAAGCATCAGGCGCGCCGCTTCAATGCGCAGGCGTTCGATCGCCTTGGCCGGGGTGTGGCCGGTTTCGCTGCGAAACAGGCGGCTGAACTGGCGCGGACTAAGGTGCGCGACGTCGGCCAGCCGTTCAACCGAGAGCTCTTCCTGTAAATGTTGCCGGGCATAGATCAGGGCGGTTTGCACGCGGTCGGACTTGGGGTCAATGTCCAGCAGCGCGGAAAATTGCGACTGGCCGCCCGCACGGCGATGGTAGATCACCAACTTGCGCGCGACCTCGCGGGCCACCTCTATACCCAGGTCGTTTTCGACAAGGGCCAGGGCCAGGTCAAGGCAGGCGGTCATGCCGGCAGAAGTCCAGAGTGGGCCGTCGACAGTGAAGATGCGGTCTTCTTCAAGCCTCACAGTGGGATAAGCCTGACGAAAGGCGCGGGCGTGGTACCAGTGAGTGGTCGCCTTGCGGCCTTCCAGCAGCCCGGCCGCCGCCAGGTGGAAAGAGCCGGTACAGGCAGAGGTCACACGACGCGACGTCACCGCTGCATGCTGCAAGTAGCTGAGCAGGCCAGGCGTGGCGTCGAGCACTTCGTTATCACCCACTACCAACACCGTGTCGTACGGACCAAAAGGCACGGTATCAATGGCAAAACCCATGGAGCTTTTGACCGGCCCGCCCTCCTCGGATACCAGGTCTACCCGATAGAACGGCTGTTCCACTTCCAGATTGGCGAACTCAAACACCGTACTGGTGCTCAGGCTGAGCATCTGGAAACCCGGAAACAGCAAAATACCGACAGACACCATGGTCAAACCTCATGTCTCTAAAGGAGGGGTATACGACATTGCAGCCACGACATTACACCCATAATCTTGGTTGCAACAAGGCCCTCCTTCCTCGGCCCTCCTGGAGCAACTGCAATGATTCAATCCAAAGGTTATGCGCTGATCACCGGCGCTTCTTCGGGTATTGGCGCCACCTACGCCGATCGCCTGGCTCGCCAGGGTTACGATCTGATATTGGTGGCACGTAACCAGCACCGGCTGAAGCGACTGGCGACTCAGCTCAACGCCAACACCCAACGGGATATCCACGTGGTGGTGGCCGACCTGAACCTGCCGGCCGATCTGGCCCGTATCGAACAGATCCTGCACGACGACAGCCGCATCAGCCTGTTGGTGAACAACGCCGGCATCGGTGCCACCGCGTCCTTGCTGGACAGCGATGCGGACAAGATGGAGGCGATGATCCTGCTCAATGTGCTGGCCCTCACCCGCCTGGCCAAAGCCGCAGCAACCAACTTTGTCGCCCAGGGTCGCGGCACCCTGATCAACATCGGTTCGATCGTGGCGGTCGCACCCAAGCTGCTGAATGGCGTTTACGGAGGCACCAAGGCGTTTGTGCAGGCGTTTACTGAATCACTCGAGCATGAGCTGAGCGACAAGGGAGTACGGGTTCAAGTGGTGTTGCCCGGTGCCATCGCCACCGAGTTCTGGGATGTTGCCGGCCTGCCGGTGAGCAACCTGCCCGAGACAATGGTCATGACCACGCAAAACCTGGTAGATGCCGCGCTGGCAGGGCTCGCACAAGGTGAAAAAGTCACCATCCCGTCACTGCCCGACAGCCTGGATTGGGACGCTTACGAAACCGCGCGCCTGGCCTTGGGGCCAAACCTGTCACACAGCAGCCCGGCCCCACGTTACGGCGTGTAGTCAGCTAATAGACTGAAGCCCAGGTCAGTGGCCGCCTGGGCCGCCGGCGTTGTTTTGCCGATAGGCGTAGAGCAACGCGTGCAAAGCATCGCGAGACCACCGAGCGCCATAAAACCAGAGCTTCGCCCCCTCTGCCAACGGCTCGCAAACGGCGGGATACCCGCTTATGCACGCACCACGAAACGCCGCAGATTGATCATCAGACACCAAGGCATCAAGCCGATGCCTGGTCACCAGATCGTCGATTTCACGCGTTTGCAAAGAGAATTGAAGGCTGTGGTCTTCACGTCGTGCATCTACCGGTACCAATTGCGCACCGGCCAGCTGCAGGATGTCGAACGCTCGGCGCAAGGCTGCACTGTGTTCAACCGGTTCGTAATGAGCCCCGTGCACATACCGGTCAGCGAACCCGATGCGCCACCCTGCGAGCACCTTGGAAGCGGTAAAAGTGCTGTTATTGCGTACCAGAGGCACTTCAACCATCACAGGCCCAGTGGGCTCGATACCACTCAAAGCGACGAGTGACAGCGCAGGATCCCGCACGGGTTTTATCGGGGCAGCCACGGCGTTGTAGCCGGGAATGAGTGCGATACCCTTTGGATAATCAGCGCCGAAGACGATACCGCCCGGGTTGGCTTTATCGGGTTGGGCCTGGGCCGGCGCAGCGTTTGAGCCGCCCGCTTCACCCGCTTCCGGCAAGGAAGGCCCAAGTCGACAAGGCAGGCCCAATCGCCAATGCTCCCTACAGTTTTTTTCCATCAGAACCCGCACCCCGACAATGACCGTGCGGGATCATCGCACTCGGACCTGATGGTTGTCGCAGGGCTGAAATACCCTGAAAACTCATTTTCCTACGGCCCCAAACGTCAGCCCGCCGCGGGCTCTTTCGCACCTTGAGTTTCCACGTCCAACCACCACGCATGCCCACGCTCAGGCTGGTTCAGATTGAACGCTTGCCCCATCGCCGGCGTGGTAATCGAAACGTTGCGCTCCCAGGCCAGGGCCATGATGCGGTCAAACGGCTCGTGCCAGGCATGGAACGCCAGGTCGAACGTGCCGTTGTGAATCGGCAGCAGCCAACGGCCTTTAAGGTCGATATGCGCCTGCAAGGTTTGCTCCGGCTGCATGTGCACATGGGGCCAGTCGACGTTGTAAGCACCTGTTTCCATCAGCGTGAGATCAAACGGGCCGTATTGTTCGCCGATGCGTTTGAAACCGTCGAAATAACCCGTGTCGCCACTGAAAAACACCCGCCGCGCACCGTCGATCATCACCCAGGAACACCACAGGGTCTGGTTGCCGTCAAACAGACCGCGCCCGGAAAAGTGCTGGGCCGGCGTGGCGATAAAGCGAATGCCATCGACCTCGGTGCCTTGCCACCAATCCAGTTGCCTGACTTTGCTGGCGTCCACACCCCATTTCACCAGGGTGTCGCCCACACCCAGCGGGGCGAGAAAGTAGCGGGTTTTGTCGGCCAGCTGGACCACGGCCTTATGGTCCAGGTGGTCATAGTGATTGTGCGAAAGAATCACCGCTTCCAGCGGCGGCAAGTCTTCAAGGCTGATGGGCGGCTGATGGAAGCGCTTGGGCCCGGCCCAACTGAACGGTGAGGCGCGCTCGGCAAACACCGGGTCGGTTAGCCAGAACTTACCGCGCATTTTCAGCAACACGGTGGAATGCCCCAGACGGAACACGCTGTGATCGGGAGCGGCCAGCAGTTGCTCGCGTGTCAGCGGTTGCACCGGGATCTTGCCCACAGGGCGCGTGCTGCGCGGCTTGTTGAAAAGCATGTTCCAGAAAATCCGCAACGTCTTGCCAAAGCCGCCATGTTGCACTGGGGCATCGTTGGTGAAATGCCCTTGCTCCTGCTCGGCAGGCTTGAGTGCTACAGGCGAAGGGTCGAGACGGCTTGAAATCGTGGCCATTACAGAGTGACTCCTGGGGTCCGCTCATAAATTACACTGCACAGTGTAGTTTCTAGATTGCAACAAAACCCGGAGCAAGTAAACTACCGAGTGTAATTTCATCCAAGAGCCCAACGCCCTCCATGACTGCTCCCCAACGCCTCACCGACCGCAAACGCGAAGCCATCGTGGCAGCGGCCATCACCGAGTTTCGGGCTAACGGGTTCGAGGTCACCAGCATGGACAAAATTGCGGCCACCGCCGGAGTCTCCAAGCGCACGGTGTACAACCACTTTCCCAGCAAGGAAGAGTTGTTTGCAGAAATCCTGCACCAGTTGTGGGCCAGCAGCGTCGCCCAACTGGACGCCAGCTACGCCAGTGACCGCCCCCTGCGCGAGCAATTGCGCGGTTTGCTGCAGGCGAAGATGCAGATGATGTCGGACGCCAACTTCCTCGACCTGGCCCGTGTCGCGATCGCCGCCACCATTCATTCGCCCGAACGCGCGCAAGACATGGTCAACCGCTTGAGCAAGCGCGAGGAAGGCTTCACCCAGTGGGTACGCGCGGCCCAGGAAGACGGCCGCCTGGCCTGCACCGACCCGGCCTTTGCGGCCCATCAGATCCAGAGCCTGCTCAAGGCGTTCGCCTTTTGGCCGCAAATTACGCTGGGCCAACCTACCCTCGACGCTGCCACACAGGCCAGCGTTATCGAATCGGCCATCGACCTGTTCCTGGCCGGCTACGAAGTCAGCCCTGCCCGTTCGTAACAAAGCCTGTTGCATGAGCGACATTCCAGGTCGTTTTTAGCGCATTCACCCGGTGTGCTGCGCAAATGGCTTGGAAGGACACTGATTATTCCCACGTGAATAACTGACAATATTCCCACCTAATATCCGATCAACGGTTCAAGCCGCTGACGCACGCTGTCGTATCTGCAAAAAAGAGCTGACCCGGAACACTATGGAAAACAGACGAGGCAAAGGGCTGTCATTTGCCAGACGTATCTACAAGCCAAGGATTATCGGCCTGGGTATCGGCTGTATCAGCGTCATCGGCGCCCTTTACCCGTTGGCCATGCCGGGCTGGGTATGGGCGCTACTGATATTCAACGGTTACGCCTGGGCCCATGTGGCGTACCAGCTCTCCACGCGCTCGCAATTTCCCTACCAGGCCGAACAACGCAACTTGCTCTATGACTCGCTGCTCGGCGGTTTCTGGGCGGCGGCCACGCAATTCACACCGCTGACGACCGTGACCATCCTGTCGATGATGACCATGAACAACGTCGCGGCCGGGGGCAAGCGCCTGTTTCTGCGCGGGCTGGTGGCACAGGCGGGCGGTATCGGCGTAGCGTGGGCGCTGTTGGGGATTAAGTTCAATCCCAACGTCAGCCTTGCCCAGGTGTATACCTGCCTGCCGATGCTGACGCTTTATCCGATGGCGATCGGCATGGTCTGCTATCAGCTGGCAATCAAACTCTCGGAACACAAACGCGCGCTCAGCGCCCTCAGCCGCGTCGACAGTCTCACCGGCCTGCTCAATCATGGCTCGTGGAAAGACCTGCTCAATCTCAAGTTCCACAAATGCCAGCAGCAACAGGGCCACGCCACCATTGCCTTGATTGATATCGACCATTTCAAACAGATCAACGACACCTACGGCCATATCGTCGGTGATCAGGTGTTGCGCCAGTTGAGTCAGGAGTTGCGTCAACACCTGAGGGAAAATGACTTGGCTGGCCGTTACGGCGGCGATGAGTTCTGCGTGATTCTTCCGCAAATGCCACTGGAAGAAGCCGCGCTGGTCATGGAACACATGCGAGAAACCTTTAGTAACTATCGCAATTCGCAGATCCCAGCGTTGCGCGTGAGCCTGAGCATTGGTCTGGCAGACTTCCAACCCGTCTTCAGCGATGCGGCAATGTGGCTCAACGCCGCGGATCGCGCGCTCTATGCCGCCAAGGACACCGGCCGCAACCGGGTGAATGTCAGCCACTGTGTCGTCGCCCACTCCGCCTAAGTCGTCCTACAACACCTCGTCTGATTTCTCTTCCGCCGTGCTGCTGCAGAAGCATAATGCCACCATTGGTCGCCTACTCATTGATGCCACCGCCGTGAAGGCGAACTTCTTGGCCGGCCGATCACTCTGAACCCGTTGTTCAACCCCCCTCTGTCAGCACAAGGAAGCTGACAATGAGCAAGTCAACCGTAAGGCCTGGTGCCCTACGGGGGCAGGCGCATATTCATGGATACCTCTGACGCGTGCTTCCCCGAGCTCTCGAACATGCTATTCAACGCCCACAAAAAAACTATCAACACCCTGCAACACACCAACGCCCAACAAGCCAGCTTGCTGGATGCCATCGAGCGCTCCATGGCCGTGATCGAATTCGATCTGCAAGGTACCGTCCTGCGGGCCAATGAGAATTTCCTCAAGACCATGAGCTACCGCGCCGAACAGATCGAGGGCCAGCCCCACCGTATGTTCTGCACCCCCGCGTTCACGCGCAGTGCCGAGTACAACCAGTTGTGGACGCAGCTGCGTAATGGCCAATTTCAGTCGGGCACCTTTGAACGCGTCGGCGGCGACGGCCAATCGGTATGGCTGGAAGCCAGCTACAACCCGGTGCGCGATCACACCGGCCAGGTCATCAAAGTGGTGAAATACGCCATGGACGTTACCCCGCGCCTGCAGGCCGAAAGCGAAGCCAACGCCAAGTTGGGTGCCATCGACCGGGCCATGGCGGTGATCGAATTCAACCTCGACGGCACCATCATTACCGCCAATGCAAATTTCCTGCAGCGCATGGGCTACAGCCTGGCGCAGATTCAGGGCAAGCATCACCGCCTGTTTTGCAAGCCGGACCTGGCCAACAGCTCGACCTACAGTGAGTTCTGGAAGCGCTTGAACCAGGGCGAACTGTTCAACGGCCAGTTTGAACGCATCGACAAAAACGGTCAGACGGTGTGGCTGGAGGCCAACTACAACCCGGTGTACGACGCCAGCGGGCGCCTGTGCAAAGTGGTGAAGTTTGCCTCCGACATCACCGCCAGAGTGCAACAGCATGCCGCCGACGCCGCCAGCGCTGCCCAGGCTTATCACATCTCGCTGAACACTCGGGATATCGCTGAAAAGGGCGCTGATGTGATCCAGCAAACCGCCAGCGGCATGCGCGAGATTGCTGCCGACATCGATGGCTCCTCGCAACTGATCGCCAAGCTGGGCGAGCGTTCGCAGCAGATCACGGCCATCGTCAACACCATCCGCGGCATCGCCGACCAGACCAACCTGCTGGCCCTCAACGCCGCCATCGAAGCGGCGCGCGCTGGCGAACAAGGCCGTGGCTTTGCCGTGGTGGCCGACGAAGTGCGGCAATTGGCGGCACGCACCAGCGGCTCGACGGCGGAAATCTCCAGCATGATCGCGATGATCCAGGAGGAAACCCGCCAAGCCATCGACAGCATGGAAGGGACTCGCGACCGCGCCGCTCAAGGTGTGGAGTTGGCCAACCAGGCCGGCACGGTGATCCTGCAGATTCGCGAAGGCACGGGCGAGGCTGTGCAGGCGGTGAGCGCGTTTGCCAATGAGCGGGGCAACAACTGACCTGATCTTCATGTGTCTGCCCGGGGGCTCGGTCTATAGTGCTGACTAGTCTTTACGCCAAGGATTCGAGCCCGCCATGACCCCAGACAAGCCAGAAGCAGTCCCCGTCGATCACCTGCGTTTCCACCGAGGCCACGCCCACCTGGCGCCGACCTTCGGCAACGACACCTTTGCGCTCAAGGCCGAAGCGTTCGCGCGCTTCTTTGGTACGCCCACCTTTCTCGGCGCGCAAACCGCGATCGTGATCTTGTGGGTGGTGCTGAACATGACCGGCATCACCCACTTCGACGTGTACCCGTTCATCCTGCTCAACCTGGCCTTCAGCCTGCAATCGGCCTATGCCGCGCCGCTGATCCTGCTGGCCCAGACACGCCAGGCCGCCCGCGACAAAGCCCAGTCCGACGCCGATGCGCAGCACCGCGAGGCGCTGGCCATCGCCAACACCGAGCGCCAGGCCCAAGCCGAACAAACCACCAAGCAGTTGCTGGAACTGCTGGAGCAGAACACCCGCCTGACAGAAATGACCAAGCAACTGACCGAGCGTATCGAGACCCTGACCTGCGAGATGCATGAGCAGTTCATGCGTAAACCCTGAGGGCAACGCAGTTGCCTTAAGGAAAGCCTGTTATGGCGAGCGGGCTTGTTGTAGCGAGCGAGCTGCTGTGGCGAGCGGGCTTGCCCCGCGTTGGGCTGCAAAGCAGCCCCAAAACCTGACACCGCGGTTTACCTGAAGCATCGCGTTGGCCTATCTGGGGCCGCTTCGCGCCCCAACGCGGGGCAAGCCCGCTCGCCACAACAAGACCGCTCGCCGCAACAAGCCCGCCACAGCAGCCCGCCCGCCACAACAAGCCGCGCGCGCCACAACTATCCCGCCAGTCACAAAAGATGCCGTTCACGGCAACCGCACATGCCGCCCCAGCTCATCAAACAACGTGACCACCGAACGCAACGCCCGGCAATCCGGACGCGTCAACAGCCATAGCGCGGTGTTCCGTGCGGCCAACGCCGGCCCCAGTGGTTGCACACCATCGCCCAAGAGAAAATCCGGCAGCGCCGCCACGCCCAGGCCTGCACGTACCAACTCGGTGACCGACAACATGCTGTTGCAGCGATAGCTGGGACGCACACCCGGCAAATGCTCGCGGCGCCAGGCGACGGTGGGGTGATCGGGCAGGAAGTCGTCCGGGGCGATCCACGGCAGGTCGGCCAACTCGCGGCCTGCGTGATGGCGCGCAAAATCGGCACTGGCACACACTTGATAAGCGACCGTGCCCAGGCAACGACCGACAAGGTGCTCCGGCGGCGTCTTGGTCAGGCGCAGAGCAATGTCGGCATCGCGGCGGCTGAGGTTGGCGAAATCATTCGATGTGCTCAACTCCAGGGTCAACGCCGGGTAGTCGGGCATGAACCGCGCCAGCGCCGGCAGCAGCAAACCTTGCAGCACCGAGTCGGTACAGGTCAGGCGCACAGTGCCGCTGATCACTTCGCCGCCCTGCTCCACGCCAATGCGCGCCGCCTCCAACGCTTGTTCGGCGTGCTCGGCCTGCTGCGCCAGGTTGCTGGCCAGGCTGGTGGGCAGGTAACCGGCGCGGCTTTTTTCAAACAGGGTCTGGCCCAAGGCGGCCTCCAGCCGGCGCACCGCGCGGAACACCGTGGACACATCCACCCGCAACAGCGCCGCCGCGCGCGCCAGGGTGCCACCGCGTACCAAGGCGAGGATCAGCGAAAGGTCGGGATAATCGATTTGATAGTGCGTGGCTGCATTGAGCATGTGGGCGAACGCCAATTTTGATTGCGTGAGCGCCAATCTATAGTGGGCACCAGGACACAACAAGCCATGGGACGTACCCGATGAAAGCCAGCACCTTGCACCTTGCCCTGATCGGCGACTACAACCCCGACGTCACCGCGCACCAGGCCATCCCGGTGGCGCTGCAACAGGCGGCCGACGCCTTGAACCTGAACGTTCACGTGCAATGGCTCGACACGGACTCGATCACGCCCACCCCTCAATTGCATGCGTTCGACGGTTTCTGGTGTGTGCCCGCCAGCCCCTACCGCGACACCGACGGCGCATTGCGGGCGATCCGGTTTGCCCGCGAACATAAGCGCCCTTTCCTCGGCACGTGCGGCGGTTTTCAGCATGCGGTGCTGGAATATGCCCGCAACGTGCTGGGTTGGGCGGATGCCGAACATGGCGAGCTGGCCCCGCACGCCAAGCGTGCGGTGATCACACCGCTCAGTTGCGCGCTGGTGGAGGCCACGGACATCGTGCGTCTGACGCCCTACACCCGCATCGCCGAGGCCTATGGCACGCTGGATATCCACGAGGGTTATCGCTGCCGCTACGGCATCAACCCCGAGTTCGCCAACGCTCTGTTGGAAAGCGACCTGATCCCCAGCGGCCACGACTCGGCCGGCGATCTGCGCGCCATCGAACTGCTCGACCATCCGTTTTTTGTCGCCACGCTGTTCCAACCGGAACGTGCCGCGCTCAAACACGTCACGCCCCCCTTGGCGATCGCTCTGCTCAAGGCCTGTCTGGAGTTGTCACGATGATCGCCAACACGCCCGCCACGCCCTACTACGCAGTGATTTTCAGCTCAGTGCGCACCGAGGGCGATCAAGGCTACGGCCAGGTCGCCGCCCGCATGCTGGAACTGGCGCGTGAACAACCGGGGTTTCTCGGGGTGGAATCGGCGCGCGAGGACGGCTTGGGGATCACCGTGTCCTACTGGGAAAGTGAGGCGGCGATCCTGGCCTGGAAACAGCAGGCCGAGCACCGCGAAGTGCGCGAGCAAGGCCGCGCCACCTGGTACTCGGCGTTTCACACGCGGGTGTGCAAGGTGGAGCGGGCCTACACCTTCCAGAAGTGAAATGCGTGCCCCTGTGGGAGCTGGCTTGCCTGCGATGGCATCAACTCGGTTTTACTCAGAGACCGCGTCGTCTGCATCGCAGGCAAGCCAGCTCCCACCTCTGATCTTGATTGCCTGCAAAACAACAGGTGCTTAGCTGACCAAACTGCGCAACGCACTGATCTGCGGGATTTCGACCCGGCGCATGTACACGCGCAACGGCTCGGAGATGTTGATGCGGTCGTCGATGTTCTGGTCCAGCAGCAACTGCAGGCGTTCGCGCGACAGGGTCATGGCGTGGTCGGCGGCCGGCAGCCAGACAAACTCAGCAGTAGGAATGATGCCGTCATCGGCCACGTCCATGCCGAAGGCATCTTCGCTGAAACGCACAATGTACTGGCCGGTTCTGCGGTTCAGGCCGACAAAACCGTGGAGTTGGTCGGCGGCCTGGCAGATGAGTTCTGAAGTGATACGCATGGTAAACCTCACTGAAAAGTCCCACTGGGACTGGAAAGATGGTTTACACGCGTGGCAGAAATTACGGCCCTCTGACGGGGCTGCTGCGGCCAAGAATACTGCAATACAGCACAAAAAAACCCAGAAAAATGGCGCCTGAGCACCTTAATGTCGGTTTGGTGATAGCGCCTTTCGCAATCAATTGTTAAAAAGGACGCCTTCTCAAAGTTACCTCCACGAAAGGACTTCGCATATGCCTGTCACGTTTACCAAGAGCGCCTTGCTGCTCGCTCTGATGCTCGGCCTTGGCCAGGCACAGGCTGCCGACCCGATCAGCCCGGCTGAATTGGCAACAAACGAAGGCATTCCGTACCCGGCCGTCATTGCGCACCGTGGCGCTTCCTACGACGCTCCCGAATCCACCGCGGCTTCCTACAAGCTCGCTCGCGACCTGGGCGCCGACTACCTGGAAATGGACCTGCAGCGCAGTAAAGACGGCGTGCTGTTCGCCCTGCACGACAACAACCTGCAGCGCACCACCGACGTGGCCACCAAGTTCCCCGAGCGCAAAGACGCCCCGGCCAACGAGTTCACCTGGGCCGAACTGCGCACCCTGGACGCTGGCAGCTGGTTCAACGCCGCCTACCCGGATCGTGCGCGCCCAGCGTTCGTCGGCCTGAAAATCCAGAGCCTGGACGAAATCATCAAGATCGCCGAAGGCAACCCGCAGCACAAACCCGGCCTGTACATCGAAACCAAAGAGCCCAAGCAATTTCCGGGCATCGAAGCCGACCTGAAAAACAAGCTGCTGGACAAGGGCTGGTTGAGCTCTGCCGGCTCCAAGCTGGGCAAGAGCAACACGGGCGTCGGCCAGGGCAAGGGCCGCGTGGTGCTGCAAACGTTTGAAAAAGACAGCTTGAAAGAGCTGCAGAAAGAAATGCCCAACACCCCGAAAATCCTGCTGCTGTGGGTCGGCCCAGGCAGCATCGAGCCGAAGTCCGCGCAGACATTCGCCGAATCCGGCGAGACCACCAAAGCGGCCTACTACGCCAAGCAAGAGCCGAAAGACGCTGCCGAGTTTGAAAAGTGGGTCGACGAAGCCAAGAGCCTCGGCGCCATCGGCACCGGCCCATCGGCCGAACTGACCAACCATGGCGACCAGAGCTACACCGACCTGGTGAAGCCACAAATGAACAAGCTGACCCACGACAAAGGCTTGCTGGTGCACGTCTATACCGTCGATGAACCCGTGGACTTCGAGAAAGTGATGGCCGCTGGCGTCGATGGCATCTTCACCAACCGCGCCGCCGAACTGCTGAAGTTCTACAAGCGCTGGCCGTCGTCGAGTGTGCAGGACCTGCTTAAGGACAACGGGTACTAAGCGTCAGGCCGCAATAGGTGTCGGTTCGCCATTAAGGATGAATTAAGTTGCGCTGGTTAATCTGGCGCCACTTAAACAGCTCACCCAGAAGGACACACCATGAAAACCCTGACCGCCCTGTTTGCCGCTACCGCCCTGACCCTGACTGCCGGCCTGGCCCAGGCGGACGTTCGTCCGGACCACATTGAAGGCCTGCTCAAATCCGGCGCAGTCATGCCGTTCGAGAAACTCAACGCCGCCGCCGTGGCCACTCACCCCGGCGCCAGCATCACCGACACCGAGCTGGACCACAAAAACGGTGTACTGGTTTACGAAGTTGACGTGACCGACACCGCTGGCAAGCGCTTTGAAGTCAAGCTCGACGCCAAGACCGGCGCGGTGCTGGAAAACAAGCAAGACACTTGAGTCAACCGCCAAAAAAACCGCGCCACTTTTAAGTGGCGCGGTTTTTTTATGCGCGCTGGAAAGCCAGAGGCAGGAAAAGTACCCACATAGTTAATGAAATTACACCTACAACGCGCAAGGTCGCTAGAATCCCACTCATTAACGTGGGCACAACGCCCACCCTCCTCCCTATAGAGACCGCTGCATGGGGCAGAAAGCCGCCGACATCGCCACTATTGGCCGTATCAGTGCCGTACCTGCGATGCTCAAAGTCATCAGCGACATGACCGGCCTGCGTTTTGCCGCCGTGGCGCGCGTGACCGAGGACACCTGGACCGCCTGCGCTGTGCTCGATCAATTGGAGTTCGGCCTCGGTGTGGGTGGCGAGCTGGACCTTTCCACGACTATCTGTCACGAAATCCGGGGTTCCCACGTCTCCGTGGTGATCGACAAGGCCAGCGAAGACCCGCGCTACCACGACCACCACACCCCGCGCATGTACCAGTTTGAAAGCTACATCTCGGTGCCGGTGTTCCGCACTGACGGGCGCTTTTTCGGCACTATTTGCGCGTTGGACCCCAACCCGGCGCAGCTGCGCAGCAGCACGATCCAATCGACCATGGAGTCGTTCGCCCGGGTGCTGTCCTTGCAGATCGAAGCCGAGGAGGATTTGCAGGATACCCAGGCGCAATTGCAGGAAGAACGCGGCACGGCCGAACTGCGCGAGCAATTCATCGCCGTGCTCGGCCATGACCTGCGCAACCCGCTGTTCGCCATCAACTTCGGTGCCGAGCGGCTACTGCGCAAACACCCCAACGCGGCGACCGACCCGCTCGTACGGCACATCCTCGCCAGTGGCCGGCGCGCGTCGCAACTGGTCGAAGATGTACTGGATTTCGCTCGCGGGCGCATGGGCAGCGGCATTCCGCTGCACCTCAATGATTGCCTGGATTTGCAGGACGCTTTTCGACACGTGGTCTTCGAAGTGCAAAGCGTGCACCCGCAACGCTTGATCAAGGCCGACATCGGCGACCTGCGTGGCGTCTACGGCGACCGCGATCGGCTGGCGCAATTGCTCTCCAACCTGGTGGCCAACGCCATCCATCATGGTAGCCACGACGGTCCGGTGGAGGTCACGGCGCGGATTGAGCATGACCACTTCACGCTGACCGTGAAGAACCCCGGCCAGATCGACGAACTGGCTTTACCTCGGCTCTTTCAGCCCTACTCGCGGCCGCTCAGGGACACGCCACAAGCCGGCCTCGGCCTGGGTTTGTATATCGTCAAGCAGATTGCCGATGCCCACGGCGGACAGCTGCAGGTATCGTCCTGCGCAGAAAATGGCACGCGCTTCACCTTCACACTGAAAACCCGCTGAACTCGTTTTCATACCGTCACAAAATCGTCATCCGGCCTTGCAATGATTCGCCCACGCGAACCTGTGAAACGTCCTACAGGCGCTTTCTCTGCGAGCCTCCATGAACCACAGCATCGACCACGGCCATCAGGATCCCGATCTGTTTGGCCTGCTTTACGGTTTTCGTTTTCGACCCGGCGAAAAGGGCGAGCAGATTGATTCGGCCACGGCGCTCGCAGCCTTGCAGGCGCCGCACAACCCGGATGAGTTTCTGTGGCTGCACCTGAACCTGGCGCACGCCGCGTGCGAGCGCTGGATGCAGACACATCTGGCGCTGCCGGAAGAGTTTTTCGAAGCCTTGCACGAAGGCTCACGCTCTACGCGCATCGAACACGTTGACTCGGCCTTGCTGGCGGTGGTCAACGACGTGGTGTTCAACTTCAGCAGCATGGTTTCCTCGGATATTTCCACGCTGTGGGTGTGCGCCCGCAGCCACTTGCTGGTGAGCGCGCGCCTGCAACCGTTGCATTCGGTGGACAAATTGCGCTCGTCGGTAAAAGCCGGTGAACGCTTTCGCTCGCCGCTGGAGCTGCTGGTGCATTTGTTGCGCGACCAGGGCGAGGTGCTGACCCAGATCGTGCGCAAGACCAGCCTCAGCGTCGACCACATCGAAGACCAATTGCTGTCTTCGCGCCTGTCTACCAACCGCGCCGAACTGGGTGCCGCACGCCGGGTGCTGGTGCGCCTGCAACGCCTGCTGGCACTGGAACCGGGCTCGTTGCTGCGCCTGCTCAATCGCCCGCCCCAGTGGCTGCAAAAGGAGGACGTGAAGGAATTGCGCAAATCCACCGAGGAGTTTGCGCTGATCATCAACGACTTGATGGCCCTGGGTGAGCGGATCAAATTGTTGCAGGAAGAGATCGCCGCCAACCTCAATGAACAAAGCAACCGCACGCTGTTCACCCTTACGGTGGTGACAGTGCTGGCGTTGCCGATCAACATCATTGCCGGTTTTTTTGGCATGAACGTGGGCGGCGTGCCGCTCTCCACTGACCCGGAAGGCTTCTGGATTCTGGTGGCGTTGGTGGCCACGTTCACCTTGATTGCCGGGCGCTGGGCCTTTAGAAAGCGCAAAGATTACTGACCGTGGAATGCTACAAAACTCTGGGAGCTGGCTTGCCTGCGATAGCATCACCCCGGTGTCTGTGAAACACCGAGGTGCCTGCATCGCGGGCAAGCCCGGCTCCCACACAAGCCAGCGCCCCCATTGATTGCACTCTGACATTACTTTTGTGGGGGTTTGTAGACCAGTGGCACGCCCAATTCCCTAAACACTGACTTACCGCAGCATCTCTGTAACATTCTGCAATGATCATCAACGACATCCTCCCCACACTGGATGCTCCGGCATGGCCACCCCTTCCCTGACTGCCTCCACCACCGCTTCACACGCAGACCCCAAACCCCGGCTGGACAAGAAACCCGGCCTGGTGACGGTGATCATCTTCTTCGCCGTGCTCGCCATGGGCCTGCTGTTTACCGCCTACAGCCTGATGCACGACATGCACGAGCTGGGCACGGTGGTCACCACCTGGACACCGTTCCTGCTGCTCGGCGTGGCGCTGTTGATCGCCCTGGGCTTCGAATTCGTCAACGGCTTCCACGACACCGCCAACGCAGTGGCGACGGTGATCTACACCAATTCGCTGCCGCCGCACTTTGCAGTGGTGTGGTCGGGCTTTTTCAACTTCCTCGGCGTGCTGCTGTCCAGCGGCGCCGTGGCCTTCGGCATCATTGCCCTGCTGCCGGTCGAGCTGATTTTGCAAGTGGGCTCCTCGGCCGGTTTCGCGATGATCTTCGCCTTGCTGATCGCCGCGATCCTGTGGAACCTCGGCACCTGGTGGCTGGGCCTGCCGGCCTCGTCTTCGCACACCCTGATCGGCTCGATCATCGGCGTCGGCGTGGCGAACGCCTTGATGCACGGGCGTGACGGCACCAGCGGCGTCGATTGGAGCCAGGCGATCAAGATTGGTTATGCGCTGCTGCTGTCACCGCTGATCGGCTTCGCGTTTGCCGCCTTGCTGTTGCTGGCCCTGCGCGCCTTTGTAAAAAATCGCTCGCTGTACAAGGCGCCCAAGGGCGAAACCCCGCCGCCGTGGTGGATTCGCGGCATGCTGATCGCCACCTGCACCGGCGTGTCCTTCGCTCACGGTTCAAATGACGGCCAGAAAGGCATGGGCCTGATCATGCTGATCCTGGTCGGCACCCTGCCAATGGCCTACGCGCTGAACCGCACCATGCCGGCCGAGCAGTCGTTGCAGTTTGCGGCAGTGGCCGAGGTGACCCAGGTCGCCTTGATGAAAAGCGCACCGCAAGCACTGCCGGGCGACCCACGGCCGATCCTGTCGACCTACGTGCGCACCAAGGAAGCCACCCCGCAACTGATACCTGCCCTCGCCGCCCTGGCAGGCCAGATAGGTGACGAAGTCAAAGGCTACGGCTCCCTGGCCAAAGTCCCCGCCGAAGCGGTAGGCAACGTGCGCAACGACATGTACTTGACCAGCGAAACCATTCGCCTGATGGACAAGGACAAGGTCGGCAGCTTCGACGCCGACACCCAAGGCAAGCTGAAGCTGTTCAAGGAACAGATCGACAATTCCACGCGCTTTATTCCGCTGTGGGTGAAGATCGCCGTGGCCATCGCTCTCGGCCTGGGCACCATGGTTGGCTGGAAGCGCATCGTGGTGACGGTGGGCGAGAAAATTGGCAAGACCCACCTGACCTATGCCCAAGGCGCCTCGGCCGAGACAGTGGCGATGCTGACGATTGGCGCAGCGGACATGTTCGGGTTGCCGGTGTCGACCACCCATGTGCTGTCGTCCGGTGTGGCTGGGACCATGGTGGCCAATGGCGGGGGGTTGCAGATGAAGACCATCCGCAATTTGCTGATGGCCTGGGTGCTAACGTTGCCGGCGGCGATTCTGTTGTCGGGCAGTTTGTACTGGCTGTTCACCCAACTGTTCTGACACAACACTGTTAAAAACTGTGGGAGCGGGCTTGCTCGCGAAGGCGGTGTGTCAGTACCGAATAGGCTGGCT